>NZ_AOGW02000006.1 GCF_000332495.1 Leptospira terpstrae serovar Hualin str. LT 11-33 = ATCC 700639 | reverse complement strand
ACGCACACACTCGAACTGACAACGGTCCACCATTTGCCTCGAATGCGCTGGCAGGGCTTAGTAAACTTTCTGTATGGTGGATCAAACTGGGAATCAAGTTGGAGCGGATTGAACCAGGCAAACCACAACAAAATGGTAGGCATGAAAGAATGCATAAAACCTTAAAGGAAGAAACGGCTTTGCCTCCAAGGTCTAGCTTAGAGACACAACAAAAAGCATTTCGAGATTTTCAGAAAGAATTCAATTACCTAAGACCACATGAAGGAATTCAAAATTCTTTTCCTGCTAACCATTACCAAAAGTCGAAAAGGAAATTCCCAAAACGGATTGTAAAAGCTTCTTATCCAACAAACATCATGATTGGAGAAATCAATGACATAGGGAATCTTCATATTGAAGGCCATCGGATCTTTCTATCTTCCGCGTTAGCAGATGAAGAAGTTGGTTTAGAGGAAATCTCGGACAGGCATGTAAAGATTCATTTTTATGGAGTTAGCCTTGGTGTGATCGATTTGTATACGGGAAAGTTGTTGCATTTTAAAAATCCAATGCAATCCTCATTACCGTCTGAATCAGGATTTTAATGCATCTTTATGTAAAGTATGTATTGAGACAAAACTGTAAAGGATGTACGAGTACACTCAGTCCTCCCGGTATTAAGATTGCTACGAATTTGTTTTGATCTTTGACTGCCACCTCTAAGGAAATTGGATTTAGAAAGGACGTATTAGAATTTAAAAACTGAATGGCTTCCGCTTTTTCTTCTTTAGAATTCCAATATTTATCTTTTAGGCTTTCTGGATCCAGAGTAGCGCGCTTTGCACCTGGAGTGGCAAATACTAATTCAATCCCAGTGTTCTCTAAGGCTATCACTGGATGCATCAATTCATTGGCAAATACACCAGTGGGATGTTTATGATTTTCATCTAACAAAATGGTATCGGCTGCACTCATTACGATTAATACTTTTGGTTTTGGTAAACCAAAGATAGGTGTCTGCAAAAGAACAAAACCAAGAAATACAAACATTTGTAAATTGATCATCCTGCTCACAAAAAGAATTTTGATTAGGTTTTGTTTAACCTTGATCAATTGCAATAGTAACTTGTTTAAGATCCAAGTTGGATTCGACATATAAATTTCACTCACTTCCCTTTTGAATTGGTCCCCACCAATCAATCATACTGACGGGGACTCTTTGAATAGAGTGTTTAAAATCATACTTCTATTTTAACCTAAGTTAAAATTTACAAATTTTAGGATTCCCACTTAACCTGTGGCTTAGTTTTTTGTTTTTAGTTTCAAAACAAATCAATTGTTTCAAAGCCTTGCAACAATTGTACTTCTACCTTATCTTTTTCGGTTTGTTTCAAAATGTATTTCATATTAGATTCAAAATCATCTCCGAGTTGGAGATTTGGTTCCAATGGTTCCGACAGTGGTTTGAAAAAATTATCCCAATGGATAGGAATCAAAAGTTTGGGTTTTGTCGTTTGGACAGTTTGTTTGTAGAAAGTATCTTGGAAGGAAACAGGTTGTAATGAAAGTTGCGCAATTCCCAAAAACAAAACATCTACTTGGATTTTGTCTAATGCCCCTTCTACAAAATTAGTACTACTTTTGATCAGAATTTTATTTTTACCATGTTGGATGAAAAAATCAAAGGTTCCTCCTTCGATATAGTCAGTTGCTTTGATTGGTTGGCTTAGTGGCGATTCGATGTTGGGGTGGTTCGGATCCGTTGCGTTTGTTTTTCCAAAAATTCGAAAGGGTGGTGTGTGTTTGGATTCTAAAACGGTAATCGTAAACTTTCCTATTTGGACCGGTTTTCCTGGTTGGAATTTTTCCATTTGGTTTGGAGAGAGGTCTCCTCCAAGCCCCACATTGAGTGTCGAGGAAGAACCAAATAACTTCGCCTTTGTTTGTTTGGCGACAAGGGGTGCATCCATTACATGATCATAATGAGAATGGCAGACAAAAATTGCTCTCAGTCTGTCGATTTTCGCTTTGGTGATTACAGATTGAACTGTGGATGGATCTGATTCTATTTTGGAAAATGCCGTTTTCCATAAAGAAGGCCTAGAAAAAAAAGCATCCGTTATGATTTGGGTTTCTCCATCATCTAACAGGATGGATGTGGTTCCAAGAAAGGTGGCACGGATTTTTCCTTTGGGAATCGGGTTCGGAAGATTCTCGTGGGGAAAATAAGAATTGTAATGACCCAGATTCCCAGAAGGACGAAAGGCACAATGAGAACAAAAAAGAATGAGTAAAAAAAATAATTTGGGTAAGGATTGATTCAGTTTCTGATAAAGACTCGGTTTGGTTGGCATAACGATAAAAATTAACAAAATCAAAAATCTTTGGCAAACCATTTCCAATCTTATAAACGTTTGGATTTTCACATGCGAGAGGGATTTGCAGGACTTGGTCTCCGGACGATAGGCCGGAGACGGGAGCGAACGCGGACTCCGGAAAAGCCCGGACCCGAAGGGTCTCGCCAAACAAAAGAATACAAAGAGGCGTTTTGTTTCGGTTTTATTGGCTGTTTTCTATAAGGAAAGATGAGTCTAAGAAATAATATGAAAACAATCAACTCAGAGTTGCCCGTTGTTGTAACGGGAGGATCCGGATACATTGCTTCTTGGATCGTTAAATATCTGTTAGAAGACGGTAAGTCAGTGCGAACTACGGTTCGTAGTTTAAAAGATACAAAAAAAATTGAACACCTACTAGAATTACAAAATCAGTTCAAAGACAAACTTACGTTATTCGAAGCTGATTTATTAACTGAAGGAAGTTTTGATAAAGCGATTGAAGGTGCTGAACTTGTGATTCATACCGCCTCTCCTTTTTTTGTTGCAGGAATTAAGGATGCAAAAAAACAACTGGTTGAACCAGCACTGCAAGGTACGAGAAATGTTCTTTTAGCCTGCAATCGCATATCTACCGTAAAACGAGTTGTATTAACTTCAAGTGTTGCATCCATTCACAGTGATAATATTGATTCTTTAAAAGTTTCCAACAACACCTTTACGGAAGAAGATTGGAACACAACAAGTTCACTCAATCACCAACCTTATGCTTATTCAAAAACTTTAGCAGAAAAGGAAGCTTGGGAAATCCAAAAACAACAAACACGTTGGGATTTAGTTGTGATCAATCCTTCCTTTGTGATGGGTCCTTCACTTTCCAAAAGACTTGATGGAACCAGTGTTGAGTTTATGAAAAATATGCTGAAGGGAGTGTTTCGCACAGGTGTTCCCGATACGAAGATGGGATTTGTAGATGTAAGGGATGTGGCAAAGGCACATATCTTAGCAGGATTTACTCCGAACGCGAAAGGAAGACATATCACATCCGCCGAAGTGATGCCGATGTTAGGTGTTGCTAAAATCATTAAAGAAAATTTTGGGAATCGTTATTCTGTTCCTACTGGAAATTTACCTAAAGCACTTGTATACGTGATTGGTCCATTCTTTGGTTTGAGTTGGGGATATACAAAAAATAATATTGGTCAACCACTCAATTATAATCACCAGTATAGTAAAACTGATTTAGGTTTAACCTATCGTTCGCTCAAAGAAACTTTTGTGGATCATGTGAACCAAATGGAAAGTTCAGGTTTGTTATAAGTTGATTCAAAAGAACTCTCAGAGGGTTTTGTTGAAACTGCGAAGTTTTCGTTAGAATTTTTTAAGAGATTCGATTTCCAAGAGACAGGTATTATGTTTTATGGTAGGAGTTGGGCCGGGAATGAACTCCCACAAGCCCACCTCCACCACCCATTCAGGGTGGGGGCCGAGACCGAACCCACGAGACATAATATGCATTCCCTCCCATCCAATTCGTTCCTCGGCACTGACTACTTACAATTTGGGACAGCCAAACAACAAGAATTGTTTCGAGATTTAGAAGAATGGAAAATTCTAAAATGCTTACATGGTTTCAAACCAACACTTGCTGGCACAATCCCCTTAAATATTGATACAGATTCAAGCGATGTGGATATCCTGGTAAAATTTAACATTCTTTCCCACTTACAAAAGATTTGTTATGCCAAATTTCGCAATCTACCAAATTATAGTTTTTCAGAAAAAACAATTTCACTTCGCGTAACGCTAGTTTGTCGCTTTGAAACAAAAAAGTTTCAATATGAAATTTTTGGACAGGCAATCGAACCTACTGAACAGTATGGTTGGATTCATATGATAGTTGAAAATCGGTTTTTAACATTGGCAGATCCAACATTCCGAGAAGAAATTAGAAATCTAAAAAAGCAAGGAATCAAAACAGAACCTGCTTTTTGTAAAGTTTTGGATTTGAAAGGAGATCCTTACAAAATCCTTCTCCAATGGAACCAAAAAACTGATGAACAGTTTCGAGAATTACTCTCCCAAAAAGGATTTCAAATCAATCCAAACTGACGAAAGGTTAAATTGATTCTCGGTCGTTTGACCTTCATCGCTTTTGGAAGGGAATGCAACCAATGCCTTTGGATGACATCTTTCATTAAAAGTAAACTTCCGTGTTCCAACTGTAACTCCACTTGTTCACCAGTTTTTTTATGTTTGTATCGAAAGATTCGTTCTGCCCCAAAACTTACGGAAGCAATTGTTGAATTAGGACGTAAAGAAGTTTCATCATCACTATGCCAAGCCATCCCTTCACTCCCATCATGATATAAATTCAACAAACAAGAATTGAAAACTTCCTTGGTTACACCTTCTACTTTTGATTTTAATTCTAATAAGAGTGGAGACCAAGGAAGAGCTGTTTTAGTTGTTCCCGAATAACGATAGGAAAAACCTTTTTCCGCATACCATGCGACACTTCGTTTGGTGGTGATATGTTTTCCATAAAGTATTGCTTCATCCGGTTTCCATTCAATCTCATCCATTAGGGATCCAAAGATCCGATGGGATTCTTCTGTTGGGAGAAAATGAGGAATGTACAATAAAACTCCGTCATAGGGGAGGAGATTTTCCGATTCAGACCTTTGGAATAATTGCATGGATTTCGAAATCGCCCACCTGAAAAAAGTAAGTCACTGTAATTTTTCACCCACTGACCAAAGAAATCCAATGAAAATCCACACTGACAGTCCAGGTCGTCTAAAATTTTAGTTGGATTCCCTTCCAGACCAAAGAATCTATACGATAGTATGACCCCAACTCGCACGATTCAATCATTCATCGACGCAAAAAAGGAAAACCTTTCCCCTTCGGAAGAAGTTTGGAACTCATTGAAAGGATACAGGAAATGGAATGAACCAGAACTAATCGGTCTAAGGAATGCCTCTGGTTATTATCCAGATATTTATTTTGAAGTAGGAATGGATGATACCATTGCAAAACTACTTGCAAAATTCCAAGAGAGAGTTGTCCCCCATAAATTTTAATGAATCCCAGTACCCCTAAAGTTTTATACCAAGAAGCAAATCCCTACGGTTCTTTTACTGCATTTTTAGAAGATGACGGAAGAACCATTTACCTTTACCTACAATCACATAACAATCCTGAGTGGCCAATGAAAACACTTTGGGTGCGTAACTTAATTGATGCACCTGATTCACGTGTGGAAGAAGATTTTGATCTTGGCCTTGCGCCTGTGTTGACCAAATCTGAAATTACAGATCCAAAAGCACAAAGTTCACTTATAGAAGAGCAAATTCATTTTATTTGGTCAGAGGAAGGTGATGCTGTAGCTTTATTTGTAGAGGAAGAACTACAAGCCTATTTGCCTTCTTGGTCCGGGATCAAAGGTGTTCATGGTTATGCAAAATTTGCAAAAGAAGAAGCACCAACTGC
This sequence comes from Leptospira terpstrae serovar Hualin str. LT 11-33 = ATCC 700639, assembly GCF_000332495.1. Taxonomy (NCBI): domain Bacteria; kingdom Pseudomonadati; phylum Spirochaetota; class Leptospiria; order Leptospirales; family Leptospiraceae; genus Leptospira; species Leptospira terpstrae. The sequence continues at coordinate 721,806 of NZ_AOGW02000006.1, read as the reverse complement.
CTCACCTCTCGGAGATCCAGAAAACGGTGTGATCGCAGAACGAGTCAGAACCAATCGTAAGTTTTGGGAAGCCGTTGCCGAAAAAGATCATTGGAAAAAAGCACAACAACTTCGATTGGATTTTTTAGAATCAAAACTTGGTAAACACCAAACTTATTGGTCAGCAGATGGTGGAAAGTATCCTTCGCTAGGGATCGCATCATTTTTACCAAAAGAATTTCCTGGTATCAAAATCTTTTCTACAATTGGGATGAGTGTACAAAATCAACCTTCTATAGAACTCTACCACAAAGATTATGAAAACTTTTCTCGTATCGAACTTGTCTTTGCGATTCAACTTTTGAAAGATACAGAAGATAAATCGGAAAAATGGATCCAACATGTTCTTGGAGAGATGGTAAAGTTCCCTTGGAACACAGGAATTTGGTTTGGACATTCGCATACAATACAAAATCCAAGAAAAGATCCCGACCAACTCTATCTAGACTTCAACTGGTTCGTTCTACGTAACGTCACAGAGGAAATAGAGCAGGGTTCCAAAGAAACTCTACCAAATCTTCATGGACTCCTCACAGAGAACGGAAAACGTGCAAATTTTCTTTTCTTAACGCCGATTGCAACAGAAGAACGAATTTGTTTTATGCGAGAAGGTTCCTTTCAGTTTTGGGAGACCTGGAAAAAGGAAGGATATAGTTTCTTTCACGACAGCGAACGAAGAATGTTAGAATTCTAGATTTTATTTTTCAAAAAAAATCCGATTCAAACTCTAAAATCTGACCGTTACTCTATATGATATGGCAGAGACGTATACAAAGTACTTCAATTTAGAGTTTGAACCGTTTTCCTTAGAGCGCATTCTCGAAGAAAGACAAGATTCCACCGGATTTTTCCTCTCTACTGTATTTCAAAAACGGTTTTCGGAAGAAGTGAACCTCAAACGTCATGAAGATCAAAAACTTTGGATCCAAACAAAAAATCTGCGTTATGTAGTTTTGGATGGGGTTCAAAAAATTTCTGATGAAAATGGCCGCTTAGAACCTACCAATATCCTCTACTTACTTGTTTTTTTTGATTTTAACTCCATTACTGAATATGGTTTTGAAGATGTATGCAATGTTCTCATGAAACGATACGATCTCCCCTCACTCATCCTAAAGATGCCTGAATCAGACCATTTAGAAATCTGGAGTAAGGACCATTCACGCAAAAGTTATAAAAATGTGATCCATCCTAACATTGAATCGCTGATGAAATCACTCTTTGATTCGATCAATAAGAAGGACCATTTCCAATTTATTGGTTTGGAAAGACTCAATTCTGATAAAAAATCGGGATTTTCGATGAGTCGAAGGGGTTTTACAAGGGCAATTGCCTAATTTTTCTCGGAACTTATGCCTATAAATGAAAAAACCCGCAGGTCTTGCGGGTTCACACAAATCTTACTTCGATAGATCGAAGGAAGAATTAAGGCTAAGCTTATTTCTTAGCTTTTTTCTTTGCAGCTTTTTTCTTAGCGGCTTTCTTTTTTGCGGCTTTCTTTTTAGCAACCATTGTGATCGTCCTTATCTTTTGATTTCAAAACACGGCTGTCCTTGGCAAACAGAGAGTGAATTGATACGACATAATTAAATCATATCATTTTTAATGTAAAGAAATTTTATTTTTTGCATGAATTTTTATTCAAAATAAAAAAACAGACTAATACTCATTCTACGGAACATTGATAACTATCTTACCAATTGTTTGTCCCGATTGAAATGTACGGAGTGCATCGTGTATTTTTTCGAACGCAAACTCATGTCCGATGGTTTGTTTTGGTAATGATAACATCATTAAATCGGAAAAATGTTTTCGTAATTCATCAATTTCATTCCACAACCATATTAAATTGAATCCCATCACTGATTTATTGTCTGAAATCATGGATAATGGATCAATTTTTGGTCGTGAGAGGTAAGAATATGCGATTGAAAGCCAATTTCGGAATGAATGTGATGGTGTGAAGTTCGCACTACCATAAGTAACAAGTCTTCCCATTGGTGCCATAAGATCATAACTGTCGTGAAAATAACGACCACCTAAACATTCTAAAACTATTTTTAATGGATGTTCTGATAATATTTTCTTCATCTCTTGTTTAAAATTAGGAGACCTTGTGAGAAAATAATCATAACCAACCTCTTTTAAGATCGAAAACTTAACGGAATCACCTACAAGTCCGATTGGGATTGCTTTTTTTTTCTTCGCAATGTGTCCTGCCATGATACCTACACCACCTGCAGCACTATGGATTAGGACATGATCTCCTTCTTTCACTTGTCCGAGTGGAACAAGAGCATAGTATGCAGTGAGTGCTTGTACAACAAATGCTGCACCATCTTGCATCGACCAACCTTTAGGAAGAGCAAAAACTGTTTTTTCTGAAATGTTAAGATGAGTTGTGTATGCACCGAACCTTGTTGCACCAAACACTGAATCTCCGACCTCAAAATCCTTAACATTTGGGCCTATTTTAACGATTTTTCCTGCAAATTCTAAACCAGGAATGAAACTTCCTTTAGGAGTTGCTGAGTACAAACCATAAATCGAAAATACATCAGCGAAGTTAAGGCCAATCGCTTTCACTTCTATGGTAACTTCATCACCTTCCGGTGGTCTTAAGAGTTCTTTTTTCCGATGGAGGTGATCAATAGATCCGGTTTTTTCGATGCGATAGACTTCTCTTAACATAATATCTTAGAAAAAATTCAATTCCATATCCATGAAACCATTTTTCAATGGTTCCAGAGTCTGATCGAGAGAAAGCCGTGGAACTAAAACAAACCCCTTTACACACAATTCATAAAGAAATGGGAGCCAAGATGGTTCCTTTTGGCGGATGGGACATGCCTGTTCAATATACTGGGATCATCCAAGAACATTTAGCCACAAGATCGGCTGCGGGACTATTTGATGTTTCGCATATGGGCGAAATTTTTGTGACCGGAAAAGAAGAAGATCTTCTCAATTTTTTAGAATCAGTCACATGCAACACCATTGCCAGTATGAAAACAGGCCAAGTGCAGTACAATGCTGTGGTCAATGAAGATGGTGGGCTTGTTGACGACATCACTGTCTATAAATTCAACGAATCCAAATATATGATCTGTTCCAATGCCTCCAACTACCCTGCGGTAACAAAACATTTAGTAAAATACAACAATGGAAAGGTAACCGTCGTTGATGATAGTAAAAACTGGCATCAAATTGCATTACAAGGTCCCAATGCAGATGCAATTTTTTCGAAATACCTAGGTAAGGATTTAAGTTCGATCCTTTATTATCATTTCGAAGAAATGAATTGGAAAGGAGAAACAATCATCGTATCTCGCACTGGTTATACGGGAGAAGATGGATTTGAAATTTATACATCCAATACTCTTGGTGTGACTCTTTGGAAAGATTTATTAGAAATAGGAAAAGACTTTGGTCTTGTAGCAGTGGGTCTTGGTGCACGCGACACACTGAGACTTGAAGCAAAATACCCACTCTATGGCCATGAACTGAATGCAGAATGGACCCCCGTGGAATCCGGAATTAACTTTATCGTCAAAGAAAAACCTGCTCCCTATTTGGGATATGAACGAATCATCGCTGACAAAAAGAATGGTCCAAAACGTAAAATTGTCGGAATTCGCCTTATGGAACCGGGTGTTTTACGAGAAAATTTCCCGATTTTCTCGAGTGATGGGAAAGAAATTGGCAAATCCACCTCAGGGACCCACTCTCCCAGCCGTAAAGAATCCCTTGGTCTTGCCATTCTCGAAACCGAATTCACTAAAAACCAAACGGAAGTATTTGTGGAGATTCGTGGACAAAAGAAATTGGCAAAAGTAGAGACTGGGGCCTTCATCCAGGGCAGTGTTCGAAACAATCGCTAATCTGAGAGCATAGAAGAAGAGGAAAAACCATGGCAGATACACAAGCAAAAGACGGTTATTATTACACAGAAAAACATGAGTGGGTAAAGATTGAGGGCGATGTTGCTCTGATTGGAATCACAGACTTTGCTCAGAACGCGCTCGGTGACATTGTGTTTATCGACTTACCAAAACCAGGAAAACAAATCAAAGCCAAAGACAGTTTAGGAACGATTGAATCCGTAAAAGCTGCGGAAGATTTATATTCTCCTATTTCTGGCGAAGTGGTAGAGACAAATGCAGCTCTTGGTTCCAATCCAGCAGCCGTGAATGCAGAACCTTTTGATACCTGGATGGTAAAATTAAAAAACATCCAAACTTCCGAACTCGGAAGCCTTCTCACAAGCGCACAATATAAAGAATACGTATCCAAACTGGATTAATAGGAGTTTTTCTAAAGTGAGTTCCGTAAAACCTACATCACCTCTCCATTCCCCTTACGAAGAATCATTGGAACCAAGCGATACTTTTTTACGCCGTCATGTCGGTGTGACAGAAGAAACTGTTACCGCCATGCTTACGACCATTGGTTACAAGGAATTGGACAACCTTATCAATGATGCGGTTCCTGAAAACATTCGTTTGCGAAAGGAACTCGCTCTACCTAAACCCATTGGTGAGTATGCTTTACAAAGAGAACTAAAGAAAATCGTATCTAAAAATAAGATCTATAGATCTTACTTGGGACTTGGATATTACTCTTGTATCACTCCTGCCGTGATCCAAAGAAATATTTTAGAAAACCCGGGTTGGTATACTGCTTACACTCCTTACCAAGCAGAAATTGCACAAGGTCGTATGGAAGCTCTGATCAACTTCCAAACTATGATCACTGATCTTACTGGAATGCAAATTGCCAATGCTTCCTTACTTGATGAAGGGACAGCTGCTGCCGAAGCAATGAATATGCTCTTCTCTTTAAAAGAAGATACACAAGGAAAATCATTCTTTGTTTCTCAATCGGTTCATCCTCAAACCTTAGATGTGATCCGCACACGTGCCATTCCACTCGGAATCAATATTGTTGTGGGATCTTTTAAAAAGATGGTTCCTTCCGATGATTTTTTTGGAGCAATTGTCCAATACCCATCTACAGATGGAACCATTTTCGACTTTAGTGAATTTATTGAAAGCCTACACAAAGTCGGAGCAAAAACAGTCGTAGCTGCTGATCTTTTGGCACTCACCATTTTAAAAGCACCTGGAGAAATGGATGCCGATGTGGTTGTAGGTAGTACACAAAGATTTGGATTGCCACTTGGATTTGGTGGACCTCATGCAGGATACTTCGCAACTAAAGAAGAATACAAACGAAACATGCCTGGTCGTCTCATTGGTGTCTCCAAAGATTCCCAAGGTAAACCTGGGTACCGCCTAAGTTTACAAACAAGGGAACAACACATTCGTCGAGACAAAGCTACATCTAATATCTGTACGGCGCAAGTTCTACTCGCCGTATTATCTTCTATGTATGCTGTGTATCATGGACCAAAAGGTTTAAAACAAATCGCTTCGCGCGTACACAGGATGACAACCATCCTTGCGACTGGCCTTGAAAAACTCGGATACAAAATCATTTCCAATCCTTACTTTGATACCATCCGTGTGGAATTGTCTAAAATATCCTCTGCGGAAATCATTCACTACGCAGAAGAAAGAGAGATCAACATCAGACAAGTTTCTGGCCATGTGATCAGTATCTCTTTAGATGAAACTACCAATCTAAAAGATATCAAAGACCTTCTTGAAATTTTTAACGAAAACAAAGCACTTCATTTTCAGTTAGAAGACCTAACAGCCAAAGAAGAATGGAAAATTCCAGAAATCATGGAAAGAAAGTCTGAATACCTGACACATCCCGTATTCAATAGTTTCCATACAGAAACAGAGATGTTGCGTTACATTCGTAGACTCGAAGCAAAAGATTTATCTCTCACCACTTCCATGATTGCTCTTGGTTCTTGTACGATGAAGCTCAATGCATCAACAGAGATGTATCCTGTCACTTGGCCTGAGCTTGCGAACATCCATCCTTTTGTTCCAGAAAACCAAACGGAAGGATACAGAACTCTTTTTAGCCAACTAGAAAAATGGCTATGTGAAATCACAGGTTTTGCAGAAGTATCACTCCAACCTAATGCTGGTTCGCAGGGAGAGTATGCAGGTTTACTTGCCATTCGTAATTTCCACCAAAGCCGTAACGAAATGCATAGGGACATTTGTCTCATCCCCATCTCTGCACATGGAACCAACCCTGCATCCGCAGTGATGGCAGGATTCAAAGTGGTACCTGTGAATTGTGATACAAACGGAAATATTGATGTCGCCGACCTTAAGAAAAAAGCAACCGAATACAAAGATAGTTTAGGTGCTCTTATGGTAACTTATCCATCTACACATGGAGTGTTTGAAGCTTCTATCAAAGAAATTTGCCAAACCATTCATGATAACGGTGGTCAGGTGTATATGGATGGAGCCAATATGAATGCCCAAGTAGGACTCACTAGACCTGGAGATATCGGCGCCGATGTTTGTCACTTAAACCTACACAAAACATTCTGTATCCCTCACGGTGGTGGTGGACCAGGAGTTGGACCCATTGGTGTTGCTGAACATTTAGCACCATTTCTTCCTGGGCATAGCCTTGTGGAAAATGGGTCGAATAACAGCCAGTGGGCGGTGTCTGCAGCTCCTTGGGGATCTGCTTCGATCATTGTGATCTCTTGGGCTTACATTGCCATGCTTGGTTTCGAAGGATTACAATTCGCAACTAAGGTTGCAATTCTCAATGCAAACTATATCGCAAAAAAATTAGAGTCCTCTTTTCCTGTATTGTATCGCGGAAACAAAGGCCTTGTGGCCCATGAATGTATTTTGGATATGCGTGGATTCAAAAAAGGTAGCGGAGTCGAAGTAGAAGACATCGCCAAACGACTGATTGACTATGGTTTCCATTCTCCTACGATGTCATTTCCTGTTCCAGGAACATTAATGGTAGAACCAACAGAATCTGAATCCAAAGAGGAACTCGATAGATTCATTGATTCTATGTTAGCCATTGCTGGAGAAATCAAAGACATCGAATCAGGTGTTCTTTCGAAAGAAGACAATCCTCTTAAAAATTCTCCTCACACTGCGGACATGGTCATTAGTGATTCATGGAACCATTCTTATCCAAGAGAGAGAGCGGCCTATCCACTTCCTTGGTTACGTACACGTAAATTTTGGCCAAGTGTTGGCCGAGTAGACAACGTCTATGGTGACAGGAATTTAGTTTGCTCATGTATCCCTATGGAAGACTACGCAGTTTAGGAAATACCAGAGTATATGTTTTACGAAAAACATATTTTTGTTTGTGAAAACCAAAGAGCACCCGGCGAACGGGTGTCTTGTGGAAACCAAGGTTCTATCGAATTATTAAAACTTCTAAAACTAAAAGCAGCCAAAGCTGGAATCCAATACAAATTTCGAGTGCAAAAGTCTGGTTGTTTGGATCGGTGTGAACTCGGTCCCATCCAAGTGTCATACCCCGAAGGCAAATGGTTTTCTATGAAAACGGAAGCCGACGTAGAGACCATTTTGGAATTTTATTTAAAGACAAACCAACCAGAAAAATATAAGCACCTAATTGTTGCTAATGATGATACTGCTGAATAGTTAGTAGCCTTCTTCTTTTCGTTTACTCTCCAGTTCCCATTCCAAACAACCATATTACAATGAAAGTTTGTTCTATGCCCTAGTCCAACTATGAACTTTTATTGAGAATATTTTCGATTTATAAAGATTTACTGGGAAAACTAAGGATTGTGTGGTAGGTGGATCTCATTGGGTGGCGGGTCTAGTTCCCATCCCTAATCGGGCGGGGATACAAATATCCATTCTATACCACCCGCCCCCAAAATCCAGAATTCCCTTGACAACATTTGGATAGGCATCCAATTTAACCAAATGGTTAATTATCTATATGGTTAAATTACTGGAATCCGAGGAAGCTCTAAATGCCACTTTCCAGGCATTGGCAGATCCAACACGCCGGCAGATATTAATGCAACTTGTTTCTGGCGAGGCGACTGTCCTTCAATTGGCGGAACCCTTCCAAATGAGCCTTCCGGGAATTTCCAAACACCTAAAGGTTTTGGAAAAGGCTGGACTCATTGAAAAAGGCAAGGCTGCCCAATTTAGACCATGCCGTCTGAAAGTAGAAGCGCTCCAAGAAGCCAACCAATGGTTGGAGCAATACAAAAAACTATGGGAAGAACGATTAGATCGTTTGGATGCGTATCTAACAGAACTACAAAAAGGAAAAAATTAAGAATGTTTAAAGCTGATCCAATTGTCACACTAGAAGAAAATATCGTTCGCATTGAACGACTGTTTGATGCTCCTATCCAACTTGTTTGGGAAGTATGGACCAATCCCGTTCATATTGAAAAATGGTGGGGACCGAAAGGGTTTACAAATCCAACAGTAAACTTTGATTTTAAAGTAGGTGGATCATATCGAATCGTGATGCGATCACCTGAAGGTGTCGATTATCCAATCATTGGAAAATTTTTAGAAATCACACCTTTTCAAAGTTTTGTGATCAGTGATTTAGTTGATGAACATCCAGATGAATGGGTAAAAGAAGTTCAAAAGATGGCGGGTATTACTGGAGACCGAGAAATTTTAAATTCAAAATTAAGAGTATTATTCGAAGAGAATGAAGGAAAAACAAAGGTGGTTCTCATTACTGAATTTGCAAACAACCAAATCAGAGATGGATTTGCTAATTCTGGTATGAAAGAAGGTTGGTCAGAAAGTTTCGAAAAATTAGAAGCTAACGCATTACCTAACCCAAACCAAATCAGCTTAGAAAAAAAGTTAAAACACTCGCAAGAATTGGTATTTAATGCATTTGCAAACCCGCTGACGATAGATACTTGGTGGGGTCCGAGCGGATTTAAAACTACAACAAAAACTATGGATTTTAAAGTAGGTGGGAAATGGGTCTTTACAATGGTTGGTCCAGATGGAAAGGTATGGCCAAACACTATTCAATATAAGGAAATTAGAAAATTCGACTACTTAGAATACTTACATGGTTCTGGCGAAGAAAATAAAAATGATGATTTTTTAGTTAACGTATATCTAATTGCACTCGATAAGAACCAAACATTAGTAAAGATGCAAATGACTTTTCCTGATACAAACGTTCGAAATGCGGTGATAGCATTTGGAGCTATTGAAAGCGGACATCAAACACTTTCGAGACTCAACCAATATCTGGAGAAATAAAATGAATCTATATAAAAAAATGCCGTTCGTCTGGGTTCAAAATAAGATTGGTTTGTCTTGGCAAATTACACTAACTCAATTAATAGAATTGTTATCTTACAAAAAATCTGAAAAAGTGGGAAGCGTTTATAAAGCTTTTTTGGCGATGAAAAAAATAATTATAGCTGTTCTAGAGAAAGCAGCCAAAGGAAATCAATAAACATGTTAAAAAGTGCAATTGCAATCTTCGTTGGTTTAATATCAAACGTTGTTCTTTCCATCTTATTTGATACAATTCTTAAAGTAATGAATATCCTTCCTTATGATCATATGTTTGTAGCAACACCTATTGTTTTATTTGTATTAGGTTATAGGATCATTTTCAGTATTTTCGGATGTTATTTAACCGCAAGATTAGCCCCTCAAAACCCGATGAAACATGCTTATATTTTGGGTGGAATCGGTTTGGTCTTAGGTATTACAGGAGCCATCCTGGCAGGACATTTAGGTCCATGGTGGTATTCGTGGTCCTTAGTCATACTCACCCCACCAATCGCTTACTTAGGTGGTAAACTTTATGTATCAACAGGAAACTCCAAATGACAAGTGCTAGTTTATGGGAAGATTTAAAGAAAGCTCTAGCTGGTTCCGAAGAAGATTACACCGAAGTTAGCATTCGAAAAGCAGTGTTTCTGCTCTCTGTTCCAATGGTTTTGGAGCTAGTATTAGAGTCTGTATTTGCAGTTGTGGATATTTACTTCGTCGGTGCCTTAGGTGCTTCTGCCATTGCAACTGTGGGACTTACCGAAACTTATTTATTTCTTTTGTATTCTGTAGCGATGGGTCTATCTTTTTCTGTCACAGCTATTGTTGCCAGAAGGATTGGAGAAAAAGAAAAAGATAAAGCTGGTGTTGCTGCAATTCAGTCCATTTGGATCGCAATCATTGCGTCCATTCCTTTCGCTATCGCTGGAATATTTTTTTCAAAAGAACTCCTGATGCTTATGGGGGGAGATGAGTGGGTATTAACAGAAGGTTACCACTATATGCAATGGATGTTAGGTGGAAATATTGTGATCGTTCTGCTATTTCTTATCAATGCAGTTTTTCGAGGTGCAGGTGATGCCGCAATTTCCATGAGAGTTTTGTGGATTTCCAACGGATTAAATATTGTTTTAGATCCCATTTTTATATTTGGATGGGGACCAATTCCTGCTTATGGAATTACTGGTGCAGCCATTGCAACAAACCTAGGCCGAGGAATAGGAGTGATGTTTCAGTTATGGTTGTTATTTCAAGGTGGCAAACACATTAAAATCCTAAGTTCACATCTGAAAATAGAATGGGAAACCATACTCGGGATTTTAAAAACTTCACTTGGTGGAATTGGGCAGATGATCGTTGCTATGACCTCTTGGATTTTTATTATGAGGATTCTTTCCGAATTTGGAAGCCAAACAGTGGCAGGTGCTACTATTGCAATAAGAACAATGATGTTTACCTTGATGCCTTCCTGGGGGATGTCCAATGCAGTAGCGACCTTAGTAGGCCAAAATTTAGGAGCCGGGAAACCCGAACGAGCAGAACAATCCGTATGGTTTACTGGCTTCTGTAACATGGGATATTTGATAATTGTTTCCATAGTTTATTACTTTTGGAGCGACAGTTTAATTTCAATTTTTACTGAGGATGCAGAAGTGATAAAAATAGGTGGAGAATGGTTACAAATTGTATCCTATTCCTATTTCATTTATGCCTGGTGGATGGCCGCAGGACAGGCGTTTAATGGTGCAGGTGATACCATTACACCTACGAAAATCAATGTAGTATTCTTTTGGTTAATCCAGATCCCACTTGCCTATGTTTTAGGAAAACATTTAGCTTATGGACCAACAGGTGTGTTTTGGGCTATCATGATTTCTGAATCGTCGGTTGGAATCTTTACTCTATGGTTATTCACGAAAGGTAATTGGAAACAAACGAAAGTATAGAGAATATTTGCAATGAACTCAAAGATTCCTAAATCAATTGATGAATATATAAAGAACTTCCCAAACGAAGTACAACAAATCCTTCAAACGATTCGAAGTACTATTCAAAAGGAAGTGCCAGAAGCAACGGAAACAATTAGTTATGCAATGCCAACATTTGTTTTAAATGGAACCTTGGTACATTTTGCGGCATATGCAAAACATATCGGATTTTATGCACTTCCTTCAGGAAACATAGCCTTCCAGAAAGAAATATCAAAATATAAATTTGGGAAAGGATCCATTCAATTTCCGTTGAATGAACCGATTCCCTATGGTTTGATTAAAAAAATCGTAAAGTTTCGAGTTAACGAAAACTTAGAAAAAACTAAGAAAAGAATTCAAAAAAAAAAATCTAAACCAAATCATGAATGAAGAGTTATTATTTCTTCGGTATTACTACTTTCTATTTTAACTGTGAAATTATTCTATATTGCAGAGAAAGGCTTATAGATGGAGTTTGAAAGCAAAAGTATTCTATATTTATGGAATAGTCGTGTTATGTTTGCAACCAATAGTATGCAAACCGACTTTCACTCTCATTATGCTGCAACACTTGCTATTTCCTTAGAAAAAAATATTACCATTGAAACTGATTTAGGCAAGGAAGATTACAGGGTTGCATTAGTTGGTCCAAATACTTACCATCGAACTATTTCTCCAGGTATAGAAATGGTAGCTTTACTCATTGATCCAGAAACCTATGAGTTTGGTTCTATAGCTGAATCAATTTCTTCTGGTGAAGTGAAAAGATTAGATATTCAAAATTTTTTACCTTTAATCGAAACTCTTTGGTCTTTATATTATGGAAATTTAAGTGATCACGAAGCCACTGAATTACAATTAAATTTACTTCGTACTGTTTATCCATTTGATACATTAAAAACTTCCGTAGACCCAAGAATTCAAAAGATAGCAAAAAGAATCCGGATGGAAGTTCCGAATAGCATTCGCATGAAAGAAATTGGAAAAAATTTTTCTATTTCAGAAGATCGTTTAATTCGCCTATTTAAAGAAAATCTTGGAATTCCCCTGCGAAGGTATTTGTTATGGGTTCGAATTTTACGTGCAGTGAAAGAATTGAAAGCTGGCAAGAATCTTACGGATGCAGCCCATGCTGCGGGTTTTTCTGATTCTGCCCATTTTTCCAGAACCTTTAAAGAAAACTTTGGATTTATACCTTCTTTATTTTTTGGCCATCTCAAAACAGCGGAAGTCCGGTTCTGCGAACCTGATTAAAATCTTCATTAAATCTTAAAAATACCGGAATCATTCAAGCACAGATTTTTATAATTTGTTATTCTCTTTCTCTACCAAGGAAAAGAAAAACTTATGCCCATAACAAAAGAAAGAGGATTGTTATCTAAATTATCCTCAAAGTTTTCAAAATTCAATTCCGAATCGATCAAAATTCCATCGTTAGAAGAGAAATCCGGTTTTTTAAAAGCTCAAAGATTGGCATATGATTGTGTAACAACAATTGAAAAGGAAATGAAACCTGGGTGGACTGAAAAACAAACAGCCAAACGTATGGATGAGTACTTACGTGATCATGGCGTGAAAGTTTTTTTACATAGACCCTTTGCTTGGTTTGGTGAACATGCAAGGTTTGATGGATACAAACGATTTACTCAATTCCATCCTGGTAAAAAGAAATTAACGGAAGAAGAATCATTTATACTGGATGTATCTCCTGTTGTAGAAGGTTATATTGGTGATATAGGTTATTCATCTTCTTTAATTAAAAATTCTGAGCTCGATAAAGGAATGGATTACCTAATACAACTTCGCGAAGAAATTCCAAAATACTTTAGCTCTTCCATGACTTCTTCAGAGATTTGGTGGAAAATTGATTCAGATGCAAAAGAATTAGGTTACGATAATGTCCATGCATTGTATCCATTTGCAGTGCTTGGGCATAGAGTGTATAAGGTAAACCTTCCGAACATTTCTTTTCCTTTGTTACCGATAAGCTTTGCTAGTTGGTTCAGCTTACAAGGGTCATATGAATTTTTATCCCATAAAGTTTTGCCAGAACTTTTAACACCAGATCACGAAGGAAATAAAGTTGGATTATGGGCGATCGAACCACATTTAGGTAGAGGAAAAACTGGATTTAAGTTCGAAGAAATATTGGTTGTGGAAGAAAACAAAGCCTACTGGTTAGACGACGATGTCCCTCATGTAAAAAAATACAAAACCACGAAGGAATTTATATGAAAACGAAAAAATATCAATATATAGTCTTATTCTCTTTAATGTCCATTGGATGTAATACTGGTAATATCAAAATTGGAAACGCCTACAAGTTGGGTAATGTACCTGTCTCTATTCAGGACGTAAGCAAACCAGATCCATTTTTAAGTAACCTTAAGGTCAACATACAAGAGTTACCTGGTCACGATGACCTCATTTTTGACAATAAAAACCAAATCGCATTTGCCTCTGGCATGGATGGTTGGATTTGGAAATTAGATTTGAATTCAAATTCGGCTACTGCTTGGGTTAAACCACCTGTGAATCCTGCTGGTTTACAATTTGCAAACAAAAAGAACGAATCCATTTTAGTTTGCGCATCGCGACTTGGCGGTGTAACTTACGAAGAAACACAACGAGTTGGTTTGTATGAAGTAAACATAAAATCAAAATCGGTTGTACCTCTTGTACTAACATTACCAAAAATAGAAATCTCCGATTTTGAAATTGTATATTCAGAATCCAAACGACCAACATTTGAATTAAAAAACTTAAACGAAACAAACTCAAGAGTCTTTTCCTTATGCAATGATCTCGCTGTTTCCAACGATGGTAACAGAATCTATATCTCTGAACCGTTTGAAAGGTCTGATGCTGCTATGGGAAGTGGTGCGGTGCCAGAAGCAATCGGACTCTATCCTCATGGTAAACTTTGGATGTTTGACAGACAAAAAAATACGATTTCATTAGTCATGAGTGGATTTACTTTTGTCGATGGAATCATCATTGCAGATCATTCAAAATCAAAAGAAGAATCTGTCATTATTACTGAGACAACAAAATTTAGAATTATCAAAGCAAACATCAATGGAAAAAAAGAAGGTACTTTTGAAGTTTTATTTGAAAACCTTCCTGGTCTAGCGGACGGTTTGGAGAGAGATTCAAAAGGTAGAATTTGGGTTGGTATCATCAAACCTCGCTCTGGTCTTGTGAACATTATCCATAACAACCCATGGCTCAAACCATTTCTTTTATCACTCCCACAACGAATCCTACCGATTGCAAAAAAAACAGGAATCATGGTTCTTGATTCTTCCGGTAAAAAAGCACTCTACTACTCTATGCATGATGGATCAAAAATTAAAGACATCTCCGTTGCAGTTCCAAACTTAGATTCGGTGTATTTTCCTTCATTCGATACTTCATCTAGAGGATTATATTCGATTCCGGCAGCTAATTTTGAGTTAGGTGAATAATTCAATGAAAACAAAACTCAATCAACTATCATTTCAAGTTCATACGAATTTCTTTTTAGTTCCGGCTTTCAGTTTACTTTTGATTTTAATATCCTGTCGAACACCAGAAGAATATTTTAAGAATCAAATCAAAGGTCCAATCGAACTTCCTTACCATCCAACAATAACTTCCATTAAATCCGATGGAGATCCCATCAAACAAATGGTGACAATCGGCGGATCCACTTTACCTGCTCAAGATGAAATTCTTCTGCAAGAAGATTTAGGCAGAGCTTTTGTTGCTTCGATCGATGGTTGGATTTGGAAAGTAGATTTAACAAATAATACCTCGGAGCCATTTGTCAAAACTCCGCTTTTACCTGGGGGGATGGTAATTCATCCTAAAAATAATGATATCATATATATGTGTTTATCTCGCGGAAAACAACATGATACAATTCTTAATGATGGACCTGGAATTTACGAATTAACAATATCAACAAAACATCTGCGTAAAATTGGTACTCGTGTTCCCATTACAGATAAAACCAAAGAACCGTCAGATGATCAAATTGGAGTCTTTTACCCTTTCGGGAAAGAAACAAAGATTCCTATCTCACAACTTAATGATACCAACAGTCGCAACGTAGAAAAAGCAGATGATTTAACAATTAGTAATGATGGAGAAAGAATTTATTTTACTGAACCATATGACCACCCCAATTCTATTCTTGGAGTGAGTTCACAATCAAAACATGAAGTGCTTACATTAGGACGTAATGGACATCTTTGGAAATATGATCTGAAAGATAACACCGCAAGTTTAATCGCTCATCAATACACATATTTAGATGGAATTTTATTAGAATACTCGCAAGGAGAAATCGAATCTTCCATTCTTTTAAATGAATTATCTAAATCAAGACTCATTCGCTTACACCTAACTGGTGATAAAAAAGGAAAGGATGAAATTGTTATCGAAGGACTTCCCGGTTTTCCTGACGGAATGGATAGAGATTCTAGCGGCAGAATTTGGATCGCAATCCCAGTAGAAAGATCTAAATTAATCACTTGGTTGCATAAACACCCATCGTTAAAACGTCTTGTTCTATACATACCGGAAAGTCTACTTCCAGTTTCCAAAAAAACAGGAATCCTTGCACTTTCACCTAACGGAAATAAGCCCATATATTTCACTATGCATGACGGTAGTTTGTTTTCCCATATTATTGTCGTCGTGCCAGGAAAAGATAAATTATATTTGGCAGTATACCAAGAAGGTTTTAAAGGATTTGTAACCATGCCATATCCTAACAATATTTAGTTGGTAAATCAGGGCGCCTCGCATTCGACTGATAATCCGACTACTATACATAAGGCGATCCCGCTCTCCGTTCCAATCTTTCCCTCCGGGAAAGGATTTCCACTGCGATCGGTGGCGGTCCTAGTTCCCCTCCCTAATCGGGCGGGGATACAAATATCCAATCTGTTCCCACAGTACTACCAGCTTTACCCAATTCTCCCTTGACCAAAATCAACTTCCCCGATCTCTTTGCCCACGTATGAAAAAAATTTCTCGTATTCTTACGATCACCTTTCTATCTTTATTGGGCATTCTTGTAGTGTTAGTCACGACTATTTATGCGTTAAGTTCAACACGTATGAACAAAACGTACGAAGTAAAATCTGTTCCCATACCTAAGTTCGCTAAACATGCAGACATTGCTGAGGGGAAAAGACTCTACCAATCACGAGGTTGTGGAGATTGCCACGACGTCGATGGAAGTGGTAGGACATTTATTGAAGATCCTGCCCTCGGGACACTTTCTGGCGCTAACCTAACATCAGGTAAAGGAGGAATCATTACTGAAAGAACTGATGAAGAACTTGCCATTGCGATTCGTCATGGTGTTGGCAAAAACGGAAGGGCATTGTTGTTTATGCCATCGACAGATTTCCAAGGAATGACAAATGAAGATGTCGGAAAATTAATCGCATTCCTCCGATCTTTACCTTCTGTAGATAAACCTCAAGGAGACCTCAAAGCAGGTCCACTGGGAAGATTTCTTTTTTTAATTGGAGAAATTCCTGTTTTTCTATCAGCAGAAGTTATCAACCATGAAACTACACACTTAGCAAACATTACACCTACTGTGTCTTTAGAATATGGTAAGTATGTTGCCACTACATGTACTGGATGCCATGGTTTTAGTTTGAAAGGTGGTCCAATCCAAGGAGCTCCTCCTGAATGGCCACCTGCGCAAGATATCAGCAAAAATGGTCTAACACATTACACAGAATCTAGTTTTATCCAAACCGTCAGAACAGGAAAACGTCCAGATGGTTCAGAAATGAAATTCCCTATGCCATGGAAAAGTTTAGGCCAATTGACTGATACTGAACTAAAAGCGCTTTGGTTGTATCTACAAACGATATAAACTATTATGACTCTATAGCATTTTTAGTAAGCTCTACTTTTTTATTCTTTAGTAAAACTCAGTTCCGTACCATCACTAAAATCTTTGATTGTTTGGAACTGAGCTAATGAGTTGCCTTCCATTGATTTTGACAACTCAAACAAAAATCCCTTTGTTTTTAAAGTATGACTACCTGGAGACCAAGAACCTTTAAATTCTCGGATTTCTTTATCATTTAACTTTAATTTTGCGACAAAATCTTGTCCATTACCTTGAATATCTACTAAAACTGATTGTGGACCTGATTTGGGATTCCAATACATAGACGACCATTTTCCCACAAAAGAAGCAGGAAGTTCTTCCAAAGACATGGCTCTCTTTTTTACTTGGGCCTTAGGTTCATTCCAGAATACAGAAACAAAATTTGAGTCTTTCGACTCCGAACCAAATTCTGATTTAGAGCGTACGGAATATAAAAACAAATCACCTGAGTTTCCTGGGAAATTTTCGCTGAATGTAGTTTTCTTCGCATCAACGTTTGAAACAAATTCCGATTTCCCCGGCTTTCCACCTTTCATCTGTTTTCGGTAAATATAATATTCAAAACTATCTTTCACAGAATCCCATCTCAGAGTGATGACTTTGTCTTTGCCAACAAGATTGGAAGTTAATTGTTTTGGGGGAGATAAAGTCACACCACCTGCTCTTTTGGTAAGTCCAGGATCAGTTTTTCCAAAGGCTACCTGACTAGGCTCCGCATAACCAAGATCATTGGCAGCAATGATAGTATACAAATATTGGTTACCATTCTGAATGGCTGGATCTGAATCTGTATAACTAGTTCCCGAAATTTCAAACTGCCCAGACGGTTCGGCTCTTTCATCAAATCGATATAAAAAATAAGTTTTTGCACCAGGAGCGGCATTCCAATTTAAAACTATTTTATTCGCATAGTCTCCGCTAGTCGCAGTAAGATGACTCACTTGATTTGGTAACAAGGTTTGATCAGCAACATCGATGGCTACTGTTTCACTCCACTCCCCTGATGGTTTCGATTGTGTAGCTGCATTCACTCTATAAAAATTGGATTCTCCTAATTTGGGAGAAGGATCAATAAAACTCGTAGTTTTACTTGTTCCAATATTTTTCCATTTTAGAGAGGAATCAGAACGAGAAATTGTATAACTTGTTGCCCCTTCTAATTCAGACCAACTTAGTTCCACGTTAGGTGTATTTCCATTCACGTAAACCGTACCCAAAAGGCCAGCCACTTGGCCTATGTTTCCCTCTGATTGAGATTCGGTAGCAGTAAATCCTTCCACCTCCAATGAGGAAACGGATACTTCTTCTGAACCAACAGAAATGATTCTATACACATAGGTAGAGTTAGGTGAAACATTTAGATCAGTAAAACTAGGTTTATCCGAATATCCAAGATCATAAAAATCGGATTCTTCTTTTCTTTGAACCAAATAGGCAACAGCTAAGTCTTGTTGATTCCATGTTAATAGAATTTTTGTATCAAATTCTCCTTTGGAAACTTTGATTTCTGTTGGTGGAAGAATTGGTTTCTTTACTGGTACTACCACCGATGGTATGTTTTGTGAAGCTGGCTCATCTACGATAGCATAAGTTTCTTGTCCTACTTTTGCAAGAATTGAATAGGAAACCCAACCAAAACCTTTATCACCCCAATTCGTTCCCCAGGAGTTTTGTAATTTAAACGCACCCTTTTTTCCAGATTTGGATTTTTTATTGTCATCATATCCTACGATAGTCATTGCATGACCGCCATAACTTTGGCCACCATTTTCATCATAAATAGCAGAACCTTTCAATTTATAAAACGCATCGTCTATGATCATTCCAACCATAACTACGTTTTTCCCAGCTAACACCCGCTTAATTTCATCAGGATTTTTAAAGTTTAACCGAGAGAAAGATTTGATTTTATATTTAAGGGCTTCTTTTTTAGAACTTTGAGAAGGTTGGGATAAATAATCTTTATCCGTATAGGGCATACTACTCCAAGGAGCAACACCGCTTGTTTTTAAAAACTCCATTGTTTTGTAATAATACAAACCTTTATCTTCTCCCCCATTTTGTTGGTTGTAAATAAAAGCGGGAGAAAAAACATAATTCCCCTTTCCACCAGCAAATGGTGGATCATATTCTGAAACTTGTCCTTTGTTTTTTAAGAGATAGGACTTGATCGCATAACCAGTAGCCCATGCTACACAACTATTTTGTCTTCCTTGATTTCCTACTGGAGGCATCATTGAGGATAAATCAATAGACTTCGGCAATTCATCAAAAGAATTAAAATCTCTTTTGAGCGGAATACTATCTTGAATTTCTTTGGAACTAGGAATATAACCACATGAGAAAGTTCCCGGTTTGCATCCAGGAGACCGAACACTACTCGGATCAAATTCTTCTGCAAGAATTGCAGTTGTAAATAAGAGTAACATTCCGAAAATCATTCTGCTAAGTTTTAAATTCATGGCTTCATCCCTTCTATGATATTTATGATACTATTTTTCTGTTTCCAACTTGGATCTTTACGTTCCTCCAAGTGATAATAAAACTTCGATTTGGTGGAACCTAACTCAAATGAAACAAAGTTATAACTCACACCTGTAATTGTTTCTGAGGGTGGAGATTCAAAAGGAAAAGTTTCAATTCCTGTTTTGGATAGTTTTTGCATCCAGGACTCATAAACTTTAGCTGGAATTTCTTTAGTTTCATTCAGTATTTGTTGGTTTGCACGAAACATTTTACGTGTGAGTAAAACTTTTTTCTGTCCTGCAACCAGTTTATATTGTTTTCCAAACCGGAATTCGGGAGCCACTGCACCTGAACTTTCTTCCCAAACAAGTTCCATTGGTTTCCAATTCCCTTTTTGATTTTTTAGATTCCATCCATGTGTTTGGAGTTTTTTCGTTTTGGGATTTGCCACAGCCAAAAATCCCGGAAACAAAACCAAACAGAAGACAATAGAAACTTTTGTGAACGAAATCAAAGTGGATCGATCTCATCTTGTTTTCTTACGAAAACAAGACTTTTTTTGTGGGAAAACAGTGTTCGAACGATGAATGGAAACTTATGATTCTAATTCTAACTACTCCCAATTTCTGCTTTCAGCCATTTTTTCTCGCCAATTGACTTTTTCATATTTTCAATGAGAGCCACTGTGATATTGGTATTGAGTTTTACCATGTCAGGATCTTGAGCAATGAGAATCATCTCATCAATCAGATAATCAATTAAGTTTTCGATTGACTTTTTTCCCGATGGATCTGTTGCCATCGCCACTGTCGCTTGTGAGATAGCAGAATAAATTGTTAAACTAATTTGTTTGGTTAAATTTGCCTGCATCTCTTTGGGGAGAAGCGAAATGGGTTTCATATTGGCAGAAACACGTTCCGAGACTTCAGTTACCAAGTTTTGAATTAATGCCTGTAAGTTGGGGTTTTGTGCCGATTTAGCTATATTTTTAATAGCTACTTTTTTTAATTCATCTCTGTTTTGATCAATCGCATTCACCAGTTGGTCTAGTGAGTTTCCCGACTTTACTTCGTTTTGTGTTTCTGTGAGAATTTGGATTGTGACAATGTCAGAGATTTCTTCTTTAATGATATTAGAATAATACCTTAAAGTTTTACTAATCAAATCATTTCCTAAAATGCGAGTGAATTGATTGGTCTGTAACATTAAATAAATTTTATATACACGCACCAATCGAAAAAATCTAAATTCTACTAAAGGAATGAGTCCTAAAACATCATACCAATGGTAAATGGGATACAAAAACCAAGCGATATAGGTTTTATTGCGAATTGCAATGAGCCAACTAATGATAAATTCTGCCAAAAAGAAAAAGAGAAACGGGGCATCTAACAACAAATAGTGATTTACTGGACTTCCATCCGAAGATATTGCCCTATAATAATTTAGTGCAAAATACTCTTTAAAGTGTGAATTAAAAAAATCAATTTTTTGTTCTAGAGAGCGATTCTGGTCCCGCCAAAACCAAGCAAAAGCAACCACTGTCGAAGGAATTCGATCTCGATTTAACACCGGATCCAATTCTTGTCTAAGTTTGATATCACGGGCTTTTGTTTTATGTGTTTGGTATTCCGTTTTAATACTTGTTTGAATTTCAGATAAAAAGTGAGTTTGCCCTGACATCGCAAAAGGATTTGATTCCACGATCTCTAACATCCGTTTGTCCATCCTTTGTAAGATGGAGGTAATTTCTTTTGACTCGTTTGACTCAACACTTAAGCGATTGATAAAAGCATATTTTTCAGATAATTCACTGAGAGTTGTGATTTCATCTGTCTCTTCCAAAACACTAAAAAAATCATTCAGTTGGACTAAGGTTTCTTCTACTTTTTTTCTACGAAGTTGAACATCTTCGATTTGTAACGCTGATTCAAAGTTTGCATATAAAGAATCAAATTTTTCATTTGATACTTGGGATTTTAAAGAAGTGAGAATTTTATAAATATCTTCTCTTGTGATTTTTCTTTGGTTTTCTCTAAAACTATCATCTCGCAGTTGTGTGAGATATTTTAAATCGTCCACCAAATCAGTGTAAGCCGTTGTAGTTCGATGAGCTTCAATCCCGAGGATTGGTTTGTCGTACAACTCTAAAATTTCTGGAAACTTGTGAAAGTAAAATGGCCGCAGGCTCAAATAACTCAGATCAAAAACAATGAGAGCCAAGTTACCAAGGACTACAAAGACCATGGTTATGTCCCAAAGTAAAGGTATTCCAAGTTTGTGTTTTTTGATCAAATCCCAAGAAATCATAAAGTCACCAAGGGTAGCGTACTACCCTTTCCTCTGTTTACATGTTACGGCGGTACTGACCTCCCACTTCATACAAAGCATGAGAGATCTGCCCTAAGGACGCCACTTTCACTGTTTCCAGTAACTCGTGAAAGATATTTTCTTTTGCACGAGCCACTTGTTTTAATTTTGTAATGGCATCATCTGTTTTGACTTCATTTCGTTTTTGAAACGCCTTTAAATTTCCAATTTGTAGTTGTTTCTCCTCATCTGTCGAACGAATGACTTCCCCTGGGATGACAGTGGGCGATCCCTTACTGTTTAAAAATGTATTCACACCGATGATAGGATATTCACCCGTATGTTTTAAAGTTTCATAATGAAGGGATTCTTCTTGGATTTTATTCCTTTGGTACATTCTCTCCATCGCACCAAGCACTCCGCCCCTTTCCGTCAATCGGTTGAATTCCGTTAAGATAGCCTCTTCCACTAAGTTCGTAAGTTCTTCAATGATAAAGGCACCTTGTAATGGATTTTCATTTTTAGCAAGACCTAACTCACGATTGATGATCAGTTGGATAGCAACAGCACGGCGAACCGATTCTTCCGTTGGTGTCGTAATTGCCTCATCATATGCATTGGTATGTAGTGAATTACAATTGTCATAAATTGCATATAACGCCTGTAGTGTGGTTCTAATATCATTAAAATCAATTTCTTGTGAGTGGAGTGACCGACCCGAAGTTTGGATATGGTATTTTAACATTTGGGAACGTTCATTCGCACGATATTTGAACTTCATAGCTTTAGCCCAAATCCTTCTTGCTACTCGACCAATCACAGAATATTCAGGATCGATTCCATTTGAAAAAAAGAAAGAAAGGTTTGGAGCAAACTCATTGATGTCCATTCCTCGACTTAAATAATATTCTACATATGTAAACCCATTGGCGAGCGTAAATGCAACTTGGGTGATAGGATTGGCACCTGCCTCAGCAATATGATACCCACTAATCGAAACCGAATAAAAATTTCGAACGGCATTTTGAATGAAATGTTGTTGGATGTCCCCCATCATTTTTAAAGCAAATTCTGTGGAGAAAATACAAGTATTTTGGGCTTGGTCTTCTTTTAGAATGTCTGCTTGTACTGTTCCGCGTACTTGCGATAGAGCATCCTTTTTTAGTTTTGCATAAACTTCCAATGGTAAAACTTCATCACCAGTCGCTCCTAGCAAAAGTAGCCCCAAACCATCGTTAGTTTCCGGTAAAGGCCCATCAAAACTTGGAACCGATTGTCCTTTGGATTCATATATTTTTTTGATTTTTGCTTTTATCTCATCAGTTTTGCCTTCGGCTCGAATGTACTTTTCACATGCCTGATCGATGGCTGCATTCAAAAAGAAGGCAAGAACCATGGGCGCAGGTCCATTGATCGTCATCGATACAGAAGTGGATGGATCACAAAGATCAAATCCAGAGTAAAGTTTTTTGGCATCATCGAGAGTGGCTACGTTCACACCGGAGTTTCCAATTTTGCCATAAATATCAGGCCGAATATCTGGATCTTCCCCGTATAACGTAACTGAGTCGAATGCAGTAGACAAACGTTTTGCAGGCATTCCAGAACTCAAATAATGGAAACGACGGTTCGTTCTTTCTGGCCCACCTTCTCCAGCAAACATTCGAGTTGGATCTTCTCCACTTCGTTTGTACGGATACACACCTGCTGTATAGGGAAAAAATCCGGGAAAGTTTTCTTGGTAAGACCATTGTAAAATATCCCCCCAATCTACAAAACGGGGTGTGGCAATTTTTGGAATTTTTAAGTGACTTAAAGAAACAGTATAATTATCTACTTTGATTTCTTTGCCACGGACAAAATAAGAATACTGTTCCTTACGAAAGGATTCTATTTTTTCTAACCAGGTATCCAGAATGTTTCTTGAATCCGCAGATAAGGAATCCCACAAGAGTTGGTATTCGGATTCTAATTCTGTAGTTTGTTTTCCTTTTTTAGAAAGAATGGATATCGCACCTTTCAATTGATAGGCGGATCTTGCCGTCTCCGCTTCTTTTGCAATCCAATCTGCATTACGATCAATTTCTTCTTTGATTTCTGTCAAATACCGAACACGGTCTGGAGGAAGGACTACTGATGCTTCTCTTCCTATTTGGTTTTTTAAATACTTTGATTTCCAATCCAATTGGCATTTTGTGATTACAACACCAATCAAATGTGCATAGAGTTCATCTGTCCCGGCATCCTGGAACTGAGATGCGATGGTTCCATATACTGGCATCACATCAATCGGATCGTTGAATAAATTACGAGAACGTTGGTATTGTTTTTTCACATCGCGGAGAGCATCGAGAGCTCCTCGTTTATCAAATTTGTTGATGGAAATTACATCCGCATAATCGATCATATCGATTTTTTCTAACTGAGTGGCTGCACCATATTCTGGTGTCATAACGTATAACGAAACATCGGCGACTTCGGTAATTTCTGAATCACTTTGTCCAATCCCTGCTGTTTCCACTATAATGAGGTCATAACCTGCCGACTTTAAAATTTGAATCGCACCTTTGACACTGCGATTGAGGGCAATGTTTGCTTCTCTTGTCGCAAAGGATCTCATATACACTTTTTCATTAAAAATCGAATTCATACGAATCCGGTCACCCAAGAGTGCCCCACCTGTTTTTCGTTTGGATGGATCTACTGATAAAATAGCGATCGTTTGGTCTGGAAAGTCATGCAGATAACGACGAACCAGTTCATCTGTCAAAGAAGATTTACCTGCACCACCTGTTCCGGTAATTCCTAGAACAGGAATGGTTTTTTTTGGTGAGGGAAATTCTAAATTTATGGAGTAGTTTGTTTTTTCTTGCAGGAGAGAAAATTCCATCTGTGTGATGGCCTGCCCGAGTGCTAAATAATTTTTCTTTTGGATTTGGGACGCCAAATCTCCGTTAAATGATAGTGGTGTAGGAAAATCGGATTTTTTGACCACATCATTGATCATGCCTTGCAGGCCGAGAGTCCTTCCTTCATCAGGCGAATAAATATGAGCCACACCATATTTATGAAGGATTTCAATTTCTGAAGGCAAAATGGTTCCACCACCACCACCAAACACGCGTATATGACCCGCCCCTTCCTTTTGTAAAAGGTCAATCATGTATTGAAAGTATTCCACATGCCCACCTTGATAACTGGTGATAGCAATTCCTTGCACGTCTTCTTGGATGGCACACTGGACAATTTCTTGAACACTCCGGTTGTGTCCCAAGTGGATCACTTCCACCCCACTCTGTTGCAAAATCCTTCGCATAATATTGATCGAAGCATCGTGGCCATCAAAGAGAGAGGCCGCCGTCACAAAGCGAATTTTGTTTTGGGGAGTGTAGGCAAGGATTTCGGTCGTCATAGAGAACAACGTTCTAGAATGATTGGTGGAGATTCAATTGTAAAATGTGACGGGAATGACATAGCTTTTGAAACTATGCCATATTTTTTCCGAAAGGTCGAGACTAAAGTATGGATTCCGCCTGTTTCATTAGCTCCCGCACCCGATTTTCCAGAATTTCTGTCAGCTCTTTGGCCGC
The DNA here is from genome assembly GCF_000332495.1 of Leptospira terpstrae serovar Hualin str. LT 11-33 = ATCC 700639. Classification (NCBI taxonomy): domain Bacteria; kingdom Pseudomonadati; phylum Spirochaetota; class Leptospiria; order Leptospirales; family Leptospiraceae; genus Leptospira; species Leptospira terpstrae. Next base: position 696,305 of record NZ_AOGW02000006.1, on the reverse strand, counting down.
TTTTTTCTCAGGTCCCGTGGGAAATTCAGAAGGTAGGATAGGTTTTCCGATCTGGTAGCGAATTTTGGTTTTGAATGCATCCCCCGTTAAGAAGGCTTTGGGTTTGGACATATTGGTCGCCCCAACGATTCCGGAAGGTATGATCGGAACCCCAGCGCGGATGGCAAGTTTTGCTGCCATCGCTCGGAAAGACTGCAATTCTCCAGTTTCCGAACGCGAACCTTCTGGATAGATTGAAAGGAGTTCACCTTCTTTCATCAGATCCACCATATACGTTTCCAATTTTTCGTAGTAATCCATAGCCGCGCGTTTGTCCATTTCCGAATCCTTAGCAGCATTACGAATGATGGGCATACTTCCCCAATTGATTAGGTTTTTTTTCACCACTCCCCCAAGAGAATTTAACAATATCTCAATGACGGGTTTTGTCAGGCTTAAGGGTGGGTATTGGAAGGGAGAGTTTTTGTGATTGATGATGGCCATGATCTCTTCTTGGGGATGGAAGAGTTCATATTTGCCCAAATAGACAATTTTACGATCGGCAAAGGCTCCTTGGACGGGAATGTCCAAATAATCTGTGTGGTTGGATATAATGAGGGCCCCACCGGATTCAGGAATGTTTTCTGATCCAGCCACTTTGACATCATAAATCAGCTCCAGGAGGTTACGAAGGATGGTTTTGGGAACTTCCCGGGGAATGACAAAGAGACTTTCTAATATATCAGAGGCGTTTTGGTTTGAATCCATAGAAACATCACATATTTCAAAATAAAACTTTATGAAATCAAGTTCGATTTTCATCTTAGATGGAAATTCCTATGAAAGAACTCCTTCTTGCACAGAACTCCCTTTGGTTCTCCTCCCAAACCTTAGATTCCCTACATATTTGGGATCCATCCTTTGGTGGAGTTTTCCTTTTGATTTCTACGATCTGCCATTTCTTAGGTGGAAGTAGTTTTTTCCTTGGTCTGATTTCTTTTGTTTATATTTACTTTCGACCCAAACTCGCCTTTGAACTTTCGCTAGGGCTTCTGACATCTGCGGTGATGGTTTCCTTTTTAAAATTTTACCTAGAAAGCCCTAGACCCTTTCCTTACCCCGAAGCATTTGATGAAAAGGCATTTGGTTTACCCTCTGGACATGTTTATTCTGCAGTTGTCGTTTGGGGATTGTTAGCTTTTCGAATTCCAAAACTTTGGTTTCGGATTTTATCCATTCTTATCATTGTCTTTATGCCATTTTCCAGAATGTATCTTAAAGTTCATTATTTAGGAGATGTCAGTTTAGGTTTTGCCTTGGGTGTGATTCATTTAACAATCCTTTTACTTTTGCTGAACCGATTCTATCCTAAGGAATCCATAAAAACTTTCCTACATACAGAAAACTATCGCACTTTGAGTCTATTTGGAATTGTAATCACTCTGTCCCCAATTGTTTTAGATTCCCCTTTTCTTTCTGTGGAACACCACCATAGTTTGTCTGGTGTGCTTATGGCGAGCGGTGCTCTTGCCGGCTTTTGGCTTGGCATTCTTTTTTATCCAAGATTTAGCAAACCGGAGTTTTTGGATTGGTCTCTTCCTCCATTCAGTTTCTCCTATGGCACGAAGGAATTCCGCATTTTTTGGAATACGGTTCTTGTTCGTTCGTTAGTATTAGTCATAGTGATCTCGTTCCTCTATGTACTGCCAGGGATTCTTATCAAAAAATCTATTTGGAAAGATGATTTGTTTTTGAGATATATCCGTTACTTAGTTGTAGGATTTGGCCTTGTTTTCTTCGTTCCTTTGGTTTTGCAAAAAATCCAAAAAGGTAAGTTTTTGCAAAACTAATACATGCAAAAATTAAAAAAAATATTTCAGATTCTAAAAGTAGAGCTGATGAAAGAAGGAGTCCTCAAAAACTCCTTCTTTGTCAGTACTTCTAAAGCTTTATCCGCTATCACCAATTTGGTGTTTATGATTTATTCCGTGAATTTGCTAAGCAAAGCAGAGAACGGAAAACTCCAATACTTTTTAGGTTTTTTACCTGTTGTTTTGGCAGTCGCAGAATTTGGACTGCCGAATGCTCTCATTAAATACATCTCTCCCATGGCTGAAAGAAAGGAAAATCCAGGAGCCATACTCAATGCATCTCTCAGGATCAAATTTTATTCCTTCGTATTTTTATCATTAGTATGTTTGGTCGCTTACATTACTGGTGATGAAAACTATTTTGTTTTATTACTTTTGTTATTCGGTGGGATAATAATTTCGTTTATCTCCTACTTCGAAAGTCTTTTTGTCTCTTATCGTAAATACAAATCTTTGTCTCTATGGAATCCACTTCCAAACGTAGTAAGACTTTTATTATTAATTTATTTGTCTGAGTCGAGTGTCCATCCATTGACATACATGGACATTCTTGCTATTTTTTGTATCGCACCAATCTTTGTTTTATTTTTATTCTTTTTCTTTTTTGGCAAAGAAGAGATTTCTTTCACCGCAGAATCGTCGGAGATTCGGACAAACGAAAAAAAACTTTTACTCTTTAATCTTTGGGCTTTTGGCGCTTCTATATTTGCTATCCTTTCTGATCGGTTGGAGATTTTCTTTTTAAACCAATTCCATCCTCCGGAAATTGTTGCTGACTATGGTACCGCATTGCAGTTGTTTAGTGGATTCATTATCATTCTAGCTACTTTTAATTCCATCATTTATCCAAAATTAGCTCGACTTGCTGACACTGAAGAATTTCCTACAGTCCTAAAAAAATCAGTTTTTTTAGGTGGCATGATAGCCGTTGCCTTATCACCAGGAATTCTACTCGCAGAACCCATCTTAACATTGTTATTTGGGACAAAATATACCAATTCCATTTCGGTATTCAAAATCCTATACCCAAACTTTTTATTACAATTGGTATTTGCTCCCTTGGGAACAGCTCTCTTTGCCCTTGGATTACCAAGGCTTTTGGCGGGACTTGCACTACTCCGACTCATGTTCGGAGCTATTTTTGATTATTGGATCATTCCCGATTGGGGTGCCAATGGTGCCGCGATCTCATTATTTCTTGGTCAGATTGTTTCTTGGTTACTCTTGACCGGTTATTTTATGGCTTACTTTCGGAAGTGACAAACTCATACATTTTTTTATAGTTTGTTTCCAATGTTTCCCATTCACGAGGAGAAACATTGTTTCCATATAATTTTAAATAAGCATCCTTAACTGTTTTCCCTTCCGCAAGAAATTCCTTTAGTTTGAGGATGACCATTTTCAATTGGATCGAATCGTTTTGTATATCGTAGTCTCGATTGATTTTAGTTCCAGAAGACATTTCAAATTCCCGAACAAAAATTTCTGGCAATCGTAAAATTCCATAACCCTCTCCATGATTGTTTTGAAACTCTGATCTTGTTTTTGCCCAAGCGAGTAAAAACAAAGAAGGATTAGGTGTGTATCCACCTAACAAATTTCCATCAGGGAATTGTAACTTTTGCGAAAATCGAACGATCGCTCTGGAGAGTTCTTTTCTTCGACGAACAGAAAAATTCGTTTTTTCAACTTCTGTTAAATAAACATAAATTACGGCTTCTTCTTTGCTATGGTCCGTCTTTTCAAAAAACCGACTCAAATCCTGAGAAAAACGAGTGTCAGCTTCCTGATAAGAAAAAATAACCAACAGAAGAGGGAAAATGAGAAGAAATCCATGTCTGTATTTCAAAAGTATTTTCTTCATCCCTACAAGTATCGGGATAGTTTCTCTTCTCTTTCTTTCTTTTTTTTCTGCTCTTTCCTCCCAGTCTTATTCTGACTCCGTAATGGATGACGACCGTGCCAATCGTAATTTTGGCCGAGTGGTTGTGGGAGAACGGATTCAAAAGATACCGAAGGCTTCTGAAAATACGGGTTTTGGCGTTCAAACAGAGCTCATCAGTGGAGGTAGGTTCCAATCACAAAAAGGAGGATTGGATTCTGAAAAAGCCAATCGTCATTACACACAAGGCATTTTAACCACCCCCACTCTCTTTTACTACGCAGGCCAAGGTTGGAATTTAGGATTCCTTTTGGCACCCAGGGTGGTTCTCTCGGAAGCCCAAGTGGTGAATAAGGAAGTTCGCACTGTTTATGATTCCGAAGCTACAGCACTTCTTTCCAAAGAAATTTCCGGAATCAAAGTGGCATTCGAAGTAGGCCGTGGTTTCAACAGGTTGGATCGGTATGGTTTTTTCTTTGTCGGGATGGCCAATTATGGATCTGTATCAATTTCCCATTCTTCGGGCTTTCGCATAACAGGAATTCAGTTAAACGCAAAACCAGAATTAGAAAACTGGTTTGGGCCTCCTTGGAGTGGCTACCGTAGAGAAATTTATGGAGGGCTCATTAGTTCCGAAAAAACATTATTCTGGGAAGAGTTTCGATTTTTCCATTATTTATATTCCGACCCGAATCACAATTCCAATGGGCAAATCCTTTCAGGCCAAAGGAGGTCTGGGCGTTATTCTTATAGCGGAATGGAATTCCAATCACGTAAATTTTGGGACACCTGGGCCATTGATCTCGTCGGAATTCGACTTTTGGGAGAATCCAAATCTTCCTCCAATCCGTGGTCAGAAGAAAAAATTGCAACCAATTCCTACTTGGGATATTTATCCCTTCATTCTCAAGGGGAAAAATTTAGTTTTGCTTTAGCAGGTCTTGTGACTAAAAAAGATACAAAAGATCGGTTAGATTCAAATAGCAATGGTTATGCGTCTAATTTTGCAGAACCTCGAGTTTTAGGAGGATATTCTTCTTTTCTTTTATACCAATCGTTAGATTTGGTGTATCCACCACAATTTCGAGATGTTCCCTCTAAAGACATTCCTAACTTTGAAAACAAAGGGAATCGTATGTTTGGAATTCAAATGGGCTGGGATTGGTTTCCTTTTTTTCGAACTGATCTCTTTTTCAATCGGTCGGATTCTTTACTCGGAAAAGGAAACGAAGTGATTGGGAAACTTAGTTTTTCAACCAATGATTACGGTAAATTATTTGCCCAATTGAGTGCATCTTACACTCTGATGGACCCAAACAAAACACGTGTTTGGATCACAGAACCTTTCACAGAATCAGAACCCAAAAAAGAATACATTCGTTTTTATATTTCCTTAGGAGTTCAATTTTAAGACTACATCAACTTATGCCAAGTTTTGAAAAATCGAACTTCGTTGCCTTTTTCATTAAAAACAATGGAATCAATATTCATCTTAGCAAGAAATATCCCTCTTCCACTTACTAAGTTGGCAGCAGGGTTCACCACTGGATTAGGAATTTGGCTTACGGCAAATCCACTTCCTTCGTCACGAATGACAATTGTAATTCCAACATCATCCATGGAAATTTCCACGAACACAGAAGTGTTATTCTCTGCACAACGAGAATCAACTAACTTAAAATAATCTTCATTTGCTTCTAAACATTCTTGTTTTTCCGTATAACTCACACCAGCAACACCATGTTCAATGGCATTAGCTAAAAGTTCATACAATACAATCTTAATGGAAATTAAATCTTCCTGAGTCGCCAATGGAGAGTTCAAGATTTGTTTCACTATAAATGCAATATAAGAATTTAATTTTTTGATTTGGGGACGAAGTTTAATTTTACAATCTGCACTAAACTGAATGATCTCACCGCTATTAAAGAGGAGAGTTAAATCTACATCTGCATTTTCAAATTTTTTAATGCGAGAACGGAGGGCTTCCATTCGAAATGGTTTAAGAAAAAAATCAACAGCACCCATTCGAAAAACATCAATGGCAATTTGAATGTCACTATCGCCGGTAATCACCAAAAACGGAGTTTGGTTTCCATCGGCTCTTAGTTTTTGTATAAATTGGATTCCATTTAATTTTGGTAAGCTGATGTCAGAAATAATGAGATCGAATGTATTTTGATTTGAGATCGTGAGTGCTTCTAGTCCATCAGAAGCAAGAGTGACATTAAATTCATCTTTGAAGTATTCCCAGAACAATTCGCGGATTGTCTCTTCGTCATCAACAAAAAGGATTTTCATAGAGTGGAGTCTTAGAGTAAAGGGAACTCCAATCTATAACAATTGTAAATCTATTTTTGAAATTTAGTCTTCTAAGTTGTAAGAACGGCCCAATTTATAAGTCAGTTGTAACTCTTGTTGGAGGTCCAAAATCTCTCTACGCGTAAAAAAAGCGATCTTTCCACCAGAAAGCTCAAACGCATAATAGGTGGTGTCCTCAGACTGTAATAGAGTTTTCAATTGACTGAGGGATGTGACCCGTGTTCCGTTTACCTTCTCTAATACTAAATCCTGGAATTCCTGGTATCCTAGGTTCCCTTCTAGGGGAAAAACACGACTCAAGATCACGATCTTTTCACGAACTGGGTGCACTTTTTTCTGATAGTAATCCGAAAGATAAACTAACTTCTTTTCAGATTTGACCCGGTATTCCGAACCAAACTCTTTCAAATACGCATTGGTAAGTTCAGTAAAGAAAAAACCGCCAACAATCAAATAAAGGGGCTTTCGTTTTTTAGCTTCTTCCGGTATTAAAAAATCATTGGAGTCATATGCTCTTAAATCGTAACCTACATCTTGGTTTTGAAAATTCCGATGTAACTTCAATTTGATTGTTTCACCTAACTCACGTAAGCTACCATCTGATTTTCGCAAAATTAAGTCATAAACTTTGTCCGTACGATCCCAATCGTCGATTTTAGTGAGAGGAATAGAATTAATCTCCGTGATTAAATCTCCAGGAAACAAATTGTATGCTGGTCCAACTCCAGGAATCACTTCAGTCACAAGAAGTGGATTGGAAATACTTTTTGAATAATACTCACGTTCCGAAGGGGTTAGGTTGATATCAAAAACCAAACCAGGATGTGGAAATGGTTTTCCTCCTGTTTTAAAGAAGGTTTCCACATAATCTGTTGGAATTAAATACTCAGAAATGGTAACCCCACATAACAGTTGATTTTTGAAGGAAAAATCAGATTCTTCGGAACCTTTTTTTTCAAGAAGAAAAACTTTGATTGGCGTTTTAGAAAAAGGAAGAAATACATAACGTGACTTCCCGCTTGGACAATGTTTATTTGAAGTTTTAGCATCCAAAACAACTGGTTTCGGAAGTTTTGGCATCTCTTTTGTTTCCAAAAGCAGAAAACCCGTTTCTTCATCATAAGATTTAATTCCTAGTTTGGGAACGGAATAATCAAAAGATTCAAATTCAGCAAATACAGGATTTTGTTTGGGAAGTGTAACTCCAAAAAAAAGACCTTTGCCTAAATAAATCAAATTTAACTTACGAGAGAATGGTTCTCCCACAAGCCAAGGATTTTGGTGACTTGTTTTTTGAAATGTAATTCTAGATTCGATAACTCGTTTGTCTTCGAAGTCTTCAGCACCAATCGGAAATAAGGTGGCAAATACTAAGAAAATTACTAAAATAAATTTAAAACTCTTCATAATTTGCACCATATCTTTTTTTAACACGTTGGTTCATCTGGTAAACAGATTCAGGCCTTAGTACAATCGGTAAGTCCATCCCTCGAAACCTGAGAACAATAAATCCCTTTTTTCCATCTTTCCAAATGGTTTTAAATTCATTTAAATCTTTCGGTACACGGCCATTAATCGATTCTACTACTTTGTATTTATACTTTTTGTATTTAGATGTTTCGGGATCATTAAACGTATAACTCAAAACAATGTCCCGAGTTGTATATCGATACAAGAGATCTTGAATAAAGTAACTATAATGGTATTTTAAAGAACTATCCAAGTCTCCATCTTCGGAATGAAAAAATGACCGAGTGATTGGTTGGAATACAAACCCTGCCTGTAAAAAATAGTCTTCTGTAGAATCTCTATACAAATCCAATGCATAATTTTTTTGAAGATTTACTTCTGCATCGTATCGTTTTCCGGCTCGGTAATAGCTTATAGTCACTTTGGAGTTGAGTTGTTTGTTTTCAATCCAATCGATGATAAATTCTTTTTTATTGGACTGAGAAATTTCTCCATCATTAGTGAGAGGTAAACTATCTACTGCTGTTACAAAATCTTTTTCTTTTAATACTTTTGAAAATGTCGATGAAGGATAAATTCGATTCACAAAAATTCCTGTCTGGTCCGATGGAACCTTCATTGCTTGTTTCAAACTCTTGGGATTTCCGTTTTGAAATGTAAATCCTATATTGGGAAACCCATCATACTTTCCGTCATTTATATCTTCTAAAAAATGACGAATGATATCATTCGATATCAAATAGGCAATCCCTTGTTCTAAAGTACTAATTTGAAACACTAGACCCACTACTTTTCCGTTTTGTACAGCAGGTCCGCCAGAGTTTCCCGGTTGGATATTGGCTGTGATTTTTAATACATTTCTATAATCTAACCCGGAATAGGTGTAACGATTTTTTTCAAACCGAAGGACGGAACCTTTTTCAACAGAAAGACTATCGTTTCCATTGGGAAAACCAAGAAGCAATAAATCAGAACCTAAATTCGGAATTCCCTCCAAAAACGATAACGATGTAGTTTGTTCTGAAAAATCGGGATCTGTAACTTGTAATAATGCCAAATCACAATCATATCCAATAAACTTAACGTCGGCTAAATATTCCTTCTTAGTAAAACTACTTTTAACCAGGATTCTTTTGGCATCACGCACCACATGAGCATTTGTTAATATAGTTTGGTTGGATAAAACAAGTCCCGATCCAAATCCTGTGTACAAGTTTTTTTTCATCCATGGTTGAGTTTTGTTTTCAGTATTAAATCCTTCATTTCGAATGAGAACCACAGATCGAAAAATAGAATCCACAGCCGGCTCAGTATCCACTTGAGCAAGTAAAGACTGACTCAATACAAAAAATAAAATGTATGTTTTAAATAATTTATTCATAATAGATAACGATTTTCTCCCAAAAGGTTTGAGTTTCTGTGATTTTTTTTAGGACTGCATTTCCTAAAACTCGGTCCCCAGGTTTTGGATTTTTCCATATAGTATTTGATGCGACCAATTCCCCCGAAGAAGAGGACGGCACTCGGATCAAACTATAAGCCGAATCACGAATGCACGTTATGCGAAAAACAAATGATACCGTTTGGTCCCAATAAAAACTCTCATCTTTTTCGATAAACTCCAAAGGACAAGAGGAATCAAAAAACACTTCAATGTTACCAGGAACTTCTTTTCTTCGGCGTGGGTTTTCCGTAATCGACTTAAAATAGAACAAGTTCGGATTTTGAATGGGTTTGTATGTTTTTACTACAGATCTTCCTTCGGGAACAACCGTGGTAGGTTTTTTGATTGGATAGTCTAAGTCCGTATCGTCCGTACTCACTTTTGAAACCGGTTTTGTTTCAGCCATACCGATACCAGTTTCAATTTCTAAGTATTGTTTTTTTCCAATTCGATGAACAGCCCTTAATCGAAACTTATCTGAATCTAACTTCTTTTTTTGATGAGATTGGAATTGAATCAACATCGGTTCCGAATCTCTCTGGCAACTAAATCGAAAGTATGTGACAGAGGAAATGCGAGAGGCAGGTTCTAAATGGCAATTCCCATCATCAATGGGAAAACTTTGGTTGCTTTGGATCTGTTTTCGGATTAGTGAAGATGGTTTTCTCTCTTTCCAAGCTTCCATTTCCGTCGCGAGCGTTTGTAACGACAGGTTTGTCTTTGTGCGGTCCGCAAAAACGAGACCAGACAGAAAAAGAAACAAAATCAATGCGAAGTGTATGTATAACTGCCTAATCATGGATTACCGATTATGGTGATTATCGGCTTATCTACCCCGTAGAATCAACTGGCTTCCCATTGATTTCTTTTCTCATTATGTCTCGAACCTCGGATGAACTTTTTTTTTGGTTTTCAGACTTTCAAAAATTCATGGGGGGGAAAAGTAATGTAAGAAATAGGAGAATACTTTTTTGAACTGGAACTTTCTTAAAACCGAAATAGAACCTGGTGACTTCCTCATCGATTGTCGTTCCCAATCAGCATATGAAGAAGAAACATTAGAAGGTGCTTACTACTATCCATTTATCAAAAAAGCATTCGGATCTGATCCAGAATCCCAAAAGAAATTGTACGGACCTATGTTGGCAGTCGTACAAGAATTCCAAAAATCAAAAAAAACTCGAATTATTGTTTTCGATGAAGGAATGGGAATGTTCTCCACTCGTATGGTGTATTTACTCCGAGGAATGGGAATCAAAGATGCCTATGTTCTTGGTCAAAAATGGCCTGCCACTGGAAATAAATCCAAAGGTGATCTGAAGGTGGAACCTCCCATCGCTGACAAAGTAAAACCCATCGAAGGTGTTGTAGACAAAGCCTTTATGGAACGAAATCTTACCAAACTCCAAATTTTTGATGCCAGAACCATGGATGAATATGAAGGTCGATTGCCAAGACTCACGGCTCCAGAAGAAGGAACTCTTTGCGGACGATTGCCTGGTGCCTTCCTTTGGGATTGGAGAAACCTTTACGATGGGGAAGCTAACCTCATTGAACGTTCTTTATTCAAAAAACGCCTAAATGGTTTTCCTTTTATGCCAGAAAGGCCGACCGTCATCTATGATTACAATGGGGCAAGGTCTTGTTTGTTGGCGCTTATGCTCCGAGAAGCAGGATACATCGATGTAACCACTTACCAAGGTTCTTGGTTTGAATGGAGAAAGTCGAGCCTACCGAAACAAGCAGTCGCCGTTTTTGGTGCCAAACAAGGGGTAGCAGCTGCTGCTCCTAGAGTTGGCGGTGTCGATCGCAAGAAAGTTTAAAAAAGGATTTACGAAACCTTAAACCATCGATCCACTTACTCCTGCTCCTGGAGGGGTCGATGGCATCTCGATTATTTTTCTTATTTTTACCACTAATCTTTTGGGATTGTGCATCGCGTGTCATTTCCCATCTTCCTACAACAGAAGAAACGTATCCTCTTAGCAAACAAATTCAATGGATTCAGTCTGCGAAAGATTTTAGCCTAAGAAACCAGACTCTAGAAAAAGACTTTATCAAACTTTCTTTAGAAGAACCCTTTCTTCAATCCTTCACAAAAGAGACCACTGCCAAATACCGGATGGCATCCTTTCAATTCAAAGAGTCTTTACAAAAAGCCTGCACCGAACAATCCATAGACGAAATCAAAAAAGAAACTGGCAAAATCACCATCAAAGGGAAATTAACTGGAAAGGATTGTTCTAGCGATTACCAAATCGTTTTTGTTTCTAAATCAGATACTGAAATTGAATTGAAGATCACTCTTTCTGACCCTACTCTCAACAGAATCCAATTCCAATATGGTTCTCATCCAGAAGAACGAATCTTCGGGCTTGGAGAACAGTTCACTTATGATGAACTCAAAGGAAAAACACCGTTTCTATTTACAGAGGAACAAGGAGTCGGTCGAGGTGACCAACCCATCACAACAGGTGCAAATTTACTCGCTGGTGCCGGCGGGAATGCTTACACTACATATGCACCGATCCCCCACTATATAACATCGGAAAACCGTTCTGTTTTTTTTGAAAACAGCGGTTATGCGAAAATTGATTTCAGTGATTCTAAAAATACAAAGGTAGAATTTTGGGATTTCCAATCAGAAAAATCTCTCACCGGGACTATTTGGCTAGGAAACTCTTCCAAAGCTCTCATCGAAGCTTATACCAAAAAAACAGGTAGGTTTCCAAAACTTCCAGATTGGGCTTACGGAACTTGGCTCGGTGTCCAAGGCGGAACAGAAAAAGTGTCTTCCATCGTCAAACAAGCAAAAGATGTTGGAAATCCAGTAACGGCTCTTTGGATCCAAGACTGGTGTGGCCGTCGTGTGACCAATTTTGGTGACCAACTCAAATGGCGTTGGTATGCCGATGAAAGTCTTTACCCTGACTTTAAAAAATTTGTTAAGTCAATGAATGACCAAAACGTACAAGTATTAGGTTATATCAATTCCTTCCTTGCTGATACAGATCCGAAAAAACCAGGGGATGATTTTACGAATCCATTACTCACGGAAGCAAAATCAAAAGGGTATCTTGTTAAAAATCAAAATGGGGATGACTATCTCATCCAAACCGTTGGTTTTCCTGCTTACCTAATTGACCTCACAAATCCAGCAGCAGTTCGTTGGACCAAAGACTTGATCAAAAAGAATTTAATTGGTATGGGACTCTCTGGATGGATGGCCGATTTTGGAGAATGGTTGCCCTATGACGCCAAACTCGCATCAGGTGTAGATGCAAAAATCTATCACAATCGTTATCCTGTCGATTGGGCAAGAATCAATCGAGAAGCCATCAAAGAAGCGGGTATGGAAGGAAAAATTGTATTCTTCACCCGTGCAGGTTATAGTTATTCCAATGCCCACTCCACACTGTTTTGGGAGGGAGACCAAATGGTTAGTTTTGGAACCAATGATGGTTTGCCATCTTCCATCATCGGCCTCACAACATCGGGTATCAGCGGTTATGCGCTAAATCATAGCGACATCGGTGGTTACACAACCATTTCCAATCCACTCCGCAACTACCATAGATCCAAGGAACTGCTTTTGCGTTGGGCAGAGGCCTCTGCCTTTACTCCTGTCTTTCGTACCCACGAAGGGAATCGACCTCTAAAAAACTGGCAAGTGTATACATATACAAAACCAGATGGAACCAAATCTCTTGGTGATGAAGATACAGTGACACTATTTGCTAAAATAGCAAGAATCCATTTTGCCTTAAAACCATATATTCAAAGTTTGGTGGAAGAAGCATCTCAAACAGGGATTCCTGTAGTAAGACACAATGCCATTGTGGAGCCCGAAGACAAAAATTTATTAAAATACAAATACCAGTTTTTTTTGGGTGATGACCTTCTTGTGGCCCCTGTTGTGGAAAGTGGGGAAATTGTTCAGGATGTTTACCTTCCTCGAGGAAGATGGCAACACCTTTGGACAGGAACCACTTATGATGGTTACAGAAAGATACAAGTTCCCGCACCCATCGGAAAACCACCTGCTTTTATCCGTGTTGGAGGAAAGTCGGAAGCTCTTATCCGTTCTTCCCTCAGTACCATTCGGAATAAAGACTAAGGAATGAAACTCAAATGAAATTTGCATTGATTGGAGACATCCACGGATATTGGAACCATCTTGATATTGAGTATTTCAATGCATCGGATTACGATTGTTTGTTCTTTACGGGAGACCTACGGGGCAATCCCAAACTCGGCAAACTTTCTTTCCAGGGTCTCACCAAACGAGCGTATATGATTCCTGGAAATTGGGATGGAACCAGTCTCTCATCCATCATAGGTGAGGTGATCCAATCTAAAATTCTCATCCATTCAGGACAATTTGGGCAAAATCGACGGATGCGGAAACTTTCAGAGCTTGTAAAACCAATTAGTTTACTTGGCTACAGTTCTCTCGTATTATCATCCGAACTAGACTTAAGCCTTATCGTAGGTCGGCCTCATGCCATGGGAGGAGGACTAAGTTTTGCTCCCAATATGGCAAAGGCTTATTTGGTTTCCAATATGGAAGCATCGATTGAAAAATACAAACGACTCATTGATGGAACCAAAGAAAAAAATATATTTTTTCTTTCGCATAACGGACCTTTTGGTTTGGGTGCCGCCAAAAACTCCCTATTTGGAGCGGAATTTAAAAAAGATGGTGGGGATTGGGGGGATATCGATCTTACAGAAGCCATCCAATATGCTAAGTCCATCGGGAAAAAAGTTCCTTTGGTACTTTCAGGACATATGCACCATTCAATTAGCAAAAAGAAAGAACGGGAAACTCATGAATACAAGGGTGGGACCTTTTATGTGAATGGTGCCAAAGTCCCAAGGATCCAAGAAGGAAAACACTTCCATACAAAAATCGAATGGGACGGAGGTTCAGCTACAGTAATCCCTATATGGGTATGATTAAGAAATCTACCCTAGTTTCGTTTCTATTTCAATTTTTCCAGAAAGAATTTTGTGTACCGGGCAGGCATTTGCAACCGTAAGTAATCTTTCTCTCTGTTCGGGTGATAAATTTCCAGAAAGGAAAAGTTCTCGTGAAAATTTGTGATCCTCTGGTGACCGTTTATCAATCGTTACATGAACTTCTACAGAATCTAAAGGATATTCTTTTTTATCCGCGTACATCCTAACTGTAATCGATGTGCAGGCTCCTAAAGAAGAAGCAAGTAACTCGGTAGGCATAGGACCTAGATCCGTTCCTTCTTTATCCGCTGGTTCGTCTGCAATCAAACTATGTTTTCCAACTTTGATTTTTGTTTCATACTTTGTTTTGGCGGTGGATACCACCACCTTATCTTCGAATACTGCTGTCATTTGGATTCTCCTTTAAAAATTCGTTCTGCTTCCGCTATGGCACGATTGCGGTTGTTTAACATCGCTTCTTCTACTTTTAGACGCATCGCTTCAAATTCCGCTTCATTCAAATCTCGAGGCACAAACATAGGTTCTCCATAAGAAACAACAAAAGTAGTAAAAGGTTTTGGGACCCTATGTTTGTCCCAAGCTCTTTCCAAAATCCATTGCCGGCTGCATTCATAATGAAAAGGAACAATAGGTACTTGAGTCACCTGGGCAGCGGCAATGACTCCAGGTTGGAGAATGAAAGCAGGGCCACGTGGACCATCGGGAGTAAAAGCAGCAGGAAGACCTTTTTTTAAATGTTGGATCACTGCCTTTAAGGCTTTAGACCCTCCTTTCGAACTACTGCCTCGAATGCTAGTGTTTCCGAACCGGTGGACCACTTGGTTGATGTAATCCCCATCTTTAGATTCAGAAATCAAAACAGCTACGTTTTTCCCTCGATGCAAATAGGGAGAGTACAAAACGTTCGTATGCCAAATGGAATAAATATAAGGTTTTTTGTTTCTGAATAAATCTTCGTATGGTTCGTTTGTGAGAAAACGAAACCTAGAAGTAAGACCAATCAAACGTTGGAACCAAACGACAACGAGAGGTAACAACCAAACTAAAAATTTACGTTTCAAAGATGAAGATACTCCCCGAAGTTAATTTCCAGGGAAACTCTGTTCTAGGGAAAGATCAAGTTAAGTTTTCTTTTTGAACAAATCTCCAAGTTTGCCCAAATCTTCTGGTTTGATGTTGGCACCGGCTGCTTTTTTGTTTTCTTCTTGGATTTCTTTATATACTTCTGCACGATGAACAGAAACATTTTTGGGAGCTTTGACACCAATCTTTACTTGATCACCCTTTATATCTACGATGACAATTTCAATATCGTCACCGATCATGATTGATTGGTTACTCCTCCTCGCAAGAACTAACACGGATTATACCTTTTCGGAAGACATTTCTTCCATAGACTCAATAATGTTTTTTCGAATTGGATGATTTTCATCACGAGAAATACATTGTTTTCCCTTACCCTCTTTTCCGTTCAAAATGATTGGCCCTTGTAAATTTGCTGTCATTCCTTTGGGATTGTCATGGGGAATCGTTACAATAAGGAATGTCAATCCTTCTTTCCAAGACTGAAGTCCAATATCATTAAGTTCTTCATCAGAAACGGCAGGTTTGTAATCATTCATAAAAAGTTCAGGCTGAATGACAATAAATGCTAGTCCCGATTCTTTGGTCGATTGTAACCATTTGAAAGGACTTTCTGGACTTTCTTCAATCAGTGCATACTCATCAAATTCCTCAAATCCCAACAATCCTTGCGGAAATTTTAAGATTTGTTTTGAGTCCACTTGGATGGTTCCGAAAGGTTTTGTGTGAATCGTTACCGACATTCTAGTTCCTGTAGTAGTTTCTATTCTTTCTAATATTACCGTCATTTAGTTTCGTTTACCGAAGGAAATCCATCAAAGTTGGTTTAATAATTTTAGAACCGACATTGAGCGCATAACTATGAATGGTTTCTAACCATTTCATATTCATAATGGTTTCTGGAAAATCGATCCCTTCATTTTTAGCAAGAAGTTCGGTCATATACATTTTATCATAGGACACTCGTTCTTCATGTTGTTCCAAACGGTTCATACGAGCACCGATTGTTGCCCGATGGCGAAGGATATTTTCCAATGCTAAATCCAGATCACCTAAATCCCTACCACCAATTCGTTCTTGGTCTTTTTGGATGAGGTCATTTCGGAGTTGGATAAGAACGTCAAAGACGGAAAGGCCAGTGACTGTTGCCGACTTAGAAAAGTTATTTGGTGGTTCACTTGCACTTGGTTCCACAAGACCGATGTCACGTAAAACTGTTCCTCCATCTACATCTTCCAACCAAATTTGGTGAGGTGCTGTCGAAGAAATAGAGATATTATCTTGAGCAAGTTTACTTGCTTTCACTTCTAGAGGAGAATTATTAATTTTATCAATCACATCATCAATGGTATCCCCCACTGAAATATGTATTTCTACTCCATCAATTTTAAACTTTTGGTCGGAAGTTGCTTGGTAAGCTGAGTTATCAACTTTGGAAGTAACACTCACGTTTGTTCCCCAGAACACTTTGTTACCAGGAATGGTAATTGGGATATACTCACCCTTTTCGATTTCACGGAGTTGTTCTCCGATATCACCCCGATACTCAACTCCCACATATTGGTTTTTGAGTTCAAGACCTTGCAATCCTTTGATTTTAGATTCAATAGGTTCGAATGGAGGCCTTTCAATGACATGACCACCAAACAAAGGTTGCCCGGTCGCATCACGAGCATTGGCAAGATCAACTATGGCACGTAAATGTTGGTCTATCTCTTTACCGATAGCCACTTCCAATTCAAATCCCTTGTCCCCTTGGTAAATTCCGTTTCCGGCCTGAACTGTAAGCACCCGTGCTCTTTGGAAAATTTCGCCCATTTTGTCTAGGACACCATCAATTTGTTGTAACCTTTGGTATCCATCCCCAATGTTTTCTTCGTATTGGGAAAGTTCGTTTAATCGAGATCGAAAGTACATTTGGTTTGTCGCCGCACCTGGATCATCCGATGGTTTACGGATTTTTAATCCCGTACCCAATTGGGTTTGGGTTTCGTCCATAGCCACTTGGTGGCGGTTTAAGTTTCGCACCAAGGAATTGTTTTGCATCATGTTAGTGATTCGAATCATTTTTATACACCTAACCTATTGATGATGGTATCTAACATCTCATTGAGTGTTGAGATCATTCGTGCCGATGCGTTATAGGACTGCTGGAACTGAACCATATTGGCCATTTCTTCATCCAAATTCACACCCATCACAGACTGACGCATATTCTCAAGTTCTACCATCAGTTCATTTTGCGTTGTATACTCTTGTTTTGCTTCCCTAGCTTCTGTTCCCAATCTAGAGATGAGTGAGTTGTAAAAATCATCCGTTGTTTTGGAATAATCAAACATCACCGGTTTTTCTCGGAGGGCTGCAGCAATGAGGAGGGCATTAGATCCGTCTTTTTGTCCGTTAGGTGAATTGTAATCACCAGACCCATTCACATCCTTACCGCGAGCTGCGGCAATGTTTGCCGGATTGTTTCTTACATCTTCTGACATTTTAAAAAACGAAGAGGGATGATACATCGGAGTGAGAGTGATGTCCTGAGCATTGGCTTGGAACTTATTGATTTCTCCAACTTTTCGATAATCAAAAGATCCAGCCACTCCCGTTGCTGTTAGAATTCCTGTCAGACCAACAAGAAGTTCGCCTGAGTCTTCTAAGTGGCGGATCATAAAGTTTTCTTTTTTATCCAATGGGTTTGTTGTAGATTTTAGCGCCAACTGGTTGTCATGCGACATGTAGGCTACGACACCGGTTTCCGAACGATTGATACGTTTGATGACTGCATTCAAAGTATCGTCTTTGGAATAAGGAACAAGAACCTCTGTTTCGCCACCAGGACTTGCTTTCAAAAAACGCATGGTTCCTGAAATTCCAATCGGACGATCTGCATCAAGAGAAGTACGACCAGTTACCCGAAACACAGCCGTTTTGTCGTTGAGGCCGTCGCCATCGGAATCTATTTCCCCAAAAGTGTTTGTCGCAAGGGCTCGACTTTCAAAAAAGTTTAAATTGGTTTTTCCATTGAGTCCAAATCCATCTTTGTGGATTTCATTGATGACATCCATGGCATTGATCGCAAGGGCATCGACTGCATTGATTTTTTCTACTAAAATCCGATCTCGAATTTCAAAGAGGGCTTGGATACTTCCTTGGCGGAGTAAAACTGTATCTCCAGTTTCTGACCACTTAAGATCTAAAAGCCCATCGTTATTTGCATTTCCGACGAGATCGATTTTATGGACTTTTTGACCTTGGACAAGGATCTGTTGGCCAATAAAAACCATCAGTTCATCTTCATCACTGCGACCAATGGTTATGTCCGCCATTCCCGCAAGTTCTTGTAAAAGTTCGTCCCTTCTGTCAAGAAGGTCATTTGGATTGTCACCTAACGCTTGCGATTTTGTGATTTTTTCATTTAGCGATTTGATATTTTCAGCAACCGTATTTAAATGGTTCACTTTGGATTCAATTTCACGATTGGACTGGTCACGAAGAAGAGAAAGTTTACGATACACATCTTCCATGCGGGAACCAAGTGCTTCTGCTTTCTCTTGTACCACGGCCCTATGTGCGGTTTCTTCTGGATAATTAGAAAGATCTTCCCAGGAAGACCAAAACTGATCCATCATGGAACGAAGGGTTGTTCCCGTTGGTTCGTTAAATACAGTTTCTACTTGGTAAAGGTAGTCGTTTTTTTTACCCCAATACTCTTTGAGAGAAGAAGAATCAATGATACGATCATCAATGAAACTATCCCGAACTCTTTCAATTTCGGAAATTTTCACCCCTTGTCCAATTTGACCGGGAACTTCTGCCCGATTGAACGCTGGATCATAAATGGGATCCATACTGTTCATTACCACTCGTTGGCGAGCATAATGTTTGTTATCCGCATTGGATATGTTATGACCTGTAGTTTGGATCGCTTGTTGGTGGACCGAAAGTCCTCGTTTCCCTATTTCAATTCCCTGGAATGTTGATCCCATACGATTCTCCTAGGCAGTCGCGTTCAAAATGATCGCGCCTTTTTGGCCCTGCCCACGCCTTGTCGGTTGTTTGTGTGAGGTATAAACTTTTTCTCTAGATAACTCTTGCAAAGAGTCAACAGTTGTTTGCAAAAACTCTTTTCTTGTTTTTAAGAGTTTGTCATTGGTAATGATAGCGTCCTTCAAATCGGCCACTACCTTCTTTAATTCTAAAGCAAATGTTTTTAATTTAAAATTGGACTCACGATCCAGTTGGTTTAAAAAATTAGTAAGTGTGATGGAAGATTCGTCTTTTTTGAATTTTTCTTTATCATAGACATCTTCGATGGCCTTCATTCGAATTCGTTCCAATTCAGAGGCTTCTACCATAATGTGATAACTGTCTTTCACGAAAGACTCTAGGGATTTTCCGTCCGCAGAATGGATCGCAGCTCTTTTTTTGCCTTCCAATTCTAAAAGGCGCTTGTAACAGTCTATTTCATTAGTAAATAAACTTCTAAGTGATTCTACCCAATCCAACATGCGAATTCCTTTTCCCTTATGGGAAGGATCGACGGATTCCCAAACTAGCTTAGGAAAATTTATAAAAATTTACTATTTTCAGGCCTATGTCACTAAAATCGCCTTGTACCAAAGTCTGTATGATGGATCCGGATTCAGGGCTCTGCGCCGGCTGTTTTCGTACTTTAGAAGAGATTGGAAGTTGGTCTGTGATGACCGAAGAAGAGAGAGAAAAAGTTTGGGGTGAGCTCCCGCAAAGAAAGGCGGGAGGCTCTCTCAAGTAAAATGGTTATTTAGAACCTTTATCAATCTTATTGCGGTGTTCTTCGCACAATCTATAGAGTTGGTCTGTAGATGGATTTTTCTTTGTGACTTTTTTTCCGCATACGATACACATCCCTTGAGCTCTTCTTCGTTTGTACAACAACTGAACTCTTTCCGCTCCAGATAGATTGTATTTACTGATTTGAAGGCGAACCCCTTTTACCAAATAGCTACCTATTGCAGACTCTTCCCCTTTTTTTAGTTCGGAAAAAATCTTACTCAGCTCATCCGGTTTAATCGATTTAGGTTTCATACATTCTCCTGCTTTCTTACTAAATTTAACTCTCTGTTAGATTCTAAATGTTAATGCACATTAGTCAGTACCCCCTAACGCGCAACACAATTTTGAAATCATATCCCAATTATGGAATATAGACAAAAAAACTAGGGATAAACTCTAATATTTAGAATCATTTTTGTCTTGGCAAAGTTGAAATATCTACTAAGATCAAAGACAAGGAGTCATGTATGGAAAAGAAATACAAAACACTAAAAGATTTTTTCCCTTTTTATTTAGAGGAACATAGCCATCCCTTCAATCGTGCTCTTCACTTTATTGGATCGAGTCTAGCATTAGGATGTATCCTTGGATTTATATCCACAGGTAAATTTTATATCTTAGCATTCGCACTTGTTAGTGGGTATTTCTTTGCATGGATTGGACATTTTTTCGTGGAAAGAAACCGACCAGCAACCTTCACCTATCCCATTTATTCCTTTGTATCAGATTGGATCATGTATTTCAAAATGTTAACCGGTCGCATTGATGTAGAATTTGCCAAAATTAAGTCAAATAAAGGCTAAGATGAAACTTGTTCTCAACTTGCTTGTAACTGCTGTTTTATTTCTTGGCTGCCAACCAAAAGATATTACCAAACAAGAAATCACTGCTTTACGAGATGGGAATCACGAAAACCTTTTCGTTTTTTCAAATCTAGTTTTGCCAAAAATTCTGGGACAAGAATTCAAACGATTCGAATCAGGTGTCGATTCGGACACTAAAAACGAAGTCCACATCACCTATGGTAGTAACTCAGCACTCACTTTCAATGATGCATCCGATTACCGAAAGACAGGCACAGAATACCATAGTTTGGTCCTACTTCGAGTGGGTTATGCTCTGGCCCTCCACCAGTTCCATAGGTTATCCCTTAGTCTTTCCAAACCTTTTTTCATTCAGGGAGAAAAAAATCCTGATGCAGAAATCCAAGAAGCAGAGATTTTTAGGACGACCATTTCCAAACAGGATTTGGATGTTTTTTGGGAAAACCACCCTAATTTTGATCCTTACAAAGCACCAAAGTTAGGTGATAAAGAATGGGAAAGTATTACAGGTGAGATTCAAAAATTGTGGAAAGTAGAATTGGATGAGTTCAGTCGTGTGAAGGTAGAATGATCCAAGGATTTTCATCACCTAAGGCACGTTCTAAGCGGTCCAAGTAAGAATGTTTGGGAATTTCGTAGGCACCCAATTGCCAAGTCACATGATTGAGTTGTTGGGTGTCAAAAAGTTGAAAACCTGACTTTCTTAAGGATTCAAACAAATGGTATAACCCAATCTTACCTGCATCTGATTCAAAAGAAAACATACTTTCTCCGGCAAAAAACTTACCGATTGCCACCCCATACACCCCACCCACCAAAATATTTTCCGTATTCCATACTTCTACAGAATGAGCCCATCCCAATCGATGTAATTCTAAATACCCTTCGATAAATCCTGGAGTGATCCAAGTATTATCTTTTTCTCTATAAGAACATCCTTGCATCACGATCGGAAAGGCTTCATTGAAAGTGACGCGAAACTTACCTTGCCTCACTTTACGAAGAACAGTTTTGGAAAAATGAACCCTTTGTAAATCAAAGATAGCGCGGGGATCTAAACAATACCAACGAATGGGATCTTCAGACCAAGGGAAAATTCCTCGTTTGTAAGCATATAACAAACGCTCTACGGAAAAATCCCCACCCACTGCAACAAGATCTTCCTTCCATGTTCTTGGGTTTTTAAAGAACTGATCTAAACTTCTTTGCGTCAAGGTTCCAATACATCCTTTGGATAATCGTAGACAATTTTTACTTTCAAACTTTTACCGTTTTCATCATTGATATTAGAAAGCCCTTCGAACTGTAATATTCGTCTGGTCCTGACATCATAAACTAAAAGAAAGGGTTTCACAACCTGTTTCAAAATAAAATTATCCACTTCCAATCGTAAATATAATGCAGACCTTCCCTTCCATTCCCCATCTCTAATTTTTTCAGCGGCAAATTTATAATCATCTAATTGGATGGGAGCAAGGAAATGAAAAGACATCCTTTCGCCCTTTGCCAAAGCCTCCCAATTATTTCTAACAAAATAATCAAAACCGCCATCCATTACAGCTGGAGATTTTGGAGTATAGGTCCGTTCAGCAAGAGGATCTTCTTTTTTACGTTTCGAAAATAAGCGAACCGTTTTACCTTTTACGTCAGCACCTTCCGTATAACCATCTCTAAAGTCTTCTGTTTTGAAGGTTGGAACTTCCGAGTTTTTATCAAACTCAATATGTTTGGATCCAAACACCTTTCCTTCTTCATCTTTGTAGAGGATATCTGAATAGATATGCTTTCCATTATTATAATATTCTTTATGATTGTCTGAATATATATACTTCCCAGTACTCAGATCGTATGCCTTTCCGAAATATTGGTATTTTGGTTTTTCTGCCCATAGAGGCAAAAAAGATGGAAAAACTATGGCAAAAATTAGGATTTTACGTATCATACTGTTTAGACCATGAAAAAATATAGACTGACTGACCAAAGGACAGTTTTGGGAATCGTTTCCAAGCTGACTACGACGGTTCTCCTCGACAAGGATTCCAAACAAAAGTTTACTCTCACAAATCCAGTAGCAGTGAAAGACATCCTAAAATCAGTTCATATTACAATTGCGACCACAGAACCGATTGTCTCCAAACCAAAGTCACTTGTTTGTGTTCTAAAAGAAAACAGAGTAGAACTTCGGGTGAAAGCAGTCAATCCCTACCAAGATGATTTGCTCCAAGTCTACGAAATTCTCATAGAACCACTAGAACGATCTGCTAAACGTGCAGCCATCGAAGATATCTCTGCCTATGAATTCAAGATGGCTCAAACTGCAGATTTGGGAACAGTCATTTCTATTTACGGAAAAACTTCGATTATCAACCAAATTTTGAACCAATGGCAAGTCCATCTGGAACAAGTGTTAACGAGTTACGGTTATTTTATTAAAAGAATTCATATTGGATTTTATTATGCCGTAGACACACAACTTATGGAAGCCCTGGCAACATCCAGAGCACCGTATTATGTGCGTGATGCGAATCGCAGAATTTTTTATACAGACAGAGGTTTTTTTAGCCCGAAAAAACTTAGCGAAATCTATGTCCGATCGTATTTGGATTCTCTTCTTTTAAACAATGTTAAATCCACTTTGATATTTCCTTTTTTCTCCAACGGAAAAGTTTTACTTGGTTATTTTGAAATTATTAGTAATTTACCAGATCTTGGAAATTCTATTTTACAATCGAACATCGAAGGGTCTGAAGGTATCGGGCCCTTACTTGCCTTTTTAGACCAAAAAGCGGAGGAATTTGTCTTTCAATTAGAATTTGCTTATGCCAAGGACTGGGAAACCTTAATTCGCACAACGCCCGTTAGAGATATAAGCCAAGATGGGAGAGGGATAGGAATGTCTTTACCGGCAGGTACTAATATTGAAAACAGAGCACTCGGATCTCCAGTATCTTTCCAAATGGTGATCAACTCCTCACCCTATACTTTTTTCGGAAGCCTTAGAAGTATGAAAAAAGGGGAGTCCGATTCTATAAATATTGGAGTTCAAATTTTCCAATGTGACAAACCAGAAGGAATGTCTTATCTTAGTTCTTATGCATCAAATTTAATTGGAGAGGCTGTTTCATGACAGAAGAACAATATGAAGCAATCATAATACTACTCACCGAAATCCAAAAAACGGGAGGATCCGATCCTTACCGTTTGGTTCTTTATTTAGTTCCCAACATAGGAATCATTTTCGGTACGACACTTTTGTTTTTTTTGTTCCAGTGGTGGCATAAACAAAAGATGGCACTCATCCAATCCGGTCAGTACAAACCTTGGAGTTTTGACATCAGATTGTATTCATTTTTCCTTGGTCTTTTGTTGACATTCACTGGTTTTGCCTTATCGTTTGTATTTATACTCGTCTTAGGAAGTTCTATGGCGATGTTAGGAGGGTTAATCCCATTCGCAATTGGACTCGGTCTCTTGACCTTCTACAAAATGTATCGGTAGAGCCTGAAACAAGGATTTGCAACGAGGAAGATTGGAATTCTATCCAATCCATCCTAAGAGGAAATGTGTCCCAATTCGACGTGCTGATGAAACGATACCAAGGAATGGTATTTTCCCAAGCCAAAAAGGCCTTTCTAACAGATGAAGAAGCAGAAGATTTCACTCAAGAAGTTTTCATTCAAACTTATGAATCACTCAGTAAGTTCCGTGGAGAATCACAATTTTCCACCTGGTTATTCCAAATTGCAAGATTTCGCCTAACAAAAGTTTTCAAAAAGAAAAAACTTCCCATTGTCGATTGGCAAGAAGACATTTCATTTGTAGCAGATAAAACAGGTTCTACCGTTGTTGAAATTTTGGACAAAGAAGAAACTAGTCACAACCTAAGATCCCTTATTTCTAAATTGCCGAAATCATACCAAATGCCTATTCTATTGCATTACTTTGAAAACAAACCTCTCAAAGAAATTGCATTGGATCTAAATATAAAACTAAACACAATCAAAAGTCATATTTCCAGAGGAAAGGATCTACTAAGGAAATGGTGGTCACATGAAATCGAAGGCTGATTTTAATACCGATAAACCATTTGCAAATCCGGATCCGTTTTTAAAACATTCCGATGCACCGGCAGTCATTCGTTTGCGTGTGTTAGGGCAAATTTTGCCTTTAAAGTTTTTATTTTCATCTGTTGGCCTATCTATTTTGTTATTTATGATCCCACTCGGCACTATGTTTCTCTCCGTTTTTCACCAAGAGAACACTGGTTTGCTTTTGCCCATTTTGATTAGTTCCAGTTTATTTTTTTGTTTTTACTCGCTTGTCCTTGGCTTTTTACTCCTCAACACAAGAATTCCTTTTCTGAATGAATGGAAGGAGAAACTTGGATTTGAAGAGGTCTAAAGTATTTGTGAAAGGTCTATTGGTTCTCCCTATTTTTTGTTTTGCCCTGTCTATCTCTGCCGAGGCTTTGCCTTCCGGAGAAGAATTTTTAAAAATGGATTTAGACCGTGCACTTCCTCTAGTGGAATCCCTTTCCAAAGAAGATTCGAAGGTCCTTGTTTCAGAACTCCGAGCTGAAATCAAAAAATCTTACTCCAAAGCAGATCATTTTTATTTTCTCATTTCCCATTTGGAAGAAATTCAAGCTGTCGAAAAAGAACAGGCACGCCTAAAATCCCTACTTTGGGTTTATGGATTGGCCTTCTTTTTGTTCTTCGGATTTCTTGGCTTCTTGTTACTTCGCCAAAGGCAAGCCATCCGCGACATCAATCAAATGCTCGGCAAATAGATAGATATCGTTTCATTGTCATCATTTTGTATTCTGTTTGTAATGAATCCCTGTTACTTTTGGAATAATTCATGAAAATACTAATTGTAGATGACGAAGAAGACATTGCAGGCCTCATCCAATTCCATTTAGAGGAAGAAGGGTTTCAGACCGAAGTATGTCACAATGGGATGGAAGTTCTCCCCCGTTTAGAAAAACACCTCCCGGACGGAATCATTTTAGATTTAATGTTACCGGGTATAGGTGGGATGGATCTTTGCAGACGGATTAAAGAAAAATACCCTCATATTCCTATTTTAATGGTAACTGCAAAAACTGGGGAAACCGATGTAGTACTTGGTCTTGAGTTAGGTGCTGACGATTACATTCGCAAACCTTTTAACATTCGGGAACTTGTGGCTCGTGTAAGAACTGTTACGCGACGCTCTACAGATCCAACACAAGAAGTCCAAGGGACCATTTCCACAGGAAAAATCCAAATCAATCCAACAGCACATAAAGTTTTTGTTGAGGGAACTGAAATAGATCTGACTCTGATCGAGTTCAAACTTTTACAACTGTTTGCTGGTAATCCTGGCGTTGCGTTTTCTAGAGACAAATTACTCGATCGAATTTGGGGCAAAGATGTATTTGTTACTGACCGAACAGTCGATGTAAACATCAAACGCCTACGTGATAAGTTACTTTCTGAAAAAGAAAGACTAGAAACCATACGCGGGGTCGGTTACCGATTCCGAGATGCGTAGTTTTTTTTCCACATTACTTTTACTCAACTGGGGTCTTTTACTTGTTTTACTGACCCTTGCCTTGGGTGTATTTTTTATTTATGATCTAGTTGTACCCGCAGTACGTCCTCTGATTCTTTTCGGATTTGTTTTAATTGCTATCTTTGGTACTTTTTATACTTCCACAAATATTGCGATGCGAATCACAGATCCGCTTGCTACAGTTGAGAAAAAAACAAAAGAAATTAATGCTGGTGACTTCGGTGTAGAATTATCTTCACCTGACATTCGTGAGCTTGCAACGCTGGCCTTGTCCATCAATGAAATGGCTAAACGACTCAAAGTGCAATTTTTGGACCTTACTGTCGAAAAAGAAAAGTTTAACTACTTACTGCAAAACCTAAAAGAAGGTGTCTTTGCTATTGATCGGAATGAAAAATTTCTTTTTTTAAACCGTAATATTTCAGATACCTTAATCGAAAAAAATTCTCAATACAAAGATTATATCCCTTCCATCAAAAACAAAGAACTCCTTGGTTTCATTAAGGATAAAATCCACCATGGAGTGGAAGGAAAAACAGAGTTTCAGGACGGAATTCATTTTTATACAGCCCGCATTTATCCAATTAAATCCGATTCCATGATCCAGTTATATATTGGAGTTTTGTCAGACATCACGGAAGATAGACAAAACCAACTCATCCGAGAACAGTTTTTTCAAAATGCCTCTCATGAATTAAAAACTCCCATAACATCGATTAAAGGGTATGCCGAAACTTTAGAATATAAACTGAAACTTCCACAAGATTCGAATGAACGAAAATTTTTGGACGCTATTCTCCGAAATACAGATCGTTTGATTCGTATTGTTGAAGATATGTTAACAGTATCAAGATTAGAAAATCATAAAACTGTATTGAACCTTACTGATGTTTCGGTTTTGGATCTTGTGAAAAATGTGTCCGAATCTTTGGGGGTTATCTATTCCCAAAAAAAACAAAATTTGATTTTGGACATCCCATCCGATTTCCGAGTGAAAGCTGACCGTTTGTTACTTGAAGATTTATTGGTGAATCTAATTTCCAATGCTTCCGCTTATAGTCCTGAAGGTTCCAGCGTGATTGTAAGAACTTCCTCTACAGAAGACAAAAACCAAATCCACGTGGTAGACCATGGAATAGGAATATCTGCAGAGGACGCGGAAAGAATCTTCGAACGTTTTTTCCGTGTGGATACCAACCGTTCCCGAAAAGAAGGTGGGACAGGGCTTGGACTTTCCATCGTAAAACACATTGCAAGGCTACATTCTGGCGAAGTTTCCGTCTCCCCAAACCCCAAAGGTGGGTCCATTTTTACCTTTGAATTCCCTAAAAAATAGATTCTCGTAAGAGAAGTCACCGGATAGAATATTGGTATCCGGTAGGTATTTATGAAGTTTCCATTGGGATTTTATTCCTTCGGCAAAAACATAGGAATCAAAGACTCCAGTTTAGATTTTGCAGTCATTTATTCGGAAAATCGATGTAAGGCGGCAGCTGTATTCACTCGAAATAATTTTCCTGGTGCACCCATTTACGTGGGCCGGGACCATATCAAAGACGGATTCCTCCAAGCAATTGTTATCAATTCTAAAAACTCAAACGTGGCCACAGGAGAACAAGGAATCCAAAATTCTTATCAGATCTGCACGGAACTTGGAAAGTCTCTAGGCATCTCTGCCAGAGACATCCTTCCATCTTCTACAGGTGTGATTGGAGTTCCCCTTCCCATAGAAAAAATACTTAATGCCTGTTCTACGGCAAAAACAGATTTAAAACCTGGAAATTTAGAAGAAGTTGCCGAAGCCATTATGACTACCGACACTCGCAAAAAAATTTCTTATCGTACCATTACAACACAAACCAGCGAAGGTGTTATGTTCGGAATTGCGAAAGGTGCGGGGATGATTGAACCAAACATGGCCACTATGTTGTCTTACATTCTTTGCGATTTTCTTCCCGAATCAGGTGACCTACCAGGAATTTTAAAACGAGTTGTGGATCTCACTTATAATTGTATTACCATCGATTCCGATACATCTACAAGTGATACAGTGGTTCTTATGTGTTCTGGCGTTCTTGGAACCATCCCCGATGAAGTTTTTGAATCGCACTTAAAAGAAATTGCCACCGATCTTTCCAAAATGATCGCTCGCGATGGAGAAGGAGCTTCCAAACTTATCGAACTGACTGTATCCAAAGGAAGAGATGATGTCCAAGTGACTAAAATTGGAAAGTCCATCCTTAATTCTCCACTGGTAAAAACTGCCATTTATGGTGGGGATCCAAACTGGGGAAGGTTTGTCATGGCAATTGGAAAAGTTTTTGATGAACCCATTCCTTACGATACACTCGAAATCCAACTGGGTGGAATTTCTGTCAAAGGAGCTGACAATGACACCAAAACAAAGTTAGCTGAATACCTTAAATCAAATGAAGAAATAAAAATTTTAGTTAATTTAAATACAGGTTCCTTTCAAAAAACTTTCTGGAGTTGTGATTTCACCGAAGGATACATTCAAGAAAATGCATACTATACAACATGATTTCGAATAAAATCAAAAGTTCGCTTAAATATTTTTTACCTTCCAGTTATCAGTTAAAATTATCGGTAACCAATATCTTTACGCGAACTTTGTTTATTTTACTCGTATATTTTTCATACTTTCTAATTCTCTCTCAGATTCCAGAGCAGATGTCTTATCATTTGGAACTTGCTTTACTACTTACATCTGCGTTCGCCTTAATTTTATATCTACCAATTATAGAAAGACTCACACGTTACATTCGTACTCGATTTTTATCAGAGTATTTAACAGAAGATGCGGAATCATACAGGCAAGCCATTAAACGATTTAATTTTGATGCCCTGATCAAAAATGTTTTTCCGGATATGGTAAAAATTACAGGAAGCCATTCTGGAACCATGGCTGTATTAACGCAAAATGGAACCTTTGCATTTCACTCGTACTTTCGAGGACGGCAAAAAAAATTGAACCCAACAAAGGATATTATTGTTAAATCGAGTTTTCAATCTTTTTTACTCAGCAAAAGAAATGGCTCTTCTGTAGCTGATACCTATTCCCATGAAAACATAAACAATGACTTTATGGAACTCCATGCAAACTATATTTATCCTTTTATCTTTCGAGAAAAACTATTTGGTTTTATTGCCGTATCCAACATTCCAAATGCTGATGCAAACCATAGCTTATCTTTGTTAGCTGGTCAATCTGCATTAACAATCCATAATCATATCCTCTCTTATCATATTTCTGAAAATAAAAAATATCAGAAAGAAGCAGCATATGCGGTACGTGTCCAAAACCTTTTGGAAACAGGAACAATACCGCAACTTATGGGCTGGAATATCACCGCGTTCAAAAGAACCAACCGGAATTTAATCGAGTTTTTCCAAGTAGAAGATGGTAGCTGGTTTTTTGTGATTCTAAATGCAGGAAAATCCTACCAACATATAGGGATTATCCTTTCCTATATTTTAGGAGTTGTGTATTCACAATCAAGATTACGAATTTTAAAGGGATTTTCAGATATAAAAACCTTAATCCAATCCACCTTTCAAAAGTTAGATTGGAAAGAAAACTATGAAATGATCATAGGTAAAATTGGTTATTCGGAACTTTATATAGTTCAGGAAGGAAAACAATTTCGAATCACAAGAAACTCTGAAGAAGTCGTTGCAAGTATGGGATGGAAAAATATGATCAATATGGACAAAGGTCCAATCATCATCCAACAACGCGGAGAACCAGTGCTTAAATTTAGTTTTGAAGAGCCAGAAATCAAATGAGAGAGCTTGCGATTACAATTTTATCCTCTCTTTTGTTTTTTTTGATTCTTCTCTTTGCGTTTATTGGATTTCAAAACAACACAAAAAGACTCCCCTTTTACCATTACCCTTCCGGGCTTATTGTCAATATTGGAGATGGAAACAAAGCACACTGGGGAAACTCGGTGGTTCGGGAAGATTTAGAAAAGTTTGATTCCATAATAGATTTTTCTAATATAGAAACCTTTCGATTACACATTAAAGATACCGAAGGAAATATTTATGAGGAAGATTTTAAGTTAACCACTATACGTAAAACTGATGTACTTGGTGTATTTTTTTCTGATTTATTTTTAGCGTTTTTTAGTTTAGCCATTGCTGTTTACTTTTACTATTCCACAAGGGATGGTTTAATTTTTGGTTTTTTCTTTAATTTTGGACTAGTTATATTATCTAATGTTTTTGTATTAACTTTTAATAATTCGATTTTTCTTTTTGTTCTAACATTATATTTAGGAAGTTTTCTCCAATACCATCTAATCTATCGACTTCGAGGAAAAGAAATCAACTCCAAGTGGCTATTACCTCAAGTATTAATTTCCTTTATCATGGCGATGATCGCATCACAAGAAAAATACGACATGGTCCTAATCGAAAGAGTTGTGTTAGTTGCTCATGCTATCACGGTTTTGTTTGGTTCCATCAATATCATTGCTAACGTCTATGAAATTATTCGATCAAAACCTCAAGAAGAAGCACTCATCAAAAGAATCGTTTTAGTTTTTTCAATAATCCTTTATGTAGCCCTTCCAACCAGTATCCTATTTTTTGATGGATATCCTTGGTTTTTTGTTCATAGATCTCTTTTTATTTTCACCTATCTTTTGTTTATCCTCTCTTTCTTTTATGGGACATACCGATATACTTTTGTCCCGTCATTAGTCATTTTTACTCCAAGTATTGTGACTTTAATTTTAGTTTCCATAATTTTGGGTACATATATTGGTTCTATTTTTATATTAGATTTTATTCTTCCGATTCGTTATCTAAAAGACCGTTGGGTTTTTAATCTTATTTATCTTTTTTTAGTTACTGCTTATCTAATTCCGCTCAAACTTCGGGTGAAGGAATTATTTGATTACTGGTTTTTTGAACAAAATCCCAAACTTAGTGAAGGGATTAACAAAATTACTGCATTATTATCTTCTCCTCTTTCCATGCGAAAAACAATTCTCACTATCAATCGCACTGTAAAAGAAACAGTTAATGTTTCAAATATCATTATCTTAATTCCGGGGGATCAATTTGCGAGTACCGATTTAAGAAATATTAATTTTGTTCGTATTTCTCCCCAATCAGAAATATGGAATTATTTTACAAGTACAGACAGAGTAACAGTCACTTCTCACTTAGAGTATGGAATTGGTCTTCGAGAAACTCTTTATAATTTTTTGAAAGGTTTACATGTACAGTTAGCATTTCCAGCTTACGATTCATCTTCGAATAAAAAAAACATTCAGGCTATGATTCTTATTGGGGAAAAGTTAGATAAAAAATATTTTTCCATCGGAGAATTGAAATTTATAAACGAAGTTGTGAAAATTTCGGGAATGTTACTTGAGAACTACAGTTTGCTTGAAGATGAAATTCAAAAACGTAAAATTGTAAGAGATATCCAAACCGCATCTATTGTTGACAATACGCTACGTTTAATTTTACCAAGCGAAGTGAAAGGAATTGACTATGGTTATATTTCTAAACCTGCTGTGGGAATCTCTGGAGATTACTTAGATATCATTCCAGTTTCTCAAACAAAAATGATAGTTCTGTTAGGTGACGTTGCGGGACATGGATTAGGAACTGGATTTTTAGTCAGTGCGATTAAAGGAATTGTGAGAGAACAACTTAGAAATGGAACTTCCCTTGAAGGACTATTTCGTGAAATCAATTCATTTTTCCGAGCGCGTTATAAAGGGAATGAATTTATGACACTTCTTGGTGGAATTTTTGATTCCAATGAAAATATCTTTAAGTATGTCAATGCAGGCCATCTTTCCTTGATTGAAATGCGCGCTGATGGACAAATCAAATTACATTCCAAAACACAAAGAGTTCTAGGAATTTTAGAAACCGATTACCATGCCCAAGAATTAAAATTATTACCAGGAACCAAACTCTTCCTATACTCCGATGGAATCACGGAAGCCTTCAGCGAAAGGGATGAAATTTTTGGAGAAGAGACATTAATTGAGTTTTTACATTTTAATGCCGAAAAAACGGTAAAAGAAATTCCTCCACTTCTAGATGCTAAGATGACAAATTTTCGTGGGAACCGAGAACAATCGGATGATATTACATTTATTGGTCTTTCTTTTACACCCAACTAGCCGATATTTAAATCGATGATGGCAGAAAAACCGGTCAAATTTGTCATTTTTCTCTCTTTGATTTTGAGCTTAGTTGCGTTTTGGGATCACCAATTCACATCTTACCTCAAAGAATTTGTTGTACTCATCCATGAAATTTGCCATGCCACTGCTGCTCTCTTCAGTGGCGGAGTTGTGAAAGGAATCGCCCTTCACGGAAATGAAGGTGGGGAAACCATTGCTGTTCCTGCTTCGTTTCGTGGTTCTTTTATCCTCGTTGTTTCTGCTGGTTACATTGGTTCTTCTCTTGTGGGAGCTTTTTTACTTCGTTTAGGATTCCAAGGTCGCCATGCTCGCCAAACAATGATTTTGTTTGGTATGTTCCTTATTTCTGTAAGCGTATTGTATTCCAAACTGGGTGACCTTGCCTATTTTACAGGTATTTTTTGGGGTGTAGGAATTCTCGTTACCGGTATGTTAGGCGAAACGATTTCGATCCTATCCTTAGTTTTTTTAGGAACTAGTATCTCTCTCTATTCATTGTATGATCTTTCTGACTTTGCAGAAAGACTTACAGAAACAGATGCGGGAATTCTAGCTTTTTGGATGGCCGGGTTAGGACCAGAAGACTTACAGAATCAGGAAGTTCCGACTGTAGTAGTTGTTCTCGGTTACATGATTGCAACTCTTTGGTCACTTCTCAGCATCGGGATTATTTTTATGTCCCTACGCAGTTCGCTTAGCCACGAAGAAACCCATGATTTTCCGGATATGGAAGAATCTTTTGAGAGATTTCCGGGAGACCTTTCTCCAGAAGCAAAACTTTGGTTGGAAAAACGTGGAGTTGATCCAGAAAGTGGGATCGTTTTGCCCCCCAATTTGTTCCAAGACTTCCCCCCTAAAGACAATAGTCCTTAAGGCCTCGCGCAAATTTTCATTTGCGTAGGACACCGACTTCATAAATATAGAATCTCAATGGCAAAAAGAATCCTTATCACAGGTGGAGCCGGATTTATCGGATCCCATCTTGCAGAAACTCTTCTGAACGAGGGAAATCAGATCATCGTATTGGACAATTTCCATACAGGAAGAAAGGAAAATCTAACCCACCTTCTTCCCAATCCAAATTTTGAACTAATCCGCCATGATATTACGGACTCCATCAAATTAGAAGTGGATCAAATCTACAATATGGCTTGCCCAGCCTCTCCAGTGCATTACCAAAGTAACCCGATCAAAACCATCAAAACAAATGTTTTGGGTATGATGAATATGCTTGGACTTGCCAAACGAGTGAAGGCGCGAATCCTCCAGGCAAGTACCTCTGAAGTTTATGGAAATCCACTCGAACACCCGCAAACTGAATCATATTGGGGAAATGTAAATACAATCGGAATCCGTAGTTGTTATGACGAAGGGAAACGAGTTGCGGAAACTTTATGTTTTGATTACCACCGCCAACATGCTGTCGACATTCGTGTGATCCGTATTTTTAATACCTATGGTCCGCGTATGATTCCGGATGACGGTCGTGTGGTAAGTAACTTTATCGTACAAGCGTTACGCGGAGAAAACATCACTATTTATGGTGATGGTAGTCAAACTCGATCCTTCTGTTATGTGGATGACTTAGTTCGCGGAATCATAACGATGATGAACACAGAAGGTTTCATTGGACCCGTAAACTTAGGCAATGAAGGCGAATTTACTGTGAAGGAATTGGCAGAACTTGTAATCAAAGAAACGGGAAGTAAATCTAAAATTATTTATCTTCCACTTCCACAAGACGACCCGACACGAAGAAAACCAAACTTGAGTTTAGCGAAAGAAAAATTGAATTATTCAACGACCGTCCCGTTAGTGGAAGGCGTAAAAAAAACCATCGAATATTTTAGCAAAAGAGTATAAAATGAAAATAGGCGTAATCAAAGAACCATCTTATGAAAACCGAGTGGCAATCACTCCGGATGTTGTTGACCCTTTGAAAAAGTTAGGTTTCACTGTTTCAGTTGAAACTACAGCTGGGGACAATGCATTTTTCTCCGACCAAGATTATAAAGATGTCGGTGCAACAATTGAATCAAGAGATTCAATTCTCTCTGGATCGGACATTGTAGTTTCCATTCATGCTTTGGATGAAACAAGTGCCAAAAAAATCGGCAAAGATAAAATCTACATTGCTACACTTTCTCCACTCGCTTTTCCAAAAAAAGTAAAAGAAATTGCAAATGCTTCCTTTAAAATATTCTCTATGGATACTATCCCGCGAATCACTCGCGCGCAATCCATGGATGTTCTCAGTAGCCAAGCAACTGTTTCTGGATACAAAGCAGTATTACTTGCTGCTTCCAATTACAGTCGTTTTTTCCCGATGTTGACTACGGCAGCAGGAACTATCACTCCTGCAAGAGTCCTCATTCTTGGTGCTGGTGTTGCTGGCCTGCAAGCTATCGCAACTTCCCGCCGACTGGGAGCTGTAGTGGATGTATTTGATACAAGACCAGAAGTAAAAGAGCAGTGTATGTCTCTTGGAGCAAAATTTGTGGAAGTAGAAGGTGCAGCTGATGCATCGAATACAGGTGGTTATGCGGTAGAGCAAACAGAAGACTACCAAAGACGCCAAAAAGAAGCTATTGCGAAATTTGCTGAAAAAGCAGATATCATCATTACGACAGCTCTGATTCCAGGAAAAAAAGCACCTCTACTCATCACAAAAGAGATGGTAGATAAAATGAGACAAGGTTCTGTAATCGTAGATTTGGCAGCAGTCAACGGTGGTAACTGTGAAGTTACAGAAAACGATAAAACAATTGTTTATAAAGGCATCACAATTATTGGAAACTCAAATCTACAAAGCACCCAGCCAATGGATGCAAGTAAGATGTATGCAAAAAATATTGTGAACTTCCTCAAGTTATTTGTGAACAAAGAAAAACAATTCAACATCAACTTGGAAGATGAGATCATTAATGCATGTATGATTGCAGAAAATGGTTCAGTTCGTCACAAACCTACGCTAGCACTTCTCGGAGAATAACTCCGAGACTTACTGATTGTTTCCGGTGACTTGCGGTTGGGTTCTCCAACGACGGTGCACCCAAAAGTACTGCTCCGGAAACAACTTCACTTCTTCTTCCAAAGTTTTGGTCCATAGTTCCGTATAATGTCTGATCACATCGTCTTTTGATGGATAAAGTTTTTTATCAACAAAACCTAAATCCTTCACTCGAACGATCACTTTTCCGTTTTCACCAGCTAACACTGAATAATATAACATTTTGGCTCCAGTTAAGTAAGCCATTAGGGCCGGACCCACAAAGGTAGAGGCTTGGCGATTCATAAAGGGAACAAAAATTCCTGCTTTTCCAGCATTTTGGTCAGCACCAAAACCTATCCAATAACCTTGTTTCAGAAGTTTGATCACTTGAGTAGACTCTTGCACAGGAACAAGGACCACTCCATTTTTAGAACGCATACTGCGTAAAAGCCGATCGACAAAGGGGTTTCTCACCTTTTTGTAAATACCGCCGCCCTTCATTCGGATTCCCAAAAATTGAACTAAAATTTCCCAAGTGCCAAAGTGACCAGAAATTAAGATCACTCCTACTCCTTGTTTTTTGGTTTCTTCTTCGATTTGTAGGCTTTCTGCATCAATAATCAAATTTTCATCCAACCATTTTTTTGTCATCCGTGGCGCCCAAAGTGTATGAGCAAGTAAGATCCCCAAATGTCTGTAATGAGCTTTTACTAAACTTTGAATTTGTTCTTCAGAATAATTCGGGAATGCAAACCGAATATTATCTGCCGCTACCTTCTGGTGTTTTTTATCCAGTGGATAAAGAAGTTTGGTTAAAAAAATTCCATACGCCAAACACCACTTATATGGAAGAATTTTAAACGGAAAATAAAATAGATATACGATTAAAAATGAGAAAAAATATCCAATATGTTTCATAGTGTCAAACAATATGGCCATAGATAAAAATGAAATAGAACTGCAATTAGTCCAATTCCAAAACCAATGATCCATCCTCCCACAATATCACTTACAAAATGGTGTAAGGTTACAAGCCGTCCCACACCCGCAAATAAACTAAAGAAAAAGAAATAGGGAGTTTCATGAAAGGCAAACACCAAAATTGTAGATACGACAATCGAATTAGCACTATGTGCCGAGGGAAAGGAGTGTTTCATATCTGGATTGGAATCTACTTTTCCCATAACACTAACTAGGGGACGTTTCCTAGCGAAGTATTTTTTTAACACCAATACCAAACGATCCGTTATGTAAGTGAATACGAGTACAAAAGGCAAACTAAAGTAAACTGGTTTGTATAATTCACTCAAAAACATAAGGGGCAACAAAACTAAAGCAAACATTTCCCCACGATTGACTCTGGACAAAACCCAACTAAGCTTTGGATGGTGTAAATACTTTTGGATCCAAATAGATAGCTTTAAGTCGATAGTAGAAATCAAATTCATTTAGAAAGCTCTTCTTTTATCTTTTGAAGTGCTTCAGGAAATGAAGACGTCCATTGGTTACGAGTTGCCATATCTTTTAAAGTCACAGTTCCCGCTTTGATTTCGTCTTCCCCGCGAAGAAGGATCCATCGATATCCTTTTTTCTCTGCATACGAAAGTTGTTTTCCCATCTTTTGAGAAACTAAAGACACCTCAGTGGCAATCTTTTCCTTTCGTAGTTCTTTCGCAAAGTTATGGTTCTCTGTAAATGAAGACTCATCTAGTAGTGGAATATATACAGTGGAATCACTTGAAAATTTTGGTAACAAATTATGTGCTGTTAAAAAATTTTGGAGAGTTACATCACCAAGTCCAAATCCAATTCCAGAAAGTTCCTCATTGGAAAAAAGACCAATTAAATTATCATACCTTCCTCCGCCATATAGCGAACGTTTGTTCTGCGGGGACGTATCAAAAATTTCAAATATAAAACCTGTATAATAGTCAAAACCTCTAACCACTGATGGGTCAAAATAGATGATGTCTTGTAATCCGATAGTTTTCAAATCTTCAAACAAAGTTCGAATGGCATTTAAAGTTTCTTCTTTGATACCAGGAATCTGATTCAAAGTTTCTGTAGTAGATGCCAAAAACAAATTGATTTTAGAAATCGCGGAAGGATCGTTCGGAATTGTTTTCGAAACAAGTGCAACATATTCATCTTCAGTAATTTTGTTTTTTTTGTCCAAAATTTTTGAAACTTCATGAGCTTGGTTTGGACTTACTTTCAAACCATCTAACAAAAATTCGTCGAGAAGTGATCTATGAGAAATGGTAACTTTAAAACTATTCCTTGGTGCACCAAAAGCAAATAAAATATCGCAAGCCAAAGACAATATTTCCAATTCGGCTCTACTACTTGTCACACCAAACATATCTACATTCAATTGCCAATGTTCCCGCAGTCGGCCGAGGCCAGGTTGTTCGTATCTCCAAAGGTTAGGAATGGAAAACCAACGAATAGGGCGAGGTAAGTCGCGTAATTTTTTTGCCACCATCCTAGCAACAGTTGGTGTCATTTCGGGACGAATTGCAACTTCGCGATCTCCCTTATCAATGAAATTATAAATTTGTTTTCCTACGATTTCCTCACCCGTTTTGGCTCTGTAAAGATCCAATGATTCTACCATAGGTCCATCGTATTCTTCGTATCCATACGACCTGACGACATCTTTCATGACCGAGAATAAATAATTGCGAAGGCGCATATCTTCAGGATAAAAATCCCTAGTGCCTTTATAGTTTTCTGTTGTTAGTTTTTGTTCTTTCAATGTATGGCCCCTGGAACCTGCGCAGATTAGCCAAAAAAATCAATAAGACTGTGATAAATCTCTTTGGCTTTTTTATCTCCGCTCACACCTGTGATCCTTCCACCCAATCTAAAATAGTCATTCACCTCTTCCAGATGTCGCAATTCTACTGCCATCCGGATCGGAGCTTGCAATTTAAAATTGATATCTAAAGTAAATGTAGGTTTCACTTTCAGTGCTCTAATAATTTCCATATCGTTAACTTCCAAGGCGACCCCACCTCGGGAAACGTTCAGTACGTTTTGTTTGATATCAAGAATATGGGTATTTGAGTCCATGATTCTTTCTTGAAACGTACGTTCAACCTCTTTAAACAAATCCAATACTTCACCAGGAATTCCGGGTCTTTCCGTCTCGAGTGAAATATATGCAAAAAAATGCATGTCTTTCATTTGAATGAATAGAGGGTAATAGATATAAGAACCAATTTTTTTCTTTTTATACTCTTGGATTTTATCATCCAATAAAAATTCATCTTCAAAGGTTTTTTTGGGATTGAACACATCTTCAGAGGAAAAAGACTCAAAGGTTTCCGTATCCAATATAAAAAGAGGTTTTTTGTGTTCCTTCATCAAATCAATTTCATCACTATGAATTGAGACTGAAAGAAATACCACTTTTGATTGTGGGTAATCCTTTAAGACAGTTCGTTGAATATCCGAAAGGATCACTTGCGAGCTAACCCCGGTTAGCTTTGAAAAATCGATATTAGTTTTTGCGACTAAAAAATTTGATGCTACAACATTTCCTCGAACTTTTTCATTTCTCGGATCTTGTCTCGTAGCATAGGTTTGTCTTCGGTCTATGATTTTTCCAAGAAGGAGATTGTCTTTTTGGTTTATCAGTTCATAATCCACTTCTACATGGAAACTAGGAGTTGCTTGCACTGTAAAAATAGTTTCGATTAATTCAGGAATGGTCTCTAATTCCCAAATATGTGCACCGTCTGGTCTTTCCCCTTTGAACTTTGCACGAATGGGAGTGTCATATCCTTTAAGATACAATCCATTCCCACCCATCATTTGTTTGAAGAATTCGGGTAATGTTCTGACTGCCTCTAATGGAAGGTAATCTCTTTCTTGCTCGAAATGAATTTTAACACGATTGATCATAATTAGTCTATCTTTTTGAAATTCACACGTCTATTTCGAGATCGTCCTTCTTCTGTTTCATTTTCTGCAATCGGCTGAGAATAATGGTAGGCCTGTACCTTCATTCGTTCCTTTGGAACACCTTTGAGTCGCATGTATTGATAAACAGAAAGAGCCCTATCTTCGCTCAAACTGATGTTGTATTCCTTATTCCCTATATTATCAGTATGTCCACCGATTTCAACTTTTTCATTCTTATGTTGGATCAGGAAGTCAGCAAAAAGATCCAATTTTTTCTTATCTTCATCACTCAATACCCGTTCGTTGAATGGGAAATAAATAATTGTATTATACAAATTGTCAAAATCATTTAAATTTCTTAGATAAAGTACGGTTTCTTTCCCTTCCATTCCTGAAATTTTATCTTTGGAAAAAAGGAATGTTTCTTCTTTATATCCTTTTGCTCGTACCAAAATTTCAAAATCCATTGTAGGAGATTTTTCCAGGTCAAAACGTGCATCTTTTGATTCTAAAGATTTTCCCTTACGAGTTAAATCATCAAAAT
This sequence comes from Leptospira terpstrae serovar Hualin str. LT 11-33 = ATCC 700639, assembly GCF_000332495.1. NCBI lineage: Bacteria > Pseudomonadati > Spirochaetota > Leptospiria > Leptospirales > Leptospiraceae > Leptospira > Leptospira terpstrae. The sequence goes on along the minus strand of NZ_AOGW02000006.1, from coordinate 656,440 downwards.
AATAACAGATGGCATTGGGAATGACAAGGTCTGTTTTCCTGTCTTTGACAATAAATCGAATTCCTTGGATGGTTTTGTCAGGTCGTTCCTCTTTCGTTGGGCGAATTGGTTGTAAGATGATCTGAGAATATTGTTCTTTATCCTTTCCAACATTTCCTCTCAAATCTAAAAGAACTTCTGTAGGATGAAACCCAGGTGAAGAAACTTCTACTCGGTATAGTTTTCCTGTTTTGATCGTTGTACGAAAATTTTCTGCATCCGCAATGGATAAGTCTCCACCGATTCGTTTTGATGTAATCACTTGAATAGGTCTTGTATCATCATATATCTTGAGAGTAGAATCAAGTCCTATCATGATGGCTTCTGATCCATCGAGCACAAGACCACGAAATACAAATTCGTATGTACGCCTTAGGTCTTCTGGAACCATAGTTCTATAAATATCGAACTGGCCTTCCCCACCTGGTCTGTTAGATGAAAAATAAAACCACAAGTCATCAAAGGTTACAGAAATACCTTCATTATCACTTTCTTCCCAAAGGCTATAAGTTGAATAATCTGCAGGAGTATCAAATGGGAATCCTGTAGATTCACCTGACAATTGACCTTTAGTATTAAAAGGAGAACCTAACAATATAGGCGTTTCAAAAATATTTTGTGCCTCATTAAACTCACTATAGTAAAAACTAAATTTACGATTTTTATCAGTTCGATTCGAACTAAAATACAAACGAAGTCCATCCCAGTGGTAATTGGGACTAATTTCATCATCGTTTGTATTGATAACCGTTCCCATAGAAATTGGCTTTTGCCAAATCCCATCTCGACATTTAATTTTTGGTTTATCTGGAACTGTTTCCTTTGTTCCTGTTGTGGGTTCTCTTTTCGAAATCCAAAGATCAAATCCCCCGAGTCCCCCTGGTCGGTTTGATGAAAATACCATCGAACATCCATCAGGCGAAACGGCAGGCATTTTATCTTCAAAATGGGAATTAACTTCATTGATATGAATGGGAACAGACCAAAGACCGGTCCTTTGATTGATCTTTGTATAATAGAGGTTAAGCCCATCATAACCTTCACGGTTCTTTTTTGGATCAGCTTGTGTTTTATCACGCACTGAAGTAAAGTAGAGCTCGTATGGTTTTTCCTCTTCATCAAAAAGGATGGAAAACATACCTTCAAAATTGGATGTATTGAGTTCACGAAAATTTTTCGGCGGCGACCATACAGGTAATTTCATTCGGTCTGGAAAACTTAAGTTTTCTGAAATCCAAAGATCCATCCCTCCCTCACCACCTGGTCGATTGGATTGGAATACTAAATACCTTCCTGTTGGGGATATGATTGGGTTGTATTCCACATTTTGTGTGTTGAGTGGCTGGTAAAACCTTACATCCTTCGCCTTTGGTAAAGGCTGCGCCAGAAGTGGGAATGCCAAAATGATTAAGGAAATAAGGAGTTTTTTCATCTGCCGTCTCTCCTATGTATCGGCTAATCGGAATTTTCTGCCAAGGGAAAAATAAGGCTTTTAGGGTAAGGTTTACCCATTATCCTACTCATTCATGGCCGAAATCTTCGGAATTTTAAACATTACCACTGACTCATTTAGTGATGGGGGAAAATTTCTTAACCCAGAGGACGCAATCCAACAAGGTACGAAACTTTTACAAGAAGGTGCTGACTGGTTGGATGTATCGGGTCAATCTTCTAACATTGAAGCCACGCTAGTTACGGAAGAGGAAGAGTGGCAAAGAGTCGAGCCAGTCATTCGCCATTTTGTCCCTAAGGGAGTTCGGATCAGTCTTGATAGCTTTAGACCCGCAGTACAAAAAAAGGGAATTGAAGCGGGTGTTCGTTGCCTCAACGACATCACGGGTTTTACCTATGAAGGGGACCGTAGTTTTCTAAAACATTCCATCGAAAAACACCCGGAATTAAAACTCATCATCATGCATTCGCATAACAGAAATATTGCGAAATATAAATCAGACCTAACGCCAGAAAAAGTTGTGAAAAAAGTCCAAACTTTTTTTAGAGACCGTCGTTCCGAACTAATCTCACTTGGCATTCCTGAAACGGCCCTTTACTTTGATCCCGGAATGGGATTTTTTTTGAGTGAGGATCCGATGGTTTCTTTTCAAGTTTTACAAGAATTGGAAATCCTAAAATTGGAATTCCCCCAATTAATGGTTGGAGTATCTAGAAAGTCTTTTCTCGGAAATGTACTTGGAAATTTACCAATCATTGATAGAGAGTTTGCCACTTTGGCCTGTGAACTCCATCTAATACGATACAAAATTCCTTTGATTCGAACGCATAACGTCCTTAAGCTCCGACAAGCGGAAAAAATTTGGAATTTATGCCAAGACAGAGAATGATCTCTATCATTAGTTTTAAAATATTGAGTTTATTTGTTTAACTTCTTCCTGTACGAGAAGCTTTCCTAACATCCTTTCCTTCTTTGGAAAGAGTAGGAAAAAAAACCGACTCCGGAACAGAATAACCTTTCTCTACCGCCTTACGGTAGTAAGGTAAAAGCCCGTCCCATCTAGGAAAATCTTTTAAGACCAGTAAAGTATCTCGCCAAATTTCTAAAAAACCGATCTGTGTTTTTTCGCTAACAGTCGCTGACTCTGCCCATTTTAAGGCTTCTTCATATCGCCCTAATTCATAATTGGCCTTTAAAAAGTAAAAATGAAAATCCTTATTCTTTTTAGAAGCAACTTCTAAAGATTTTGCATAATCTAACAGACTGTACCAGTTACCTTTTTGGACTTGGATGTCTGCCATTCCATAAAGAGCGTTTTCATGGAATGGGACTAGCTCTAAAATTTGGTTAAAATAACCTTCCGCATAAACATAGTTACCTGTTTGTAAATAATAATTTGCTAACTCTTCATAAGAATACAATTCCCATCCCTTTACACGAGATAGGGCATCAAGCACAACAACCCTTTCGTCATTTCGCAAACGGATTTCCAATTCTTTTAAAATATTAGTATAGGTCACTGAGGACCGAGATGGAGCTTCCTTTGTAATTTTTTCTTTGAGTAGTTCGAATTCATCTAACAAAAAATAAAATCGAAGTCGGTTCAAATGGACGGCAACTTCATTTGGATTGGTTTGTACGCATTTGTCCCAAACAGACTCTGCTTGGTCGAGTTGGATGGACTTCGACAGCCGAATTCCTTCTGCATTACACTCTGTCGCACTGGAATTCGACACTTCTAAAAACAAAGTATCGGATTCCAAATCCTCTTGTTTTGCAATGGGATATCTACATCCCATAAAAATGAGTATAAAACAAAGAAATAAGAGGGATAAAATTCGAAATTTCAATCTAGGATGGCCTGTCTGGATCAGTCTTTTCCTTCATCTTTTGGGCAAATACCAAATATTGCATCGCTTTTTCTGGGTTGCCGTTGAAAAGATATAACAAACTTAAATCTAAAGCTTCTTGTGCATCTGGCGGAGAAAACTCCTCTGGATTCTCTTTTGAAAGTTCTAATTTTGTTTGAAATTCTTTTAATTTCATTTTGGCCTTGGATTGGATTCTGTGCAAACTTTCATTTGCTATTCCGTCTTCCTCTTTCCAAGCAGCTTGTAAACTTTCATTAAAGTTTGTGAATCCTACATCCTCTTTAACCATGGCTGCAAGTAAAGTGGCTGAAGCTTTATAATTACCTTGTTTGGCGAGGATTTCCGATTGAATAATTTTTAATTGAGCATTACCAGGATAAAGAATCAAATAACGTTCGATCATTTTTAAACTTTCTGGAAAACGATTCCTTTCGTAATAAAACATCGCAAGCCCTCCTAAAGCTGATTTATGGTCCGGTTCGATTTTAATAACATTAGTTAGATATACTTCGGTTTTTTCATCATTGCCTAACTTTTGATAGGCTTGTGCAAGAAGCAAATGCGCAGAAATAAACTTCTTTTCAAAGGTTAAAGTTTGTTTTAAGAAACTTATGGCTTTTTCCGTTTCCTCATGTTTGTAAAGGGAAACTGCTAAATTATAACAGTTTTTCACATTTGCGTGGAGTTTGTATGCCTTAGAAAACAATGGAATTGCATCCGCATGTTTCCCTTGTTTGGCGTAAATCACTCCTAAGTTTTGTAAGGCCAAATGGTAATTTGGGTCCTTCTCAAGCAAAATTTTATATTGAGTTTCTGCACGTTCCCACTCCCCATTCCGCTCCAAACGGACTGCCTCGTTGAATAGAGATTGGATTTCTTGTGCCATACTAGCCATTATCGTTTCAGAAACGAATCTCCCTCGAGAAAAATTATCAGGAGATTGGAAAAACCTTCCGAAAGGTACACACAAGAGTCCAGAGGAAGGGGAAAGTTATGCAAAGACTCATACTTATATCCATAGTATTGTGGCTAGTGTCCTGCAGTTCTGCAGATGCTACCCGAAGAGATTATAGTGCTTCCGGCGATCCGGAAGATATTTTTTTCGAACGGTCTGGGAAGTCAAAGCCGGCAAGTAACACAAAATCGGAAGATCCAGTGGCTCGCTCCATCATTGACGATTTAGATTCTAATGCAAAAACAGCAACTCCTGTTGCGGCCGCAGCAATCCCAACCAAAAAACCTGCGGATCAGTTTGATGAAGTTGGTTTGTCCTCCTGGTATGGACAAAAGTTCCAAGGACGCCCCACTGCCAGTGGTGAACCTTTTGATCGAATGAAGATGACAGGTGCTCATAGAACTCTGCCCATCGGAAGTGTGATCAAAATCCAGAACTTAGAAAACAATAAAGAAGCAGTGGTTCGAATCAATGATCGCGGGCCTTTTGTAGATGAACGAATTGTAGATGTATCAGAAAAAACTGCAGAGATCCTTGAGTTTAAAGACAAAGGGATTACCAAAGTTGGGATCAAAGTTCTCAAAAAAGGAGAAGATGATCTTGGCGATGATTTAGATGACGCAAATCTTTTGGATGATGCTCCTGCGAAACCAGAAAAACTGACACCTGTAAAACCGGGTATTGTGAAACCAGTAGCGGCAGGAAAAGGATTTACGGTTCAAGTTGGGGTCTTTCAAGAAAAAGAAAGAGCATTAAAATACCAAGAAAACATGAAATCTGAATACAACCAATCCGTGTTTGTAACTCCTCGAGATGGAAAGTTCGTAGTTCAAGTTGGTGATTTTGCAGACCGCTCAAAAGCGGAATCTCTCAAATCAAAATTGAAATACGATGGGATTGATTGTTTTATCGCAACTCGATAGTTTTTACCCTTCCTTCGGGCAAAACGGCGACTGTCCGATTTGCTCGGGAAGGTAGGAAAATGAATTGATTTCGAATTTCTGCCTGTTACGATTTCGTATTAAATTAGCAACTAGAAGACCCTATGAGTGAAAGCATATTATCCGTTGACCACATACTAACAAATTATTATACATTCGGTAGTTTAATTGTCACTGTCCTCCTTGCGGTCTTGACTACATTCTTTTTCTCACTGAAAGACAAAACTGTGGCCACTAAACACATGGGGTTAGCTTGTTTGTTTTTATGTCTATTTCAGTTCGGATACCTTTTGGGAGCGTTTTACTACCATCCCATTGCTTCTTACCACCGTTGGATCACTGGTGGTTTTATTATCTTCGGGATCATCCATTTCGGACAGTTCTTCTTTCGTTTTCCAGATAATGAAGACCCGAAAGCAGCAACCATCCTCCAGGCCATCCTTTATGCTATCGCAGTAGTTGTAGTTTTGTGGTTTCTTGTTACCGTTTCTCAAGGCGAAAGAAAATACCACTTCACTGCTCACCATTGGGATTTTAATTCAGAAGGACCTAGCCGAATTCTAAGTTTATTCATCGCTGCTTATTCATTTATCAACTTCCTTGTTCTGCCTGGATATCGTATATTCCACGTAAGTAAAGACAAACGGGGAACTCTCATAATCATGTTGGTTGCGGCTTTAATTGCAGCGGTTGTACCCAATATAACTAACGTTATGAGTCGTGATGGAGCAATGGAGCGTTCGACATATTTGACAGCGCTTGTATTACTTTTCACATTTACATTCTTTATTATTACTATTACCTTTATCAACAACAGTAGTGAACGTACTACCTTCATGGTAAAGATTGTAGGAATCTCATTTGTAACCATCCTCCTCATCATGCAGGCCTTCAGTTACTTAGTAGATCAAGAAAAGGAAACCTCTTTTGATAATACTGCGATCCAAAAGGCACTACGAGTCGCAGAAGGCGGAGTACGTTCCAAGGATATTTTGTTTGTCATTGAATACGATTCCTCAGGTCAAAACCTTAAAAAAGCATACTTACCTTCTTCGGTAAACCTAGACCTTCCTCTCGTCCAAGCAGATCTTTATAATACCGCTTTGTATGATGAAGTTGTATCCATTGGTGAATCAGAGTATCGAAATTCACTGAAGTCAATTTTAGAAAAAACACCATATTACTTTGAAGGTTATAAAAATGCGATCAGTCAGTTTTTGGATGAAAATCCAGATTCAGAAGGAGCGGAATTAAAAGCCGAAGTTTCTAAGCTGATCGAAAAATTAAATCGAAGAACCTTTATCAACACAAACAAACTTGGTGACATTCTACCAGACCAGTTTTGTGAAGAGGGCGTCAAATACGTCGAAAAAGTAAAAAACGTTGATACGTTTCGTGATGCCATCCTCAAACATGTTAGCGATTGTAAGTGGGACGGAAAGGAAATTTCAGGAAGGGACCTTCGCGTCGAAATGTTGAAGTTTTTCCGTTATTTTAAACCAGACTTAACAAGACACTACAGAAAAGACTTAGATGGTGTTTCGCATTACGTTGCTTATATGACTTATGATTCGAAAAATAAAATCAACAGAGAGGTTGGTTTTAACTATCGAGACTACAGAGCTTATATGCACAAGTCTGCAAAACTCGAACTAGTAATTCTTGCAATTGTGATGTTCGTTTTACTCGTTGTTTTCCCTCTTTTCTTTCGTTCCGCACTTGTGAATCCACTCTATGCATTACTCGCTGGGGTAGAAAAAGTAAACCAAGGAAATTTGGAAGTAGAAGTTCCCATCAAAGTAAATGATGAAATTGGTTATCTTGCAGAATCCTTCAATGGCATGGTTTCTTCAATCCGTGATGCAAGACGCGAACTCCAAGACTATGCAGAAAACTTAGAAGAAAAAGTAAAAGAACGAACGAAAGAACTCCAAGAAAAAATGGATGAGATTCATCGTTTGAAAGTACAACAAGATGGAGACTACTTCCTAACTTCTTTACTTGCAAAACCATTATTCTTCAACGCAAACAAGTCAGACAATATTCGTTGCGATTTTTTTGTTCACCAAAAGAAAACTTTCGAATTCCGTAATAAAACCGGAGATTTGGGTGGTGACATTTGTATCACAGGAAACCTAAAGTTAGGAAAACCTGATGATTTTCATCGATATACTATGGTGATGAATGGTGATGCCATGGGAAAATCCATGCAGGGGGCTGGTGGCTCTCTAGTGATGGGTGTGGTAATGAATTCCATTATGGCACGTTCGGCTGGTAACAAAAGAATTCTCAACAGAACTCCAGAAGAATGGCTAACAGACGTATACGAAGAAGTCAATGCTGTATTTAAATCCTTTAGTGGAACCATGGTCATCTCAGCAACAGTCATGTTAATTGATGATGAAAGTGGTAAAATTTGGTATTTTAACGCAGAACACCCATACAGCATTCTTTACCGAGACGGTAAGGCAAGTTTTATCGAAGATGAATTAAAACTACGTAAATTGGGACTGGACTCTGAATATCCATTCGAAGTGCAAACATTTCAACTTCTACCTGGCGATCAATTGATCCTTGGTTCCGATGGAAGGGATGATATTGACCTCACACCAGATGAAGATGTAAGAACTATCAATGAAGATGAAACAATGGTTCTTCGATTTGTTGAACAAGCTGATGGCGATATTTATGAAGTGGAGAAACTCGTAAAAAAATCGGGAGATGTTACAGATGATATCTCAATGTTAAGTGTTGTTTTCAAAAGCGAAAGGTCCCCAATCCTGCATGCACCAGAAAAAGACGACTTATCACACCAACCGATTGATGACTTTTTTGACACTCCCGGCGACGATTGGGATGAAGCGCTTACAACTTCCGGTGCCTATGAAGAAGGAAAAGTTCTTTATCAAAATGGAGAAATTGAAAGAGCCATTACCGTAATGAAAAAAGCCTTCCTCGGTGATTCAACTAACCAAAAACTAAATAAGTTTTTAGGTCTTGTAAGTTACAAAGGAAAAGAGTACGACATCGCTGCAAAAGTGCTAACTGAATTTTTAAAAGAAAATGAAGGATCAGGTGAGTATTGGTATTACCTAGCAATGTCCGAAAAGAAACTCGGAAATTATGAAAGTGCCCTAAAAGCTGCGCAGGAAGCTCTTAAATACGATCCTGAAAACTTTCAAAATCTTATTAACCTTGCGGATGTTAGCCGGTTGCTTGGGAATGTCGACCGAGCAGTTACTTATGTAACAAGAGCTCAATCTATTGATCCAACAAACAAAAACGTTCTCAAACTTTCCAAATTACTAGAAAAAGCGACTAGCCTCAATTAATTGAGGTTAGTCCATATTCACTAAACGATTTATTTGAATCCACCGTTCACTTATGGAATTTCGGTTCTGTAAGAAAACGCCTATTGGGATTCTTTAATTTGTATAAAAACACCATACGTAATTCAATTTAAAATGGTTATAAAGAATGTACCTTTTTATTAAATTGTAACGGGTAATTATCAAAAACCAGCTTGCCAGAGATTCAAATTTCTGTCAGAATAAGCGAATCCAATTTTATAGAATAAGGATCCTTATGAATCAAAAACTTGTTTTAAGTGTATGGACGGCAATCCTCTTCGCCGGAAGTTCTCTACTTGCCCAAGAGGCAGACGTTGCCATAGGCCGGTACTTACCCCCTGAAAAAGACTCTGTCATTGAAATTTTCAAATGTGGTGATAAGTACTGCGGTAAAACGGTTTGTATCAAAGACAATGCTTACCCTGAAAAAGAGAAAGACAAAGGTGTTCCAGGAACTCCTTACTTAGACCATAACAATGAAGATCCAAAACTAAGAAACCGCCCTAACTTAGGAATGGTTTTTATCACTGGATTTGATTATGTTGGGGAAGGTGTATATAAAAACGGAAAGATCTATAATCCGCGCGATGGTAAAACCTACTGTGGAAAATTTACTTCCCTCGAAGGTGGAAATCGTTTGGATCTAAAGGGAACACTTTGTTCCATTACCTTCATTGGTAAAACGAACAACTGGGTAAAACTAGGTGCTATGAACTTAGATGACCCTCGCTGGGATTGTACCTTCAAAGCTAAAAAATAAATGTAATTATGAAACACCTGCCCTCCCATTGGGAGGCAGGTTTCTTCTTTCCATTGCCAATTCTCATCTTAAAGAAATCAAATTACCTATTTCTTTTCAAAGTCCTTATACAATAAAGAAGGTTGGATGCCTTGGTTTGCTTGGTATTTTCCTGATTTGTATTCACTGATTTCCCCTTCCACTGTATGGTAGAAAATCTGGCAGATCTGGACACCTGAATAAACACGTAAAGGATGAGTCACTTGGATCTCTAAAGTCCAAAAACCTTTAAATCCAACGTCCCCAAAACCTGCAGTGATATGAACAAACATTCCTAATCGCCCAATCGAAGAACGACCTTCTAACATGGGAACTAAATTATGAGTCTCCGTAAATTCGATTGTCCTTCCTAAATACAATTTGCCCGGTTCTAATAACAAACCCTCTTCCGGTATCTTCAGAGTTTGTACAGGATTCGGTTTTTTCATATCCAATGGAAATTCTGAGTATATTAAAAGGTCTTCATGCAATCTTAAATTATATGAATTTGGATTTAGTAAGTTAGCATCGTATGGTTCGATTTTAATATCGTTACCAAGTCTTTTTAAAATTTCTTTTCCGGTTAAAATCACGGATCATTCTCCCTTAAAATTAGGTTTTCTTTTTTCAGCAAACGCCTGCAAGGCTTCGATTCGATCTTTTGTACCTATCGTCTCAAAATAACATAACCTCTCCCACTCTAGGGCAGACTCTATTGGCAATTCCATTCCGCGGTCTATAGCCTTTTTAGCTGCAGAAACCGCAATAGGTGCAGATTCCGATATCTCCCGCGCCAAGGCAAGAGAAGATTCCCTTAAATGGTCTGATTCGAATACTTGAGATACCAATCCCCGGGCCATTGCTTCTTTTCCTGATAGTTTCCTTCCGGAAAAAATCCATTCTTTGGCTGTGGATTCTCCTACAATTCGGGAAAGTCTTTGGGTTCCGCCTGCACCAGGAATGATTCCTAATTTAGTTTCAGTTAGTCCCATTTGCGCAGACTCACTCGCATAACGAATGTCACATGATAATGCCATTTCTAATCCACCACCAAAGGCAAACCCATTGATAGCCGCAATTGTTGGGATAGGGAGATTTGCCAGTTCTGAAAAACAAATGTTGATATCTTTCAGAAATTTTTTTACCTCTATGTCCGACATGGATTTTCTTTCCTTTAAATCGGCGCCAGAACAAAAAGCATCTCCTGTTCCAATGATGACAAGAGCACGAGCACGGGTTGTTTTTACTTCTTCAATTTTCCCTCTTAGTTCTTCCAGGAGCTGAATGGATATGGCATTTTTTGCCTCAGGACGATTTAGTTCTATCAATGCTACATAAGTATGGTGAGTTTGAAGAGTGACAGTGTTCATAGAATTTCCTCCAGATGAAAAAATAGAAATGAAAACTGTTTTGATTTTCCGATAATGGAAGCAGCCGTCATGAGAAGGATTTTATACACAATCGGATTCTCACTAGTACTTGGAAGCAGTTTTTCCTGCCAGTCCTCGTCTTCAGAAGACCCTCTGGCCTCACTTCTTACCTCTCCACCTGTTGTGTCTTCAGTGACTCCCCAAATTGGAACTCCTGCTCAAAACAATTTAAATGCCTTCTATGCTGCCACAGAAGTTGTCATCAAAGGAGAAAATTTTGGAATCGATCCCATAGTTCGTTTTAATGACGTTGTTGCAGCAATCAGTTTAAACCTTGGAACCGAATTGTATACCAAAGTTCCCGATGGAGCATATTCTGGATTCATCACAGTATCAAAATCGGGTGGCTCTTGTTTACCCAATTCAAAAGAAGGTGTGAATTGTGCCGGTATGGAATACTTTATCGACTGCTATACGGTCACTAACAAACAATACGGTGCCGAAATTGAACTAAAACAAGGCCAAAGTTTATCAGTAGAATTTGATGGGAATGAAACCAAAGCCTTTCATACAGATACATTGTTATCCTCAAGGAATTTGACCATTGGTTGTCAAAGTGTCGTGACTGTGAGAGTATTTGATAGATCATGTCGGGCAACCGATTACGTTTTACAAAACGACCCAGTCATCCCTTTTCCGGTGGGAGTTGCGACGCAGTTTTACATCACTGCAGAATCCGCAACTTGTAGCTTAGTACTTTGAAAAAGATAAGTACTTAAGCATTTTATAAAATTGAATATAAGGTTAGAGGTTCCCACCCCTTGGTTCCTAGGACACCAAGGAGACTTTCATTGGGAATTTTAAAAAATCAGCAGGTTTTAGTTGGAGTAGAAAATCTCTATTAAGTTTTGGCTCGGATCTGCAAAGGTTAAGCTTTCTCCAGAGTCTGTTCCTTCTGGTCCTTTGATGATCTTCACATTTTTTTCTTCCAGTTCGCTGATAGCTTCAGTGAAGTCATCCACATCCATCACAAAACTAAGGATAGGGAGAGACCTGTCTGAAACCTCTGCTTTCACCAATCGGATCCGAAAGGAATCCAGAGAAAGAATTGCCTCAGTAGCCTTCTTTGTCTCCACTTCGAAGTCAAAAATGTCCCGGTAAAAATCGATAGAGGTGTCGAGTTGGGAGACGGGGATACTGATGTGGCCAATGCCTTCTACAATAATCATAATGGAATTACACCTTCGTGAACTTTTCTGTCATCATGCTTGAAAAACCGGCTTTGTCGAGAAAAAAGCAATTTCCCTCTAACAAACTCGAAACTAAAATTTGAATTCCAATTCCAACTTAGGAAAAAAGAATCAAAATATGAATGCATTTCGGATATTACTCATCGTTTTAGCCTTTTTTGCCCTTTCTTGCAAGGAAGAGGTCGTTCCTTTTGAAACTGCCCATGAAAACCTAGCGGCAAAACTCCTTGCAGAGAACCAAATCCTCCTCGAAGAGTATCTAAAAGAAGATCCCAAACCGAATTGGAAAGTTTTTTCAGAGTCTCTTGATGCATTGGGAGCGAATGGACATCCTAAATTAAAGGTCTGGGCAGAAACATTGCGCCCCTTTGTTCCCGCAAATGGAGCCGATTTAGAAACTAGTTATGAAAAAATTTCGAAAATTCAGGAAATATTGATCCAAATCAAAACGGAAGTGCCAAACCAATCTAAGTACAATCGATTTTACTGTCCTATGGTTGATAAATCTTGGTTAATGACAGGTAGAGAAGTAAAAAACCCTTATGCTCCTGAAATGAGAGACTGCGGAGAATTAGTTCAATAATCTATGCCAAAATGTTTCCTTGGTACATCTTTATATGAAGCCTGCCCACCTAGTTGCAGGCATTCTTTCGCTAAACAAGACTTAGATGAAGATTGTATTGCAAAAAATAAATTAGAAGCATTTTTACAAGATAAAGTTACATTTAAAATTGGGTTTTCTGCTTTTTCCCAAATTCCAGCCAAAACACTAGAAAAGTTCCTTTGGACTTCAAAAGACAATTTAGAATTAATCTCTTATTTTCTTTATATTGGAGAACCAACACTCGTTCGTGAAATCATTGAGTCCTTTTCCAACCACACATTAAGTTATCTTTTCAAATGTGATTTTGAAAATTACATGAATATCCGAGACTCGATTAAAAGAGAAAAGTCCATCAAACATATGTTTGATATAAGAAGTTTCAAGTATTGGACATTTGTTAGTTATTTGCGTATTTGCGATTTAATTCAGTATTTTGTTCGATACTTAAAAGAACCAGAATATGCCTGTCAGTTTATCGTGATTTTACCTTCCGAAATTGTATCCAATCTTAACAAATATACTGGTTTGGATTTTGAAGAAGAAAAATCCTTATATACGGCTCTTGGAGATTCGATTTACGAATTACCATTACAATCTCCCAAAATTTATGAACATATGATGCAATTATTTGCTGAGGATCCCGAAGTATCGATCATACTTTCCACTATGGAAGGCCTCATTCAAAGGCAGCGATTGATTCTAGAAACAAGTGAAAAACTCATAAACTATATTGGGGAACACCGGATTGATAAAAACTTTCAGTTTATTTTTTCTGAAATGGCTGGAATGGAAATTGGAACTGCGTCGGAAATTCTAAACCAACTATTAGAACGAAAAATGATCACTCCTTCTCAAAAACAAATGATTATTGATTTTCTTAACACGGGAAAATTAGAATTATAGAATAAACTAACTTTCGCTAGTTTATTCTATACATTTTGAAACTATCCTGCAATTTTTATTTTTTTAGCAAGATACACACTAAACAACAAACTAAATACAGAAATCATCCCTACTAATTCGTAGTTTACGAGTTGGTTATCGGGAGCTTGGACCAAAATGAGTCCTGCAACATAAGACGCAACACCCGAAGAAATTTGTTGAATAGCAGAATTTACAGACATAAAACTTCCCCGTATTCTTGGTTCCACAGCGGAGGTGATCATCGCAAAAGCAGGGACCATCCTTCCAGAAACTAAAATCATAAATAGTGTTGTGATCGTAAGAACGATTGGTAATGAAGTTTTTGTCAATGAAACCACAAGCACAATGGGAATCACGGCAATGATTGAAATGATTTGATAAACAGTTAGTTTTCCATATCGATCTGATAGTTTTCCTATGAATCTACTAGTAAAAAATGTAAATAGACCACCAAAGAAATAAATATAAGGTAAATCACTGAACACTAAACCAACGTTAGAGACAAGAAATGGACTAAGAAAAGGAATGATCGTAAATCCACCAAACATCAAAAAAACCATAAAAATAAAAGGTGCCATATGGTCTTTTTTGGTAACAACCTGTATTAAGGATTTTAGTTGGGACTGTTTAGGGTGAACATCCGAATCCAAATGATAACGAATCGAAGGTAATACTTTATAACCAATCGGTAAAATCAAAAAACCTGCAATTGCCAAGGACAGGAATGGGAACTGCCATCCGAATTTATTGGCTAAGGAAAGACCAATGGGAATTCCGATCACCGATGCCACAGAAAAGGAACTCATCACAACACCTGTTGCCGTCCCTCTTCTAAATACAGGAATGATATCTCCAATGATTGATAATACCGTAGCACCCAACATTCCTCCAAACCCACCGGCAACAATTCTTGCAAAAAGCAAAAATGGGTAATTGGGGGCAAAAGCACATAACAATGTCCCGACAGAAAATCCAAAGAACAATACAAGGAGACTCATTTTACGGTCATAGGAATCTAAAAACAAAGCTCCTATCAGTCCAAATACTCCAGCACTAATAGAATAGGAAGACACTAGTAACCCAAAGGCTGCAGAGTCGATTTTGAAACTTTCCATAAACACTGGCCCTAAGGGCATCATGATGACAAAATCTAGGATATGTAAAAATTGGAGGGCTGCAAGGATGAAGATGATGGCTCTTTCTTTTTGGATGGTATGAAGCGGATGGGTAAGAGGTTGGCTCATAAAACTAATATTGACCAGGCGTTCAAAATTTCCAAAACTATTTAGTTTCGAATTGCCAACTTTTGCATTCAGTAATAAATTTCCCTAATGAAATATGCTCTAATTACTGGTGCTTCCACAGGTCTCGGAAAAGATTTTGCTTTAACATTGGCGAAAAAGGGTTATACCCCTGTTTTAGTCGCTCGCAGTGCCGATCGACTAAAGGCTCTTGCTACCGAAATCAAAACCAAATACGGATTACAAAGTGTCGTTATAACCCAGGACTTGGCAAAACCTAAATCAGCCGAAGTTTTGTACAAAGCTGTCAAAAAACTAAAAATTTCGATCCACTGTTTAGTGAACAATGCAGGTTTTGGTATCAACGGTGAATTCCATAAAAATTCTTTTGAAAAAGAAGCAGAATTGATCCAACTCAATGTCACTACTCTCGCAGAACTTTGCCATTTGTTTTTGCAAGATATGGTAAAAGCAAAAGAAGGTTATATTCTAAACGTTGCCTCCACTGCTGCCTTCCAACCAGGCCCACTAATGTCTAGTTACTACGCCTCAAAAGCCTTTGTTCTTTCACTCAGTGAAGGTCTTGCTGAAGAAGTTCGGGATTACGGTGTTACTGTAACCTGTGTTTGTCCAGGACCAACACAGACAGAATTTTTTGAAAGAGCCGATATGACTAAAATCAATTTAGTTAAGTCATCTTTTCTCATCATGAAATCACAAGATGTGGTAGATATTGGACTCGATGCATTGTTTGGAAAAAAGGTCGTAAAAATTACTGGATTCTTTAATTTCCTATTAGCACAATCAGTTCGATTTTCTCCCCGGTTTCTCGTCCGTTTGATTGCGAAATATTTACACCAAGCAGGTTGATTTGGTCGATTTCCCTTTTTCATTTTCAAATCGTTTTCAGTTGTTAGGTGATTTAAGTTCAGAAAATAAAATTCACCAAACAAAAAAAAACCAGGAAAGGTCAGGAAATGAAATTTTAGATCTCACCAATTCCAATCCTACAAAACTAGGATTGGAATTCCCGCCGGGAGCTTTGTCCCATATACTTTCTAGTTTGGACCTTAGTCAGTATGATCCGCTAGCTGAAGGATTAGAATCTACAAGATCAGTGATTGTTACTGATTACAAAACAAGGGGAATCCAAACTGAAACTTCCGATCTGATTCTCACAGCGAGTACTTCAGAGGCCTATTCATATATTTTTAAACTTTTTACAAATCCAGGTGATGAAGTTCTTACACCAAATCCTGGTTATCCGTTATTTAGCTTTTTAATTGGTCTTGAAAATCTAAAAGAAGTTCATTACCCGCTAAAAGAAGATCCAGAGACCGGGCAATGGATTTATTCTGCGGAAACGATTGCGAATTGTGTGAGTACAAAAACCAAACTGATTGTCCTAGTCAGCCCCGCAAATCCCACAGGATCTCGAACCACAGCTAGTTTTTGGAAAGAATGGGAAAGAATTGGAATCAAAATCCCAATTCTTTTAGATGAAGTTTTTGTTGGTTATGAGTTTTCCGGAGAGGCACACGAAATACCCGATGAGCCCACTTTCCCTCTCCTTGTATGCAATGGATTTTCTAAAATGTTGGCTCTTCCTGGACTCAAACTTGGTTGGATCCTAAACAAAAGTCCTAAACACTTCCGGTCTGAGATACAGAAAAACTTAGGATTCATTGCTGACACTTACCTCTCAGTAAATTCGCCTGTCCAATTAGCAACCCCAGAACTCATACCCTGGAAATTAATGGTCCAAAATCGTATTCGAACAAGGATTATGCGAAACTTGGCAGAGTGTGAATACTTTTCAAAAGAAAATCCAAAAATCAAAACCAAATCACATAGCGAAGCTGGATGGTATTATCTATTTGAATTGGATATGGAAAACAAAGACGAAGATTTAGTTTTGGAAATTTTACTAAATGCCAAGGTTTTTTTACACCCTGGCTCTTGGTATGGATTTTCGCATAACCGTTGTACCTTAGTTGTCAGTTTGATTTCGGAAGAAGAAACGTTGCGAAACGCTTTAGCGACCCTTCAATCCTATCTTAAATAATCTAGAATTGCAGTTTTTTGGGCCAAAGCATCTGCTTTTCCTAATTCGAAAGTTTCCCTGACTCCTTTTGGATTCGTATAATCAAAAGAAGTAATTGGCAAGGGTTTAGACGGAGTGATCAAATAAGACTTTGCCAATAATTCTGGATCTTTACCTACAATCGTATTTGGTTCATAGTGGATTCCAATGATTTTGGCATTTGGAGAAAAAGTTTCTATAACCATATTATTGGTTAAGCCCCCATCCAAATAGTATTCATTATCAACCGATTGAAAGTCCACAATGGGAGGAATGGAGGAAGAATTCATAATGAATTGTTCTATGGTTTCTGAATTCACAAAGTCTTTCTCTGTGAAATCAACATCGACCATATTCCATTTTTTAATCATCTCTGCAGTTCTATTCGCAGGAATTCCATCAGAACGATCGCGATCATCCAAAATAAAGGCTCTTCCCGTTTCGGAGATGAGTCTCGCCAAACGAAACTTATTCTTTAGCGAATCTTCCTTAGGATGTGCCTTGACCGAATGGATCCAAACTTTGGCACCTGAATCCAAAACCTTATCGAACTTCATTCCAAACCGAATGGTTCGGCGATACATATCTTCGTGAGGGAAAGTAGATTCTCCCCGAAGAAAATTCGAAAAATGGAAGTTACGCGAATTGCGTTTTGTGATTTCTTCAAAGTATTCTACAGATTCTTCTTCTGTTTGAGAGAGAATACAAAGAGCCATAGCTGCACCAGCAGAGACTCCAGAAACTTCTGTGAAACGAACTCCCCATTCGCGAAGAGTTTTCCCAACTCCTAAAGCATAAAATGCCTTACAGCCGCCACCTGCAATAGCAAGGGATGCATCATAAGAAGGAAATATTTTTACTAATGTTTGTAATACTTGTTCTCGAACGCCCATAAAATCGACAAATTCTATTCCCCTTCCCAACGAAAGCATAGAGTGTTGTTTTCTCCCAAAAATCTGTCAAAGTATAAACTAGCCCGACAATCGTCTTCAGTCGCAAGAAAGAAATCATATCCGCCTGCTGGATATTTGATTTTACAACATCCTTTTTTGTCCTTACGATCGGGAGGTTGGCGTACCGACTTATCCTGTCCTTTCAGATCTCCTAGAGTTGGAGGTAATTCTTGTCTCGAATCGGCAAATCCTTCGGATAATGACGCCAAACTCAAGAAGAGAAAAGTCAATATTGTTCGCATTCTGTACAGGTAGACTTGGTTAAAGATACACAAGTTCGGCGATTCCTAAAAAAGTCATGAATTAGGTTCAATCGTACAAATTGTATTTCTAATGGATAGGAAATATTTTTCTTTACCCTTTTACAAAATCTTTTATACTCTCCCCACTAATCATCCTTTGAGGACCATCAATGAACAATACTAGACTACAATACCATGCCACGGGAGGACAACTCTTCATCCTTCTATTGAAGAATATGTTTCTTACCGTAGTAACTTTGGGGATCTATAGCTTTTGGGCAAGAACCAATGTACAAAAATTTATGGCAGAAAATTTGGAATGGGCAGGGGAACGTTTTTCCTTTCACGGAACCGGAAAAGAGCGATTCATTGGTTTTTTAAAGGCCTTAGGAATTTTCATAGTCCTTTATCTCGGCATCTATATCATTCAAACCATCCTGGCCTATATCCCTATCCCTTATTTTGCAATGATTGTCGGGTATGTTTTGACATTGGGAGTATTCCTGGCACTCGTTCCTATCATAGTAGTCGGTGGAAGAAGATACCTAACTTCTCGAACCGGATACCGCAACCTTCGTTTTGGATTTGATGGAAAAATCCTAGAAGTTGCAAAAATTTATGGAAAGGGAATCCTACTAACAATCATTACGCTTGGGATTTATTACCCTTGGTTTTTTGCAGAAAAGGAAGCTTACGTACAAAGCAAAACAAGATACGGAAATACAAATTTTGGATTTTCTGCAGAAGGGAAAGAAATCTTTTTCCTCTATTTGAAAGGAGTTCTTTTGAGTATTGTGACTCTCGGGATTTATTATTCTTGGTTTTTAGCAGATGTTCAAAATTACATTTGGAATCGAACCAGTTTCCAAGGAAAAAAATTCCGATCGGATATCACAGGTGGTAAAATTTTCATTAATTTTATCATCGCATATTTAATCATCCTATTTACCTTAGGAATTGGATTTGCTTGGGCTGTCGTACGTTTGACCAAACTTTTCATTGAGTCGGTGAGTTTGGAAGCAGAGGTTGATTTCTCTACTATCTCAGCAAAAGCAGATACAACAGCAAATGCCACTGCGGAGGGTTTGGAAGCGCTTGCCGAAGCTCTAGAAGGCTTCCTATCATAAACATTGTTTCAAAATCAAACATTTACATCCCGATATTTTGACGGAGTATCAGCAGTCCCTGAAGAAGGGACTGTTCTGGTTCATGGCCAAACCATCGACTTTTCTTCCGCGGAAACTGCCCACAAATTGAATGTTTCCCAATTTGCAGAATTCACTTTGACGCATAAAGGTTGTAAGTTGGTATTACGACCAGATGAATCAAAAGAAAGCCCTGTATTAGAAATTATATGCTCAAAGTCTGATGCAAAACAATTCGAATCTCTTTGGATTCAGTCGAAGAAAAATCAAAGTCATGCGCATGCGTTTTTTTATTCTATTAGAGAAATGAACCCCATTGTGCTCGGTGGTTTATCAATTGTCATTGTTGCTATTATTGGTTTTTTCTATTTCAAAGGTCTGGAACTTGTTACTAATTTAATCCCAGTTTCAATGGACAAATCACTTGGGGAATCGGTTCAAATGAAAATGGATGCCCAATTTCAAGAATGTAATACAAAAGCGACAGATAGATTCTTTTCTGAAGCTCTAAAAAAAATTGTACCAAAAGGTAGCCCTCATCAATTCAAAGTTTCAGTGATTGGCTCTACTATTCCCAATGCATTTGCCCTATCCAATGGAAAAATCTATTTTTTTTCTGGATTGTTAAACGATGCAAAATCGCAAGAAGAAGTTATCGGAGTATTGGCACATGAAGTGGCCCATATTGAAAAGAGACACCATATGAGAAATTTAGTAAAGGCAGGTGGTACTTCACTTGCGATTAGTTTGGTGGTCGGTCCTGGTTTGGGAAACATGGAATTTCTGGAAACGTTTACAGAAATTGGTTCCACAATCCTTGTTCTCAAGTTTTCTCGAGACTTTGAAACAGAGGCTGATGTTACATCCATTGAATATTTACGAAATCAAAATCTTTCTCCTTCGGGTCTTCTTACATTCTTTAAACGGATGCAAGAACTTGAAAAAGAAAGTATGGAATCTGAAGACAATCCACCGGATGCCAACGCAAAAGATGATGAGGTAGTCACAAAATCACTCACTGATTTTTTAAGTACTCATCCTGCCACAGAAGAAAGAATGAAAACTCTGGCATCTTTAATTGAATCCGGAAAAAAAGGAACCATCAAAAAAGTGGTATCAGACAAAACGTGGAAAGATGTTCAATCTGTTTGTTTGGATTTTAAAAATTCTGATTCTAAATGATTGTAAATCTGTTGTAAAGTTTCGCTTAAACTATGTTTGTTTTTCCAACCAAGCGTTTTTAATTTAGAATTATCGCCATAAACTTTGGATGTTTCGGACGCCCTCACTCGTCCGGCATCCACTTCGAATTTGATATCATGACCTGAAATTTTTACTAATTCTTCCACCATAAAGCGGATACTTCGTTCTTCACCTGAACAGATATTATAAATTTCACCAGACTCACCCTTTTCAATTAAGGTTAGATAACCACTGATAATATCTTCTACATGAGAAAAATCTCGTGTCGGCGCTAAGTCTCCAACGGCAATCGAAGATTTTCCAGAATACTTGGCTTCGATAATTTGGGTACAGAAGTTGGGAATCACAAATTCTTTCCTTTGGCCTATCCCGATGTGGTTGAAAGGACGAGCAATGACAACGGAAACAAAAGGACTATATTCCGCATATTGACGACAATAAGATTCTGCTGCTAATTTACTGCCCGCGTAGGGATTCACTGGGTTTGGCAAAAGAGTCTCTTTTAATGGAAGGAGAGATAAGTTTTGTTTCCCGTAGACATCAGCGGAAGAGACATACAACATTTTGCATGGCTTTTGAATTCTGTGTAAGAATTCTATCAGATTCAAAGTACCGCCGACATTGATTTCTTCCGTTTCCCATGGATTTTCGATCGCAATAGGAACAAATGCTTGGGCTGCCAAATGGATGAGAATATCCGGTTGGACTTCTTCTAGATTTTTCACTACGGCCTTTCGGTCGCGAATGTCACCTTGAAAACAATGGATTTGATACTCGCCAACCGATTCAAGAGCAGGAAGTAGATAACTTCCGACAAATCCGCTGGCTCCGGTGACTAAAGTTTGTTTTTTTTTCATAGAAAAGGGAAATTTCCGATTCGGCCCTAAGATTTAGTTGCCATTCTTCCAATTTTTCAAATCCTCTCAACAAAAGAAAGAAAACTGTGGAAGACAAAAAGAAATTCAATCCCTCCCCCTTTGTCGAAGTCAGAGACCCACAGTTAAATGTATCAGAATTGATCCAGGGAATCGAATCAAAGATTCCACTCGATCCAGGACAAACGCCCAATTGGCGCGAGCTCACAAAAATCAGTTACAAACCCGAATCCCCACAAGGTTTTCGAAAATTTGATCCTGCGGGCACTGCACATCTCTTTGAAAAAGGCATTTCCAGCCCTAAATTTTCAAATCCAAAATTCTGGTTTATCCGGGGACCAATTAAATACCTCGTCAATCGCCTAATCTCTGTTTATGGACTAATCGATAAAAAACTTTCCGAGAATCGAATTCGTGCTTTTTTTTCTGTTTTGCACGAGTTGGTTCGTTTGGGAAAACGAATAGAACAAATCGAAAGTCGGTTTGATGGATTTTATCGTGACCATTTGTTGCAAGAGTCTTCTCATGAATTGCCTAACTTTGGTTGGGCGACGAATTCATATTTTACCGATGCAGGATCAAATCCAACTTGGAAACTTGCATTAGAGGATTTTTCTAAAACCAACGAAATCACCGTATTGTTCCCAGAATGGGGAGACATTTTAAAACAACTTTCTATCATGAAAATTCCATTTCGTTGTGTTACATCACATGAAAGTGAATTTCAATTCATTCAGCGTAAAATCACATCAACAGTTCAATTTGAAAAAAAAATATTCCCATTAAAACAAATTCTAAAGAATCCAACGGATGTTTTAGTTTATTTGCCTCTCAACCGTTTTCCTTCTTTTTGGATTGAGAGGATATTTGCTGAAATTTCAAATTCACTTTCCAATGGGAAAAATTTATACTTTTCAGTATCCATCAAACCCAATTTTTCTAACCGCCCATTCCGCGATCTGCAAGTTTCTGAAATTAATTTGGACCAACTTCCCAGCTATTTAGAAACTCTTGGTTTTAAACAAGTTCGAGATCTTTCTGCTACGGAAGATACGAAAGTATACAGATATACAAAACTCGATACATGAATGTTTTCCAACATTTAGATGAACTAAAAGATTCTGATGGTGTTGGAAATGATGCAATTGGACTTGCAAATGTTTTTACATCCCTTGGTTACCAATCACATTTTGTGACTCGATTGCCAAGAAAAGGAAAACCATTAAATAGTAAGTTTCATCTTGTAAGTTCTTTTCAGCACCCTACTACTTCGAATGACATTCACATTTTGCACTATGGTGGGGCAGGATATCCTTATTCTATTTTTCAAAATTTACCTGGTCGTAAAATTCTAAGATTTCACAACATAACACCCGCTCAATTTTACAAAAATACTACCACTCCGGATATATATTCAGCAATGGAAAAATTTGAATCTTTATCTTATTTAGAAATAGCTAGTTTATCCATATTTTGTGATTCTATTTGGTGCGATTCAGAATACAACTTCCAA
Organism: Leptospira terpstrae serovar Hualin str. LT 11-33 = ATCC 700639; assembly: GCF_000332495.1. Classification (NCBI taxonomy): domain Bacteria; kingdom Pseudomonadati; phylum Spirochaetota; class Leptospiria; order Leptospirales; family Leptospiraceae; genus Leptospira; species Leptospira terpstrae. Next base: position 633,650 of record NZ_AOGW02000006.1, on the reverse strand, counting down.
ACAATTTCTGAATACCAATTTAAAAATCCTTATGTCATTCCTATTTGCAAATCTTATGAAACCAATTCTGAAATTGAATCTCCAACTCGAAATCAATCCTTGGTTTTTGTGGGTCGTTATTCGCCGCAGAAAAAATGGGAAGATTTCATTGAACTTTTCTCTTTTTGGATCAAGGAATTTCCAGACGCTAAATGTTTGTGTATTGGTTCTGTCATTGGTGCGTTCGATGGTTATTTTGATAGACTGACAAAAACAGTAGAGAGATTTGGATTGGAAGGAAAGGTCCATTTTTTAACAGGCAAAACTGATTTAGAAGTAATTTCATTTTTGAAAGAGTCTGGTGCCTTTGTTTCCATGAGCGAACATGAAGGTTTTTGTTTGCCGATTCTAGAAGCATTTGGTTCTGGAATTCCCGTCTTTGCTTATTCGGCAGGTGCAGTTCCAGGAACCATGAAGGGAGCAGGAGTAATTTTCCAATCAAAAGATTATTTATCTATTGTACACCAAATCCGAGAGAATTTGTTCCAAATAGAAAAACGAACTTCCCTGATTCATGACCAATACAGAGTATTGGAATCTTATAACCAATTTCCTTTTCAAGAAGTAATTTCTGGTATTCTCGAATCTGGTATCCAATGAACATACATCAATTTTCCGCAGGATTCCAGTTAGGTGACGCAATCTCCCAAGAGATGTTGGAGATAAAACGTTTGTTGTCAAAGGAAGGATATAATGGGAAAATATTTGCAGAAAATGTATTTTCTTATGATCGGAAATACGCAGAAAAACTTGCGAAAGCAAAAATCAAACCTAATGATGTCCTCGTATATCACCATTCGATTCATAGTGAAGTATTAGATTTTATTTTAAAATTTCCAAATCGTAAAATTCTTATTTATCACAATGTTACACCTGAAGATTTTTTTACCAATTATGACCTGAAATTTTCTTATTTACTTCGGAAAGGCAGAGAAGATTTGGAAATCATTCGTGATACATTTCATCATTCATTTGCTGTTTCTCATTTTAACCTAAGCGAGTTACGAGAAATTGGATTTGAACATGCAAGGTTACTTCCTCTACATCTAAATTTTCTAAAATGGAAAGATGTTCCAAGAGATCTCAAATTGAAATCATTTGAAAATCCTTCTTTTTTGTTTGTAGGCCGTATTGCTCCTAACAAACGTCAAGATGATTTAATCCGTTTTGCGAGGACATGGAAATCCAAAATGGGAAATCAATTTTCTTTGCGAATGCTTGGTTTCTGTAATCCAAACCAACAATCTTACTTGGATGAACTCAATTTTATGATTCATCACTTAGATCTTACAAAAGAAGTTAAGATTATTTCTTATGTTGATGAGACTATGTTAAAAAAGATTTACTCTGAAAGTAATATGTTTTTATCGATGAGTGAACATGAGGGATTTTGTGTTCCCTTAATGGAAGCGATGTATTTCCATCTGCCAGTGGTTGCATTTGCTGCAGGAGCAATTCCTGAAACTTTAAATCAATCAGGAATACTTTTTGAATCGAAAGATTTTGATTCCCTTGTTCCACTCGTAGATTCCATTTTCAAAAAAACTGATCTACGAAATTCAGTCATTGGTTCTCAGAATATTAGGTTAGATGAATATTTGCAATCCACTAGTATCCTTCCTCTACTCGAAGTAATGAGAGATTAGTTATGGCAAAAATTTTAATGATCACAGCACGTTTTTTAGAACATGCTTCTGGTGGTGCTGAAAAATTAGCTTATGATTACGCGTCAATCCTATCGGAATCCAATGATGTTACAGTCTGTACTTCTTGTGCCAAAGATTATGTAAGTTGGAAAAATGAATTTTCCAAAGGAGAAACAAAGGAGAATTCCATTCGGATCCTCCGTTTTTCAGTATCGCAAACACGAAATATTGTAAGGATGAATCGCATTCTAAACCAATGTTTAGAAAAAGGAGATTCAGTTTCCGATAAAGAACAGTTCGAATTTTTAAAAGAACAAGGACCGTTTTGTCCTGACTTGGTAAATTACGTCACCAAAGAACAACATAATTATGATATTGCGATTCTTATTGGATATCTATATTATCCAGTCGTCACCAGTATTCCAAATTTGAAAATTCCCTTTGTCATTGTACCAACATTCCATGACGAACCGCCGTTTCGTCTACCTTTATACAGAAAAACTTATTCCAGCCATTATGTTTATAGCTTCAATGCAACTGAGGAAATCTCTGTATATGAGGCTTATACAAATCAAAAAACTAATTCTTATTTTTTGATTGGAACTTATATCAATGATACAATCACCGAAGCAAATTCATCAGATTTGAATTCAAATCAATTGATCACCATTGGCCGAATTGAACCCGCAAAAGGATATCCTGAACTTTTTGAATACTTTCAGAATTGGAAGGTATTTTCAAATCGAACAGACATTACTGTCAAATGTTTGGGCTCCATCTCCTCCATGGAAACTCCGAAGGAACCTTTGATTACATTTACTGGTTTTGTCAGTGAAGAAGAAAAAATATCTGAAATCCAAAAATCATTTCTACTACTCAATCCATCGGCGTTTGAGAGTTTTTCTATTTCGATAATGGAAGCTTGGATTCAAAAAAAAGCGGTGCTCGTAAACGCAAAATCCACTGTGATGAAAGGACATTGTTTACGAAGCCAAGGTGGACTATATTATTCGGATTCTCTTTCCTTCCAAAAAACCTTGGATTTTCTATTAGAAAATCGAGAAATTGCCACAAGGCTTGGGCAGAATGGACGTGAATATGTATTGGCTAACTTTAGTAAAGAAGTGATTCGTAAAAAACTAAACCAAATGGTTAGTATGCTACTCGATTGATTTGACCTTCAAATTCAGCTAACAAATAATCATGAACAAGGCCATTGGTCGCCAATAAACTAGGAATCAAAATAGAAAAATCGTTACCATCCATAGATGTAATTTTGCCTTTAGCTTCAAGAACAATCAAACCAGCAGCAGCCATATCCCAAGGTTTTAATCCAAGTTCGTAATATCCTTCAAACTTCCCTTCAGCTAACCAACATAAATCGAGTGTAGCGGCTCCGGTTCTACGGATACCACGGGACTTCTGCAAAATGGATTTATAATACTGCATCAAAGTATCTAATGAAAGATTTCGATCATAGGGAAATCCTGTTACAAAAAGAGAATCCTTAAGAGAACTTGTTTTGGAAACTTGTATGGGTGTTTTTTCGCGAAAAGCCCCTTGCCCTTTGATCGCATGATAGTAGGTATTTAACTCTGGAAAAAAAACCATTCCGATGAGAGGAGTCATAGTTTCTGTTTCCACCACACCTACAGAAATACCGTATAAGGGTAGTCCGTGCGTATAATTTGTAGTTCCATCCAAAGGATCCACTACCCAAGTGTAACCTGACTTACCTTCAATCTTTCCACGTTCTTCTGAAAGGATTCCATCCTTTGGATAGTTTTTTTGGATTTCATCCAAAATCATGGACTCTGCTTTTAAGTCAGCTTCTGTCACCAGATTGTACAAACCTTTTTCATCTACCTTCAGTCCCGATTCTTTGTGTTTTTGAACAAGGAAGTCCGCCACATTCGGAAGGAAATTTAAAAAATGATAAGATCTATCAAGTAACTCAGATTGCATCAATACCCACCAAATTCGATGTTTTTCTTCATAGCGGTGATCTCAACATCTAAATTCAGGGTTTCATCTGCTTTCAGTTTATTTCTTACTTGTTCCGTTGTTTTGATTACTTCACTGAGTAATGAATTCAATTCTGTTTTTCTTTTTTCTGCTTCCGCTGATCCAACATCAGTATTTAGTTTATTGTACTGACTAAGTATCTTTGATACAGTTTCAGGAAAGTAATTCAGAAATTGTTTTGCCTTTCGGTAAGACAACGGATCTTCTGCAAGGCGAACACGCAAATCAGATAGGGAATGTAAGTATTCAGTACTCAATCCTTGAAGTGTAGAATCCAGAAGTGTTTTGGATTCTTTTTCTGTCAAAACTCGAAATCCATCCAAACGTTCCATTTGAGATTTGTATTCGGTAAATTCGACTTTATCTTCAAATTTTTTCTTTAATTCATTCCAATTCTCTTTGGTTTGGTTGGATGAAAAAAGAAGAGGGAAAAAACTGAACGGATAGTGATGGGCTTTTCCTATGGTGGTTCTGTAGATCGCAATTCCTAAAAAAATAACATGAAGAAATGCCATTAACACGTAAGAGAATACAAGTAAAACTCGATCATCGCCAAATTTAGTTCCAAAGCCAAAAAAACCAAGTGACAACAATGCCTGAAGGTATATTGCCTCTAGCGACTGTTTGGCGGAATAAGAAGATTTATTTCTTGAGAGCCACATAACAAATGGATAAACCATAGCTCCCAGTGAAGAGATAAAAAAAGGAAAAGGCAATAAAGCCATTGGATAAGTTAGGATTGTAGAGAGATGGGCACGTCTTGCCCATTTCTTTTCATCTGGATTTTGTTCCGTTTGTTCTAATTGCGCTTCGGTCATTCTATTTTGATTCCAATAGTTTTTGTTTGATTTCTGATTCGATTTTTATCATTTCTTGTTCTGCGGATTTTCGTTTTTGACGACCATCTTCTTGGATTTTTAAAGTTTCCGTGATAGTTTCTATCAACTGTTGGTTTACTGTTTTTAAAGTTTCAATTTCAATGATTCCTTTTTCGGATTCCCTTGCAATTTCCACTGTACCTGTTTTTAACATTTCCGCATTTTTTTGGATTAGATCATTGGTGGTTTTAGAAACTTGTTTTTGAGCTTCCAATGCCTTTCTTTGGCGTAACAAACCCAATGCGATGACGATTTGATTTTTCCAAAGTGGAATTGTGTTTAGAATGGAACTTTGAATTTTTTCTACGAGGACTTGGTTTCCATTTTGGATCAGACGGATTTGTGGTCCTGTCTGTAAGGATAAAATTCGAGTGAGTTTGAGATCATGAATTTTTTTCTCAAATCGATCCACCATTTGTACCATATCCTGGTATTGTTGAGAAGCCAAAGTATCCCCTTGGGCCTTCGCTTTTGCCAACATTTCTGGTAGGATTTTGTCTCTTAAATCTTGAACTTTTTTATCACCTGCAGCGATGTACACTTGGATTTCCTTAAAATATTCCAAGTTTTTCTCATATAACGCCTGTAATAATGTTATGTCTTTTGTGAGATTGGTCCGTGCTGTATGCAATTCTTCCACGATCTTTTCAATTTGAGATTGTAAGTCTTCAAATTTGGCTAAGAATTTTCGCGAAGCGTCAAAAAGACCTCCGATCAGCGGAATTTTTGATAAACCGCTCCCTTCACCTGCAAAACTATCCAGATTCAAATCTTTGATTTTGAAAAGAAGGTTATTTAAGAGTTCACCAGCATATCCCGAATCTTTTGTTTTGATCTCAGAAAGAACTTTATCAGCAAATTCGGATACCTTGGCTTGTGCAGAGGCACCATAAGAGACAACATCATTCGGGTTGTTGAGTTTAATTTGTCCGGTTAGTTCCTCAACTTTTTGTAAATCTTCCTTCGTGAGTTGTAGTTCCGGGTCATTCGTTTTCAGTTCCAAAGAGTCCATTGAGTGTCTGTCCTTTATCGTTTCTCCCAAAGATAGGATCGTTTTTAGAATATGAATCAAGCAGAAAATAGGAAGGTGCAAAAACATGAACAAGTAAATATATTTCTCTAGGAATTTGATCCAAAACCGAGGTTTGGTGACAATTTGATTGCATGGATTGTTATAACTGTTACATTCCTGCGAGAAAAATTTATGCTAAATAATGATTTGAAATTACCGGCCCTACTCCCACAAGTTTTGACAGTCGATGTCATGACACTTGACAATCGTTTGATAGACCAATCCGAAGTTCGAACTCTATTGTTCCGACTCCGCGATAGGAACTACTTACACTACTTAATTATTAAGTTTTTGGTATGTACTGGCCTGTCGCTGCCAGAAATTATCCATCTCAAAATCTCGGACTTCAATCCCGAAAGAAGCCTTTTCAAATTAAAGAACGGTGGTCGTTTGCGTAGAAGAAAGATCTTCATTGAACCTAACTTAGCTTTAGAACTCTATCGTTATTCGTCTGAGTTCGCACCCACTGATTATCTATTTCCAGGTCGTTATGGAAAATTAAGGACAAGAACCATTCAAAAAATTCTTAAGAACGCGAGTAACCTAATCTCAAAAGAAATCCATATCCCATTTCTACGTGATGTGATTGCATTGGATCTTTTCAAAAAAGGTTTTCCTGTTTGGGAAATCCAAGAGTTTTTGGGACATAGATCCACTCGTTCTACCAAGCAAAGAATATTATTGCACATTCCGGTCGAAGAACGAACAGATCCGCGACTTTTTAATCGAAACAAAAACCAAGCAGCCTAAAAATTTCTTGAACCTTTGGTGTTTTCAGAGATTCTAGTCTCCAAGTAGGCTCGCTTTGGAAATTAAGACCAAAAAAATCGGAAAGCACACACTCGTTCACCTTAACGGTCGTTTGGACATTACCCATTCGGATGAAGTGGAGGCCAAATTGGCCGACGACGTGCAAAACGGCGAGGGCGACATTATCATCAACCTTGAGCTTATCTCTTACATCTCTTCCTCTGGAATCCGCATCTTTGTTGGAATGGTTCGGGAATTGGACAAACAAGGTAGAAAGTTGAAACTTTGCTGTATCACACCTCCAGTCAAAAAGGTGTTCGATGTTGTGGAACTTTTGGACTTGTTTGAAGTCTTTGAGACGGAACAAGAAGCCGTTAATTCCCTCTCCAAATAAAAATCACGTGGCTTACGCCTCGTTTTTCATTCTCTCAGCACTGTTTTTCTTCCAGGTTTGGATCAATTTGGAAGTTTTCCCTGTTGTCTGGCCAGATGAAGTTTTATTTTTCTCACCTGCTTTGTCTTTTGCAACAAAAGGCCATTTACAAACAGAAGTTTTAAATGGTCTCATCCCCGGTATGGAATTCAAAACGCTTTGGATGCCGCCTCTGTATTTACTTTTCTCCGGCCTTTCATTATCTTTTTTTCCTGACACACTCACAACGGTTCGCATTGCGAATGTTGTAATAGTTTATGCAGCAGCAGTTGGTTTTTACTGTTTATTGAAAAGAAAAACTTTTTCCGAATTTGCCTGCCAAATTGCATTGGCAAGTATCTTATGGGAGCCGCTTTTGTTTCGTTTTGGAACAGCTGCCAGGATGGAAGGTCTCACCGCTTTTTTCTTTATCATTAGTTTACAGTTTGCTACTAACAAAGATAAATCCAAACAATGGTATGTTTTTTTAGCAGGTGTTACACTCTCATTTTCTTTCTTATCTCATCCCATTGGTGCTTCTTTTGGACTTGTCACATTGTTTTTGGTCTGGAGAAATTTTGGATTAAAGTCCCTTCCTTGGTTTTTTCTCGGAGGAATCCTTCCCATTTTAGGTTGGTTGTATTACATCCATCCCCATTGGGATTGGTTTGAAATCCAATTCGGAGCACAACTCACTCGTAAAAGGAACTTACTCGAGTCCTTCACACTGATAGACAAAGTGAAAGTATTTTCCTTTGGATTTGGATTTCCAAAATTAAGATTGTTAATCATCCTAACTGAGCTCGTTTCTTTAGCTTTTATTTCCTTTCGACTCTTCAAACAGTTTGGGAAACTAGATCAAAAATGGATTTTGTTTTGGATTTGGATTTTATCCATTGGAATCGCTTTATATACTTCTTCTGAAGGATGGTATGTTTTCCATATCCTTTTCCCTTTAGCATTTGGAATGGCTTTGTTATGCGATTATACACAATTAGGTTCGAAATTAGCATATTCAGGAATATTGTTATCTCTTTTTGCCCTACTATATACAAATCACATCCACTGGTTTCAAATTGATTCTAAAAAAATTCTAGAATCGCATTTTCAACATTTAGAAATGAGTTTGGCAAATTCTAAGTCAGTGTATTTGCAGGCCTTACCCGATCCCTATTTCGATTTACGAAAAAAACGACCCGATCTGAATATTTTGGAATTTATTCCAGGAGAGTTAGACATTCCTTCAGAAGCTTACATCCAAACTATCAAATCACGAGACAGTTTTGTTTTCTATGATGACCAATTAATGAATCATGTGATCCAAGATTATTTAAAAAAATCATCTTGGAAAAGAGAAGAATGGGAAATTCCTGTTTCAGGCAAACATTGGTTACACTATAAAACTATTGTTTATACAAAAAAATGAACGTCCTGTTTCCCTTTTCAACTTACTTAGTTCCATTGGTTTGTTTTTTTTTAACAACTGGGTGTTACCATTCAGACAAAACAAATAACCAATATCTATCGTTATTAGGAGAAATTTCAGTGAACCGTCAGATCACAATTGTAGGAGATTCTTTGGGACAATGGTCCGATGGATTTGGACTCAAATCAAAACTACCAGCCGAATTTAAAGTCACTGACCTTTCCATTGCAGGTTTCACAACGGAAGACTGGTTACAAAATAAAGATCGATTGAATGCAATTCCAACTGATCTATGGATCTTGGAACTTGGTACCAATGATGCAATGGTTTATGGAACGATTGGTTTTGAATCTAGAACGCGAGAACTTATTTCTTTTTTAGAATCTTCACAAGTATCAAAGGTGCTACTCACAACAATCCCTTTGACCAATATGGCTTCCATAAAAGAAACTATAAAAGCCAATAACCAAACCATCCGACTACTGAAAGAGAATAAACCAAATATCGATTATGTGGAAATTGAATCAATATTTGAATTAAATCCTACTGGTGTTCCTTTGTATCCCCTATCCGACCCCATACACCCCAACCAGATAGGCTATGAACTTATGGGTGAGGCATATCGGAAAAAAATATTAGGAATTTAAATCCGCTAAAATTTTTAATCCCTTCAAAGTCATCATGGGATCAATTTCATCAAACACCTGGTTATGCGATGCATGGATGGTCGTGACAAGTCCACCCGTTCCAACTACCACATAATCACCTGGGTGTTCTTCTTTGATGGCCCTTACAATTTCTTTGAGCAAACCTATCCAACCAAAGAAAAATCCTGCCTGGATGGATTCGACAGTTGACTCACCTAATACGCGCTTTGGCGATCCAAATACTATCGGCGGTAGTTGGGCTGTATTACGAGTTAGAGCATCCATGGAAATTTTTAGACCGGGTGCAATCACACCACCTACATATTCAGGTTTTTCATTGATCACGCAGAATGTAGTTGCAGTTCCCAAATCCACAAGTATTGCCTTTTTTCCAGGATAAGTTTTTGCACAGTAAGCTGCATTCACCAATCGATCGGCTCCTATTTCAAATGGACGAGGGTAACTAATACCAAAATTGAGTTTCATTTGGTAATGAACACGAAGTGGATTTACATTAAACCAATCTTCTAACATACGCTCTACGATTGGATTTAAAGAAGGAACAACACTAGAATAGATGGCAGTCTTTACTCGATCGGCTTTTACATTTTCTTGAGTCAAAAATCCTTTCAAAAAAAGGCCAAGTTCGTCAGAGGTTCTGTCTCTTCTTGTTACTGTTCGTTTGTGAAAGTCAGGAGTATCCTCCCCTTCACGAAACACACCAAATACGGTGTTTGTATTTCCCACATCGATAACTAATAATAATGGTGATTCTGACATTTATATAATCCGAAATTTTGGTGAAGTGTCCATGAGCTCAATCTTTTCGCCGGTTTCGGTCATAATGAGAAGGAATCCTAATTCATCAATTCCCAAAACACGTCCTCGTACCATTCTGGATTGCCATTCTGTTTCTATCACTTTGTGTTTTAATAAGGAATGGTCCTCAATCCAAACTAAATCTTTAAGGACTTGCCCTTGGTCTAATAGGGAAATCACAGATTGGTTTAAGTCTACAACGAGTTGGTTCACAAACCGTTCTAAAACTCCTTCTTCCAATGCTACATCACATAAAAAAGCAGCCTTGTCTTTTAACGGATCTGGAATGTAGTTACCAAAAAAATTTAGACCAATTCCGATCACCACATCAAAAACTCCGCTAGTAAATTCAGACTGAACTAATATTCCTCCTACTTTTTTATCTTTCCGATAGATATCATTAGGCCACTTTACGGTTGTATCAATTTCTCGCTCCGGAAAGAAATGAAAGATCGATTTTAAAACTGCAGAAGAAACGAAAATGGATAATAACGGAAGAGAAATTTCGGCAGCCGATAATCTGATTTTTCCAGAAAAAATCAGTGGATCTTCGCCTAACGATTGCCAAACATTTTGTCCGCGACCTTTTCCGGCAGTTTGTTCATCGGCAATCACCCATGACCCAAAAGGAATTTTTCCATCCCGAATCCATTCATTTGTAGACTCAACAGTAGAAAGTCTATGACCCAGTTCTAATTTTAACAATCTATATTCCATGCGTCTATTTCTCATCCGATTCGGATTGACGAAAGTAAAAAATGTATTAAGTTTAAGGTATGAAACTATCGGGAAATACAATATTAATCACTGGTTGTGGTATGGGAATCGGAGCTTTAACAGCAGAACGATTAGCTAAAGAAGGAAACGATATCATAGGTGTTGATATTAAATTACCCTTATTAAAAGAAATTCAAACCAAAGTAGAATCGTTAGGAAGGAAGTTTTACGGCTTTGCTTGCGACCTTTCTAAAGAGACAGACATTGAATCACTATTCAAACAAATCAAAAAGAAAAATCTAATATTCCAAATTATAATTAACAATGCAGGAATCGCCCCGAGTGGTGCTTATGATGGAAAGAATTTTTCCGTTTGGAACAAAGCCATCCAAATTAATGTCGCTGGACCTATGAAATTGGTGTATCTAGCACTTCCCTTACTCAAAGAACAAAAAGAAGCAACTATCATCAATTTAGCTAGTATTGCAGGTAAATTTGGAACGGAAGGAACTGTAACCTATTCTGCAACTAAACATGCTATGGTTGGTTTTTCTCAAGCACTTAAAATGGAACTCTATGATACTCAAATTGGTGTTAGCTGGATTTGTCCAACTATGGTCAATACCAGAATGATACATGGAGTCAAACCGTCTATTTTTACTCCCGTGATTGAGCCCTCGCAGGTGGCGGATGCCATAATTTACGCCATTAAAAAGAATCCAGGTGAAGTTTTAGTTCCATCGTACCTACGAGCTTCCATTGTCATCCTACCGGCCTTATTTCCAAAATTTGCACTTTGGTTGGCTGTGAAAACAAAAGCATCAAAAGGTTGGCTTGTGGCTAACAAGGGGCTTGAGAAAAATATTCCTGTTTAGAGGATAGGTTTTATGCACATTTCTCAGATACTCGGTAAAAAACAAACAACCATCAGTTTCGAATTTTTTCCTCCAAAAAATGCGGAAGCCTCTGAGGATTTGTTCCGAAACATCCAAGAATTGTCACAAATGAACCCAGCTTATGTAAGTGTCACCTTTGGGGCTGGGGGATCTACAAGAGATCTCACACACGATCTGGTTGTAAAACTTCAAGAGCAAACAGGATTAACAATTGTTAGTCATCTTACTTGCGTTGGTTCCACAAGGGAAGAAATCCGAGAGATCTTGAAACGGTACGAAAAGAGTGGAATCCATAATATCATGGCTCTACGTGGTGATCCTCCCAAAGGACAAACTGAATTTCAAAAAACGGAAAACGGTTTCGAATTTGCAGGTGAATTAGTTGGATTTATCAAAAAAGAATTTCCACAAATGGGGATTGGAGTTGCCGGTTTTCCTGAAGGACATCCTTCAACACCCAACCGCTTAAAAGAAATTGAAAATCTAAAATGGAAGGTTGACCAAGGTGCCGATTACATTTGTACGCAACTCTTCTTTAACAATAATGATTTTTATGATTTTGTAGAAAGATGTGAAATTGCAGGAATCAAAGTTCCTATCATTGCTGGTATTATGCCAATTACTTCAAGAAAGGGAATGGCAAGAATGGCCGAACTTTCGTTAGGAACCAATTTCCCGGCGAAACTTTTAAAGTCTCTTTCTCGAGCAGAAGATGATGCCTATGCAGAAAATGTTGGAATCCACTGGGCAACAGAACAAGTCAGAGATCTACTTGATCATAAAATTGCTGGCATCCATATGTATACGCTTAACAAGTCTAAGGCGACACGAAAAATCTATGAATCACTCGGGATTCGAAATTTCGATAGCATTGGTTGATGATGGAGTTGGTGCGATACCCGTCCACTGACTGTCTTTCCAAATTCCCTCTAACACCAAACTCCCTTTAGCATTGATTATCTTTGCATTTCCTTGCAAATGGTTTTTTTCCCAATAACCTTCGAGTATCAAACCATCTGAATATATATACTTTCCAAAACCTTGTCGTTTGCCTTTGAAATAAGAGCCAATGAATTTGTCTCCGTTTCCATAACGATAGATTCCTGGACCTTCTTTATAACCAAATTGGTAAATTCCTTCAAAAATATCACCATTCGAGTATTGGTAGATCCCTGCACCATGTTTGATATCTTCAGAAAATTCTCCATCAAAACGATCTCCATTCTCATAAGAGATCTGGAACTTTCCATTTCTGCAATTTTCCCCCTCGCAGATTTTTTGGTTCGACTTACAGAAGCTGAAAAGGGATAAAAATAGTAATAAAAAATATTTGAGTCGCATGGTTGCTTTGGGAGATAGATTTTTTTTCCGTCAATTATTACGTGCAATCTCATTTATAAACTAGTTCGGAATTAAGGCAATACATATGTCACAAAAAAAAGCGCTGATCGTAGATGATAGCACAGTTACCCGTTTAATGATCCGAAAGATAATCTTAGACAAATACCCAGATTGGGAGATTCTGGAGGCAAGTTCTGCAGACGATGCTAAGTCGCTTTTAAAAGATCATCGAGACTTCGATTTTTTTAGTTTGGACCAAAACATGCCAGGAACGTTGTCAGGATTGGATTTAGCAGAAGACCTCAAAAACAACTACAAAGTTGCAAAAATCGTATTAATCACAGCTAACATTCAAGATGCGATTAAAAATAGAGCAAAGACGATCGGAATTGATTTTGTAGAAAAACCAGTCACGTCAGAAAAAATTATCCCACATTTGGACTAACTATGAATTTTCTAACTGAAATTGAACGAGATTCGTTGTGTGAACTATTCAATATTAGTTTGGGCGGGGCAGCTAAACTAATGAGCGAAATGATTTCCGATGAAATTTTGCTCACTGTTCCCAGCTTAAAACTAATTAGCACGGAAGAGGCTAAAAACATTGAATATCTTGCAGACCAAGATGTATGCACCATAGAACAAAAGTTTATTGGTGGGATTGGTGAAGGATCAGCATTCCTTTTATTTCACAAAAGTGCAAGTTTGGAAATTGTTAAAATGATGATGAAAGATTATGTTGCTTTGAATGAAGTTTCGCAATTTGAAAAAGATGCTTTAAGTGAAATTGGCAATATAATTCTCAACGCGATACTCTCAAATTTAGCAAAAATGTCTGATTATAAAATAGAAACTCATGTTCCTGAATTTTTTTCAGGGAAATATGAAGACTTACTCCTTAGGCGAAATCCAAAAAAAGACAACTCTATTCTTTTAGTTTTTATTGATTATAAACTAAGCGGAAAAGACATCAAAGGGTATATTTTTTTCATTCTTAATTTCGATAGTATAAAAAATCTTTCTAGAGTACTCATTGAAAAGTTGAAGTAGTGAATTCTCTAAGTGAAAAGCATTTACTAACAATTATTAAAAAATCTGGGATTGGAATCCTCATCCTGGATAAAAATCTTAATATTGTTTTAGTCAATAGTTGGTTTCTCAAGAGTTCTGGATTTAAAGAATCAGATTTAGAAAATTCCTCTTTTTTAGATGTTTTCCCCGACCTTAAAAATACACGTACATTCAAATCAATTGAACTCTGTTTGCAATATTCGCAATATTCTATATTGACTCACACGTTAAATCCTTTTCCTTTTCCACTTTTTGATAACGAGAAAACAAAATCTGCTGGCGAACGAATTTATCAATATTTGCATGTGATTCCAATATCAATCGAAGATGAAACAGATCATTTTTGTATGATTCAAATTTCAGATGTTTCCCAACAAGTAGTTCGTGAAAAATTATTACGAGAACAAATGAATTTAGCAAATTTGCGGGAAATAGAAGCGCAAAAAGCATCACAAGCTAAAACTGATTTTTTAGCTTCTATGAGCCATGAGATACGAACACCATTAAACGCAATTCTTGGGATGACCGACACATTAAATGAAACCGAGCTAACCGAAGAACAACAAGAGTATTTAACTGTGCTAAGAAACTCGGGAAAAGCTCTCTTTAACATTATAAACGATATATTAGATTTATCTCGAATCGAATCAGGAAAATTAGAAATGGAACATATCCATTTTTCAATTAGAGAATTGATGAGTGAAACGATTTCCTTATTTTATATGAAAGCAAAAGGTAAAGGAATAGAAATTGAATTTCATGTAGAAGATGAGATTTCAGAAAGTATTGCAGGCGATTCGACAAGGTTACAACAAGTTCTGATAAACTTACTCGGTAATGCGATGAAATTTACTGAAAAAGGAAAAATTGTTGTTAACAGCTCTCTCTCTAAGAACAAAAAGAATTTAATAATCTCCGTTGAAGATACAGGAATTGGTATACCCACCGAAAAGATAATTTCGATTTTTGAAAGTTTTACACAAGTGGACAGTTCTACTACAAGAAAGTATGGAGGAACTGGACTTGGTTTAACGATTACGAAAAAGTTAATTCAACTAATGGGTGGCGATATTTCTGTAATCAGTCAAGTTGGAGTTGGATCTAAATTTATTTTTGAGATACCGTATGAAGGGTTTATCAAACGAATGTCAGGTATCCACCAACATTGGCTCAATTTAGAACTTCCTGAACCAGAAAAGTTTCCTAATTGCAAAATTCTATTAGCAGAAGATTCAGAAGAAAATGTTTTTATCATCAAAACATTTTTTCGTAAATATCCAATTGAGATTACTGTTGCTTATAATGGAAAAGAAGCATTGGAAAAATTTAAATCACTAAAATTCGATATCATTTTGATGGATATGCAAATGCCAGAGATGGATGGATTAGAAGCAACAAGAGAAATCAGAAAGATAGAATTGGCAAACCAAATCAGAGCGAGCGACTCCGTACCAATAATTGCTATTTCGGCAAATGTTCAAAAGGAAGACATTAGTAAAAGTTTTTTAGCCGGAATTACTTCTTATTTACCAAAACCTGTTAGAAAACAAGAAATCCTAAAATTAATGTATTTTTACCTAGCTATGTAAATGCTTACTTAGATTAGGTGAACATTATTTCAAACTTTTTTCTACTGCTGTATCAGGATAAGCTTCTAAAACATTCGGTTCAGAAAGTACTTCATTAGCTTTTTCAACGGAAATAAAACCAGGTTCTGTTTGGAAACTCACCAAACGTGGAGAAAATTGATTCTGGACTTTGATACCATACTTTTTAGAAATTCGATCTAAAGAAACTGCTGATTGATCAATAGAAAATGATACGATTAATATCCCAGGCAAAACAAGATTTGCACCCGCACCAACGGAGGTGGAGTATACTTCCGTTACTTTAGAATTAGTAGTCGATTTGGTCGATTTAGGAAAAAGTTCCTTACCTGCTGGACGAACATTCCATCCAAATTTGATACCTAGTTTGCCCTGGTTTACTTTTTGATTTGTTTGAGCCTGTTGTTCATTTACAAATTCTGCAACTACATTGGGATTTCGATAAAAAGTTTTTGTGACTCCACCTTCGACAAAGGTTATTGAACTCGGTGGATCTTTAGGTTCAGCGTTCAATTCAATAAAGGAAGTAAAAACTATAACAACTAAACTAATCCAATTGATAGATTTCATTCTCAAATTCTGATTCATAGGCTACCTTCCATAAATTCGTAATCGAACGGAGTTGATGGATCCTGTATCAGTGGCACTCGCATCATACACTCGTATGGTCCAATTTCCATTCGGATTTTCTCCTAAATTGCGAGCCAGTCCAAAACGGTAAGTGGAAGATCCTGTCATTGTGGCGATAGAAGTATTTCCCGAGGTACATAAAGTATTACTATATGGATTAGCACAGGCATGTGCTTCAGAAAGAAAACTAGTAGTTCCACTGGGTGAGGTAATGAGTACATACAACTCTGGAAAGTACGTATGATTGGAAGTAAATTCTACATCCACATATTCGATATAACTAATGCCTGTGGTAACAGGATAATTTACTGTGGCCCCTGTAACTAAATCATTATCAGGAATAGGAGTATTAGGAGATAAAATAGCTTTCGCATCAATGATTTGTGGGGTTGAAATACGGACCCAGTTACTTGCATTCATTAGCAGATTTGTAGCATCCAGAGCACCAAATCCGTACTTATGATTGATATTTAAACCAGCACCATTCATGCTCCAATCAGTATCGCCTGGATCGTTTTGTCTTGCAGAATAGGCAACTAACTCGCGTACGTCGCGCCAATTCAAATCTGGATATTGGCTTAACAACAAGGCTATGACTCCTGCGGCCAAAGGAGTTGCAGAGGATGTTCCATTAAATTTTTTAGTGTAGTTTGATTGCGAATAATCTCCAGAGGTTCCACCCGCATTCAGTCCAAATGCACCTGTGGCATCTGTTGTCGAAATGGCCGTAGTATAGGCTGTTGCATTATTCCCTTGAGTATGAGCAACTGCCCATAAGTTGGCACCAGATTCCGAATAGTTTGCCTTTGTACCATCTTGTCCAATCCCGCCTATCGCCATAACACCATAATAATTCGCCTGTCCATCGTAATTGGCATTATCTACAAGAATGGGGGATGCAATTGTCCCACCGTTTGCACCATTCCCTGCAGCCCAAACATATACAGTACCTTTCCCGGATTTACCTTTTTGAGTTCCCTCATTCACTCCTTGTTGCCAAAGAGCACTTGAAGGCCAGAGCCAACCATAACCATCCGGAGAACCCCAACTATTATTGGATATAGAGACACGAGCAGTTTCATTGACCATCGCTCTATATTCATCAGAGGTATAAATAGTAGATTTTTCTAAAAGATTCACACCGACTAACTTAGAACAGGGGGCAGCTCCCCGGACTCCAATACCGTTCCCACCTCTGGCGGCAATTACACCACCGACAGCTGAACCATGGAAACTATTGGAGTAGGAATGAGTTGGATAGATAGTATTATTAAGGAGATTTAACCCTCTGGCTGTGACTGAAATATTGGAAGATAAATCTTCATGTCGAATGTCAAGACCGTCGTCAACTACACTTACAATTACTTGGTTTCCTGATATACCCTGGTTCCAAACATTATTGACATTGGCGTCTTCACCAAATGTCCCACCGAATTGGCTAATGTTTTGTAAATGCCATTGGTCACTGTAAAGAGAGTCAAAACTTGCTGAAGGAGAAAAATTGCAATTTTCTTCAGAAGCATTTGCTATTGCATTAAAAAGAAGATAGTATAACAGTGCATCACTGAACGGATCATTATTATGGACTGATCTACAATTTCCAAAGGACAAGCTAACGAAAACAAGGATAGAAATTGCAGTTTTCATACGATTCATCTGATGGAATTTCCTGACCTACTTCTTATAACATTCCAACCACCCGAATCAATCCAATTCCAGAGAAATTTGGAAACTTTTTAAGCTTTTGCTTCTGCCAATCGTTTCGATCTGTCTTCTTGTACTAATGCATCGATCAATTCATCCAAGTCACCTTCCATGATTGCAGGAAGATTATGGCTGGTATAACCGATTCTGTGGTCAGTACAACGCCCTTGAGGAAAGTTATAGGTTCGAATTCGTTCTGACCGGTCACCTGACCCAACCTGGGCTTTTTTCAAAGCATCAGCACTTTGTTTAGCAGCGTCAGCCATTTGGTCAACAATCCTCGCACGTAAAACTCGCATTGCTTTATCACGGTTTTTGATTTGAGAACGTTCTTCCTGAGACGCAACTACTATGCCAGTCGGAATATGGGTAATTCGAACAGCAGAGTCGGTTGTGTTGACGTGTTGCCCACCAGCACCTGACGAGCGATATACGTCAATCCTGAGATCACTTTCTCTAATCTCGACCTCTTTTTCCTCTGCTTCAGGTAGTATAGCAACTGTTACAGCGGAAGTATGGATTCTTCCACCAGATTCTGTTTCAGGGATTCTTTGAACACGATGAGTTCCTGATTCAAACTTAAATAAATCGTATGCTCTATCATCATCTAATGAAAATACAATTTCTTTAAAACCACCGATCCCTGTAGGACTTGCATCGATGATCTCGGCCCTGATTCCTTGTTTATCAGCATACTTATTGTACATGCGGAATAAATCTGCACAGAACAACCCTGATTCTTCTCCGCCTGTTCCAGCACGAATTTCGACAAGGATACTTTTTCCAGAATTTGGATCTGGAGGTAATAACATAATTTCAAGTTCTTTGGCTAACTCTTCTAACTTTTTTTCACCTTCTTCAATTTCCGATTTCAACATGGCGTGCATGTCTGGATCATTATCGGACTCAAGAAGAGATTTTGCATCTTGGCAATCTTTAGTAATTTTTAAATATTCATCAGCTTTTGTATATACGGGAGTTAGGCGAGATCTTTCTTTCGATAGATTCTTCAATGTATCAGATGAAGTGGCTTTAGCGAGCTCATCCTCGATACGCAGGTATTTTTCTTGAATTTTTTTCAATCTATCTATCATGTCTATGGAAAGGATATAGAATGCCTGTTTTTGATAAACCAAAATCTAAGGAGGATTTAAGAAACCAGTGAACGAATCGCCATCTCAGGTCAAAACCGAAGGTTTTTTAGAGGGCCTAGTCGAATTATTCGCCGGCTTAGAGGACTATAGAAGCCCCTATGCGCCCACAATCCAACCTCCTGACAATCTCATTCAGGAATTGGTCCAAAATGCTTCTTTCAAATCTGGACTCGTCAGCGCAACCTGCTCTCTTCCCCCAGGTCCCTTAGGGATTCTCAGCATACTTCCTGAGTTACTTTTTGTGTATCGAATTCAAGGACATTTGATTTTGGACATTGCGGCACTTTATGGAAAAGAAGTCCAAGTTACAAAAGAATTGTTGTTATATTGCCTTTTCAAACATGGAGGTGCTCAGGTTTTCCGTAAAATAATCGAAGAATCCTCTCTTAAAATTTTGATTCGCCCAACTACCGTTAGAGTATTTCAAACCATGTTAGAAAAATTGGGAATACTAATATCTAAATCAATTATTCGCAAACAATTTGCACGTTGGATCCCGATTGGAGGTGCTGTAGTGACAGGTACCTTTGCCTATTATGACACGAAACGTGTTGGCAAAACCGCTATGGATCTTTTTTCTAAAGAAATCCATTCAGAAGAAATCAGAGAATTTTTGGAGTCTCAGTGAAATTATTTTCCTTCCTAATCCCAATTGTTGCCTTATTTCTTTTCTCTTGCCAATCAAAACACGAATCATTAGTATCCGAAATAGAAGATTTAATATCAAAAGAAAAATATGAAAAAGCTATGGTTCTATTGCAAGATAGACTTTCCGCCAATCGGCCAACGTCGGAAATACTTTCGAAAAATAAACCAAACCAACCGAGGTTATTTGCGCTTTCAGAAGACAGAACAAAGATTGTTTGGACAGAAAACAAAACTCTCTTTTTTAAAGATTTAGTAAATGACAATAGAAATTCTATTGAATTAAAACTCCGGCCCGACTCAATCCAAGTATCGGCTAACGGAAATTATGTAGCCGTACAATACCCTTTGAAACAATACGGAGGTTGTGCCTTATTTGGTTATTCCACATCTGACTCATCATTAGAACATGAATCCATTGTTCATATACCTTGCAAAACGGGAATGACAATCTCAAATTCAGGAGACCTGTTACTATATTTCTTTGAAAACCAATTGTTCGTTGAAAAAACTGGCAATAGTTCTAAACCAGAAAAGTTTCTCCCTGGAGACTTATTTCCCACCCCTTTTCCTAAATTAAAAACACACTATCACATAACTTCTATAGGAAATGAGTTTTTAGTTTGGTCGGGAATTGCTGGTTCCTATAATTTATTTTTTCTAAATTTGGAAACCAAAAGAGTTGTTCTACTTTCGAAAGATATCATACTTCCAAGATTTTACTATAACAATGGCAATTCGGGCTACGTGGTCGGGGGAAAAATAGGTGACCTTTACTTAAAAGAAGTGGTCTACCATCAAGGGAAAACTCCCTCAATCAATCGAGGAATTCCCATTGTGACAAGGGAAGCTTTCTCATGGCGAATGAGTGGGAAAGATGAATTTATCGCTACAAACCAAAACGAACCCAATCAACCCATGAAATGGAAAGTTTCTGGTAAAAAGGAACACTTCCCATTCTTTATAGAAAGATTATGGGGAGTTGCTAGTGACAAAATTGTTTATGAAAGCAGAAGAGGAGAACTGGTGTTAGATGACCTAGTTTTTTCAGCTGAAGATTGGATGATTTATGAATATTTCAAAAAAGTTAGAAAATTGAATGATGGCTAAGCTGCCTGTTCTTTTTCTTTTTTAGCCGAAAAGATATCGCAAACTTTATAAGTATCCGCAATACAATGAGAAGTCAGTCTTTCCAAATCCTCAGTCTGCAAACGATCTTTGGAACTAGGACAAACAGAAAGTCCTTTAGTATACAAAGGGCATTTTACATAAAACTCATTTTTAGGAAGGGACTTCTGTGCCATAACTCTGAAAATTTTTTGTGGAAAGGAATCCCCTGTCAAATCGATTTTGGGTCCGGTCCCAAAATTAAGGGTTCAAAAAACCGTTAAATCCTGTGAAAATTAAAAGTACAAGTTTAAGATTGTAGGATTTTCAACCGACCTTACCTGATCTTCATTAGAAAAGTCTCGAAGATTAAATGTTTTTCCATTCCAGTTTTTACCATATAAATGCCCGCTTAAGAACACTTGCACTAAGTCTTGTGCTTTTGTAGATTTAATGAACTTTGCCAATCCTTCTTGTTTCCAAATATTCGTATCTTCCAAATCTAAGGACTGCCATTTCATATTTGGGTAAGAGGCAGATGGCGAAATCAAACCATCAATAGGTTTTCCAACAAGACGGTTGTAAATATTAATATCAAAAACTTCCTGTCCAATGAAGATTGCTACTTTCCAACCTGGAACAATCCAAACTCGATCTTGTGTGATTTCACCAGGAGAAAGTATTTTTAATTCGTCTTCTGTTAATAAAGTTTTTTTAACAAGCGGATCCATTAATTTTCCATCTGCCGAAAATGGAACTGCTACGTTGTACAATGGACCTTTCGGATCGAGAACAAGACTTCCTTTCACAATCTTCGGATTCGGTAGAATAATAGTTCCAGCTAAAATCGGTACGTTGTATTGTTTTGCTAATTCTGAAAAAGTTCTAACATAAACATCAGCCATTTTCTCCGCTTTCAAATAAAATAAATCGGAAACGGTAAATTGATCACTTTTGGTTTTAAGAGCAGACTCTAGAGAATCCGCATTTAAAAATCTCGATTTTTCATCTAAGAATAACAATCCAGTTCCTGTATGTTCAGGAAGGATAACAATTGTTTTTCGATCAAAAATTCCAGAGGTTTTTCCTTTGTTTAAGGTCTCTTCGATTCGTTCTCGCCACCATTCTTCTTTGACAAAGTCTTCCGGTTGTAGAACTAACTGAATTCCAACTAAATTTCCATACTTTCGATCTGTTCCGTTGGTTTGAATGACTACATCATTCCAAGATTTTGTAGGTTTCGAAATATCTTCATCTACTTCAGGTTTGCTAAAATTAAAATCAAAATTAAATTTGAGATCGAAACTTACATCTGGTTTTGGAATATCAAATTTTGGTAAGGTTGTTTGATCATCTTTAAGATAAGAGGCAGAAAAAAAACCGAAACAAAACAAAACGATAAAAGTGAGAATTTTATAAGGCGGAACATATAAATTATGCATATTTTTTTAAATAAAGTTGGACTGCATCCAACATATACTCCGAAAAAAGATTGGATGGGTCAAATTTTGATATATCAACCCAGTCCATAAAGTCGTGTTCATCAGATAATTGAATGATTCCTTCCACAAGTTTGGCAGAATATGCAATGATGACACAAGGGAAATTTCCTTCATTGACCCTATGTTTATGTATAAAAATTGGTTCTGGATTTACATCAATTTTAATTTGGTCTCCCAATTCTTCGGAAACTTCCCGAAAAATACTTTCTGACCAATCTGAAAAAAATTCATCTTCATTCATACGACCACCAGGAAGATCACCATGGCCGGACTTACTATCTCGCAAAACCAACAATTGGTTTCCATCGCGAAGGAACAACTTTTGTGTAATTTGAAAAAAACCGTGGTTACTCACAAAAACTTTCCCCAAACATCAATTTGGTGATCAACTGCATATAAATCCGGATTCGGAAGTTTTTCCGTTTTATAAAAATGAACCATTCCTAAAGATACGCAAGCAAGTTGTGAAATGATAGGATCCATTGATTCGGTCGGAACACCAAAAAACAAAAAGTTCACTGGACTTCCGTCACTGACAAGAAACACTTCTTTTTCGATTTGTTTTTTCTCTATCTTAAAAAGAATTCTAGATCCTAAATCCATCTGTGTTTGTGGATCTAAAATCCTATGAAAAGAAATAGTCAAATCTTCACCGCTTAACTTTGGATTATCGGACAAATTCAATTCATTGATCCATTTGATAAAATCTGCAAATTCTACTGTTTTTGTAGAACCAGATGCTATAAACAATTGTTTATGTTTACTGTTCAATATCCAATTTTCCCAAGTTTTAGGTAAAATGATGGATTCACCTGTAACACCGATTATCATATCAATTTCCGCAAATTCAGAATCAGATACATGAGAGAAATCTGATTTTAAATATCGCGACTCGGCATTTAATTTACGATCTACTTCTAGAATATCTAAATGATTCTCATGAAGAAAACCACCAATAAGGTACCTTTTTAAAAACCCACCGATGTTTCCTTTTGACCCAAGTAATAGAACTTTCCTTTTAGACAATACTTTTCCTATTCCATGTAAAGTATTGTCTAGAGCATTCAAAATCGAACGAGCTACTTCCTTCGATTCTTCTTGTGTTTTTTCATTAGAGATGGCAATAGAAAAGGCAGGTAAAAATAGAGATTTTTTATTTTCTTTCACTTTAACCAAACGATCATAACCATTTCGAGTATGTTCAATCGTTCCAACAACATAGGTTTTTAGAATTTCACTGAATTGTTTTTCTTTTATGGAACGATCTTTTGTTTCTACCCAAAACTCATCCAAAACAGCACCAAAAGAAATTCCATCTAACGCACGTTCATTTAAAATGGGGGCTACATAACCACCATCTTCAATCAGGATCAGCTTTTCATTTTTTGGAATGATAGATAATAATTTGTTTAAAAATAAAAAAACTGCCAGTCGTCTCATTGCGTCAAAAAAACCTAATTTAGCATCTTCTAACTTATGACGGAATGTGGAATGGATTTCAAAATCACTATATAGTGGTGATACACCATAATACGGAGTATTGTTTTTCGTAAGTTTAAACTCAAGTCCCGACATAAAAAACGTTTCTGTTGGAATATCTAGTAAAATATCCAAATACACTGGCGGAATGTTTCCACCATACTTAACAAAGGCAACATCTAAGGAATTTACCTTTAATCTTCGAAAGGCTTCGATGAGTGATATAATCTCTGAAGTGATATGATGAATTAAAAATACATTGATTCCTTCTAAACTATATTTATGTCCATTGGAATTCGCAATTTGTTCCAATAGAGGCATTCGTTTCAAATAAAAGGAAGAATCGAGTAAGGTTCTTTTCTGATTGATACTAAAATTCAAAACACGATCTAAACGGGAAAGATCTACATAAACAGAAACTTTACCAATGAGGGCCCGAATGGTATTTCCTTCTTTGATTTTTTTTGAAGCAGAAGAATCTTCCAATAAAAGAAAAAGTTTTTTAAGGATGGCTAATGAAACACTGGGATCTGAACTCAAAATCAAGTTTCGGTATTGTTCTTCCCAATAGAAATTAATGTTCGTCAGTTTTCCAAGAGGAGTTTTTTCGATTTGAGAAAAAACTTTACTAAAATGGCTATTTTCTTCTTCGTAAAAAGTTTCGCCCTTTTGTGCAGCATTGATCATTCCATTACTAAGCGACTCACTTATCTTTGAAGCACCTGCAATGTAAGTTCTCGTATGGGCATCACTAATGATTTCATGTTTGATATTTGCCAAATTCAAACATCCATCTTCCTGTGTATCTATTGTTATGCGAAGAAAAAAATCTCCGATTCGATATTGGCTTGCCACCCTTTCCATCAGTATGTAATAACCGGAAGGATGAACAAAATCTGCTTCAAAGGGAAACAATAAGGCAACAGAAGAATTTCGATTTGGGTCTTCGCCATAAAATTCGGGATGAATTTTTTTTGCTACGGATTGTTGTTGGAAAGATCCAAAAACAAAACGTAAATTTTCTTCAAATTGTTCTCTAAACAATACCCAATCTTTTAATATTCCTGCTCTTGCAAAAACCTGGACATGTTGGATATGCATATCCACTAACTCATGGTTGATGTTAGGATTTATTTTATATGTAAAAGATAAATCGCCAGGTAAGGAATTTAATTGGTTTCCGATCTCTTCTCCGATTGTACGAGAAAGAATGGAAAGTCCAAAAAAAATTCTTAAATGTGTGAGGTCTATCTCCCAAAGGCCATCTTCCACAGGTACAAGAACAGGTCCTAAAGAAGTATGTATCTGTTTCGGTTCTGTAATCATTTTATTTAAAATCAACCACTACCTTAACACTAGAGGGATCTTTTGCAGTCGCATACGCTAATTCCAATTGGTCAGAAGAAAACCGATGAGAAATTAAGTTTGTCTCCAGTGCATGAGTAATCTCTGGATTATCACGAAGTAAAGAGATTGCCATATGAAAATCTCCGCAGCGTGAACTATGAATTTCTTTTCCAGCGGAAAAAAAAGTACCGACCAAACTAGCGTTTTCTGGCCAATTTTTGGTTTGATTACAGTCCACTAGGATCGCTCCTCTCGGGCGAACCAAAGAATTTTCGTTCTTCGGATTGGGTCGGATAGCAAGGCTCAACTCTTCAGGATTGGATACAACAACAAAGTCAAAACGAGGAACTCGATTGGAAAATGCATCGGAGTTTAAAAAAGTTTCCGCTTCCAAAGAATTTCCTTCAAATACTGTGAATTGTTTTTTTAAATTTTCTTTGATGATTTCCGATACACCGCTAAACACAAATACATTCTGGTTTTTGCGGGTTTCCTTTTGCCAGTGAAACGATGTATTTGCTTCTGAATAAGGAAGGATAGAAAGTTCATCTACCACAAGCTCAGTTAAGTGGGCGATCCCTGCCATCACTTGTCCATTAGTCGTTTTGAGATGGACTTCGCGTTTGGTTATTTGTAAGGCAGATTCAAAACCAGACGCTGTGGAAGTTGTATCGTAAACAATATCAAATTGGTTTTTTAATAAACTCAAGTCAGTTTTTCGTAGGTCTACGACTTCGTCTGCACCCATAGCTTTGGATAAAGTCACTAAATGATCATGGCGAGTGATCGCAGTTATGCGAAAATCTGATTGGTTTGTTTTTCGATAAGAGGCAAGTGCCGCTAAAATTAAACTTCCCAATCTTCGTGGTCCAAGAACTGCCACATGATCTCCCGGTTTCGGAGGGGAAGCAAGGATCGCCTGTAAGGCAGCAGCAAATGGTTCCATAAGAACCGCAGCTTTTGGTGAAACTCCTTCTAGGGAAATTGCTGCGTGGATCGGTGCTAAAATATAAGGACCGAAACCTCCAGGAAGCCGGTCAATCCCGAGCACCCTTCTTTCTGGGGAATGGGTTGGGATTCCTTCGTTACAAAAAGCGTCTTGGTTTTTGTCTCCGCGTGCTTCAAAGGTATCATTGATTTCGACAACATACTGTTTGCCTTGGTTCTCACCAAGTCCTTCGGCAAGAACTTCATGCCCAATGATCTGTGGGAGAGGGAATGGTAAAAAACGTCGGTCAATGTCAGTGGAACAAACACCGCAGGATATGGTTTTGAGAGGGATATAACCAGGTCCTAGATGGAGGTAGGGACTTCCGTTACGTGAAATCTCCCAACCTTCTTTTTCATTGCCAAAATACTCGTATTCTGCTGATTCAAACGAGTCATCGGATGTGTAATCCTTCGCTCGGAATTTTAAGTTCATTACCTATTGTTGATAAAAAATAGAAGAATGATAGTCAATGTAAAAAAGGTAAAGTTCAAAAGAAAGCCCTGTCTGATTTCTCGCCTCTCTTTATCACCAAGCAAGTAACTAGTAACAAAGACGGAAAAAAATCCTCCAAGATGTGCCCAGTGTGCCACTTGGTCGCGTGCGAACAAATTAGTAACATCTGAATAAACCATCATCCAACCAAATAGAAAAACGGGAAAGGGAATGGATTTTGTTTTTGAGATGGGGAAACGAAAAGGGGAAAGTAATGTGGCCGCAGATGCTAACCCAGAAATTGCACCACTAGCTCCTACAATGGGGGTTCTATCTCCCAAAATTAGACCCCTTACAATTCCATCGCCTAACACGGAAAGTATACCTGCCATAAAATAAAAAAGTAGCCATTTCCCTTTACCAACTCGGTTTTCTACTACTCTTCCCAGAAGTAGGAGAAAAAATAAATTAGAGAGAAGGTGAGCCCCCGATCCATGGAAAAAAGTAGATAAAATCCAATTGATTGGTTCTAATTCCCCTGGAGTTGCGATAAAATACGGCCCAATCAAATCGGGAAAAAAAATAGAAACAATTGGGTATAACAAAAAAAGAAATAACGAAAAACCGGCAGTGAGTGGGAATTCCCAAATAAATGATCGCATAACTATTAAAATGTGGGTGGAACTGCTTCTTCTGGGTTTCTTACGTAAGCGGGATCAAAACCGGGAATCCCTGCAGCCAATTCATGTAAATCAGGCTGCTTCCAGATAAGCTCATAATAATCCAATGCCCCATAAGAATCAAAATGGCTATCGTAAAGCAAACGTAAATACTTTTCACGATCAGAAAAAATGATTCTGTTTACTTCATGAACCATCTCTTCAAAGGTCCGGCTTTCTTTATCAAATTCGTCAATGGAATCATGTAAAAGTCCAAGAAGCACAATGTACTTTTCCGCTTGTTTGAGAGACTTCAAGGAATAAGCCAACTCTTGGAGTTTCATTAAATACAAATAAGGTCGAATGTTTTTTCCAATGATTAACTTCTGTTTTGCAACAGCAATTTCACGATATCCTAAACGTAGGTAGGATTTAGTTTCTGTTTTTTCTTTGCCATTGGCAAGTCTCGCAAGACGACCCAATTCTATTTCCAATTCTTCAATTTCATCTTCTAAAACATAGATATAAAGTTGGATGAGTAATCCTTGTGTCCTTCTAAGTTCTGCATAAGAACGTCCCAAATCCATTTGTAAATGAAGAATTTCCGATTCTATATGGTGTTGTACGCAACGTTTGAAATATTTTTTTTGGTCTTCTGTTCCTCGATTGCTAATTGTAGAATTTAAAATGCGTAGAAACTCGTAGTTGTCCTTAAGTCCATAGCTAACACGGATTAACTGGGTTGCTTTGGAACTGGACTGATCCGGTGTCATCTCTCCGATTGCTGTCAGAAAGAGCAGTACTATTACCGAAAAACGTTTCATCTATGGAAATAGTTTCGGTCGTACGCAGAAAACATTAGCATGATAAAAAAGAAAAGACATTTACGTCTCATATTCTAGTATTATGTCGAGAGAGGAACCTGTGCAAAAGTTAGGATCACTACCAACTTCCCCTTTGGAAGCCATTGACCTCCTTAAATCCGAAATGGACCAACCAGTCTGGGAATCGCGTCTTTTGGATTTGATGAAATTAGCTGCTGATGGTGATAAAAACACCTGGACTATGATCTACCAAATCATTAGGGAAGCCGACTCTGGTCGACTGAGTTGGGGATACCATAAATCATTATTGTCAGGTATGGTTTATCTTCTGTCCTACGTGGGTGATTCCAAAAGTTACCGAGTGTTACTGAATTATGTCAAATCACTCGACCGTGCCATTCCCATTGGTGCCATGGAACTCATTTCAGATTTGCTTCCCACTTTTGCTGAACTTGATATTCGCGAACTTTTTACCATAGCTTCTAATTCTGATGAATTAAAATCTGCATTCGCTGTTCTTGCCTTATGCAAACTCAATATGGAAAATCGACTTTCCGATGATGAAAAAGAAAAACTAAAAGAGTTTTTATCCACATATAAAAATTTTAAATACTATCTCACTGATACAATCGAAGTAACGTTAGAACAACTCAATGAAACGGATGCAAGCGACATGTTGACGGAGTTAGATGGAATCTTTCAATGAAAGCAGCTGTACTTCCCCAAGGCTCAAGATCTCTTGAAATTCAAGATTTAGATCTTCCCACACTTTTACCCAACCAAGTAAAAATCAAAGTCAAAGCCTGTGGAATTTGTGGGTCAGACATCCACTTAGTTCTCCATGGAAAAATGAAAGCCAGTTATACTCCTTGTGTCCCCGGACATGAAACTTCTGGTGTTGTTGAAGAAATTGGAGAAGAGGTTACAAAATTCAAAAAAGGAGACCGGGTGGTTGTTAGCGCCGGGACTTCTTGTGGAAAATGTAAACACTGTTTGGCGGGTCGGGAAAACCTTTGCGAAGAAATCGGAGTTCTTGGATTCAACCAACGTGGTGGATTTGCCGAATACTTACAAATCGAAGAACGATACTTACACCAATTGCCTGATGAAATTCCATTTACCGAAGGAGCCATTCTTGCTGATGCCGTCTCCACACCCTACCATGCTGTCAAATACCAAGGGGAAATCAAACCAGGTGATACAGTAGCCATCATTGGTTGCGGAGGTCTCGGAATCCATGCGGTTGCCATTGCCAAAGCTTTAGGTGCAGGTCGAATCTTTGCAGTCGACATTGACAGCGGTTCCTTAGAAAATGCAAAAGCCTATGGAGCCGACGAACTCATCTTAGTTGAAAAAAACATGCAAGTCGGCAAAGTTTTAAAAGAAAAATCTGGCGGTATTGACTTGTTATGTGACTTTTCTGGTTATATGCCCAATATAGAAAATTCGGTTCGAGCCATGAGTCGTGGTGGACGAATTGTCCTTGTTGGAATAGGCAGAAACAAATTAGAAATACCTATGCCCTTTTTTCTTATCGAACGACAAATTAGAATCACAGGATCCTATGGTTCTGATAGAAGGGCAATTCCTGAACTCATCCAACTCTATAAAGACAAAAAGCTAAGTTTAACGAAATCAATTAGTGGTGTTCATAAGTTAGAAGAAACAAATGAGTTTTTACATGCCTTGGAAGAGAAAAAGGGAAATCCCATTCGATTCATCATCAATCCAGAATTATAGTTTCTAAATTTAATTTCATTAGGTTATAGATCAGATTCCAAAATGATAGCGTTATGGTCTCAAATTTTGAATTTAAAATTGATTCTATTTAATTTCTACTAATAAGAAACTCAAATCGTCCATTTGGTATTTCCATCCCGAAGAAAACCGAAAGAGTGAGTCTTGTACTATTGTTGCCAATTCTTGAAATTTTTGATACCGATTGTCCCATAACAATGATTTGAGTCTTTCTTCCCCGAAACTTTCACCTTCCTCATTGAGTAGATCGAATATTCCATCAGTGTAGAGTAAGATCCTATCTCCTGGCTTTAGTTTCACCATTTCCTCTGCAAAAGGCAAATGCGAAAATAAACCCAATGGTTTTCCTTTCGCGTTTAAATAAATGACATCTGGTTCTGAATTTCTAATGAGAAAAAAACCTGGATGACCTGCATTACTGAATGTAGCTGTATAAGATTCGGTATCGATAAATACATATGAGGCGGTAATAAATAGATTTTTTGTTTTTCCTACCAAATGCCTGTTCATCAAATGAAACACACGTGATGGGAATTGTAAATAAGGACCAGCACCAACAAATGCCATCTTTGACATAGCAGCCACCATGGCAGAAGAAATTCCATGACCAGAAACATCTGCCATAAGTATGGCCCAATTCCCCATACTATCTTTGGTATGGTCAAAATAATCACCGCCCACAGACTCTAAGTTTTGCGAAAAACCAATGATCCGAATTTTTTCATCTTCATTGTACTTAGATGATAACAATGATTTTTGCAATGCATGAGCAAGAGCCAAATCCTTGTCTATTTGAATTAACCTTTGTAACTCTTTATTTTTCGTCCTTAATTCGGCGTTCATTCTGTTGATTGAATGTAAGAGCTGCCAATAATGTTTGAAAACATAAAATCCAAACAAAGCTAACATTAAAAAAAATCCATAATGAATGACCCTATGCCCATGTCGAAAGAACTCAAGATCGACCAAAATATCATGTAGTCCTGCAAACACAATGATGAGGAGTCCCAAGGTTATCGCTCGAAGATTATTGTTTCCTTTAATCAGAACATAAACAGAAGAAAAAATGGCTCCAATTGCTTCTAATACAATCACCCAATTGTAATCGTCTTCGCTATTGAGAAAAGAAATTCCATCTTCATAATTACTAAGAATGGATACTAAAAAAACGATGAGATGTATGCTTGCGAGTATCTTGAATAAATTTCGAAAAAATGGAGGGAAAATCCCAATTAAAAAAAGCAAAAGTGCAAAAGGAAAAAATGCAATATTGAAATAAGTAAGAGGAACAACAATATAGGAAAACTGTGTGAGCGAAAAACCAACAAAACCATTGAATGCTTCGATGAGAGATGCAGAAAACAAAAGTATTGAGAAATTCAAAAAGATAATTTCTCTTTTTCTAAGAAAATAAAAGCCAAGGAAAATTGTGGAAAGCACAAGTAAAATGGGAGCGAAGAATGTTTCTGAAAAATTATCTAAAAACAAATCCACCAATGCCATAGAATGGTCTTTCAAATAAACGTCGCGATCCATTCCGATAAAACCACGATACCGCGATTGGAATTGGATGATGAGTGAACCAGATGGGTTTTGATTTAATGGAATGATATAAGGGAAAATATGATCTTTAAGTTTTGATTCAAAAACCAGGTCATTCCCTTGAAAAATTTTAAATTGTTCCAATGCTATTTCTGCATAGAGAACAGGACTTTTGAGTTGCCTTACAAACTGATCACTAAACTTAATATATAAATATTGATTTTCTATTGATTCAAATCCCAACTGATTCGAATCCATTTTTTTCCATACGTTTTCTGGAATCGAATGAGGGTCTTTTAATTCCTCAGACGACCAAAAAAAGTATCGATCCAAAAGATAAACAGACTGTTGGAATTGGCGGTCAGGTGTAACTTCCGAATGTAAATCCAAACACCCGCAAAATAAAACTACAAACCCTAAATAAAGAACGATCCGTAAGAAAGTATGGATCGATTTATATGGTTTGACTTCTTTCAAATTTTTATTCCTATAGGATAAGCAGGATTAAGTTCAATGAATCGCAATCGATTCCTATCATTTTTTTACCTACTTCCCCTACTATTATTGTCTCTTACTGCGCTAATGGCCCAAGAAGAGAAAACCGCCCAAGAACGATTCGTGGAAGACAAAATGGAATGTTATTCCATCGCCACGGAAATTGACGGACAAGAATACCAGAAATCACTTAAGTGTATCTCACAAGATTCCATCTGTTACATTATCCAAGGTTTTGCGATGAGTTGTATTCCAAGAACTGGAAGATATCCCGCTGAATTACCAAATCTGATCCCAAAACCGACTCAACCATAATCGTATAACAGGAGATTTATGAAAATCAAAACAAAAATCAGTGAAATGTTGAAAATTGATCTACCGATCATCGCAGCTCCCATGTTCCTCGTCTCCTATCCGGAGTTAGTGGTCGCGGTCTCCGAAGCAGGCGGAATTGGCTGTTTTCCTTCTTTAAACTATAGAACACCCGAACAGTTACACGAAGGAATTCTGGAAATTCGTTCCAAAACCAAAAAACCAATTGGTGTCAATTTGATCCTTCACAAGGAACATAACCCCAATTGGGCGAAACAATTTGAAGTGGTTATGGATTTAAAAGTAGAACTTATCATTACAAGTCTGGGAACTCCAAGAACCATTGCAAAAGAAATCAAATCTAATGGATCCACTTTGTTTTGCGATGTGACCACATTAAAACATGCAAACATAGTAGCAAAGTCAGGAGCAGATGCTCTCATTGCCGTTTCCCAAGGGGCCGGTGGTCATGCCGGTGCAATTACACCGTTTGCTTTAATTCCTTATCTAAAAAAAGAAGTTGGTTTGCCGGTCATTGCTGCAGGTGCCATTTCTACCGGTTCCCAAATGGCCGCAGCATTGTCTTTAGGTGCAGATGCAGTTTATATTGGAACTCGTTTCATTGCAACACCAGAGTCAAGGGCACAAAACGAATACAAACAAATGTTAATTGACTCAAGTCCGGACGAAATCGTTTATACTGAAAAAATTTCAGGAATTCCAGCAAACTGGTTAGCAAAATCGGTGGAACGTTCCCCAGAAATTTTAGAAGACGGCCCGAAAAAAATTGCCGCTGGTCATGCCGGGGGAGAAAAAGCCATCGAACAGGAATACAAACGTTGGAGAGATATTTGGTCTGCAGGCCAAGGTGTGGCTCAAATCCATGAAGTGAAACCGGCCGGAGAAATCGTAAAAGAAATCGCGAATGAATACTTGGCAACAGTCAACAATTTGCCTCGTTAAACAAGCGCAATGCGAATCGGTATTTCGCCGGATCGCATTGCAAAAAATTTACTTAAATAAAATTTGAATTTTCTAAGTATATTCAATTTTACACATCAAAAAAGTATTAAAAACCTATAGTTTCCGAATCGCTTCGATCATTCCTTTGGTATCTAAATAATCATTCGATTTATAAATCATCTTACCGTCTGCATTAAGGATTAAAAAGAAAGGCAAACCGATTTTTAATTCAGGATAATTCGGGTCGTTAGCAAATTCTTCAAAGATAGGATCGGTATCGTAAACTTTCCAAAGAATTGTATTCTTTTTGAAAGTTTCATTCCATTCTTTATTCGTTAGGGTTAGTTTTTGAAACTCTTTACAGTTTGTACACCAGTCTGCATAAAAATCGATAAATATCGGTTTACCTGTTTCCTTTGCGAGTCGGAACACTTCTGTTTTCGATCGGTGCCATTCTAGATTTCCATGAACTTCCATTGGAACTGAATTTGACCCTGGATCTGATTCCCCGATAGCTGTCTGAAATTTAAAAATGGCAGATTGTAAAAGTAGAACTAGAACCACGAGCGAGCTATAAGCACCCAATTGAAACAAAGATAGTTTCATCCTTTCGCAAGGAAGGCCTTCTTTCTTTTGTAAGTAGAGAAAGGTTAATGCCAAACTCCAAATTAAAAATACTTTTGCAGACAAACCAGAATCGTAACCCCAGAGGACAAATGCCTTTTCTAGATAAGTATAGGAAAAGTATAGAATGAGCAGTGCAAGAATCCACTGTACTGACTTCATCCACTTACCAGATTTCGGTAAGGCAAATCCAAAAACTCCAATGAGCAAAAAAGGAATTCCCAGTCCCAAACCAAAAACAAACATTTTTAAAGAAGTAAAAAGAATTGGAACAATACGAATTCCTTCCGTTTGGTACGTAATGAGTTGGACAAGAATAGAAACTACTACTGGCCCTACACAAGGCGATGAAAGAAGCCCCGCTCCAATACCAAGAAAAAATGTATTCGCATAACTAACATTTACTGAATTTCGCAAATCCCCAGAGAAAAAAGGAAAGTATAAAAACTCCGCGACACTGAGTCCCAAGATAAAAAGTAAAATAGCGAGTACCAATTGCGTTTCTGGGTAACGTAAAAAAGAATTGAATGCCCCTCCGCTAAGGCCTGCAATCAGACCAAAAACTGCATACATAGTGGCAAGACCAATATAATAAACCAAAGGATGTGACCATTTGTGTTTAGACACACGAGATTTTAGAATTCCCGCTGTGATGGGATACAACGGATACACACAGGGCAAAAGACCGGCGAGAAGTCCACCTAGGGCTAAAAAGAAAATACTTAAAAACGAAAAAGAGCCAGAAGACAATTGGGATTCAATAAAGGCTTGGATTTCAGATACCATACACTCTGTCTTAGAACGTAGCTGTGGCTTTCAAAACAATACTTCGATCCAATCTTCCGTATTCAGAGATCGGATGCGAGATAGGTTTTGAAAACTGTTCTATATATTCGACACGATTTGATGCCTCCCCGGTACTGTCTACATACCATTTATTTGGTTCACCTCTAGTATCAAAGGAGCGAACCTCAGTGTATCCCAGTGCCAATCTTGCCGAAGGGGTTAGAAACCATTCCCCAAAGATTTGGCGAGTGATATAATAAGACTGGTCTGAATAAGCAGGATCCGTAGTTCCCGGTTTGAACCGAAGCCATGGTTCCTTTTCCACAGTTTCTGTAGCTCGTAAACCAGTGGCAGGACCCCCAGTGGCAATTTCTCCGCGAACCACAAGCCGAAGAATTCCATTTCCAAGACCAGCCCAAGCATAGGCTCCTCGTCCCGTAGATTCAGCAACTTTCGTAGCAGGTTGGTAAGGAGCCAATCGGTCTACGATTTCCCCACCCAAATGTTTTTTGGCCATTCCACCCAAGCCCAAATTGAGTATTTCTTTCCAAACTAGGTGAGATTCAACAGCAACCACTTGTTCTTGGTTGAGAGAAACACTTCCCTGTTTTCTAGTCGCTGGATTTCCATCGCTAGCAAGGCAACTTGTTTTACCTTCACGGCATTCATCACTCGCATAACCTAAAGCATTCGATGCTCTTCCTAAAAGATGAATTCCTGTTTTTAAATTTTCTGACCAGGTTGGCTCCCAACCTAGTTTTCCAATGACATCATAACCAGTGTTTGTTGTATTCTGAGTATTTCGGTAACCTTCTCCGTTTACAATTGCAGTTTGAACAGAAAAAGAATTCCAACGAAGTATATAATTAATTCCAAGATCCACGGGATCTTTTGCAAAACCCATGGACTCTAATGGCGATTTATCAAAGTAACGCCAATCATAGTTTCCTGACCAAACGGAAAACATATGAGGCAGTTCAAACATACCAAACTGAATTTGGTGTTTTGTATTTCCTAGTTCAAAAGATTTAGCAAGGTTTGCTCGCCTAACCAAAAATACATAAGGATTAGATTTGTTCCCAGTTCCCGCTAAAGTGTCATTGGTAAGGGCATCATTGCGAAGGATTTCTCCCCAAAATTCAGCCTTCATTCCTGTATTTTCCCATTCTTTGGACATCGTGATCATTGTCCATGGAAGAGAAAAACCTGCTTTATCGGAGGGGGTAAGGTCGGTTGTCCCGGAGGCTTTGTCTCGAATTCGGTAGGAAGCTGTGGGGGTTAAGATGGCACCAAGTTTGAGTCCGTAATAGCCATCAGGTTCGTCTTTTTTCGTAGTAACAACTTCTTCACCTAACAAAGGATAAGCGAAGAAGCATAAAAGTACAATGAATCGGAAATATAATTTCACTTTTTACCGTAAGTTTCGTCCGGAGTAAAACTAGTATCTTCCCAACCAACTGGTTTGTGACAAGGAAGGCAACGAGACAACATGGAGATCTCTTTTCGTTTTTCTCTAAACTGAATGGTAGCACCTTCTTTTGTGATTAAATCTTTGTAATCATTTTTTTCTAAATCTGTGGCTCCCATTTTTAATGCTCCACCACTTCCTTTAGAAAAATCCGATCCATTGATATTGACTTTACCTTCGCAAACACAAGTGTATCCTTTCTTTTCTTTTTCTTCGTAAAACACACCGAAGGCTGTCCCTCTTACACCTGCCGTTGTAGTAGGAGTAGAAACTTCAAAACTTCCTTTTTTAAAGTTACTGACCCGAAACCAAGCCGCCCCTTTTTCCACATAGGCTTTTGCCACTTTATTTTCAGTATTCCATTCTTTCAGTGTAAAATCCGTGTTAGGTTGGATTCGAATTTCGGTTTCTTGGTATAAAAAATCTACTTTGGATCCGTTACCGGTTTTGATTCTATCACCAGGTTTTAAGATATCGTTTACTTTGAGAGTCTTCCAAAGTTTGGAGGAGTCAGTAGAAGAAAGAAAACTCACCTTACCGCGGGTAAAAGTTGCCACAGCAAATTCATCCGCCGAAAGGGAAACACTGATCATAATTAAGGAAGAGAGGGTTAGAAAGATTCTGAGGCTCATAATCTCTCTAACAAACAGAAGGAAAAAAATTATCAACCGAATTTATAAATTCGGTTGTAGCTTAAATTACCATGGAATGGAAAATCCCATATCTTTTAATTTGGATTCCAATTCCTCACGTTCTCGGCTTTTTTTCGCTGTGGTTCCTTCGGCATCCAATAATCCGAGTTCGATTGCTTTCTTCTTTGCTCCCTCTTTACCGGAAGTATTAAAAGCATGAATGATTTGGGTATCATATTTGGTTAGGTTGAGTGCATTTAATCGATAGTCGACAAATGCTTCCCAAGCATTCGGAACCCATTTTTGTACAATTTGTTCTCCAATTGTTTTTGCAAAAAGACGTATTTCTAATTGCGCATGGTCATCCATTCGAAGTGCCAAAAAGTGGAGTAAATTGTGAAGATCCACCTTCCAATAGGCTTCTGTATAGGTTGCAAGTGGTAAGTCTTTTCTTGCTTGTTCACGAGCAACACCCATCTCTAATCTTTCATTATAAATATCTGAAGCAAACTTCTGGAATTCTGTTTCTTTTTTCGTTAGGTGGTCACCTTTGGATAATTCTAAATATCCATCACTACCTTGTTTGTTTCCAACCGATTGAACTCGCCATTCTCCCGGAAGTGTCGTTTGGGCAGAATCAATGGCTACGGAGTAACGCGTAGAGTATTCATTGACATTTGCCATACGGTGACGAATCCACTGACGCCAAGTGTCCATAGGAACGCGAACATGTAGCTTGAGTTCGCACATTTCGAAAGGAGTGCTGTGGCGGTGACGCATTAAATAACGAATAAGACCTCGGTCTTCATTTACCTTTTTTGTTCCTTTTCCGTACGAAACGCGTGCAGCCTGAACGATCGATTCATCAGATCCCATGTAATCAACGAGTCTGACAAATCCATCGTCCAAAATTGGGAATGGTTTTCCTAGAATGGAGTCTAATTCGGGAACGGAAACTCTTGAAATGGATTCGAAATCAGATTGTTGCATATTAGCTTTATTTTTTAGTTCACAGGCATATGAAAAGTCGAAAATAGAGTTATAGCGTACCGTATCGCCATCATCAATAGAAAGGAAGCTAAATGGCTCTTGAAGAAAATTCGCTGGAAGATCGTTTGATCAAAATTTCCACCAGGGACAGCAATAAAAGTCTCATGGTGAGCCCGGACAAAATCTATATTTTTCCGGTTCCCAAAACTACCTTCCAGTTTTTGGAAAATATTTGGCAATCCTTTACTAATAAAATGGTTTCTTTAGTTGATTTCAACGATGATCCCATTTTCAACTTTTCAATTTTTGAAGTTATTGACCAAGATGAAATGAAAATTGTGGCCACAGCCACACACTTCAAACTAAAGGAAATTGCGGAACGCCGTAGAATTCCTGGAATTGAGGAATACATCAAAAAATCTCGCCCCATCCATTTGGGAGATCCTCGTAACGAGTCTGCAGGATTCATTCGTAAGTCCATCATTGATTTTAATAAAGGCCTAAGACCGGAAGTCATCTTTGTTAATTTGAAAGAAGAAGAAATCCATCCTGAGAAAAAAGTTTTACTCTCAGAAACCATGAACCATGCGATTGGAATTCCTCTCTTTGTGAATGAAAACCCAATTGGGATTTTGTGGGGGATAACTAAAGATCCAATTCCTGAAGACAAAATCCGTCCCCTCACTCTCCAACTCTATTCTTTGTTTGATGTGATTGAGTTTGTAGTGGCAAAAGAAATGGAATCTGGAAATGACCATTACATTGCTCAAAAAAATATCGAAAAGGCTGATACAGTTTCCAATTCACGAAACTTATTTTATACAACCACCAAAGACCAAAAAGAACCGGTCACATCGATTATATTCAAATCTCACCAGTACAATATTGAATATAGAATGGATGCATCTTTTATCATCCCAACTACTGATGGTTATGCGGTTTCCTTAAAAAGTTTTACTCCGGAAAAATTAAACAATACCGGAAAAAATCTTTTGCTCATACCTGGATTTTTTTGCCGCCGTTCAGTTATGGATAAACTCGCAAAAGAACTGGCGCTGAAATATGGTTACCGAGTTTTCCTTATGGATATGCGAGGAAGGTCCAGACAAACCATGCCTAAACACGGCAAAAAAGAAGGATGGACTGTTGATAATTACATCCAAGATGATTTTCCAGAAATTCTTCGTTGGATTCGCTGGCACTATCCAAGTGAAAGGACAGTTGTCCTCGGTCACAGTATGGGTGGAATGATTCCTCGTTTTTATGTTTCTTCCTATGAAAAAATCAAAGAACTTAAAGAAGAATTCAATTTACCACAACCTGAAGAATACATTGCAGGTATTGTTTCCATTACTTCCCCAAACTACATCAGTTTGAAATCTAATTTTATTGGGCTCGATACTCTGAAACGTGGGTTCAGTATGTTACCACATAAAATGATTTCGGATATGATTTTGAGTATGGCTAGTTTTTCTATGCAAGCAACTATCCAAACCATTGACTTAAAAAAATTCTTCAAATTGATTTTGAACCTTCATTCCAGTTTAAGAAGTTTTAGTTATAATATTGGAACCAAAGTTTTGACGATCAAAGACTTTGTGGGTTATAAAGAAATCACTCCTCCTGAATGGTATTTTCTTATGGAAGACGTGTTTTGCGAAGAATCAGTTTCTGTGATTATGCAGTTTTTCCAAAGCCAGATTTCTAATGAAAGAAGTTTCTGGTCAAACGATGGCCGCATCAATTATACCGAAAACTTCCTAAATAATTTTAATATGCCTATCTATAGTGTTGTCGGAACGGTAGATAAAATTGTACCGGAAGAAAGTCTCACGGAACTGAAAGATCTCAAATCAGAAAACAAGGTGATCACTTATTATGAACAAGGCCACCTTGGAATCATCTTTCACGGAGAAACCGTTCGTAAAATTTGTAAGGGGATCAATGAATGGATCCAAGGTTTAAAATAGTATAACTTTTTCCCCTAACGCCCGCTAAACCGGTTGTGGATGAGTTCCATCTCTTTTTGAAGGGTGGCATTACGACCGGCGAGGAAGTAGGCTCCTCTGACAGGAATGCTTGTGATTTCGGAATCTTCCGTAATCGTCACAACTGTTCCTGGGACCTTCGGTTCCAATGAATAAGTCCAAGACCCACGCATTTTAAAACTGGTGTCGGTTAGTTCAATTTTCCAAAGTTTGTTTGGAATGAACTCGCGGAGTTCAAAAATCATGTACCCACCCATATCTGGAGTTTCTTCCCACTTTGTCGGAGTTCCATCTGGTCTAGTTTCTAAAATTTTGATCGCCACTACCTCTTTTCTGCGATTCGGTAGGTCCTTGATATCTGTGATATAGTTCCAAATGTCTTCTGGTTCGGCTTTCAACCATTCGCTGGTTTCTGAGTGGAATTTTGGTTCTTGAAAGTAACCGACGGCTAAAAAAAGAACAACGAGCCCAATAAGCAAAAAACTGGTTCCAAAGGCAAAGAGAACAATTCGTTTCATAACTTTTTTTCTTGCTAAGACCGGGATTGATCAATCATAATCTTTCCCACAATGCATGCAAATGAACAGTTGATTCAAAAGTTTTACACAGCCTTCCAAAACAAAGACGGACAAACCATGGTGGGTTGTTACCATCCTGATATCGAATTCCAAGATCCTGCTTTTGGTTCCCTTAAAGGAAAGGAAGCAGGAGCAATGTGGCTCATGTTAATCGAACGAAGCCAAAATCTAACCATTCGTTTTTCTAATATCAAA
This sequence comes from Leptospira terpstrae serovar Hualin str. LT 11-33 = ATCC 700639, assembly GCF_000332495.1. Lineage (NCBI taxonomy): Bacteria > Pseudomonadati > Spirochaetota > Leptospiria > Leptospirales > Leptospiraceae > Leptospira > Leptospira terpstrae. The sequence continues at coordinate 593,499 of NZ_AOGW02000006.1, read as the reverse complement.
GCGGATGATTTCAAAGGTTCTGCCGATTGGGAAGCGGATTATAGTTTTAGTAAAACTGGCAGAACGGTGCAAAATAAAATCCATGCAAATTTTACGTTTAAAGACGGAAAGATTCTCATTCATAAAGATCATTTTTCGATGTGGAAGTGGTTGGGAATGGCTATGGGTCCTGTTGGTTACTTACTTGGCTGGTGGCCGGCACTCGGAAACAAAGTAAAGAAAGAAGCTTTGACTGGATTGCAATTGTATATGAAACGAAAAAGAATGTAGTTTATTTTCTAAAGGGAAACCACTTCCCTTTAGAAACTTCAATATTTTTCTGATCAGAGAATTCTATTACGGGTTTGGCATATTGGAAAGGCCGCCCGCATTGATCACATCGGTAAAACCTACAGATTCCAAAAAGGATTTGGCACTTCCACTGCGACCACCTGAAGCACAATAGACAACGATCGAATGGTTTTTGTCACCAAACTCGTCCAGACGTTTTGAGACTTGGTCTACAGGTATATTTACCGCACCTGGAAAATGCCCAGATTGAAACTCAGCAACAGTCCGAACATCTACAACGAGTGCTCCACTATCAATTTTTTCTTTTAGTTGGGTCTGGTTTGCACCTAATGAAGTTTTTAATTTATAAACAATAAAGATAACACAAACGACAACTAAAATGATGAGAACAATTCGATTCAAAATTACGCTCCTACTTTATTTGAATAGACGAATGATATGGTATTTTTCGGACCAAGCTCACGAAAAAAACAAGAATAATAACCAGTATGGCAAGCAGCTCCGATTTGGCCTGTAACATATTGTATAAAAAATGGATTAGAATGTACATAAATCGCAGATAAATTCTGCAAGTGACCTGACTCTTCTCCTTTCACCCACTTCCCATTTCGCGACCGACTAAAGTAAGTACCAAGTCCTGAATCCACTGCAGACAAAAGACTTTCCTTTTTCCCCCAAGCCAACATCAAATCCTTTCCGGATAAATCTTGAGCAAGAAACGGAGAGAGAGGTGGAATGGTTTCTTGAAATGACTTCCAATCATCAGCTGTGAATTTCAAATTTCCAGACTCCCATAACAGTCGTTTGCTTTCTTCTTTGACATTAGGATCAATTTCCAACAAAGCATCTTCATCACAATCTACAAATAATTGTTTGTTTCCAAATTCAAAATGATCAACAAATTCTTGTGCTAGTTTAGAACTAACAACGCGTAAAGTAACATCTTTAGATTCTAACGAAGGTTTGGAAATGATTGTAATTTCTTTTCCTGAAGGAAGCTGGATCATAAACTTGTCTCCACAGATAATATTTCTGTAGTTTTTGTTTTTCCACGTAGGGACAATGTTCCCATGGATTTGATCTTTAGATTTTGTCGAAATTCGAGAGATATCTGATCATATAATTCTTTTGAAATCAAAAAGTTTCTCTTCAAATCTTTGCCTAAAGATTCTAACCTACTGGCAGCATTGACCGTATCTCCAATCACTGTGTATTCAAGGCGTTTCTCCACACCCACATTGCCAACAATCACTGTTCCATAGTGGATTCCAATCCGAATGGAAACTGGTTTTTCTCCCATTTTTTCGCGATTCTGATTCCAAAGAGATAATGCTTGGATCATGGCTACACCAGCTTTGGCAGCATTTGTTGCATCCTCTTTTGCTGGAAGTGGTGTTCCAAAAGTAACCATCATCCCATCACCAATAAATTTATCGAGTGTCCCACCGTGATTAAAAACAACATCTAACATAAAACTATGGTATTCGGAAAGTAAAGACATGGTCTTTTCAGGTCCAAGGGTTTCGGAAATATTTGTGAAATTTGCAATATCACAGAATAACACTGCTACAGTTGATTCCTTTCCTCCTGGTTTGAAAAAATCATCTCCTGCTTGCCCCATTTGGTATGCAACGTTAGGAGAAAAGTAGCGGGAAAGTTGAGTCATCTTGATTTCATTAGTAACAGCAGTAAGGACAGTCCGCCTAACACGATAAGTAAGGTAAGCCAAAAAAAATCCTAAAACACCGATGATTCCCATGGACATTATGTAATTATTGACATGGGCCGCAGGTCCAAGAAAAGCTTCTTTAAAACTTTCTGTACTCACGAACCTAGGGTCTTGTTGAGCATAAACCAAAATACCAGCTTGGCTTATCACAACACCCAAAGCATAAATCATTGGGTAAATCGGTTGGATGCTAAATGCGTTCATTATCAAAGTGCCAGCAATGATAAAATGTAAGTAAGTTTTGATTAAATAAGTCCTAGGAACTTGTGATTCTCCCCCTACAGCATTGTACCAAATAAATGGGAGGAGAGTAATGATAAATAAATCAATCACAACACAAAACAATCCAACAAAAGAAACGAACTTCCCTTGTTTTAAAAACTTAGATAAAATATAAAGTACTACATTTAAAGCTAACGAAATGGAGGTTATCGTTAGAATTTCAAATAAAGTTTGTGCAACAAAAAAGGTTCCAATCGTAAGAAGCGAAAAGATAATAATTTTTCCATAGAGGCTAAATTTAATCCCTTCAATTTCCTTTTCTCGTAAGATTTGTTCCGACTTTGTTGCCATTGTTTTATTTCAGAAGATCTCCAGGATTTGCATCACGATCAGGAACAAATAAAGATAAAGTTTTATCTTTTCCTGAAGCAAGTAACATCGCTTCCGATAAACCAAATTTCATTTGTCGCGGTTTTAAGTTGGCAACTACTACTACTTTTTTACCTACCAACTCTTCTGCTGTGTAACTTGCTTTGATTCCGGCAAATACATTTTTGATTCCTTTTTCTCCCAAGTTTACTTTCACAAACAAGAGTTTGTCGGCTCCTTCTACAGGATTTGCCTCTACAATGTGACCAACTCTTAGTTCTACTTTGGAAAGTTCATCAATGGTAATGTATCCGTCTTCCGAAACAGTCGCTGTATCAGAATCAGTTTTTTTTCCTTGTTCTGATTTTGTTTTATCTGGATTTGCCTTTTCAAAAGCTTCTTTGGTTTCTTCAATCATAAGTGAAATATTTTTTTCCTCAACGCGTTTTGATAACATTTGGTATGGCCCAAGAACTTTGTTTTCCAAAGTCTCAGTTAAATTTAAAAAACTTAAATTCTGGACTTGGAATAAAGATGCTAAGGAACTCACAATCTCTGGAGTCACAGGCGCCATATAAGTGAATAAAATCTTAGCACAATTAAGGGAAGTGGTGACTACTTCTCTAGCTTTTTCTACGTCCGTTTTGATTAGGTTCCAAGGAGCATAATCATTTACATATTTATTAACTTTATCACCGAGCCCAGTAATTTCTCGCATCACCTTAGAATAGTTACGCGAATCATATGCTTCTCTAATTTCTGAATCTTTTGAAAGAAGTTCCTCAACAAGTATTTTTCCTTCTGCAGAAAGTACACCTAACTTTCGATCCATTTTATCAAGAATGGAGGTCGAAACACGAGATACCAAATTTACTAAATTTCCAATGAGATCAGAATTGACTCTAGATACAAAATCATCAAAAGAAATATCTACGTCTTCCATTCCAGAACCCAATCGACAAGCAAGATAGAAGCGAAAATGTTCTACATCCAAATACTTGGCAAATGTAGATGCATTGATAAATGTTCCTCTTGATTTGGACATCTTCTCGCCGTTAACTGTCAAAAATCCATGTACATTAAGTTGCGCTGGTGTTTTGTAACCAGATCCCATAAGCATCGCTGGCCAAAAAAGTCCATGAAAGTAAAGAATGTCTTTTCCTATGAAGTGAACAATTTTACCTTTTCCTTCTTTCCAAATTTCATTGAACTTTTTTTCATCTTTTAGAAAGTTTAAAGCAGATGCCATGTATCCAATTGGTGCATCCAACCAAACATAAAAATATTTGTTTTCTTCTTCTGGAATTGCAAATCCAAAGTAAGGGCCATCGCGACTTATATCCCACTCTTGTAGGCCAGAAGTAAACCATTCCTTTAGTTTTTTCTGTGCTCCTTCATTCAAGCGACTTCCCTCTTCCATCCAAGATTGTAATTGTGATTGGAAGTCTTGGAGTTTAAAAAATAAATGTTTGGATTCTTTGAGAACCGGTTTAGTTCCACAGATAGAACAATAAGAATCCTTTAGATCTTTAGGAGAGTAACTGGTTCCACAAACTTCGCAAGAATCACCATATTGGTCTTTGGCGCCACATTTGGGACAAGTTCCTTTGATAAATCTGTCAGGTAAAAACATTTGATCATGTTCGCAGTACGACTGTTCGATGTTTCTTGCTACGATATGACCATTTTTCTTTAAAGTAAGATAGATAGATTCTGAGAATTTTTTATTTTCTTCTGAGTTTGTCGTATAATAGTTATCATACGAAACTCCAAAAGCAGTTAAATCTTTGAAATGTTCCTTCTGTACTTCTTCGATCATGGACTCAGGAGTTTTGCCTGCTTTTTTTGCAGCAATCATAATTGGAGTTCCATGTGTGTCATCGGCACAGAAAAAATAACAATTGTTTCCAACTAACTTTTGGAAACGTACCCAAATATCTGTTTGGACTGCTTCCAAAACATGGCCTAAGTGGATGGAACCGTTGGCATAGGGAAGAGCACTTGTAACGAGTATGTTTTTCGACATAGATTAATTCCAGTTTCCTGATTCGAACTTCCAATTCAGCCCATTTTTGGGAAAAATCAAGAAAAGAGTAAAAAAATGAAGTTACGGAAGAATCTGAAGTATTAAAATTCACGTTTGTTATGGCAAAGAAAATCGTTCAAAATTTAAAACAAGTCAAGGGAAACAAAAACAAACATCCGGAATCGATCCAATCGACTCTGGACATCGAAAGTGACCTTCACATTGAATATGCCAAAGTCCTGCTTAGTTTGTGGTCTTATGCCTGTAATGCCGATGGTCAGTTCAAAAAAAAAGAAGGGGATATTGTAGGGGAACTAGTCAACGTACTCTTTGAACCTGATTGCCTCCTCAGTGGATTTCAGGCCCAAAAAAAACCAGTTTTAGAAATTCTTTCAAAGACTTTTGAAAATCCTCTCCCAATGAAAACCATTACTAAAGTTGTTTTGGATAACGATGAATATGCATTAAATTTTTTTGAAGATGCCGTCTGTATTGTTGCCTCCGATGGGGCACTCAACCAGGAAGAAATTCGGTTTTTAGATGACCTTGCCAATGAACTCAAAATTAGTCATATGGACAAAGTGAGAGTTGAAAAAAAATATTTGGCTTAAGTGACTTCCAATCTTTTCGATTTTCATTTAGTCCTCACAAGTTCCCATGAAAATCAGAGTGGTTGATGACCTAAAAATATAGAGTTTCACTAACCAATTAGTTTCTTTGTTTTGAATAACAAATCCAATGCCGGTCAGTGATGGGTTCTAGATTTAATTTTGAGTCCAACCGAACAATCTCTAACATTTCTTTGACTTCTTCAATTCGATAAGCCGCCAGTAAACTATTATAAAAATCTTGTTTTAAAACTTCAGATTCTCCATTCGCATAACGATTCATTAGTTGATTGGCAATCCCAACTGAATCAGGGCGCATCAAATCAGAGATAAAGATAAAACTATCTTGGTGCATAGACCTTTGCACCGCTGCCCAAAATTCAAATGGATCATGTAAGTGATGCAATAATGAATTGGAAAATATTAAATCGTACGGCGATTCAGGAACAAAATCCTGAATGAGTTCTTTTTTAAAATCAATTTTATTGTTTCTTTTTTTTGGAACCAATGTATCGATACGCTTCTTACAAAAATCTAACATGAATTCGGAACCATCTAAAAATGTAAAATTCGCCATCGGAAATTGTAAATACAAACGAGAAGACATATCTCCAGGTCCACAACCTAGGTCTAAAATGGACTCAGGAGCAAAACGTAAGGGGATTCTATCTTGTAATTTACGAACGAGGAAAGAATGAGCCGATTCAAAATCGGCTTTGGCATAAGATTCTACTTGAGTAAAATCTTCCATAAGTTCTGGTTCAGGAATCCGAACCATGTGGTGAAAGGAAAAGTTTACAGATCGTTTCATTCTCTATTAAGGATAAAAATCACATGAAGAATATTTTTCTATCTATTCTTTTCTTTGTCTTTCTGACAAATTGTATGCTTACAGAAGGAATTGGAATTCCGACGTACGGTGCCATCAAAGGATCTGAAGCAAAAAAAAGAATTTCAGACGCGATTTTTGAAGCAGAATCAACTGCATCATCGTTTTGGTTGGCTCAGTCCGGAATGAAAGGAGGGCAAGGCCCCATTTCCCCTCTTCTGATCATCAATGGATTTTTAGCCAAAATCCTGTATTCTTACATTGCCACGATTGAAGATCAAGATTCGTTTATGGAATCTTCTGTTTTACAGTGCGAATCCGACATCAAAACCAAAGGAGCTTTGGTTTTGGGAAGTATCTATGATGGTTTAACAACTGTTGGGGGAGGGACTCGTGATGCGATCCTTTTACCTGAGTTTGCCTCCTGTGACTTAGAAAAAACAGGAAAAATCATTACTATAGAACCAATTCGTTTTTAAATGAGGAATCTTATGAAATCTACTTTCAATACACTATTATTATCTCTAATCTCGTTTTGTTTATTTTTCAATTGTCTAAAATCTGTTGAAACGGACAAAGATGCCAGGTCAATTCTATTGGCTGGTATTGTTGGTTCTTGTTTTACCATCGATTCTTGTTTTGATCAATATGCTAAAACTACTGATGAAGGTGCCAGTTTTCAAGTTTATGATCAATCAGGTAACAGAATTTATGCGAGACAATCCGTATTAGATTATAATACTTACCGGCCGATTGCTTCTGGTTCCAAATGGGTAACTGCCATTACCGCAATGCGAGCCATTGATTGTAATACCAACAGTGGAACTTTTGCAGGTTGTGGTACGGTCACTACAGGAACTTGTGTGACAGGTGGAGCCCTTTCACTCAGTAGAACCACAGGTGAAATTCTCGGATGGACAGGAACCAAAGGAACCATCACACTTCGTCAATTATTATCCTTTACTTCGGGTCTCAATGCAGGAGGCGGGAATGGATCTGGACAAGCCACTTGTATCTCTACATTGCCTGTGGGAGCCACTGGAACACAAAAGGATACTTGTGTTAATGAAATCCGTGACCAATCCACTGGGACACCAGGTGCCCTTTTCCAATACAATTCCAATCACATGGCAGTCGCACAACGAATGTTAGAGGTTTCATGTGCTAAAACTTGGGATACTTTGTTCACTCAACTCATCGTGACTCCACTTGGTTGGGATGCAAGCCAAGCTGTTTGGAGGGGAAATTATAGAACTTCAGAAGTTACTGATGGAAGTTTGTCTGGTGCCTTTGGTCTCTCCATTTCCCCAGAACACTATGCTCGAATGCTTAATGCACTGTTAACCAATGGAACTGCAAAAAATGCCGCAGGGGCCAATATCGCAAATTTTCTTTCTACAACATCGGTTACGGAAATTTTAGCAGACCAATACAATGGTGCAAAGATTGGTTACTCTCAATTTTCGGCTTTTGGTTATCGTTGGCAATATGGTCTAGGCAACTGGAGATTTTGTACTACTACGGATATTCCCTCAGAATGCGATCGAGACCTTATCTCTCATAGTATAGGAATCAACGGATTTTACCCATGGCTAGATAAAAATCGAAATTATATGGCCATCCTTGCTGTAAATAATATAGGAAGAAAAAATGGATTGAGTTTGTTACCAGCTTCATCAACCTCATTATTCTTTGCAGAAACAGTGAGACCACTCATTCACTTACAAATAGGCAGGTAACCCATGACAAAAAAACAAATCCTAATACTGACATTGATAGGAGTTTCCCTGCTATCAACTGTATCCTCTCTTTTCGCCCAATCACCAGAATGGTCGGAGTCCAAACGAAAAAAAGGAATTCAAGTTTTGACTCGTCCTTTTGTTGGTTCAAACCTAGATGAATTTTTGGGACGAACAGAAGTAGATGCATCCATTTCTCAAGTTGTTGCTCTATTAACAGATCCTGCTTCTTGCAAAAATCTTTACCATCAATGCAAAGAACTCACCGTTCTTTCGGGAACAGAGAAAAAATCTATTGTGTATCTTAGGAATGGTGCGCCTTGGCCAGTCAATGATCGCGATTTGATTATGGATCGAGGATTTGAACAAAACGAAAAATCATTAGCCACTGTGATGAAAATCAAACGTCTCGATTCTAATGCTCGCCCTGTTCCGTCTGGTGTCACTCGAATGGAAAACTTTGAAGGTGTTTGGCGAATCATTCCACAGACCAATGGAAAATTAAAAATTGAATACCAAGCCCATTTTGAACCAGGTGGATCCGTTCCACAATCTGTTATCAACTTAGTTTTAACAGATACTCCTTATGAATCTCTGCTGAATCTAAAAACGTTAGTGGATGAAGGAAAACATAAAGACACAAAGTTTGATTGGATCAAAGAACCTTCCAAAACGAATCCTAATTAGTTTTTCTCGTTATAAAAAATTGGTCTTGCAGTTTTACGTTTAACTGTTGTGCTGCGGGATCAAAATGAAGTTCGAAACCCATAACTCACAAAGTTCGAACCACAATTGGGATCTGGAGGGCAATAGAGTCCAAAAATACCAGACCTATGGTGCACTCGTAAAAACAGTTCTGTTTTTCTTTCAAATGGTAAGTAAGAACTGAATTCCACCATCATATAGTTAAGAAGCGCTCTTGATTCAATTGCATCTTTTTGTAACCCATCTAGATAGTATCCTTTTGCTTTATTTTCTAATTTTGGATTTTCAGACGCAAGAGACAAACCCTCACCTAACGATAAACTAATAGGAGAACCATACATTCGATCAATTTTAACAATATAAAAACCATTCACCTCCCAATGATTCATTTCACCAAAATGTTTGGTAACATTTCCTTCCCACAAAAAATCAAACCATCGAATTCGATAATCGAGTGGTCTTGAAATTCCCAAACTTCCTATATACGATTCTTTATAATCCGTCTTCTGACGAAACACAATAGGGATGAGGTCTGTCGTTGTAAAAATTCCGCCATAAAGTATAAGATTCCAATTTTCTTTTGGGATTGAAATTGAGTTCAGTTCTTTTAGCGGGATTACCGTTGAGAGAAACACAAAAGAAATAATAACTACGATTTTTCGAAACAAAGAATGAATGAGTTTCTGATTTCGATTCAAATGAAATTGGTCCTTTATTATGGCTGAAACCAATCTTGATTTCGTTTTTCCCATTCTTTTAACTGAGAATGGATGGAGTCATAATTTTGTAAGAACAAACGCCTTAAAAACATTTCATATTCCTTACAGTTGTCTGACTTTGTCTGCTCTAAGGATTCTCGTAATTTACTTGGTTTATCTAATGTACAATATTTTTGTATATGGGATGGATAACGATTCGAATTGAGGGCTGGGGCCACAATTGTAGAACCAGTTCCAATATAAAATGGCATTGGTGCCCAAATCGTTTCATAAGTGGATAAAAAGGAAATTCTATGAAGAGAATTTTCTCCCGAAGTCCAAACTAGTTCTGCTTCTGCCTCCATTGTCCCATAATACAACATAGTCAACGCAAGTAAACTGATTCCAATACTATAAAATGGTCTTTGGCTTTCTTTTCGGATGACTAACGTTAGATTGTCGATATTGGAAAGTTCAAATCCACGATCCCACCGAGGTAATTCATTCGGGTTTATAGGTTTTTCAATTTTTGGTTTAGGAGCATGGCTTGGATTTGGATCAGGAAGTGGAATCGTTGTTAAATCAGTAACATTTGCATTTTCATCCAGGAGGATAGCAGGTGGGACAGGAAAAACTTCATTAAATACTTTTGCTAAAACTGGATCTGTCGTGGTCCACCGTATGGAAATTATTTTTCCTTGAGTTAGTTTGGCTTCAGAACTTAGCTCGGGCATAGGAGTTTTACACGCGAATGTTATCATTAAGATTATAACAAAAACACAAAAGAATATTCGATTGCTCTTCACTGAATCTTTAAACTCCTATTTGGTAGAATTCCAAATTCAAATAAACACAACAATTCAATAGTTGGCAAAAAATAAAATTACAGTTAACACAGATAAGATTAATCTACTCGATTTAGACTCTAAAATTTTAATTTCCTCTTTGTTCATAAACTGATAGATTGTCCAAACTTTAATAGATTGCCGTCCAAATCGGAAACATAAAATTCCCTCATCCCCCAGGGTTGGTCCTTCAAATGAGCATTTTTATGGACAATTCCTTTACTTTTGTAATCTGAATACATGGAATCAATTCCATCTACATGGTAGTAAACGCTTGAATTTTGAGGAATGGATGGGTCATCGCATAACCAAAGATGAAGTTCAATTCCATCTTTTTCCAATAACAGAATATCATCATAATGTTTAAACGTTTTGAAACCTAAATTTACTTCGTAGAATTCCTTTGATCTTAAAAGATTCATGGATGGTAGTTGTGGTATTGATTTTTTGATCATGTTTCTCTCAGTGTAACCCGGAATCATTGAGTTGGTCTTCCAGTTTTATTAAATGTTTCAATAAAATGTCGGATTCATTTTTGTTTTAGATATAAAAAAAGCCCGAAAATTCGGGCTTTTTCCACATTCATCTTTGCCTTTCGGGTCGAACCTTTCCAGCAAAGACAAAATTTGTTTCTAATTAAGAAGCGAGTGCTTGGTCAAGTAGGTCTTTCGCTACAACGCGAAGAGCCATTACTTCTTCCGCACCTTCAAAGATCGAGAATACACGAGCATCCACAAAGTAACGAGATACAGGATACTCTTCCGCATAACCCATACCACCATGAATTTGCATTGCTTCTCTTGTCACCCATTCAGCAATTTTGGATGCATACAATTTTACAAGTGTAGCTTCCATTTGGCCTTTGTGTTCATCGAGTAGTGTTGCTACATAGTTAGTGTATTGGCGAGTTGCTTGGACAATCATTGCCATCTTCGCAATTTTGAACTTAGTTAAAGTATAATCGTAAATTGGTTTTGCAAATACTTTACGTTCTTGAGAATAACGAAGTGCTGCTTCGAGAGCTGCTTGCATTACACCATTGGCACGAGCTGCCGTTTGGATACGTCCACCAGCAAATCCTTCCATTTGGAAATAGAATCCTTTACCGCGTCCAGCATCTCCACCAAGAAGGTTTTCTTTTGGAACAAAGTAGTCTTCGAAAGATACTTCGTAAGAGTGCATTCCTCGGTATCCAATGGTTCCGATCGCTTTTCCTTGAATGGTTCCGCCACCGTCTTGTTTGTAACTGAATTCATGTCCATCAAAGGAAGGTTTTTCCGCAAGTAGGATGGAAAGACCTCTGTGTTTGAGACTTGGATCAGATTCTGTACGGCAAAGGATGAGAAGCAGGTTCGCATAACCTGCAAATGTACACCAAGTTTTTACACCGTTGATGACAAACCCACCGTCCACTTCTTTAGCTGTGACAGAAACGCCAGCAACATCGGAACCGTAGTTAGGTTCTGTAACCATAATCCCTGCAAATTTTTCGCCAGAGGCAAGTAGTGGTAACCATTTATTTTTTTGTTCTTCGGTTCCGCCTTTGAGGAGAGCCTTGGACATAATTTCTGGTCTTGTGATGAGGGATCCGGCAGCACCGAGGGAACCTCTAGAAAGTTCCTCTGTAACGACTAACATGGAAATGTTGTCTGGACGGTCATCAGGTTGGATTCCACCAAATTGTTCTGGAATACAAAGACCAAAACAACCCATGTCTTTGAGTCCATTGATGATTTCTTGTGGGATGAGGTCGTCATGTCTGTGGACATGTTCTGCATGAGGAACCACTACATTTTCAGCAAAATCTTTAAAGATTCCACGGAAGTTTTCATGGTCTTCAGAAAGTCCATACGCACCGAAGTGTCCAAGATCAACGATCTTGTCTACAATCGCTTCGTAGTTTTCCATTTTAGAGGCTGCTTCTACGAAAGTGTTGATTTCATCAGAAAAAAGTTTGGAGAATAGTTCTTGGTAAGTTAGTTCATACTCAGCAGGGCGCGCTGCGAGTTCTGAACGAATGTTGGATACAGTCTCAGCCGCAAAAGTAAGGGCCATTTTCTGTTCCATTTCTCCAGTTCCCTTGGAAGCATCCCAAGCATAAACGATAAAGTTCTCAGCAACACGTTGTTGAGCTGTCATCCAAGCCAATTGGTAAAACACGTGTTGCGTTTTGTCCATTTTGCTTACGGAAACTTTGCCGTTATCGGAATTTTTCTGAGCGAGTCGTTTGGTTACATCATTGAGGAGGGCGGCTTGAGCACTAAGAGCCTTCTCCGCCTGGGATTTTTCGAGTTTCACTGCCGTTGCGGTCATGTGTTTAACGTTCCTGCGGGTGGTTTTCTTCCACTATACGGAAGGAAAGTACCCTGTCATTTTCATTTTTAGACTAGGTTTTGGGTCGGGGAGGTCGAAACTGGACAAAAGAACGGAACTTGGAAAGAAATTATTGAAAGTCATAGGAATAGATCCTGGATCCCACCGAGTCGGATACGCCATTTTGTCCTTTCCTGAGGGCCTCCGTCGTAATCCTGAACTCCTTACCTACGGTACCATAGAAGTAGCACCCAAAACCCCTTCTCCCGACAATTTACTCCAAATACGCTTAGAACTTATGGATATCCTGACTGAATTCAAACCAGAGGCTGCGGCCGTAGAGGAATTGTTTTTTGTTCAGAATACCACCACAGGAATGAAAGTAGCGGAGTCACGTGGGGTGATTCTTCTATCCCTTGGTGAAAAACAAATTCCGGTTGTATCACTCACAGCCACTCAAATCAAAAAAGGAATTTCCACAAAAGGAAACGCTACCAAAAAAGAAGTTCGGGCAGCGATCCAAATGATTTTAGGATTTAAGGATCTGAAAGGCCACGATGACTCTTGGGATGCCATCGCTTGTGCCTTTGTCGGTCGGTCTTTAGTTTGATCCACTCCGAGCTTGGTTCATAGACAAAAAGATTTCATCCTTTTTCTCTCGACTTGCATTCGCTGAGACCGTAGAAAATCCTGTGGTGATTTCCAGATCTCCATTCTGTAATCCACTGATTACAGAATCAGCATATTCATCCAAATTCAGTCCCGCAGTATGCGTGTTAGGGATTCCTAAATCCGTATCCACCATAGGAGGGGAAACTTCTATGATTTTGATTGGCTCATTGCGAAATTGAAATCGCATTGTCAATGTGAAGGAGTGTAATGCTGCCTTGGTAGCACTATAAACCGGAGCATAGGCCAAAGGAATATGAGACAATCCGGAAGTGGTATTTAAAATCGCTGCATTTTTTCTTGCGAACAGATGTTTGGCGAATAACGTAGAGAGATGGATGGGAGCTCCCAAATTGATATCAATCTCTTTACCTAAGTCTGACCAAGGTTCCACCTCATTTAATTTAGGGTAACGTTGGATGCCTGCATTATTGAATAACACATTCAGCTCTGGATAGTCTTTGGTAGTTTCTAGAAACAAACGTAACCTTTCCTCAGGGCGTGAAACATCACAGAGGTAAGTCCCCCAATCAGGATGGGATTTTTTTAACTCTTCCATTTTCTTTGCGTTCGTTCCGCAAACTAGGATGCGGTTTCCGAGGTTAGAGAGTCGCTTGGCCAAAGCCAGTCCAATCCCACTCGTTCCGCCGGTAATCAATATTGTATTTCCATTCAGGTGCATTTTGTTGGTATTTCCTTACTTACATTTACAATATTATGTAAGTTACAAAAAGTCAAGTCCGTAAGTTTCAAAACTAACGTTTTTTTCATTTTGTAATTTCGAATTGACCCGGAATGGGTAAATCCGACCCTTTCCCTATGCCTCGGACTGGTCTCTCACCTTCGGAAATACAGGATAAAGCAGTGGAAATCGCCATCGACCAAATGCGTGCCAAAGGCTTTGAAAAGGTTCGTTTAGTGGATGTGGCCAAAGAAATGGGGATTAGCCACGCAGCCCTCTACTCTCATTTCCAAGACAAAACAGCACTTTTGGATGCCGTATCCGAACGTTGGCTTGTGAACCTGGACCAAAAACAGGATTTGTTAGTTTTAGAAAAACGAGATCCATTACAGAAGGTTCTCACATGGTTTCAAAATTTGCACCGGATGAAATTGGAAAAAGTAAAACTAGATCCCGAATTGTATAAGGCATTTGATATGGCGGCCGAACAATCCAAACCATTCATCCAAACTCATTTATCCAATATGCGAAATCAAATGTCGAAGTTAGTTACAGAAGCCATGGAGCAAAAAAAGTTAAAAAAGAAAGATGTAAAAATGGTCACAGAAATTCTTATTTCTGCAGGAACAGCTTTTACTCACCCAAAACTTGTGGCACAACATAGCGAAGAAAATCGCGAACCATTGTTACTACAAACGATAGAAGCAGTATTAAAAGGATTGGTTTGAAATGGTTATTAATATAGAAACTCACTTTGCCAGTAATTTTGAAACGATTACAAGTTATGTTATGCTTTCCAAAACATTAGATTACATTGCAAAACCAATGGTTGTTTTTGAGCCTGCAAATCCAAATGGATTTCCAGAGAATTGGAAAAATGGGGACTATTTGGCAAAAATGAAATTATTTGGGATCATACCATTTAGTAGCCAAACAATAGTTATCGAAAAAATTAAAGAAGCCAATCCAAATGAATTTATATTAAGAGATAATGGTTATAGTTCTCTCATCAACACTTGGGATCATTGGATTTTCATTCGAAAAACAAAAAATGAAAATTTAGTTAGATATATTGATAGGATAGAGATAAAAGCAGGTATTCTAACGATTTTTATAGTTATCTTTGCTAGTGTTTTCTATCGATGGAGACAGTTCCGTTGGAAAAAGTTGATCCGAAATCATTTTAAAGAATTAAATTGAATCTATCCTGCTAAAAATCTCGCGGTGTTCACATTGCGGATCGTCATAGACTTATATAATTTATGACTAATTAATTTTGCTAAATTGCTTTTGTTCACATTTACTTTTTTAATATTCCAGATGATAGCACCTTTGGTATAGCGAACATCCACAAATTCTTTTTTGAATGGTAGTTCTTCGATGATTTTTTTTGAATCTATTTCGGGAAACAAATAGGCAATGTCCGTTCGTTGCGTAGGATCATTTTGCCAATCCTTTGGGATGGCATCTGCAATTTTTTTCATTTCCTTTTCTGTCTTCACAAGAGTAGGGATTTCAAAATCAAAAGTTTTTTCAAAGGTCTTTGTGATTTTTGTGAGAACGGACTTTGTATCAAGATCTGATTCAAAAAGAATATTACCAGAATTGATATAAGTGGAAACTTCAGTATAACCTAAGGATTCAAACAGCCCCTTTAGTTTTTTCATTTCCACTTTTCGGTTTCCGCCGACATTGATTCCTCTAAACAATGCGATGTATTTCATGGCCTATGGCCTTGGACAAACCAAAAGAAAATCTTCAAACACTTGCGAAATCAAAAGTTTGTTTTTGAAAACAAGCCCAGTACTTCCTGCAGAAATTTCTGCTCCTTCGTTTGCATACACTTCCGTCACTTCTTTGTTTTCAGGATTGATTTTGAAAACGCGAGTGGGAGCTAAGTTGGTTCGGTTCATTACATGGCGAATGAATTTATAAGTAGAGTCGTGCGCTGCAAGCCAAAGGATTCCATTTTCATCTTCTAAAATATTATCTGGTCCTGCACCAATAGCAATGGATTCCAAATACTTTAATTGAATTTTTCCTCCAGTCCGTTCAACTTGATACACTCTTATCGCTTTTTCAGCAAACACAGATCTGTATAAAAGTTCTTCGTTTCCTTTTTTACGAATGTAGATTCCATTTCCAAGCATCACGGGAACATCCAATGCCAAAAAAGATTTTCCATCATAATAAGTTATGTCTGCCCGACCACTGCGAATGATCATATCCCAGTACTTTCGAAATGCATTGTTTGTTCCATTGTCATTCGAAGCAAAAATTTCACCTGCTTCATTCATGAAAATATCGTTAGGACTAGTCAGTGTAGGATCACTTAACGTTTTCTTATGGGTCCATTTGCCCGATTTTGAGCGCTCAAAG
The DNA here is from genome assembly GCF_000332495.1 of Leptospira terpstrae serovar Hualin str. LT 11-33 = ATCC 700639. NCBI lineage: Bacteria > Pseudomonadati > Spirochaetota > Leptospiria > Leptospirales > Leptospiraceae > Leptospira > Leptospira terpstrae. Next base: position 577,395 of record NZ_AOGW02000006.1, on the reverse strand, counting down.
ATTTCGATCGTATGTGGATTTTCATCTTCTAATGTATGGGAGATTACAGCTAAGGTATCGACTCCTTTCACTTTCGCATAACTAATTCCATGCGGTCTGAAGTTTTTTGGATAATCTGTTTCAATTTTTTTAGCTTCTAATTTTTGATTGGTATCTTGCATGGAAACTTCAAACAAAGCTCCAATATCTTTCAATCCATTTCGTCGTTCATGAGAAGATACAATCACTGTAGATGTATCTCGGATAAGATCTAGGTCTTCAGGGCCGGGAGTCCCAGAAATTCGTTCACAGCCAGCAATTGGCTTTTCCTGGATTTGACCACCGCAATCCAAAATCAGGAAAACGAGGGTAGAAATGGAAAGGAGAGTCCATAGAGTTTTTACGCGCATCCGACCATTTTGGTTCAGGATTTCAGATTCCTCCAGAAAAATCTTTCTAGACATTATTGTGCACTGCAAAATAATGGAACCATAAGGAGTAACATCCGATGAGCAATGTGGAAAACAAGCTTCAAGATATCGTAAATGCTGGGATTGGCGCCGTAAAGACTTCCAAAGAAGTTTGGGAGAAACTCGTCGTAGACCTGAACGAGAAAAAAAGCAAATTCGAAACAAACTTTCAAAAGTTAAAAGAACAAGGCGAAAGCGACACCAGTGACAATGCTTTAAAAGTAAAAATGGGTATTGCTTGGGGAATCGTTCGTTTTGACGAACTCAAAGACAACGTCGTTAAGTATTTGGACAAAGTCAAAGAAGGAAACGAAACAAAACCTTCTTAAGTTTTATTTTGTATATCACCATCCTGAATTTTCTTCCGGCAGGTTTGTTCGCAGGCCTGCTGGGTTTTTTAGGAATTGAACTTCTCGGAGTGACCGGATTTGAACCGGCGACCCCTTGCCCCCCAGACAAGTGCGCTACCGCTGCGCTACACCCCGCGTTCTAAATCCAAAAACCTTGCGATCCAAAACGGGTCAAGCCTTACTAATAGGAATTCAAATGCCTAGATTGTCTGGTGAAATTGCCCAGATAATTTGACCATGCGCAAATTTTTCTCGAGCCACATTGATAGCGATCGTAGATCCCGGTTGGAAAATTAAGTTCTCAGCAACGGTTGCATTTCCAAGAAGCCTTGCTGCAAAGTAAGTAATGTCTGGATTATGACCAACTAACAAAACAGTGTCGGAATTGGAAAAATTTACTAAACAAGAGATTATATCGGAACAACCTTTGCCAGCTGCGAGATCATCGGAAGCTAACATTTCCCCACCATATTTCAGTTCTTCAGATAGGATTTCGGCTGTGTGTTTGGTTCTTAGATAAGGACTATAATAAACTTGTTTGACTGCTAAGGCAGAGTTTTTAATGAACTTTCCGATTTTGTGAATGTCACTGACCCCTTTGTCTGTTAATTCCCTTTGGGAATCGGAAATGGCAGGAGTTGCATTTTCAGCCTCACCGTGACGAACCAAAATGATCTTCATAGTCTCTCCTAATCCCAAGATTGGAACCACGGACTAACGGAGAAACAAAAAATTAAGGAATTTCTTGCGAAAATGAATGATAGAGACATTCTAAGGAATATGACAGACAAACCCTACCGCAAAAACGTAGGCATGGTGGTTTTTAATTCATTAGGAAAAGTGATCGTAGGGGAGCGAATACAATTCCCAGGTTCTTGGCAGTTTCCACAAGGTGGCATTGATGATGAGGAAGATTATCTAGATGCCGCTAAACGAGAATTATATGAAGAACTTGGTATCAAAAAAGCAACCTATGTAACAGAATATCCTGATTGGATACCCTATGACTTTCCCAATTCACTTGGTCTTAATTCACACTTACAAAAATTTCGTGGTCAATTGCAAAGATGGATCCTTTTTTATTGGGATGGGACTTTGGAAGAATGTGATTTAGTTCACCACGAACAAGAGTTTTTGACCATCCAATTTATGGATATTGAAGAAACTATCCAAGCCGTTGTGGAATTCAAACGGTCCGTCTATGAAAAGTTTGTTCCTCTTTTTAAATCGGCCATCCAAAATTACATTGCCGAGAAATCAAAATCCAAGTAAGTTCAAGAAAGGAGACAATCTTTGGGAAAATCAGAAGAATCAAGAGCGAGAATTGTAATACGGGGAACTGTACAAGGGGTCGGATTTCGTTATTACATCCTCCAAAAAGCCCAAGAGATGAGACTCAAAGGTTATACTCAGAACTTACCTAACGGGGAAGTAGAAGCCGTTGTAGAAGGAGACAAACTTTTTATAGAAGATTTGTACAGAGCCATGCAACGAGGACCAACAAAAGCGAAGGTGAAAGATCACGTCATTGAATGGAGTGATCCCAAAAACCAATTCAGAACATTTTTAATTAAAAAATAACATGAAAAAACGAAGACTTGGCAAAACAGGTATGGTGGTATCCGAAATTTGTATGGGTACCATGACTTTTGGTTCCTCATGTAACGAAGATGAGGCGTTTCGAATATTGGATCGTGCTTATGATGCCGGAATCGATTTTTATGATACTGCAGAAATTTACCCAGTCCCTCCTCAAAAATCTTGGGTTCACAGAACCGAAGAAATTTTTGGTAAATGGCTAAAAACGAAACCTCGTGATGGAATCATCATCGCCACGAAAGTGGCAGGACCTGGTCACGGTTGGTTTAGTCCGCCACTGCGTGAGGGAAAAACAGCATTAGACAAATACCATACCCGTCGGGCCATTGAAGGTTCCTTACAAAGATTAGGTGTAGATACCATTGATTTGTACCAAACTCATTGGCCAGATCATGATATGGCATATGATGAAACCATGGAAGCCCTAACAGAATTGAAAGACGAAGGGAAAATCCGTTATGCAGGTTGTTCCAATGAAACTTCTTTTGGGCTTATGAAAAGTCTTTGGACTTCAGACAAACACAATCTCATTCGTTATGATTCCATTCAAAATAATTTTTCAATTCTAAACCGACGTTTCGAAGATGAGTTAGCACAAGTTTGCCGAAAAGAGGGAGTCTCCTTACTTCCTTATTCTCCACTTGCAGGTGGTGTTCTCACTGGTAAGTACAACGGATCTGTTCCGCCAGAAGGTTCACGGTTTGTTCGTTATATGGCCGAAGGAGAAAGACAAAAACGTATGGCCTCTCGTTTCTTAAATGAAAACACTTTAGCTTCCACAGTAGAACTGATGGCTATTGCAGAAAAATACGGAATGAGCTCCACTGTTTTATCTATTGCTTGGAGTAAACAACATGACTATGTTGCTTCTACTATCATTGGAGCCAATACAGTTTCTCAGTTAGAAGAATCATTAAAAGCAACTGATGTGGTTTTGTCAGAAGAAATCTTATCGGAAATCAATCTTGTTTCCAAAAAGATTCAATACCCCATGGGTTAAGGAATCAATTACCTATGAGTTCTAAACTGGATGATCATTACAAAGAAAAACAACCTGATGGAGACTCAAATCCATCGGTTAAAAAAATCTCAAAATTTGAAAGGATTACTTCGGGTATCTTTCGAAAGTTTTTGATACTATTTCTAATTACTTATCTTTTTCCTGATTGTTCAAGTTTTGGTCCTAAAAATGCGCAAAGTAGTCTTATCATTGTTCATATGACAATTGTTAAAGATGAAATGGTTTTGGATGAGTTGATAGATCCCAGATTTCAAAAGGTAACTCTTAAAAAAGGGGAAAAATCATTCGAGTATAATGAAAGCTCTGAACACTACTATTACTTCCAAAATTTAAAGGAAGGCCAGTATGAAATTTACGATGCTGTCCACTTACTAAATCGAGGAGCTTCCGATTTTTCATTCGGCAGTACGAAACAACCCACTAAAATTGATATAGACTTTGACCGTTCGGAAATTGAAAAATCAAGGATTGACTTACAACCAGGAACCGTAGTTTTTATGGGAAGTTTTCATGTAATTGTAGATTTTAAATTCCAAGAAGAACCAAAAATTACAATCCGTTATAGTAAATCCAACGAAGAAGAGTTAGCCGCTATGGATCACTTGTATAAAAACTTTCCAAGAACAGGTTGGGGACAAAAGGCAAAAAATAGGATCAAACTCCTCTCTTCATTTGCCCAATAAAAAACCTGTTGGTCTGTTCTCGGAAAACAGGAACAGACCTTCTTCTTCTGGTTAAAAATTCAAATCCTTGTTTTTAAAATTTCTAAACTAAAGTCACAAGATCCGGATCTTGTAAATGAGGAGTGTTATTCCAACTCACTGGTTCCCAATGGTCTTTTTCTCTCCTAAAAACACTAAGTGAAGAATTGGTGATCGATTTCATAAAAACTGGAAATTCAACAGGTGACATTTTGCAAGAAAGACCCATCATGATGGCAATCGGAGTACTAGAAGAAACTACAAGAGTGCTTTTTACATTTTCAGGTATATTCTTCGGGCCGATTGATACCTTTTCCACGTATTCTTGGAAAGTATAAGGTTCCACAGGATCCCAAACTCCATGAACCCAATCATTTAAAACAATTTGAATGAGTTCTTGGAAGTAGTCTCTAGTTTCCTCTTTACCTTCTTCCCAAGCTTTTTTATACGATTCATATAATTTTGCAAAATTAACATTCGCATGACGAATCTTAGCTGCAAGTCCAAGCCACATTTTTGAATCGAATTCATCCCAGGCAGAATTTTCGATTGGCTCAGGGATACAAAACTGATTCATAGAAAAACTTTTTATGATTCCTTGCGCTGTTTGTTTTTGCCGGTTGAGGGTACCTGTATATACCGAATCAAATTCTATTCTTTGATTTTTGAAATAATCTCCAAGTAGTTTCGCTTGTTTCCAACCATGTTCTGTTAGCTGATCGTAATTTTTTCCAAGTCGGTCTGCCTGTCCATGACGCACCAAATACAATAAAGACATTTAGGTTTGGAACCTCGGGTTGGAAACACTGAGTGTTTCTTTCAATTGGTTTTTAGCAAAATTCCAAACCTTTCCACCAGGTTTCAAATCTAAACCTGTATTTTTTTCTGTTTGGTTTCTGATTTCTTTAGATAGGGCTTTATTCCAATCGAAGAGAAGGTTGTATTTTTCTTTCCGACTTAAATTTAAAAACTGATTCCGATTGTATTCATCTTCCCATTTAGAAATTTTTAAGTTTAAGTTCAGGATACGGTCCCAATCTGATTCAAATTCAGACGATTCTGTTTCCCGTGCGATCACACCTAACATATTCCAAGATACTAATGCCTTATAAGATAATAGATCATCGCCTTCCAGTTTTGGAAGAAGGTCTTTCATTAAAAAATCTTGGATTGCTGAAATGAGTTCTTTTGTTTCTGGCCTATACTGCATGTTCTAATTCCTCAATGAGTCGCATCGCTTCCCATTCCATTTCTGCTGTGCGCCGACCAATGGCAGCAAGCTCAATCCCTTTGTCCTTACCAGAAAGATGTCTTTCTGTTTGTTGTGCACTTCCAATGGCCCAACGAACATTTCCCATAATTTCCCAAAACGTAACCTTAAATGGATCCACCGCAATTCCAGAAGTCTTTTGGTAGGCTTCGTAAAAATCTTTGCGATCTCCAAAACCACCAACTTCTTTGTTTAACCGGCCAAATCTCCAATCACGCATGCACAACCAAGCGATGTCTTCATGACGGTCGCCGAAGTGTGCAAATTCATAATCTAAAATTCCTTGGAGTCCCTCGGCATTCATCATAAAATTTCCGGTTCGAAAATCTCCATGAACAAGAACAATCTCATCAATGGTAGGAGCATGAGTTTCCAACCAAAACAAACAAAGTTCAATGGCAGGGTGAGCTTCAGGAAGATCGTCTAATGATTGTCTTAGATCGGTGATGGCGATCGATATATAATTGTCTATCGTTACAAATTTAAGTTTTTGTTTTAGTTCTTCATCTAAAACCAAACTTGGTTTTACAGTATGGAGTTTCGCTAAATTTTCGGCTAAGTCCGAAACCATATTTGTTTTCCGATAAGAATCCAATTCTTTATCTTTGGTGATGTAACGACCGGTTGCCTTACCACCAATTTTTTCCATTAGAAAAAAGGGAGCACCGATCACTTCGGGTGTTTCTTCGAGAAAAACTGGTGTCGGAGTTTTGACACCAGCTTTATATACAAGTTCAGCTACCTTGAACTCATCTCGTTTGGAAAGAGAAGAAAGTAAACTTGCTCCCTTATCCGTACGCAAAACTAAGGATTGTTTACCAGAACTAGAAACCAAGTCCAACGAGTAGTTGTCTTGGCAAGCTCCTCCACTTAAATGATAAATCTGAGAAACTTTTACATTTTCCTTCCAAATTGAAGTTAGGTGGAGTTCTACTTTTTCCTGTAATTCCTTAATTTCCATGAACCGTTAAAAATCCCATTTTTCTGATACGTAGTTTCGACCAATCACCATTTTATGAACTTCAGATGGTCCATCGGCAATCCTTGCAGCTCGAGCATCACGGTAAAATAACTCAAGTGGTAGGTCACGCGAATATCCTTTTCCCCCACAGATTTGGATCGCCATGTCGATAGTGTTACATAAAGATTCGCTAACCTTCCATTTAGCCATTGATGTTTCTTGCCGAGCGTCCTTTCCTGTTTTGAGTAACCAAGCAGCTTTTAGAGTGAGAAGAAAAGCCATTTCTATTTCAGTGGCTCTTTCTGCAAACATCCATTGAATGCCTTGATGGTCAGCAATCCGGGAACTGAAAACTTCTCTTTCTTTCGCATAACTTCGCGCAATTGAGAGCGCTCGCCTTGCCATCCCTGTCCAACGCATACAATGTGTCAATCGGGCAGGCCCTAACCTTTCTTGAGAGAGTCGAAATCCCTCACCAATACGACCAAGGACCATATCTTCTGGAACTTCTACATTTTCAAAATAGAGTTCACAATGTCCGCCTGGCCCATGAGAACCCATAAGTTCAATTTCTCGAACCATCGTATAACCTTTGGCATCTGTAGGTACGAGAAACATCGTAGTTTTTCGAAAACTTCCGTTTACCTTTGCCATCACAATCAAATACTTCGCACCATTGGCACCTGTGCAGTACCATTTGCGACCGTTCAGAATGTACTTGTCTCCTTGTTTTTCCGCATTGGTTTGCAAACTTGTTGGATCAGAGCCAGCACCAGGCGCAGGTTCAGTCATCGCAAAACCAGTTCGCAGATTGCCTTTGATTAAGGGATGTAAAATGAGTTCTTTTTGTTTTTCTGTTGCAGCAAGAGAAAGCAAATGCATGTTTCCTTCGTCCGGTGCATCACAGTTAAATATATAAGGTGCGATCGGTGAACGACCCAGTTCACTAAATATTATACAAGTTCCAATTAAATCTAAACCAAGACCTCCCTCTGATTTAGGAAGGTGGGGAGTCCAAAAACCAGATGCCTTTACTTTAGCACGCGCTTGTTGGTTGATATCTTCTGGCATTCGACCTTTTTCATAATCATAATGTTTTTCCAGAGGAATGATTTCATTTGTAATGAAGTCTTGGATGTTTTTGCGAAGTGTTTCCACTTCTTGGGGAATTTCAAAGTCCATTGATTCCCAGAATTAAAGGAATCAATGAGAGTCGTAAAATCTTTTTTTAATGAGATCGAAAAATAGGTCTTTCACGTTTTGAATTTCTTCTAATTTCAAAATGCAAATGTGGACCGGTCGCTCTACCTGTTTGTCCTACTTCTCCAATTTTTTGTCCCTTTTTTACTTTTTGACCTATGTTTGTATTAAAATCAAAAAGATGTCCATAACGAGTTTCATATCCTAAACTATGTTTTATAATGATTAAATTTCCGTAACCACCTTGTTTGCCTTTAAAAATAACTTCACCGTCCATAGAGGCAAACACGTCTGATCCTTGTTCGGCGGCCAAATCAATTCCACCATGAAAGGTATCTTTTTTAGTAAATGGATCCAATCGTTTTCCAAACCCGGATGAAATTCTAGCTTCTGTCAATGGAAACTGAAATCCAAATCCATAGAAGAACGATTTTTCTGACTTACCCATAGAGATTCCTGGCAAAAACCATTTTTCACGTTCTGAGTCGTATTGTAATTTATTGGAATCGATGTTATATTTTTCGACTAATGTTTGTTTGGTTTTTTCATCACCTGCAGTTTCTTCGGGATGAAAGGTTCCTCGCATATTGGGAATTTCTAAAACCATACCTGGCGATAAATCATGAGGAGAGCTGAGCTCATTGACAGAAGATAATGTTTCCAAATCCATCCCCGTTCGAGCCATAATTTTGAAAAAATTATCCTCTTTGCGAACCTTGTATTGATAGTATTTGAGAGGGATAAGCTCCTCTCTTCTTGCTCCCGATTTGGAGATTCTTAAGTTTTCTTTGATTTCAGAACGAAGGTTTTTTAGAGAAGGGTTGCTATATTCTAAATTAGCCAAACTGATCGGGCCGGAAATGAGAGACGGGAATCCACTGATTGAGGTAAGAAATAGGATCCATTTCAGAAAATCGACGGTTTTAGACATAATCTTCTGATTTGAATATCGACCTTTTCCCAAAAAAACGATGACGATTCTTGCCGAAATTGAGGAACTGTAAGGCAGATGCAGAATCGTTTTTTTGAGATCTTTCGGCTTACCGCCTATTCATTGGGTCTCGTTTATGTTTGTTCCTTCTTCTATTCCGTTATTTTTTTAGCCTTTGTGAACAATACGGTGCTTGGGGATCGGATTCCTGAAGATCAAATTCTCCCCCTCTATGAAGAGTATTGGGAAGGTAAGATAGATTTTTCCACCATGCTTACGGAATATGAAAAAATTGTAACACCGATCAAAGAACAATTCCAAAAGGATATCACTGAGAACCCAGGCCTGCTTTTGTCTCAGTTTTATGACAAAGTATTCTCTGAAAAACCTCACTATCTATTAGGACATTCCATTCCATGGTTTTTATGTTATGTGGGTTTGGGGTATATCCTTTATAAAAAAGTATTACAAATTCCTGTCACAAACTTACAAGATGAACTTTCCATTCCCATATTACTTCGTGGAATTGCCAATGGGTTCATTTGTTTCATTGTGGTTGTTATCTTTGGATTGGTTTTGGAAAAACTGTCGGTTCCAGTAGAGTCTGGCGTATTTGCAAAAAAACTATACGAAGCCCTACATGGAAATGGATACCTACTCGCTTGGGGAATATATGTTGTGGGAATCATTACAGGAATTTTGGAAGAAATCTTTTTTAGAGGATTTTTATTAAAAGCATTTATCGATAAAAATCTGGCCCAAGAGGGTTTGTTTATTGTGTCTTTGATTTTTGGATGGCTCCATTATGGTGAAGGAACTTCGATTGCCATTCCATTTATTATTTGCGGTGTGGGTATGTTCTTTGGATATATATATATTAAAACTGGAAACATTTGGATCGCAATGGCTTGTCACGCCACTTATAATTCTTTGGGTTTAATCAATGCTTACCTTCAACTTCCTGGAGTCCAATCATGAAATCGGTTAAGGGATTCCGATCTATTGTTATTTATCTTTGTATCACACTATTTCTATCAACGAGTGTAACAAGTTCTCTTTTAGCAGGTGAATCGGTTGAAATTTTAGGTGGCCCTGAAGATGTTAATCTTCGTTTGGTGGCACTTTTGAACAAACTTGATCCTGATTTTTATGCCGATGAAAAAACACAAGGATTTGTTTACCGATACAAACATCGTTGGAAAAACCCTTATGATTTTAACATCTATGTCGGAAAAGTAGGAAAAACATCACCAGATTCTATCATTCGTATTGAGTCTCCTAGAAGAGGACAGGAAAGAATGTGGAAACAAATCATGGAACAAGAGTTACTCCAAAAACCTCCCCATGAATCTGCAGTTCCCTTATCTGAAAAATACCATTTGGTTTCGCAAGGACTGAATATTATCACTCCGATGGCTTCAGTGGGTTACAACTCATGGAATTCTCCGCTATTTACCAATCGAGACACATTTGTGAGTATGAGTATTTATCTTTTATGTGATTTGATTTTGGCAGGTGGCGCCTACCTTTATGCGCAGGAAAACTTACCTAAAAAAAATATTTGGGATAATATGGCCAATGTGAAAGGTGCTGGGAATGTTTGGGAATCACCCAACGCAGTTGGCATATTTGCTGCGTTAGCTGTTTCTAGGGCGGTTCGCGCCTTTGACGCTTGGGAAGATACATCGGCACATAACAAAACAGCACAATTTGGTTGGTCGTTTAAATTCTAATTTATTCAACACCAACCAGGTTTGAAATTTGTTTCTAGGATTTGAATAGATCCCTTGCGGCATCGGATGCACTGGATCTTTCAAAATCTTCTCTCTCAATTAAAGTTAAATCCAATCCTTCTTTATCAATTCGGCTCAGAATTTTTCCAATATCTGCCACCTTACTCAATTTAGTCGCCATATATTTGAAAGTAACTCCACAATCAGGACATTTTTTATCCTTCAGATAGTTAAGACCTAGTTTTTTACAATTTCCACAGGTTCCATAAAGATCATCAATATAGAGTAGTTGTTTTTTTACGTCCTCCACATTGAGTTGTCGCCAAACTCTTACAAATTTAGTATTCTTTCCGGATGTATCTGAAGTCATAGGCAATAGGAAGTATCGTTTATGAATCTTGTCAAGAAGCAATCCTCTGCGGTTTTAATCCTGTTGATTTGTCTTTCTGGTTTTTTAGCTGTTGCCATCGGAGCTTTTGGAGCCCACGGACTTAAAAAATTTGTGAGCTCGGAACTTATGGTAATTTTTGAAACGGGAAATCGTTATCATTTTTATCATACGTTAGCTGCACTAGCAGCCTTTCTATTACTGCAGCAATCTTTAGTATTAGAATCTGCAAACAAAAGTACAAGATATTTTAAGTTAGCAACCTGGATGTTCCTTTTTGGAATTTTGATTTTTTCCTTTAGTTTGTATGCTCTAGCTGTTACGGGAATCCGAATTTTAGGGGCCATCACTCCCATAGGCGGAGTGTGTTTTTTAATTGGCTGGATTAGTTTAGGTCTTGGATCTTTTTATTTCTTTGTACCAAAAAAATAATGACCTTGTTTACTAATTAGATTTCTAGAAATTAATCCGTCGGCGATGAGTAACAACCCTTCGGCGGCGGCTTTTTTAGCTTCTTCCGAACTGTCTTTTTGAAGCGCCATTAGTTCGTGAACATATTTCCTTTTTTGAACATCCAAAACACCTAACATAGAGCCTGCAATTTTTTCATCCATTTGCATAAATGCCAATGCAAGTGTTTGTGGAGGTGTTTCAATGCATAAATAGTATAATGCTAGATTATCAAAGTATGATAATTGGCTAAGTTTTTCTAAAGTTTGTTCTGATCCTGACATATAAATCCTTTTTATAATTTGTTACTCTAACGAATAGTTACTTTGTTACTTCTTTAATTTTTCCATTTAAATAGGAAATCAAATGTTTGGCATTAGGAGATTCTCCTGTTGCTTGTTTCATCAGGGTATCCACATCATATATTTTTCCTTTGGAATGGATGTTTTTTCTCAGCCAATTTAATAGATCAGAAAAATCACCATTCGCAGAAAATTTGTTATGCGAATCTGGAAATTCTTCAGTAAACTTTTTAAAAAATTGAGAACTAAAGATATTTCCTAAAGTATACGTTGGAAAATATCCAAACGCTCCCATCGACCAATGGATATCCTGTAGAACACCCTCTGCATCATTTTCAATTTTGAGTCCAAAACTTTCCTTCATCTTTGCATTCCAAATTTCAGGTAAATCTTTTACTTGGATTTTTCCATTGATGAGGTCTCTTTCAATTTCAAATCGAAGAATAATATGAAGGTTATATGTGATTTGATCCGCCTCTACTCTCACTTTTGTTTTTTCCGTACTATTGATGTATTGGTAAAGTGCTTTGAATGGAAGTTCCTTATCGGTTAATTCAAAATCAGAAAGGAGGATAGGATAAACAAATTCCCAAAATGGTAAGGAACGACCTACTTGGTTTTCCCACAATCGACTTTGTGATTCATGAATTCCTAAACTTAAAAATTCTGTGATAGGTGTGGGCCATTCGTGCATTGCCGAAAGTCCAGATTCATAAAGAGAATGTCCGGTCTCGTGTAACACACCAAAGATGGATGATAGTGGATCGGTTTCAGAATATCTAGTTGTGATTCGTTTGTCTCCCTTTCCCAAACTTGTGGAAAACGGATGGTTACTAATATCCAATCTAGATTCTTTTGTCGTAAGTCCGAGGAGTGCAGGCAAACGATTGCAAAATTTGGTTTGTTTTTCGATAGAAATGGGCCCTGGAAATGGATTATTAAATTTAGGAGCGGTGGCAACAATAGGAACCAAAGACTCTTTCAAATCAGAAAATAAAATCTGAATTTGGTCTGCTTTCGCACCTTTTTCATAACTATCGAGTAATGCATCATAAGGTTCAGTCGTATAACCAAAGTAATCTGCTTGTTTTTTAGATAATTGAACAAGTTCCTCTAGTCGTTTCGAAAATGATTGGAAGTTTTTTCCTTTTTTTGCTTCTGCCCACTCAGCATGTGCAAGGTTTGTTACCTTTGCAAATTCCGAAACAAATTCCGAAGGCAATTTATCTGCCTTTTCTTTTTCTTCCATAAGAACTTCCAATTCTCGGTTCCAAAGTGACCTTTCTGATTCAGGAAGTTCGCTTATGGATTTTTTTGCTGATTGGATTTGGTTTAGAAAAGATTTATCCGTCATCCAGTCGTGAGTGAGTTCTGCCACGGCTGCGATCTGTGCCGATCGGTATTCCCGTCCCTCTTCTGGCATCATCACTTCGGAATCCCAATGGAGGACAGAAGCGACATCTTGGAATAATTTGATTTTACGATATTGTTTTCGGTAATTTTCGAGTGCTTGGGGAAGAGCCATAGACTCATTTTCTTTGTCCCACGGTTTCTGGAACCAAAAATCGTTGACCCGTTACCCCCAACCAAAACTATGTATTTACTGTCGCGGGTGTGGTGTAACGGTAGCACAGCAGCCTTCCAAGCTTCTGGCGAGGGTTCGAGCCCCTTCGCCCGCAAAAGACAGACTCACTTTTTCCAAAATCCAATCTTTATTTAGAATTTAATCCGAAGGGATCGAACTGTGGTGCGACCTGGAACAGGAGTGACCCATAGGGAACGACTGTTACAGTAAGAAAGCCACGATGGCGAATCAAGAGCGACGCCCTGCCTCGAAGCGCAGTGAGGACAGGATGTCCGAGGCGGCGAGCCCCTTCGCCCGCAAGTAAGCGTGTACAGAATGGATATCCGTACCCCCGCCCGATTAGGGTGGGGAACTAGACCCGCCACCCAATGCCTTCCTCTTATCACAATCCCATGATTTCAGAAATCCAATTCGCAAAAAACCCTAATTTATTTCAAATAAGTTCATATTAAATCATATCTTAACAATCTCCAATCGAAGTGACAGGCTATTAATAATCCTAAAGTTCGTTTTATGTAGATTCCAAAAATTGAAAGATCCCAACCAACGTTCTGTTAGATGGGATCAAAAAGGAGATTCTTATATAGTTGTATTGGAGTTTTGTGATTAGGAAGCCCTTCCTATTTTTGTAGCCTCCGCAACTTCTACCAATTTCCCGGTTTTCACATCGTAATAATAACCATAAACTGGGATGTCTTTAGGAATTAGAGGATGATTACGAATTCGTTTTACGTCATCGATTACACTTTGTTCCAAATTTTCAAAGGTTAAGAAAGGGATGAACTTAGCTTCCTCCGAACCTCCAGACTCTTCTAAGTTGCGCCATCCATTAGAATCTATGGTTGCTGTTTTCAAACTTTTGGAAAGGAGGTTTCGAATGATGTGGTCCGTAAACAATTGCATTCCACAATCAGAGTGATGGATGACAAAAAATTCTTTGGTTCCTAGCAGTTTGTAAGAAATCACAAGAGAACGAATGGCGTCGTCACTAGCACGACCTCCCGCATTGCGAATGACATGGGCATCACCTTCGGCAAGGCCTGCATACTTAGCAGGATCAAGTCTTGCATCCATACAGGTAAGGATGGTAAAACTTCTCGCAGGAGGAAGGGCTAGTTCGCCTTTTTTCCCAAATTCCGATACATACTTATCGTTGGCACCGATGACTTCTTTATGAACTTTGCTTGTTTCTTGTTGTATGAGTGAGTTTGACATAATGGAAATAAAGTTCAATATAACAGAATGGACAAGAAAACAATTTTCTGAGTAGGGATTTATCTTCTCAATCTGCACAGTGCATTTGGCAAATGGACAAGAGAATGGAGAGGTTGGTTTTGGGTAGGAATCTTGCGCCAGGGATACGGAAGGCTTGGTCACCTGCCATCGTTAGATGGTAGGTGACGGGAGCGAATGCGGACCCTGAAGTAGCCCGGTCCAGGCCACCAAAGGATCCTTATTTTAGTAGAAATTGAGGCGCTAAAAAATCTAAATAAGATTAAGAGATAACGATTCTTCTACTCATTGTAGTTAACTTGCAAATGTATAGTCACTATAACCTTTTTCACCCGGTGTATAGAGCGTTGTCTGGTCAAAGGAAGCAAGAGCAATGTTCTTTTGGAACCTAGTGACAAGGTCGGGATTGGCAAGGAAAGGTTTTCCAAAAGCGACAAGGTCAGCAAGTCCAGAAGAAAGATCCTTTTCTGCGCGTTCAACATCATACCCACCACTTAGGATGAGGGTTCCCTTAAATGCATTACGAATGTTTTGGACTGTTTCTGGCTCTACAGTCGGTGCACCCATTGAGGAATGGTCAACCAAATGGATGTATACGATACCAATTTGATTTAACTTTTCAGCTAACAACGAATATTCTTCATGTGTTTCTGGAAATGGAAAAAGATCATTGAAGGCTCCGTAAGGTGACAAACGGATTGCTGTTTTTTCTTTTCCGATAGCAGCACTCACTGCAGATGCAACTTCCACAACGAATCGGATTCTGTTTTCTATGGAACCACCGTATTCGTCTGTCCTTTGGTTAGAGGACGGATGTAAAAATTGTTCGAGTAAATATCCATTTGCTGCGTGCAATTCTACTCCATCAAATCCAGCTTGGATTGCATTTTTCGATGCAGTCACAAATTCTTCCAAAGTAGATTTGATTTCTGCTTTGGTCATTTCTTGGGGTGTGGGATGGTCTTTCATTCCGTCCGTATCTGTCCACATTTGTCCTTTGGCAAGTATGGCAGAAGGTCCAAGGACTTTTGCTCCTTTCGGTAAATTCAATTCGTGACCAATTCGACCCGTATGCATGAGTTGAACAAAAATTTTACTCCCTTTGTTATGGACTTTATCGGTTACTTTTTTCCAAGCTTTGGTTTGTTCTTCTGAAAAAATTCCAGGAATTCTCGTATAACCAAGACCATTCGGAGAAGGTGAAGTACCTTCTGTGATGATTAGACCTGCTTCTGCTCTTTGTTCATAATATGTGGCAACCAGGTCACCAGGTACGTTACCAATGGAACGGGATCTAGTCATCGGGGCCATCACCACTTTATTTTTTAAGGAAAGATTTCCTAACTTCGCTTCTGAAAATAATGATTTCACAAGGTTCTCCAATTTATTTGCTATTAATCAATAGACTATAACTTAAATGATTTGATGTTATATTTATTTAATATTAAACTAATTTTGAAAAAAAAAAATCAAAAATCGATCCCAAGGATGGTTAGGTCGTCCTGCCGATCCTGACCATTGAGAAAATTTTGTAGTGTTTTTAGGAGGTGGTCTTCCACTTCCGTTAGGGTTAAATGCCTTGTGGACTGAAAAAGATGGTAAAGAGATTCCTCTCCAAACTCCTCATCTTTTGCATTAAAAGCCTCAAAAACTCCATCGGTAAATACAAAGAGCCGATCCTTCGGACCAAAAGTAAGTTCCGACTGTTCATAATGGATTTGTTTTTTAAGCCCAATCATCTTACCTGTTTTTGTTAACAAATGCAATTGGTCATTTTGGAAAAATACAGCAGCAGGATGGCCTGCGGAAGCAAACTGGATCTTTCTTTCGATTAGGTCTATATCTAAAATCAAAGCAGTCAGAAGGCTATTGAGGGAGACAAAGTTATCCATAAACTCTTCATTAAAAATTTCCATCACTTTGGATGGAGGTAATTCAAAGTTTTTGATATTATCATACAAACCTTTGATTGCCATTGTAATCATTGCAGCCTGTACACCGTGGCCTGTGGCATCAGCGATAAGGATTCGATATTTGGATTTGTTTAATTGGCAAATATCAAAAAAATCGCCACCCACTTCTGATACGGGAAGATAACGATACACAAGATTTAATTCTTTGATCAGCCTATCATCGGTGACGAGAGAATTCTCTTGAATTTTTTTCGCTACGAAGAGGTCTCGCCTCATCGCACTGAGTGTTCGATTTAATGTTTGAGTGCGTTCTTTCACCTTTTCTTCTAAATCTAAATTGGACTTTTCTAAATTAAATTTTACGAGTGCTTCCGCTGTTTCTTTTTCTTTGATGATTGTGTTGTAACGATCCGCAAGAGCAAAAGCAAGTAACATCATTTCGGCGGCAGAACCATATTGGGGCCCATCGATAGTAAAGGAATTAGTAGGAATCAATCCTAACGCCCGCAGTGTCGATACAATTAGAGCTAAAAATAAAAATGCAAATGCTAATAAAAAGAAATATGCAATTCTTTCTTTTTTAAAAGAACAAATAGTGCCTACAAACAGAATCCAAAATGATGTAATCGCATGACTAAGCACGATGATTTTAATAAAAGATTCAAAAGATAAAATATATAAAATAGGTAATAAAATTTGTAAGAAGATGAGCGAGAGACTGATTTGATCCAATTTTGGAATTAACTGCCTCGTATTTAATAAACTTCTCATAAAGGCTAAAAAGAGAATCAAAACGATTGAAATAAATAGATTCACTGAATATTGATCCATCCACGGTGAATTCTGCCATAGATATTCGGAAGCGATTCCATTATGCGATGCAATGGTAAAGGCAGTACTAGATACTACTAAAACATAAAGAAAGTAATTTGAATCCTTAAGTATAAAAAATAGAAACAAATTGAATAACACCATAGCACAAGCAATTCCAAAGTACATGGCTTGAATGACATGATCATCAATTTCATGACGATCATACAAATCTCGGTTCCATAATTGGATGGGGATATTGATCGAATTTGGTGATTTTACTTTTAGAAAAACCATAGCATTCGTATTTCCTGGAAACGAAACGGGAAACACAAAGAATCTACTTTGGTAGGGACGTTTGGTCATGGGAACAGAGTAACCAGACGGGATTTTTTTCACTTCTTTGGAACTTTGAAAGTATAATTCCAGTGTTTGCAATCGTGGATAAGAAACGACCAATGCGATTTCTTTCGAATTTAGATTTGAATTTTTTAATTGGATCTTTAGCCAATAGGTAGATTGGGAATAGGAAAAATTAAAAGCTTCTTCGGAGGAAGGAACCTTTATGAATTTTGATTCCAATAGAGGAGAACGAATGGAATCAAAGTCCAATTGATTTGTTTTATCTTCAAACACTAACATTGATTTCGCGATATAGAGGGGGGAACTGTCACTTTTTTGAATATCAATGCTCAAGGTCTCAGCAGAAACTTCCAAAGCAGTTAAAAACAAAAAAACAGAAATTAGAAACTTTGGCCTACCAACCAATTTCATTTGGACTCTTCTGAGGAAAATAGATCGAGGGAAAACATTTGATTGTTTTTTGCAAAAACACAAATCCCATCAAAACTCACTGACAACCCCTGAGGGCCTGGGAGTTTTTTTTCTGCGATGAAATCTCCATTCGGAGAAAGTAAGAATAGTTCTATCTCTTCCTTATCACTAAAGTCATCGTGAAAGCTGAGAATGATGATGGAATGTTTTCCATCAAACGTAAATACAGACAGAACTTCTGATTGGATCGACCTTTCTAAGAAAACATTTCCCAAAAAATCAATCATGTAGATTCCGGAAAAATCATTGGTAATGATGATACGATCTTCCGTCACGATCACAGGAGTTTTTGCAACTCCAAAGGAATGAGGACCGAGAGTGTCTGTGGCACTAAAGGGAAATTCTTTGATGGTTTCCCATTGGGAATTAAGAAGAAGGGATCCATCCAAGGCAAATGACAAATAAACTCCACCAGGAAATTCTACTGGAATGGATGCCAACTCCCGAACCAAAGATATACCCGAATCGTGAGTTTTTTTAAATTCTATTGTTTCACCTGTATTTGCTGATTCTACTTTGGCATAGTAATAGTATAATTGGTACTGTGAATCAATGAACACAGGATGGTAAGAAGACAAGTATTGGAAGATAATTTCTCCAGAGGAATCGATACCGAGAATTCCTTTGAGTGTATGGAAAAGGATATTTCCAGATTCAGTTTCGAAAGCCTTACCGGAAAAAATTTCAAATTTTGGTAATCCTATACTTCGGATTCGTTTTCCCGATTTCAAATCATAAACGTGAATTTCCGATTGGTGAGGAAGATACAAAGTTTCTCCCAGTATCGTAAAACAAAAATTATGCGAAATTCGATTTTCTGAGACGTCACGTTCTTCTGTTGATAGGATCTCATAACACTGAAAAGCAAGAAGTATGGATAGGATGAGTTTGCCTTCGAGATCATAAATACAAAGAGTATCTGGTCTATTCAGTTTTGAAAAGTATTCCGATCCTTTTTGAAATCCTTGGTAAGAACAAAGATAACCCGATTGGTAAAATAAAATGGGGATTTGTAAACCTTCCAGAAAGGGTTTGCGAATGGTGACTTTCCAAAGTATTTTCTTTTGGGTTAGATCATAGGCTTGTAAATAGTATTTCTCTTCTTGGGAACTAAGAAATGCAAATTGGTCCTTTGCAATAAACTCAGAAACTATTACCGATTCATTTTGATCCAAAGTAAAAAGCGGAATTGCGGAAGACGGAAAACCTTTGGTTTGGATTTCCTGGAATTCATCAGGGAAACTTTTTTGATACCATTGGAGAAGCCACCTTTTGACAGTAGTAGGCAAACTGGAATCGCGTTCTAAGTATAAAGTTTTTAAAGCCTCCGCTTCTGTTTGCGAAAGGATTTCTAAAATTTCTTCAAAGAAGGCATAAGGAAATAATGAATTTTTATGAGCGAGAATTCCAGAAACGGAAGGGTTACGAATCAATTCTGAACGCTGATCATCAAATCGCTCGGCTGTTTGTTCGTAATACTCTGGATAGGTGGAACGGGGATCCCCTGTGCCTCTAGTTTTGATCCACCAAAGGCTATGACAATCTTTACATTCATAGATTTCCTGAAACAAGTTCAGAGAATTTCCAACAATATCCTCGGTTGGAAAATTGTGCGTTTCCCGTTCATCCCGAACGGGCTCTAAACGGGAAAAACGGGCTAATCCTTTTTGGCAAAATAAACAAGGCATAGGGTTTCGGGGAGTCTAGGTCTATCTAGGAAAACTCCTTAAGTCAAGTCCGATTCTAGCCAATCGAAATAAACTCTTCCTTACACTTAGTTCTTGGCATTTTATTTCCAAAATTGTATTTTACCATTTATCCATGTCTCTACAACCCAAGACATACGAAGTCATTTTAGGTGATCTAAACCGTTTGGAAAAAGAGAACCAAATGTTAAAACAGACTTGTGACGATACCACATCGAAACATACGAATTTAATCCATACCCTTCAATTCACACAATTTTCCATTGATACAATTTCAGAAACCATCGTTTGGATAGATGCAGATGGAAACTTTGTTTTTGTAAATGATGCTGCTTGTAAAAACTATGGATATACGAAAGAAGAATTACTATCGATGAAAATGTTTCAAGTGGATCCGTTGTTTAGTGTGGAGCGTTGGAATGAACACTGGCAGGAAATTTTAGATCGCAAATCCTTTACGATAGAAACTATCAATCAACGAAAAGATGGAACTAGTGTTCCGATAGAAGTTACCGTAAACTTAGTAGAATATGACGGAAAACAATATAATTGTGCAATCATACGCGATATCACGGAACGAAAACTTTCTGAGGACAAACTGAAACAATCGGCAATCCGATTAGCAGAACTCAACGCAACGAAAGATAAGTTCTTTTCTATCATTGCCCATGACTTACGAGGCCCTTTAGGAACCCAACGCGAATTTACTAAAATCCTAAGTGAAAATGATTCCCATTTTTCAGAAACCGAAAGGGTACAATATTTAAAAATGTTAGAAGAATCTTCTGATTTGGTTTATTCCCTACTAGAAAACCTTTTGGACTGGTCCCGTTCTCAAAGTGGAAATATCACCTTCCAACCTATTTCAATTCTTTTTTATGATCTAGTACAGAGAGTTGTTGGACTCTTAAATCTTTCCGCTAACAAAAAGAAAGTGATCATCTCTAACCAAATTCCTAAAGGCCTAGAAATATTTGCTGATTTATTAATGATTGAAACTGTTGTTCGAAATTTAATTTCCAATGCAATCAAATTTAGTTACTCTAATCACGAAGTAACTATTGGTATTTCTAACGAATCACAAACGACTTCCCCTGTTTTTTATGTCAAAGACCAAGGTGTGGGAATGGAAAAAGAGCAGTTAAATAATCTATTTCGATTGGATAAAAAAATTTCCACTCCAGGAACAGGACAAGAATCTGGTACAGGCCTTGGGCTCATTCTTTGTAAAGAATTTTTGGAAAAACATAATGGATCTGTTTGGGTACAAAGTGAACCAAACAAAGGCTCTACTTTCTTTTTTCAATTAGGACAAACCAATATTTCCTAAATATATTTATCCTGCCTGCGGAAGATTTTCCAAATGATAAGGAACTTATCACTGTTTTTAATAGCATTTCATCGCAAAGTTCCAAAGAATTTGGTTCTAATGGTGTGAATGGTGTGAATGTTTCCGTTGTAAAAAACTTTTAATCCCGATTTCCTGTCTTATTAATAGAGACTTGAATCTCAAAGACAGGATGAGATGAAACATAAATCCATACAATACGCCCAAAAACTCGACTTCCAATGGCCCACATCGGATCCTTTTTTGTTTTGTGTCCACCATGAAGATTTTTATCCCAAAGGGAACGGAAAATTTGGCCCTGATGCCTCCTTACAAGGAAGACAAATTGGCCAAGATTTTGCAGGTAAAGATGGTTGGAGGATGTACCACGGCGAAACCATTCCTGGATTTCCAGGTCATCCTCACCGCGGATTTGAAACGGTGACTGTAGTCCAAAGAGGCCTCATTGATCATGCGGATTCCCAAGGTGCAGCAGGAAGGTATGGAGATGGTGACGTACAATGGATGACTGCCGGTGCCGGTATACAACATTCCGAAATGTTTCCTTTAGTAGACGAGACGAGCGATAATACTTTGGAACTCTTCCAAATTTGGCTCAACCTCCCTGCAAAAAATAAATTTGTAGATCCTCATTTCAAAATGTTTTGGAACGAAGACATACCCGTGAAACATGTATCTGATGCGAATGGGAAAAAAGTAAAAATTAAAACCGTCGCAGGATCTTTGTTTGGCGAAAAACCACTGGATCCTCCCCCGGATTCTTGGGCAGGAGATCCTACAAACGAAGTGGGAATTTATATTTTAGATTTAGATCCCGATGTCAGTTTTGTCATTCCAGGTAGTTCCAAAGGAAACAACAGAAACCTTTATTATTTCCGAGGCGAAGGCCTGATTTTAGATGATGTCGTTGTTCCTGGCAAACATATGTACAATCTTACATCGGATCTAGCAGTGACATTGAAGAATGGATCAGAAACGGGTCGGATTTTGATTTTAGAAGGAAAACCCATTGCAGAACCAGTGGTTCAGTATGGGCCCTTTGTTATGAACAAACAAGAAGAAATCCAACAAGCGTTTGATGATTATCGCAAAACACAGTTTGGTGGTTGGCCTTGGGATTCTTATGATCCGGTTCATGTTGGCAAAGGAAGATTTGCCAGACATGCGGATGGAAAGGAAGAAATTCCCACTTAAACCAGTGGGAATTTAAAGATTACGCCTAACGGTCTGTTAGGCAACCGGTACTTGCATCTTTTACCATTTGGATGTACTTCCAAAGGTATCCTGTAGTAATGCGGTAAGGTGGTTTTACCCATTTAGCTCTTCGTTTTTCCAATTCCTCTGCTGAGATTTTAAGTTCGAGTTGGTTTGTGCGAGCATCAATAAGAATCGTATCCCCATCTTGAACCAAAGCCAATTCCCCACCTTCGATAGCTTCTGGTGTGATATGCCCCACAACAAATCCATGGCTTCCCCCAGAAAACCGACCATCGGTAATGAGTGCTACATTATCTCCAAGGCCAGCCCCTATGATGGCAGAAGTAGGTTTTAACATCTCTGGCATTCCTGGACCCCCTTTCGGGCCCACATAACGAATCACAACCACATGGCCTGGTTTCACTTTTCCGTCACGAATTCCGGTATTTGCTTCTACTTCGGAATCAAAACAAATAGCTTTTCCTTCGAACATTTCCCCTTCGTGGCCCGTGATTTTTGCGACAGCCCCTTTTTTGGCAATGTTTCCATAAAGAACTTGGATATGGCCTTCTTTTTTTATCGGGTTACTGACAGGGCGAAGTAAGTCTTGGTCTTTGGGAAGGTCCGGAAGGCCTTCTAAGTTTTCTGCAATGGTTTTTCCAGTCACAGTCAAACAAGATCCATCAATTAAACCTTCGCTTAACATGAATTTCATGATCGCAGGTGTTCCACCTATGGCATGTAGATCTTCCATAAGATACTTTCCACTTGGTTTCATATCTGCTAGGAGTGGAGTTTTATCGGTTACTTTCTGAATTTGTTCTAAGTCGAGAGGGATTCCCATTGTTCTTGCTATTGCGATCATATGTAAGGCAGCATTTGTAGAACCACCAAGAATGGTCACTACTCGAAGGGCATTTAAAATCGATTTAGGAGTGATGATATCAGATGGTTTAATGTCCTTTTCTAAAAGATTGTACATGTACTTTCCAATATTCATACATTCTTTTTTCTTTTCTTCACTGCGAGCTGGAGAAGACGAACTATAAGGCAAACTCATTCCCATAACTTCGATGGCAGTAGCCATTGTGTTTGCCGTGTACATTCCACCACAGGCACCCGGACCTGGGCAGGAATTTTTAATCACTTCTTTAAAATCATCTTCAGTGATTTTACCGTTAATTTTTTTTCCATAAGCCTCAAAGGCTGAGACAATATTTAATTTTTCACCTTTATAGTTCCCACCGTTAATGGTTCCACCATAGACCATGATGGAAGGACGATTGAGTCTTGCCATTGCCATGATAGCTCCTGGCATATTTTTATCACAACCTGCAGTAAATAGGAGGCCGTCATAATAATGTGCACCTGCAATGGTTTCAATGGAATCGGCAATGATTTCTCGTGAAGGTAAAGAATAACGCATTCCATCATTTCCGTTTGTGATTCCATCACTCACACCAATGGTATTAAAAAGTAAACCCACCATTTGTTTTGTATCTAAAACACTTTTCTTTTGTAGGGCAGAAAGTGTGGTTAGGTGCATATTACAAGGGTTTCCATCAAATCCTGTACTTCCAATTCCGATGAAAGGTTTATTTAAATCTTCATATGGAACGCCGGAGCCAATGATCATTGCTTGAGAGGCGGGAAGGGATTCGTCTTGGGTAAGAGTGCGGCTGTATCGATTCAAAGTCATAATAATTGAATTTCCTTTGGATTAAAGACAAAATGTAAGATGCCAAGGTTAAGGAAAGCGGATTTTGGAATTAAGGATGAACGATTTCGACCAGGATTTTATTGTCAATATTTCCTTGAGCTAAATCCTTTTCCCAATCTTTAAATTCTAAATTCAAACAACTGTTAGCACGATCACGGTTGGCTTGCGGTAAAAAAGTATTGGCAGATATGGATTTCGCTGCTTTTGCAATTTTACCTCGGACAGACTCCAACCATTGGATCTCTGTAAAATTAGCTAACCTAGTTCCACTCGCTTCCTGGAATCCTTCTAATTCGCAAGTTTCCACAACTCGAAAGGTATACTGTGATTTGAAAGAATCAATGTTAGCGACAGTGGTTGCTTTGGAACTCAAAACACCAGATTGTAAAATGGATTCTTGACAATCGACAGTTCTTGATTGAATGATTCTAGCTTCGTTCAAAATGACATTCACTTCTGCTTGTGTTACAATGAGTTGGTTTACATTACAAACACCTAAAGGTCGGCGACTACAAAACTGATTGTTCGAAGTTAGGGAAGTATTTGTTTTGATACAATTGCCAGATTGGCGAACCAAATAGAAAGTTGTTAGGTAAAAAGTTTGTTTGTTTTCTTCTTCCTTTTTTACTTCTTCCCCACTCTCAAAACAAGAGGCCAAAAAAAGAATCATACTAAAGCCGAGAAGAATCTGTTTCAAAATCGCACCTCTATACCAATATTGATCAGAGGGATAATCGCCATTTTTCCGTTGGGAGTTTGGGAAATGATAAAGGGAGAATTGACTGTATCATACGTTGGTGCGGGGTTTTGATTTCTTTCGTAATTTTTAGTGTTATCAAAATCAAAACCGGCTTGGTTGCGGCGACCATAAAAGTTCACAAATTCAATGTAGGTATTGATATAACCCCAGGAATAATTTTCAATTCGGTCAATCCGCAAATCAAATTGATGAAAAGGCAAAAATCGATCGCTGTTATAATTTCCTGAATAATTGGGAAAGTATAAATTTAGTCCAAACGTTGCCGCTTGGCTTGCCCGTGTAGCACTTGTAATGGGAGTGTAAGGAGTCCCTGAAAAATAACGAAACCTTCCCCCCACCATCCATTCCTGATTGAATTTATAACCAAAAACAATATTAAGAATATGAGTTCTGTCCAAATCATACAATTGTTCTTTGTCATTATTGTAGATTACTTCAAACTGATTATCATCATAATAATTGATATAGTTAGTGCCGAATTTGGACTGAGCAAGTAGAGTTCTGGAATTGTTTAATAAAGTTCGATTTCTCGTTTCATCACTGTTCATTCGAGATTGGTTGTTGATACGTTTTGTGATGGAGTTAGTATAGGATATCCAACCAAAGAGTCCTGATTGTTCTCTTGGATCTTTTGTTTTTTTGATAAAAATTTCGATCCCTTCCGAATGACCATATCCCGCATTGGAATAATTTAAATTTTTAGGAGTGATGGGGTTGGCGAGAACTTTGGCTGTTTCATTTACAAAGATTCGAGTGTCATTGTTTAGAGCGTAGGGATCTACAATATAGGCATCCGGGACTATGATATTTTGAAAGATGTTCCTAAACCCTTCAATTTTAATTTGCCAAAGGTTTGCAAACTCCTGGCTAATCCCTACGGAATTGTGTTCCGAACGTTCCATATAGAGATTGGGATTTCCTGATTTGGCAGACAAAGCTTCCACCGAAACTGGTGCATTGTAATGAATTCCGTGCCCGGCCATAAAACCAGTCTTTGTCGATTCAAAAAGATACCCACCTGTAATCCTAGGAGCCAAGTTGGTTTCATTACTGCCAGAATAATTGTCAACTCGTGCTCCTGGTGTTAGGCGAAAACCTGCATATTTAAAAGGTAGTTCCGCATAAGCAGATTTTTCACGATACCGAACACGATCTCCGTCGATCACAGATCGAAAGGCAGCATTGGAATTTAAAAGGTCATTAAATATATTATTGAATAATCGGTTATAAGCAGAAATATTTTCGCCCTTTAAAGTAGTTTCACGAAACCTACCTTGTACACCAGCTTCTAGTTTGAGATGTTCTTCCCAAAGTTCCCATTCAAAGGCATTGTGAACATAGGTAATCGAATCAGCGGTTCTATTTTGTAATCCAAAAATATTCTCTGCAGTCAGAGGGTTAGTGAATCGAAGTTCAAAAAATTCATTAAATGATGTACGTGAATAAGATAAAGTATTTCGAAAAGTTTTCCCTTTCCATATATAACGAATGGCATCAGTGCGAAACATACGATCGAGGCCAGTTGGTGGACGTGGGTCTTGCCCTCCTCTTTCCAAATCGGCTTGTGCTTTGGTGTATGCTTGTCGATCTCTAGTTCCAAAGGTTTGTATAGTGAGTCGGTGTTCGGAATTGATATCCCAAATCAATTTCCACTGATAGTCATGGTATTCCGCATATTTGGCGTCTTCAGGTATCCCTTGCGGATAGGCCTGCAATAAAACTAAGTTAGGATAATTCTTTCGACCAGAGCTAATCATGGCAAGCCCAGGAAGGACTTTACTTTGATTATAAATATCAGATAAAAATAAATTGGTATTTATAACAGTTTTATTTTCATCAACGCGATCGGTTCCTTCGATGGCGATAATTCCCCCAGTCGCATAACCATATTTAGCTGGAAAAGCACCAGTAAATACATCAAAAGATTTAATAAGATTGTTATTGAGAACAGAAGACTGGTTTCCCAAATGGAAAGGATAAGGAAGTGGAAATCCATCAAAGTAATATTGATTTTGACGAGTTCCACCACCTCGAAGAGATAAGTCCCCTCTCTCACTATTGGAGTAAGGATTTCCAGTTAGTAAATTGGTTCCAATATTTGTAAACACAGATGGCAAAATTCCCACAGGCGCACCAATGACAACACCGGGAATGGTTTGGAGAGCCTTTAAGGAATCGCCGGACACTCCGGGAAGACGTTTGATTTCGTCTTGGACGAGTCCATATCGGGAAAGTGGAGTTTTATCTCTTTCACCACTCACTAAAATTCCCGCTAGATTGGATTCCGATATAGTAACCAAAATGATTTGGCCTTTGAAACGAACTTCTCGAAATATAGATTCCGTTCGGTCTGCGGTAGAAACTTTGATTTCATAATACCCAGGTTCGGGAAATCGAAGTTTGGCGATCCCTTCTTCATTGGATACCCCGCTGGTTTTTCCCTTTTTAGAAATTACGACAGCATTACTTACCGGTTTTCCAGAATTGGATTTCACAATTTGGAAAACAATTTCTAGATTGCCTTCTGCAAAGGTGGAACTCTGCCAGGCAAAACATATGATCAGTAGATAGATTCGTATATATTTCATTTAGGAGATGGGATCAAACTTTCAGCAATTTTATACAATTCATCCAATGACCTTCTGTCATCAAGCAACCTGTATCCTTGCAAAACCCCTTCATAAACAAAGAATAAATGTTTGGCGAGTAAACGACAATCTACTTTAGAATTTAAATGACCATTTTCAACCGACTCTTCCAAATACTCTGCCAAACAATTGATAGTTTTGTTTGCAATTTCTTCAATTTCTTTAAGTATCTCTAATTCTTGTGGAGCAATTTGTGCACGAAAGTTAGCCATACCACAACCATAAAGTTGTGATTCCCTTGCCTCTCTGGAAAGGATACGAACCCAAGCTTTTACAAAATCTAATGGTTTTGGATTTCGTTTCATTAAGGATTTAAGCAATGTTAGATTTTCTTCGGAATATAACCTAAGCACCTCCTTCCCTAACATTTCCTTGGAAGAAAAATGTTGGTATAGACTGGCTTTAACAGTTTTTGCTTCCTCTACAATTTGGTTGAGTCCTGTTTCCGAATAACCTTGTTTTAAAAAAAGATGCCGACTGACTTGGAGGAGGCGTACACGAGTTGGTTCTTTTTTCATTTCTCCCCCAAAATCGACGGTTACCGAATCTATGCAAGAATTTATACCAACTGGTCTGTATGAAAAGTTCTTGCCAATACATACCGACTGGTATGTATGTAGCCTAGGAGAAACCAAATGAACTCTGAATTGATATCCATCCACGGAAAAACAGCCACCATCACCGAAGCTTTAGAAACTAGACATAGCATTCGAGAGTATTTACCCCAACCAATTCCAGAAACAACCCTGAAGACAATTTTTGAAAAAGCTCTGCGGACACCCAGTTGGAAAAACTCACAACCATGGAAGGTTCATATTGTGAGTGGGGAAAAAAAAGACCTGTTGGCAAGAAACCTAACAAAAGCAGCTCGTGAGTCTACACCGCAGCCAGAAACAAATTGGCCAGAATCCTATCCTAGTGATGCCAAAAAACGAATGTTTGATTTGGGAATGAAAATCTACGGTGTTGCAGGGATTGATAGAAAAGATAAAGAAGCAAGAGACCAATTTATGCTTCGTAACTTTGCATTTTTTGGAGCACCTACAGCAGTTTTTATAACATCCAAATTTGATCTTAACTTTTTTGTCGGAATTGATTTGGGTTGTTTTGTTCAGTCGGTTCTGCTTTTAGCAAGAGAAGAAGGATTGGGAACTTGTCCACAAGCGGCACTTGGAGCTTTTCCGGATGTGGTTCGGGCTTCTCTTGAATTACCCAAAGAAGAAAAGGTGATCATGGGCTTAAGTATTGGATATCCAAAACCTGATTCAGATCTCAATCGTTTCCACACGCCAAGGGAATCAGCTGAAGATTTACTTCGTTTCTATTGAAAAAGAACTTCCTATTCAGAAAGATTAGTATATGATGATCCGACTATAAAAATAAAAAACAGCAGGGATATTATGTATTCTAAATCTTTCTGGAACGAACGTTATGCGAACGAGGATTATGTTTACGGCAAAGATCCAAATGATTTTTTACGCACTCGTTTGCCTAATTTAAAAAAAGGAAGAATCCTTTTTCCTTGCGAAGGAGAAGGGAGAAATGCTGTATTTGCTGCAGGCTTAGGTTGGGATGTATTTGCATTTGACCAATCCGAGGAAGGAAAACAAAAAGCAACGGCTCTTGCAAAAGAAAAAAATGTAAGTTTTCATTACGAAATTTCTGATGCATTGAATTATCCTTACGCTCCGGAGCAAATGGATATGGTTGCTTTGATTTATTGTCACTTTCACAAATCAATTCGAACTACCATTCATAGAAATTGTGTTCGGACTTTAAAAACTGGTGGAATTTTGTTATTAGAAGCATTCTCCCCTGACCAACTACAATATACTTCAGGTGGTCCGAAAGATCCGGATATGTTAAGTAATCTAAAAGATTTGCGTATGGACTTTTCAGAAATGAACGTAGAATACGAAGAGGCTTTAGAGATTGAACTAAACGAAAGTCCGTTCCATAGAGGAAAGGCTGCCATTGTCCGCCTTGTTTTACGAAAAATCTAAGTTAGTTTTTTCTTTCAAGTTTCGAAATCCGTGATTCTCTTTCTTCGGAAGAAGAAGGAGAAATAGTTTCATGAAGTTTTTCATTTCGTTATCAATCGTAACAGGATTCTTTTTACAATGTTCCTTCGGTCAAAAAGTAAAGTATGCAGAACTGAAACAGTCTTATCCCAAAGTCAATTGGGAAGCTCGTAGAACAGAAGCGGTCAAACTCCTATCAGATCTATTAAAGATCCCTTCTGTTCGTGGAAATGAAATCCAGGTTGCAAAATACATCCAAGGAGTTCTGGCTAAAGAAGGAATCCCTTCTCGTTTTGTCTTTGTTCCCAAATACCCAACAAGACCCAATTTGATAGCAGAATTACCTGCTACAGTGCAAAATCCAGAATCAGGAATCATCCTCGCAAACCATTTAGATACAGTAGAATTTGATACTAAAGAATGGAAGTTGCCTCCTCTATCGGGAACAGTGAGTGAAGGTCGTGTTTGGGGGCGTGGTGCGATTGATATGAAAGGAATGGCCGTTATGGAATTAATCGCTTTTCTTGAGATCAAACGATCGGGAATTCCAAGAACTAGAAAGATCATGTATTTGGCTCTTGCAGACGAAGAATCAGGATCTGTGTTAGGTGGAAAATACATGACTTCAAAACAAAAACAAGTTTTT
This sequence comes from Leptospira terpstrae serovar Hualin str. LT 11-33 = ATCC 700639, assembly GCF_000332495.1. NCBI lineage: Bacteria > Pseudomonadati > Spirochaetota > Leptospiria > Leptospirales > Leptospiraceae > Leptospira > Leptospira terpstrae. The sequence continues at coordinate 547,619 of NZ_AOGW02000006.1, read as the reverse complement.
GAAGGATATGAATACGCTATCAATGAAGGCGGAGTGGCGACAAGGGACATCGTGATTCCTGGTGCGACCATCTTTAACATTCAGTATGCGGAAAAAGGAAACATCTGGTTACGTGCGAAAATCACAGGAACGAGTGGACACGGATCTTCTCCACCACCTCAATATCCTGCGTTATCCCTAATCCAATTTTTTAATGAAGTAAGAGAACTGGAATCTGATATTCGTATAACTTCAGAAACTGATGCATTTTTTTATCAACTAGGAACTATCAGCTCTTTTCCTAATTCATTTTTTTTGAAGAATGCCAGAAACCCTTTGATCAAACCCTTATTGCACGGAACCATTCGAAGTAACCGCCACCTAACGGCTATGACAACTAATACGAAATCAATCACTGGGTTTCGCACGACAGAAGGGGAAGGGGGAGAGAATGTAATTGCAGGAGAGGCTTCAGGAAGATTGGATATCCGCACACTTCCCGGTGTTGACATTGAGGAATTTGCCAAAAAAGTTAAATCCATCGCGGAGAAATACAAAGCAGAAATTACTTTTACCGATATCAATCCAACGGATGTATCTCCTATCAACACGCGTTTTTTTAGTACATTGGCAGCAGTGTCCGTAAATAAATTTCCGAATAGTACAGTGACTCCCTTTCTTTCGCCAGGGAAAACGGATAATTCCTATTTAAGACGAGTAGGAATCAAAGCCTATGGTTTGATTCCCGCAGTTCTCAAATCGGAAGATATTGATGGAATGCATGGAAAGAATGAAAACATGACTATTGATAACTTGGAACTCGGAACAAAAATACTTTTTGAAACTTTAGTGGAGATGAATCAGTAGAAGAGAAAAAGATTTGCAGAAACTATATGTAAGCTTTTCAATTTCTGCAAATCATATCTACTGGTATTTCAAAAGCTTATGTGGCGAAGGTCGAGCTCGAGATTGTCCCGAAGCGATGCGTTAATGATCAATAGACGCATAACCGCTACTTAAGTTGGATTTCCTATTTTCGAGAAGACAAATAGTTTAAAATCCCCTCTTCTCCCCGTTCCTCGGCAAGCTCCAGAACACTAATGCCTCCCACCGTTTTCACTTTTGTCTCTGCTCCAGCAGTCACTAAAAGTTTGACTAAATCCAAATTGCCACGGTAGACAGCTCGGTAAAGGGCTGTCTCACCGGTGGTGTTCCGTAAGTTGACATTGGCACCTTTATGGATCAAAAATTTTACAATTGCTAACTCTTCTTCATCCACTGCTTTGATAAGCGCGGAATTGCCTAAGGAATCCTTTGCATTGATGGAAACTCCTTCGGCCAAAAGGTCTTTTACTAATTCTAAGTTACCTTTTTCCACTGCCTGGAAAAGACGAAGTTCCCGACTCATGGGAGCTTTCACTACAGTTTCATCTTCGATACAGGAAAGATTGACTCCAACCAGTAGCGAAAAAATTGTAATGAAAAGGAATTTAGTTAAAAATCGACTGGATAGAAATTGTAACATCGGTTTTAGTCTAATGGTTTAGCCATGAAACGTCGATCCATTTTTCCAAACAGTTTCCAGTTCCTCTCCATTTTAGGTGTGAGCCTTTCTTTGGCGTCTTGTATCTCAATCATAAGTCCAGGAGAGGTAGGACTGATGTGGCGGCCGTATAGCACGGGGCTCAGCCAAAAGCCACTCGAATCCAGAGTGCAAACCTACATGCCTTGGAATAGCGTTTATGTCTACTCCATCCAATGGAGTAGCTACCAAGAAAAGGTAGAGGTTCTAACTCGCGATGATTTAACAATCACTGTAAGTGCGGCGATCATTATACGACCGATCCAAAATGAAATCTATGAATTGCAAATGGAAATAGGAAGGGACTACTATGAAAAGGTGGTCAAACCTCAATTTCGAACTGCCATTCGAAATATTCTTTCTGCTTACAATATGGTTTCTATTTCCAAAGAAACACCAAATGTTTCTTCACAAATTAAAAAATCTCTTACTGAAAAGTTAAAAGACAAACATGTCGAAATTGATGATGTAATTATTGATGATGTAGAGTATAGTCCTTCGATTTTGAAAGCGATTGAAAGCAAACTCACTAAACAACAAGAACAAGAACAAATGAAGTTCGAAATCAATATTGCCAAACGAGATGCGGAAATCCAACAAATAAGTGCCGATGGTAGAGCCAAGGCTGTACTCATTGAGGCCGAAGCACAAGCGAAAGCGCAAAAGATGATTTCGGAATCATTGACACCAAGATACATTCAATTGAAGGCAATGGAAAATCCGAATAACAAATTGATTTTTGTTCCCAATGGGAAGGATGGATTGCCTATCATCGTGAATGCAGATGGGAAGTAGGAATGGAGTCAGAAAATCTATTTTAGAGAATTTTATATACTAATTCAAAAGTAAAAATTTCAATTTTTTTCTAAAATGTTTTGAACAGAAATATTTTTAAGAACTGAGAGCTATCAAACTCTGAATGCAAAGTTTGATAGCTCTTAAACTATATCTTATAGATTAATTAGAACTTATAACCCATTGACATCGAGAAAGAAACCCCTTCCCGATAGGAGCGGAAAAGTTTTTCTTCGTTGAGTAATTCATCCTTCACATAGATTCTAAATCTTTGATCTGTTACGTTTTTTGCTGCAAATTTGAAATCCAATTTATCGTCCATCTTATGGGAGAAGACAATGTCTGTTAATCCAACACCGCGTTCATAAGCATCTGGAGTTCCGTTCGCACCAACAACAAAGATCCTATCCCCGAAGTAGTTGTAATATAAACCAATTGTAGTTGTTTTTAGTTTATTCAAATACACATCAAACTTCAAGTTTGCTACGAAGTCAGACTGTCCTTGTAATGGTCGTCGAATGTTTGTGGGATCGTAAGAAAAACTTCTATCGATAGGATCTAACAATCCTGCCTTCGAAATTGTATATTGTTCCCAAGACACAACATTTACAAGAGATTTGATAAAGAACACATTGGTTTCAAATCGGAATTTATCAAAAAATTCTCTTCGGAAATCCAACTCTACACCACGGATAGTTGCACGATTCGCATTCGCATAAGTGAAAAAAGGTGAAATTTGACCAGCGACTGGCTGTCCAATCAACTCAATCGGATTGGAGAGGTCTTTATGAAATACACCAGCCCCCACATAGTTTGCTCCACCCATAAAGTATTCATATCGAAAGTCAAAGTTATGAATGTAAGTTCTTTGGAGATTTGGATTTCCTCGGATTCTATCTCCACCGAAATAAGGAGTAAATGCAAATGGAGACATTTCTCTGAAATCAGGTCTTGTTAGTGTTTGAGTATACCCAAATCTTAAATTTTGATCTTGAAGAAATTCATAAACAAAATTAACACTAGGCAAAATATCTTTAGTTCTAATTTCACCAACACCGTTATTATCAGCAGAACAAATATTATTTTTTACTAATAGAATTCGCTCTCCTTCAGATCCTGTATCACAACCATAACCTGGTCGTCTTACATCGAATTGTTCCTTTAGAACAAATGTTTTAACCTTTTGGTAGGAGTCTTCATACCTTGCTCCCCCAATAAACCTAAACTTAGGGAATAATGGGACATCAAATTGAGAAAAATAAGAGTGTAACTTTTGATATGCGTCATACGCATTCGGTTCCACTTGTCTTTCGGAAAAAGTTCTATTTGCAAGACCTGTACTATTTGTTCGCAAAAATTCTAAGGGATTATAAACAATTTCTCCTGGCACTGGGTATAAGTCGGTGGTCGTAGTTCCTATGTTAGATTTGGATCCAAATTCTCTAAAGGTAAATGATTTGAAGCGATCCAAGGCGGAACCTCCAAACTTAAAGGAAGACTTAAGTCCGTTCCATTGGTCAAATGGGATTTCATAAGCCACACTAAAACTTCTAACAGTATCATTAGAGGTGGAGTAGAACCTTGAACCATCAGGGTTATTTCCTAATCTTGTGGGAACAGTCGTTACAGGACTTGTTGAAGACCTTCGCCAAACCTGTTGTGTCAAATTCGGCTCATCTCTTTTCGCTTCTCCATAATTGACTTGCCAATCAAGTGTATGAGGTCTACTTAAAGAACCTAAATTGACCGCATGTTTACCGCCAAAACTTGAATTAAACAATTGTCTGCTAATGAAGTCGTTAGTTTGAGAGAAGAATTGAAAGTTATCAATATTATTAGTTCCGACTGATTCCCTAACTGATTTCTCTGAAGATACTGAATAGAAATTCTTTAAGAAGAATTGTTGGCCACTCATTGGTTCATAGGCAAAGTTTAAATTGTTTCCGAATAAACGATCTTCGACATAGATATCTGCATCTTGCGTCTGCAAAGGAGAGACCGTTGTTAAATCTTTAACTGCTAGAGAAACTGGGTTTCCGGGAATATATCTTACGTCTTTTTGCCGTCTGAAACGATAGTCAACAGAATGAGTAGTACCAAATATAACTCCTAGTCTTTGTCCTGATTCTGTTAACTTAAAAGTATTTCCAACAGTTAAGTTAAAGTTTTTATCATATGGTGCTTTTGTAGTGTCTGGTGTCCATTGTGAAGGAAAAGAAGTAGCACCAATATTGATGAGTGTAGGATTAATTCCACCGAAACGACTTCCTGGCTCAAAAGGTAGAAAATCAGGAACAGCTTTGACTGCAGAAGGCAGCTCCTGGTTAGAAGTTGGTCTTCCAAAAAAATCTCCACCATCAAAGGTTTGCCATTTTTTTCTCGTTGTGTTTCCGTTATAACCAACGCCAAAACCAACTTTCATCGTAAATTCATCAGGATATTCTTTTGTTTCAATTTTAACAAGTCCTCCAGAGAACTCTGCTGACTCTTCTGGTACAAAAGTTTTGATTACTCGAATGTTCTTGATTAAATTTGCTGGAAACAAATCTAAAGGTACAACCCTTTTGTCAGGTTCTGTAGAAGGTATATATGCATCGTTTAAATATGTGGAAGAATATCTTTCACCCAAGCCTCGAACAAAGACATACTTACCACCAATCAATGTAATCCCAGTGACCCTTTTAATCACATCACCGGCCGATGAATCTGGTGATTTTTTAATTGATTCAGCTCCGATAGCATCTGAAACTGTTGCCGATTTTTTCTGTACTTGTAGTAAGGAAGCATCTGATTCATTGATCGCACGATCTTTCACTTCAACAGTTTGTAACACTTGAGCACCAAATGTTACATTCATTTGGCTCGGTTTTCCAGAACCTACAACGATTGTTCGGTTTTGTGGACCATATCCATACATTTGATACTCCACTTGGTAGGTTCCAGGAGGAAGTTCTAAAATATACTTTCCATCAAAATCAGTTTTAGCGAATTTTTTTTCAGATCTTACAACGATAGTAGCACCGAATACCGGCTCTCCGTTTTCTGAATCAATGATAGTTCCTCGAATCGATCCATTACTTTGCGCTAGAATGCCAAAAGAAGTAAATAGTATCAGTGCAGGGAGAATGATTATCTTCTTAATTAAGTTCATAAATTCCTTCAGAGCCAAGCTTATAGAATTTACGTGTACGTAAATGAAAAGGGGATTAGATTGAGTTACGATTACGTGAACTAATTATTACAAAACGATTACAATTTTAAGGACCAACAACCCCGACTTTGTATCCAGATGTAGTTTGGAAGACCATTTTAATTTGGTGAATAGAGAAAGATTTTCCCATAATTTTAATTTTTATATTACTAGGTTTATAACCTCTTAAATTTCCATATATTCTTGGTTTTTCCCAATCTATGCTTTCAATTTTAAAAGTCTTTCCTGAAAGAAGTTTGCTTAGATCTGCAAATGCAATTTCTTCACGACTTTCTAATACTTTCCTATATTCAGTTAGAGGAGTTGTGTCAAGTAATGTCCCTGCTCCTTTTATGTTTGGAAAAATTATGGTTAGTTTTTCTTCCCAACTAACATAAAAAGATGTTGCCTTACTATTTTTAGAAACTTCGTATAGAAAGTTTTCGATTGCTAGTTCTTTGGTCTTTGATGCAACAGACCATTCTTTTGGATTTAAGCGATAGAAATCAAATTGTTTGTGGTCTTGTTCGACTCTAAGAATGACTTTTTTATTTTCTTCTTCCATTTGATCGCGCCAATTGTCTCGATCGCAAGAAGTAGTTAATAGGAGTAATAAAATTAAATAAAGAAACCGCATATATGACCCTAGTGACCCATGTAAGGTCACTAGGTAAAGAGTTAATTGTTATCTAGCTCTGTAAACAGTCCAGTCCTTATACCATTCAGTGGAAGCACCACCAATGTAAGTTCCAGAAAGGGAACCAATAGTTCTATAGTCAGGTTTTGTATCCCCGAATCCACAATTTGCTGTTGATCCATCAGAAGTGATTGGTGTGGCAGTAATTGTAGTAGAACCAGTAGGCGTAATTGCCGTAGTCTTTCCCGTTTCATATGCTAAATTAGAAATTGTTCCTGTTACGGCTGGAAAAGTTCCCGATGTAGACGTACTAACCGCAGCGGCATCTGCAAATCCAAAAATGATCGCTCGATTGATAGTTCCAGCAAATCCTTCTCTGAGTCTCATCCCTTGACCTGCAGCAATTGAAGCCCCGACTAAAGTTACATTTGTGATCGTTGGATTCGTACATCTGTTTAAAGATCCAGAAGCACAAGATGAACCGGCACCGCTCGTTGCGTCAGTTCCGTCCATTTCAAAGCCATGTGGATCAGTCGAAAAGGAACCACCGCATGTAGAAGGATACTTGTGACCAATTAAATTTGTCATCGTGCCGGTAAATGCTTCATCCAAATCGAAGTCATCGTCCAATCCACCCGTTGCTAAAAGATTAGACCAAGTTCCCGATCCTCCCCAAGCTTCCACTCCATCATCCAAACCTCTATGTACTTGAACATGACTTAATACTGATTTAGATGCATAGATCGAAAGGTTATTTAATTCGTCACCTGGTGCGACCTCGTTTCCAGCAAATTCAACTATGTTGTATGACAAGTTTATATTTTCAACATCCGAACCTATGGCTCCACCATAACCTTGTGGTGTAGTACCTTCTGTGTTCGAAGCTCTTGAAGCACCACTAGTTCCAATTGCAACAATTCCACCCCAATCGCCAGGGAAACGAGACCCAAGTGCACTAGCAGAAGACCAACAGATTGGATCTGCGGCAGTTCCGTTTGAAACTAACTTAGAACCTTGTTTAAAGAAAATGGAAGATCCTCTTTGCCCAAAGATAGCAGTTCCTGGGGTTACTGTAATAGTTGCTCCAGTTTCTATAAATACTGTACCTTGAAGTAGAATTCCACCAGACCAAGTTTCTGACGCTGAAATAGATCCAGATTTAATTACTGGTCCACCGGAAAGGCGTTTCCCGTCGCAAACATTTTCTCCAACCGTTGGACTTACAATTGGATATTCACCTTTAACAAATACGTTTACTGATTTCACGGTTACAGAATAACCCGCGGCTGTAACTGGAAACGCTGCAACATTTGTTCTGTTACTTAGATCAATATTTACTCCGAGTGTTCCATCTCCTAATGAGTTAGTAAATGCAGTTCCAGCCAATGCAGTCACTGTGGAACAAGCTGTTGTATTATCTGCACCTACTGCTTCTACAGCAGATAAAGTAAGATTTCCAGTCAATGAAGTGAGTCGAAAGCTCAACACAAATTCACCGTCTAGAGCACCTGCAGTTCCTGCTGTTGCGTAAGAATTGGTTTGACATGTTGTAAAGTCAGAAAGAGCAGCTTGTCCACTTGATAAAACTCCACTTGCATCAGTGATAGTAACTTTTCCATCTTTGATCGGGAGTCCACCTGAAGTTTTTAATGTACCCGTTAGTACAACAGTGTATTCCGGTTGGTTAAGCAACAAAGCTAAACCAGCAAAAAGCAAAGTGTTATCATCCTTCTTACCAGGACAGTTCACCGTAGTAAGGCCCATCAAAGCGATGAGAGCCAAAACAAGGCTTCTATTAATAATTCTTTTCATTTTAAATCCTCTTTCGAAAATATTCGAATTTGTTTCGCTAGCGGGTCTTCCCGAAAGGGACTTGCAAAAATTCTCCCTCTAGCTGTTGAAAACTATGTTCTTTATTTGTTACAGTGGGATGACAAGCCGGTGAAGGTTTTATGAAGGTTTGGTTAAAGGACTATTTTTGTAGTCTTTGTAATATTTTTGAAAGATTACTTTTGATGCGACGAATTTGGTCAGAAGTTAGTTGGAGCTCCCCATTTTCGGCTTTTTCAATGACAAGTTCTGCTTTGGTGACAAAGACGATGGCTTCTTCATCAATAGCTTCTTTCCGTTTTTGTTTTTCACGGTAGGCGTCTAAGGCTTTTTGTACATCTAAAAGTTCTTTAGAAATCCCACCGATTGCAATGTTTAGTTCAACTATATTTTCATCCATTGTAGATTGATATTAGCTATCCTAATTGTTAACCTTAATTTTCTTTTTATTGGTACAACACATCTATAAATTTTTTCTTTGCATCCAAATGTTCTTTGAATGTCGCAGAAAAATAGTGGGAACCATCTGGTTTCAAAAGAAAGAATAATTTATCTGACTTCATTGGTTTGAAAGAAGCTTCTAACGCTGGTAAACCGGGATTAGAAATAGGTCCTGGTGGCCAACCACCATTGATGTATGTATTGTATGGAGATACAATTTTTAGGTCAGATTCAAAGAGTCTTTTTTTCGGTTTATCAAATAAATATTGTATGGTGGCACAAGATTCCAAATTAATATTTTTTTCAATGCGAGTGAGAAACACACCTGCCATCATGGGCCTTTCTTCTTTTCTTACGGCTTCTCTTTCTACGATAGATGCAAGGACTACACGAAAATGGAGTTCGGCCGGTTTGATATCCTTTGCTTCTGGAATGGATTCTAATTTTTTATAGAATCGTTTGATCATCATTTCAGTAATTCTTTCTAAAGGATAATTTAAAGGAACTGAATAGGTTTCAGGAAATAAATAACCTTCTAAAGTTTTTGCAGGGATATTATATTTTGTCAGTAGAGCAGGGCTTTGTGCCACTTTCAAAAAATCTTCTCGGGAGATTGCCAGTTTTTTTGATACCAATAAATCTCCAATCTGACGATTGTTATATCCTTCGGGCACTGTGAAGTTTACAAGTTTAACTTTTCCAGAGATAATGACGTCTAGAATTTTACGGGAACTCATACCATCATTGATATCGTAGACACCTTGTTTAATTTTGTTTCCCGCTCTTGTGAATTTAATCAGATAGTTGAAATACACAGAAGATTTGATCATGCCGGCAGCAGCTAACTCGCGCACTACACTCGAAGATGGTTCTCCTGAATCAATGATGAGTTCGTATTTGTTTTGACCATCCCCAACAGCTCCCCCTTTGATTTCGTCGACAACGAAAAAACCAATTAAGGCTAAAACCAGTAGTAAGGAAACACCAAGTCCTGATAGAATCAGGTATTTTTTAAGTTTCGAGTTCATTCCATCCCCATTCTCTTTGTTCTATCGACAATTACCAAATCTTTTTTAGGGTCTTATGACCGGTTCCATTTCCAATCGAATGGAAAATTTTTCAAAAACACTTTTTCTGACCGATTCAGCCATTTGCAGAAGTGCAGAAGTCGTACCCTCTATATTTATTAGACCCAAACAATGGTTTTCTGAGATGCCTACTCCTCCAGGATATTTCGATCCTTTTTGAATGCCAGAGTTTTCGATTAGCCATGCTGCAGAGATTTTTTTGTATCCTGGCAATTCTGGATACACAGGGGGATTGTCAAAACCAAGCATTTTTGCAGTTTCTAAAAATCTTTCAGTTTCCCCATCGGAGAGAATAGGATTTGTAAAAAATGAACCCGCCGAACGTGTGTTTGGATCTAGTTCATCCAATACCATTGATTTTTTCTTTCTTAATTGGATGACCAAATTTCTTACTGCTTCCATTTGAAAAATTCTTAGCTCTGAGGAAGGCAACTCCGACGCAGAAATTTCAGATTTATATTTTTCCCATGCTTTTTGTACTTCCGGGTAACGCAAACAGGGGGGAGTCAATTTTGATAATTGAAATGTAACCGATACAACAATACAATCGTTGTAGATTCCTGATTTAAATTCGCTATTACGATAACGAAATTTACAATCCTCTTTTGATATTGAAATAATTTCGCCAGTTGGAGTCATACATTCGACTTTTAAAATGATATCTTTTACTTCTTGGCCATATGCTCCAATATTCTGTATAGGAGAGGCGCCCACCGAGCCTGGAATTCCAGAAAGACATTCAATTCCAGCTAATCCCTGTTTTACTGTATATTCAACAAAATGATCCCAAATGACACCAGCACCTACTTGAAAAATGGTATGACTTTCAGTTGCATCTAAACAACGAATACCAGGAATTTGGATTTGAAAGACAACACCTGGAAAACCAGAATCCAGAAAGATGGTATTAGAGCCACCGCCTAAAATAAAATAAGGTAAGTTTTCCTTTTTACAAAATTCTAAAGCGTGTATTAGGTCTTCCGTTGTCTTAATTGAAATGAAAAATCTTGCCTCTCCGCCCAATCGCAATGTCGTAAGTGGTGCCAAGGGAATATTGTTTTGGACTAACATAGATAGTTCCAATAAAAAGTTTCCGCAAAAATCGTAAGTAAGAAAATCTGTCTTATGAGTCGTTCCAATCCCAAAGTTTACGAATATTCTGGATGTAGTACCTGTCGCAATGCCCTAAAGTATTTGAAATCTAAAAAAGTAGATTTCAAACAAATTCCGATTAGAGAAACTCCACCCACCACTGCCGAGCTGAAAAAAGCAAAACAATACTTAGGTGATATCAAGAGACTATTTAATACTTCAGGAAAAGACTACAGAGAAGGGAATTGGAAGGAAAAGTTGGGAACTCTTACAGAAGAACAGATTTTTAAGGAACTTTCTGCGAACGGGAATTTGGTAAAAAGGCCGTTTGTCGTTGGGGAGGGTTGGGTTTTGGTTGGGTTTAAAGAAGAGGAGTGGAAGGAAAAGTTGGGGTAGCGGCGGTACAGATGGGATATTGGTATCCCCGCCCGATCCAGGGTGGGGAACTAGACCCGCCACCCAATGCATTCCTTCTATCACAATACCACAAATCTCTCCATTAGAATTCACTTCTTACAAAAAATTCTAATTATAAGTTCATATTTGCTCACGAATTACATCTACTTCAACTTTGAGTTTGTGTTTTCCGCCTCCGAACAATATCCCTTTTAAGGGTGATACGTCAGCATAATCTCGCCCAACAGCTGTTATAATATATTCCTCTGTTATGATTTTACCATTTGTAGGATCAAAATCCATCCATCCAAAAGTAGGACAATAAACAGAAACCCAAGCATGTGTCGCATCACTTCCTTGTAATTTTTGAGTTCCGGGAGGGGGTAATGTTTCTAAATATCCACTCACATAACGTGTAGGAATCTTTAGCGAGCGTAATGCGGCAATCATTAAGTGGGAAAAATCCTGGCAAACCCCTTTTCTTTCATAAAGAATTTGATCTATAGGAGTATTGATACTGGTAGCCTTCGGATCATATTGGAATGTTTGGTAAATATAACTCGTCATATCCAACGCAGCTGCATAAACAGGTTTACCATTCGTAAAAAACATCCGAGCAAACTCTGAATAACTTTCTTTAGCTGCAATGAAAGAAGATGGCTGGATATATTCTATGGAAAGAAGGTCTGCATCTAATGTGGATTCGTGAATGAGTGAATATATGTTTTCCCAAGGTGTGGATTTATATAAATCTAATCCTAACGAGTGGTGAGTCCGAACTGTAGATTCTACAACGACTTCTAAAAATCGGTGCGGATCCTCAACAGAAAATAAAAATACTTGGTTTCCAAAATAATCTCTTCGAAAAGAAGAAACTACTGGTTTGGGATTTACGGTCACATGAGTTCGAAAACAATCCTGATGAGGCGATGTCAATGGATACATGTGTGCCATATTATGACAATAAGCGACAGTATCATCATAACTATATTTAGTTTTGTGGATCACTTTAAAATCAGCCATTCCCATCACCGATCCTTGTTTGTTCTTCGGTATAGTTGAAATATCTAGCTGATAATGCTTCCGATAATTGTTTCAAATAAGTATGTAATTCTTCTAACCAAACAGAAACTGATTCTAAAGGATTTTCTGATTCAAAGAAAATGGATATGTCTTTCATTTTAAAGTGGGTATACAATTGTAAGGCGGCTCGATCTTCCGAATAAACTACTTTCTCATCTTTTCCAGGTAAAAACTGTATGTCTGAATTAATTTGTTCTAACTGATAAGCAAAAGACCTAGGATTGGTAGTATCAAATAACAAAATATCTAATACTGACTCCTGATCAATTTTTCCACTATATCGCCTATTATATGTTAATCGAATATCATTAATGCGCAAAAATGTTTCAAAAGAAGCTTTGTCTCTAAAACTATCCCACCGAATCATTCCTTGTAACATCAATATCATATTGATAGATCTTTCTATTCTTCGGCCTAAATTTAAGAAATACCAACCAGCTTCTCTACTCATATTTTCAAAGGACAATCCAGTGAGAGAGGATAAGTTCACGACAATCTTTTGTAAAAAGTCTATGATTTGATCATACGATTCAATTTCATGATTGGATTGGTCTTCTAACTGCAATAAAATCTTTTTCATATCTTCGGAAAGACGATCCCGAACTGATTTTGAAGCCAATACCAAACTTCTCAAATGAAACGCCAAACTTCCTACCACTTGACGATTTGTAGTCAATCGTTGTAGTTCAGGGAATGGATTTAAGAATAGATCACCCGCATCATCCCCAATAAAACCTGGATAGCTATTAGTAACATGTGTGACTAGTTTTAACGAATTTTCTAATGATTCTCTTTCGTATCCATCTTCTACTTGTAATATTTTATAAGTAGCTTCTCGTATAACTCTTGTTTGGTTTTCTGAACGTTCCAAATAACGAGCCAACCAAAACAAATTGTCTGCAACCCGGCTCGGCACACCGGCACTTTTTCTTGAAATTAATACTTGGTCCGATTTTGGAACGAGTAGTGATTCTTCTTTTTGAGTTTCCGTTGCGAGAACCCATAAATCTTTACTCCAAGCTCCCCTTTGGCTGGTGATAAAAAAATCATCTAAGGATGGTGATACTCTGACGAGTCCACCTGCCATGGTTTGGTAACCTGATCCAGAAGAGGAGACAAAGGTTCTCATAATGGCACGACCTGGACGAAATCCATTTTCACCTAACACAGGTACCGTGGCAGAAGCAATCATTTCTTGCGCTATAAAACGATTCGGTGATAATCTTAGTTTGTATAAAAAGGAATCTTTTCTGTCCCCACTTAGTTCAATAAAAGTGACCGGTTTTTCTTCATCCGTACGCGATACCGTTTTAAAAACATACTTTTCGGGATTTTGTAAAACCAATTGAAAGTGGTGTGGTGTTCCCATCCAATACGTTGGTGCCATGGGAAGAATCAAATCTTCGCCTAAATAAAAGCGGCATAAATCTGAGTAAAATGGTAATAAGGCTCTGTTTTCTAAAAATCCAGTTCCAATTGGATTTGCAATTTTTACATTTCCAGAACGAACCGATTCCAAAAGTCCTGGAACTCCCAGAAGAGAATCCCCTCGTAATTCGAGTGGATCCATAAAATCGTCGTCGACTCTTCGTAATATCAAATCGATCTGTTGCAAACCTTCTACGGTCTTCATGTATACTTTATTTTTTCTTACAGTAAGGTCTTCGCCTTGAACTAAGGTGTAACCTAAATAACCGGCTAAATATGCATGTTCAAAGTAAGTTTCATTCGATGGGCCTGGTGTTAATAATACGATTACTGGTTCACGGCCAGTAACGCCCGCTAGCTGAGTTAATGATTTTCGTAAAGACCGAAAATATACAGCAACTCTATGAACCATTGCATCACGATACATACTGGGAAAAATTCTAGAGAGTACGATACGGTTTTCGAGGGAATAACCAGAGCCAGATGGGGCCTGTACTCTATCATTCAAAACATAAAAATTTCCATCTGCTGCGCGAATCAAATCGCATACAAAAAAAAGCAGAGCCGGATTCCTCGCAAGAAAGTGGTTGGAATCATACATGCCATCACAAGCCCTAAGAAAGGATGTTTCATTAAAAAGAATTTCTGGAGGAATTTTTTTCTCGTGTAACAGTCGTCTTTTGGAATAAACATCTCTAACCAGTGCATCTAATAAATCTGCACGTTGGTTAAGTCCTCTTTCCAACACTCTCCACTCTTCACTTTCCATAACCAAAGGGAATAAATCTAAATCCCATGGCCTTTCTTTTGCTTCCGGTGAGTCGGTTTGGTATAAATTATAAGTTACACCATTTTCTCTTAGAATTCGATCCGTATCTCGTCGGCGATTGACTAGTTCGGCTGGTCCAAGTTCTTGGAAGGATTTGACCAAGAACTTATATTTGTTTCGAATTTGACCATCTGCATCATAGAGTTCATCATAAACTCCAGGAATCGTTCTATAATTTCCGATTAAATGATAAGGGTCTTGAGTCATCATCTATTTGAATGTTACCATCCTAAGATCCAATGTTGATGGAAAGGCTTTATTTTCCAATCGAACTGGTGGTAAACTCTTTCCGATCTTGTGGCCATGAGTCCAAAAACGAGAGATCCTACGCGATTCCGCTTCATATCCATTAATAGGAATGGTTTGGTAAGACAAACCTCCAGGATGTGATACATGGTATGTACATCCTCCAAGGGCTCTATGATTCCAAGTATCGTAAACATCGAATACCAAAGATTGTTGAGCAGGTAAGTGAGGATGTAAAGTAAAAACAGGAGTCCATGCTTTGAATCGTACTCCGGCGACATATTCATTATGAACAGATGTTGCTTGTAGCGGAACTTCGTACCCGTTACAACTCAACCGATATCTGTCTGGATGAAATCCTTTTACTTTTACTTGAACTCGTTCTGTTGCTGAATCAACACCACGTGAAGTTCCTTGCGCAGTATTCTCTTCGCCAAGAACATTCCAAGGTTCCAAGGCCATACGCAACTCAATTTCCATTCCATCTAGATAACAAATTCCATATTGTGGAAATCGAAATTCAAAAAACGGATCAAAGTCCTTTGATAAAAAACCGAATCCACTATTTTGTAAATCTAGTATCACTTCTTTAAAGTCACGATAAACAAAGTAAGGTAACATAAATCTGTCATGCAAATCCGTATTCCAATTGATAGGATTTCCATAATAAGGATCTTCCCAAAACCGACAGATGATTGCCATCATAAACGCTTGTTGAATCACACTCATTTGGTAATGAGGAGGCATTTCAAAAGCACGCATTTCAATGAGTCCCAATCGTCCGGTTGGTGATCCAGGATCAAACAGTTTATCAATAGAAATTTCTGTTCGATGAGTATTGCCAGTGATATCGATCAAGATATTTCTTAATACACGATCTAACATCCAAGGAGAAGTATGTCTATTGGAATCAATTTGTTGGAATGCAATTTTTAATTCATGTAATGAATCATTCCTTCCTTCATCAATCCTTGGGGATTGTGATGTTGGACCAATAAACATCCCTGAAAATAAATAGGATAGACCAGGATGGTTTTGCCAATAAGCCACCAAACTTCGTAAAAGCGAAGGTTTTCTCAGGAAAGGACTATCTCCAACAGAGGCTCCACCCAAGGTAATGTGATTTCCACCACCTGTGCCAGAGTGTCGACCATCCATTAAAAATTTTTCTGCAGTCAATCGAAGTTGCTGCGCTTCTTCATAAAGGATTTTTGTTTTTTCTACAATCTCTCCAAAAGAAGAGGATGGATGGAAATTAACTTCAATGACTCCCGGATCTGGAGTGATTTTAAAACGATTTAACCTTGGATCTTGAGGAGCTTCATACCCTTCCAATACAATCGGAATGTCTGTTCCTAGAGCCGTTTGTTCAATCGCATAAATCAAACGTAACCAACCTTCCAGTGATTTGATTGGCGGTAAAAATACTCTGATATTTCCATTTCTTGGTTCTACACAAAGAGCAGTTCGTGTCCTCTCTTCAGCAATCGTATAACTAGCAGTTGTTGTAAAAAATGGTGACTGGCCTAGTTCTTTTGCTTTTGGAAGATTTGGTTTCGGAGCAGCCGGGTCTTCAGGAGGAGAAAATGATTGTTTCCCACCTAACGAATGCAAAGGTAACCTTAATCCAATAGGTGAATCTCCAGGAATGAGATACATTTTCCCACGTCGAAAAATCCATTCATCCGATTTCCAAGACTGATTCACAACATCATAATCTAAGGGTAGAGTATATCCCACTTCCCGATGTAACCCCGAATCAACTACTTTCAGGATTCTTTTTCGTTCCATTTCATCGTAAGTATTCAAATCATCTAATATAGATTCAGTTTCCGCAGGTAAATTTGCTTCCTGCCAAAGATAGTATAGATTATCTTCATAAGCTGTGTGAATGGATGTGGTCGGAACACGTAGATATTCACCTAGTACGCTAATGAATCTTCTTGCATCTTCTGTTGTTGCCGAGCCCGTATAACGATCATCGGCGAGTAGATATGGATGGTTCCAAATAGGTTCCCCATCTTTTCTCCAATAGGAGATCATCGCCCACCTTGGGAGAGGTTCACCGGGGTACCACTTTCCTTGTCCATATTGAAGAAGTCCGCCAGGAGCAAAGTGTTTGCCTAACCTCTTGATTAATTGTTCTGATTTGGAATATTTTTCAAAACCTAAGGCATCAAAATTCCATTCAGGCGCTTCGCGATTTTCAGTCGAAACAAAAGTTGGTTCTCCACCAATGGTAAGCCTGATATCATTTTTTTTAATTCGTTTGTCAATGGAATCACCTAACCGAATGATTCGATTCCAATCATCGTCTTGGTAAGGTAAGGTGACTCTTGGAGTTTCTAAAACTCTTTCCACACCCATATGAAATGAAAATTCAACTTTAGATTTTTCAGCAAATCCTTGGATTGGTCCTGCAGATTCAGGTTCTGGTGTTGCCGCCAAAGGGATATGGCCTTCTCCCGTAAAAAGACCGGAAGTGGGATCAAGACCAACCCAGCCGGCACCAGGAATATAAACTTCTGCCCACGCATGTAAGTCTGTAAAATCTGATTCAGCACCAGAGGGACCATCTAAAGATTTTACATCCGCTTTCAATTGAATCAAATAACCAGATACAAATCTTGCTGCAAGACCCATATTTCTTAGAATCTGAACCAATAAATAAGCGGAATCTCTGCAGGATCCCATACGTGAAGATAAAGTAAATTCTGGTGTTTGAATCCCAGGCTCCATCCGTATCACATAACCAACGTCAGAGTATACTTTAGCATTCAGTGCAACTAAAAACTCAACAGTTCTTCTTGATTCTATATCAATAGTTTTGAGATAAGATGCGAGTAGTTTCCCTGGTTTTTTTACCTTCAAATAAGGAGCTAACTCTTTTTTTAATACTTTGTCATATGTAAATGGAAAGTTCTCGGCATACTCTTCAACAAAAAAATCGAACGGATTGATTACCTTTAAATCAGTAACCAAGTCAACTGCAACTTGTAATATATTAGTTTTCTCTGGAAATACTAATCGAGCCAAATAATTTCCAAATGGATCTTGTTGCCAATTTAGAAATTTTTGTTCCGGTAATATATTTAAGGAATAAGAGACAATATGATTTTTTGTATGTGGGGCTGGTCTTAATCTTACTACATGGGGTGAAAGTTTGATAGACTTGTCATATTGATAGGTTGTGATATGGGAAAGTGCAACTCGTATGCTCATAGTTAGTTTGTAAAAAATCGTTCCACGATTTTTGCGCCGATATGATTCAATTCAATTTGAATGTCATCTAGGTATTCATGTAGACCTTTATCGAAGATGGATTTTATATTTTCTGACCTTAGTCGATTCAAATAAACTGTAGTTGCATCTTGGGCAAGGTTTCGAGGCAGTCCTTCCTTAATCCCAGAGATTTTTTCCAAAGCTTCTTGCATCTCTTGAATACAAAAGAAAATCGATCTTGGAAATGTTTCATTTAAAATCAAAAACTCTGCGATATCTGTTGGATCCACTCGTTTGTATTTCTGATTGTACATCTCATGAGCAGAGGCAGACTTTAATAACGATAACCATTGCAATAAATCCAATGTAGAACCAACATCATGGACCGAAGGAAGTAATATAAAATACTTCATATCTAAGATCCTAGTTGTTTTGTCCGCACGTTCCAAAAATCTTCCAAGAAGAGAAAAATTCCAAACTTCATCATGGGAAATTGTCGCATCCGAACAGCCATAAAAACTTTGGCAGCTCTTTCTCACTGTACTTAAAAATTCTGACAAATCCATGGAAACTGTATCTCCATGTAAGTCCGAAGATTCCATATAAACTTTGCGATAGTCTTTAATCAAAAGATAAAACTCATTCAATACTTCCCACATAGATGTTGAAATATTTTCACGAATGGTTCTCGCATTTTCTCTTGCCCTAGAAAGACATTGAAATATGGAATTGGGATTTTCTTCATCGAATGTCATAAACCGAATGACATTCAATGGGCTTGGTTCTGAATATCTTTTCTCAAATAACTCAACGTCACCTGTTGTATGAACAAGTGGTAACCATTGGTTTGGAACCTGCTCATTTAAATCCAATGATAACTGATGATTGACGTCAATGAACCGAGAGTAGTTTTCTGCTCTCTCGATATATCGATTCATCCAAAAAACTGATTCTGCAACTCGGCTTAACATATAATTATCCTTATCCTAGAACCCAGGTGTCTTTTGAACCGCCCCCCTGGGATGAATTGACCACCAAAGATCCTTTGCGAAGAGCCACACGAGTGAGTCCACCTGGCATCACATAGATGTCTTTACCGTACAAAATGAACGGTCTGAGGTCAACGTGCCTAGATTCAATTTTATCCGCAATTAGGGTTGGTACTGTAGAGAGGTTTAATACTGGTTGAGCAATATAATTTCTTGGATCTGCTTTGATGAGTTCCTTAAAATCTTCCTGTTCTTGTTTAGTTGATTTTGGACCAATTATCATTCCATACCCACCAGCACCATTCGCTGCCTTCACAACTAAGTTATGGATGTTTTCCAAAACAAATTGTAAATCTGGACCTTCAGAACAAAGATATGTTGGTACGTTTGGAATGATTGGTTCTTCACCTAAGTAGTATTTAATTATTTTTGGAACATAGGAATAAATCACTTTATCATCAGCAACTCCGGTTCCAGGAGCATTGGCAAGTGCCACATTTCCTCTTTTATATGCTTCAAATATTCCCTTCACTCCCAGTAAAGAGTCTGGACGAAAACTGGACTGGTCCATAAATGTATCATCGATTCTACGGTAGATCACATCTACTTTACGAAGGCCTTTGGTAGTTTTCATATACACTTTATGATTTTCTACAATAAGGTCCGATCCTTCCACCAAATAGACACCCATCTTCTGGGCTAAAAAGCTATGTTCGTAATAGGCAGAATTGTATACCCCTGGAGTCCAAACTGCAATCACTGGATCTACAACATCTGTTAAGTTTTCTAACATAGAGCGAAGATGGTAAGGGTAATCATAAACTTGACGTATGTTTAATTTTTCGAAAAGTTCAGGAAACGTCCGTTTCATCACTTCTCTGTTTTCCAAAACATAAGAAACTCCAGAAGGACAACGCAAATTATCTTCTAACACATGAAAGGCGCCTGCTCCATCACGTACCAAATCGGTTCCAGTAATATGAATCCAAATATCTTTTGGCGGTTTCAAACCAATACACTGTTTTAAAAATCCAGAACTAGACTCAATCATGTCCCGAGGAATGATTTTATCTTTTAGAATTTTTCCTTCGCCATAGATATCAGTTAAAAATAAATTTAATGCTTGGATTCTTTGTTTGAGTCCTTTTTCTAAACTCACCCATTCTTCACTCGGTACAATCCGAGGAATCACATCAAAAGGCATAATCCTTTCTTGTTCGCCACCATCACCATACAAAGTAAAGGTGATACCCAGTGACATGAGAGCCCGTTCGGCGGAAGTACTACGTTTAACAAGTTCAATCCCACCCAAACTCTCCATTTTTGTTTTTACAAAGTCGTAACTTTTACGCGGATAACCTTCGCTAGAAAACATCTCATCATATATATTCTTTGCACTATAGTCGGCGATAAACATGGGGGTACCCTCTGCTTACTTAGTTAGCAATATTTGTACCAAATGGAAGATATGACCTAAAAGGATGGATTCCAGCCTCATCCGACATAACAAGGTTAGGGGATGGGGTTTTTCTGTTTATAAAATAAGCATTGGGAGAAAAGTAGAGGTGGGAGTGTTTACAAACGGTACGGAATGATTAGTTTTCAGTAGATGGAGACAAATCATTTGAAGAAATTTTCTTCTTTTTTTCTTGTTTTAGCCTAAATCCGTAAGCCAAGGTTCGGAAAAAACGTAAAAAAGGTAAAAATTTTAACAAAAACCGATTTCCCAACTGAGAAAGATGTTCATACCTTCTCTTTTTCGGACGGAGGACTGACTGTAAGACTCGACTCGCAAGCCGTTTTGGATTGGAAAGTTTTGGTTCGAGAGCAATGACACGAGAAAATCGGAACTCTCTTCCCATTTGTTTACGAAAAGAATCCCAAAAATAATCCAAAGCTGACTTGGAAGATCCATACAATCCAAATCCAGGAGTAGGATTTTTGGTGAGATCGGAACTAACAACAATTATATGGAGACCAACGGAAATTAAATTAGTTAAACGTTGTACTGTATAAATCGGAGCGAGTGTATTTGAATGAAACAAAATCTTTAATTTATTCCAATCTTCTTTTTCATCTTCTGCATAAGTAATTTGTTCTGAATTTAAAATAAAAACATCAATTTTATCTAATGTTTCAATGGCCGATTCAATCAATCGTTCCATTTGGTCAGGTTTGGAAGGATCAATTTTATACTTTTGTAAATTAGGATGATTGGGAATTTCTTCTGGATTGGAGTCACCAACAACCACAAGCGCACCTTCCGAAAGAAGTAGAGGTAGAAGTTCTTTTCCTAAAGGAGAAGAACCTGAACTGAGTACTATCTTTTTAGAAGCAAGTTTCATATCGGCAATTTTAACTAGTAGATCAATTGAGAGAAGGATCTTTTGTGTGGTCAACAAAGTATTTATAGATCCCACCTTTGCTTCGTAGGGCTTCCCGCCAAACAACCTCGGGATCGTCTTCTCGAAAAACAATTGATTCATCTACCTGGTCAGAAACTACCCAAGACAACCTATCAAACTCACTTTCCAATTGGCCTGATGACCAACCTGCATATCCTTGCAAAACACGAAACTGAATCTGATCAGAGGAAAGAACTTCAATCATAGTATCGAAACTTCTAGCCATATAAATTCCGGGAACAATTTCCACACCCGGATCTTCCGTTTGTTTCCCATTGTGTATTATGGATACAAACATGTTGTCTACAGGACCACCGGAAAACACTTGTTTGTTGGAATATACAGTGTCTGGAAGATTTTTAATCAGTGATTCCATTGTTTGGTCAGTAGGTTTATTTAAAACAAGACCAAAGGCACCGTCGTCATCATGGTCTACCATAAGGATGACGGTTTTGTGAAAAAAATCCTGAATCACGCTTGAATTGGAAATAAGTAACTTTCCGCGAGTTGAATCAGGAATTTCTGTCATTATTTTTTGCCGTGAATTTCTTCCAGGATTTTGTAAGCCACTTCTAAAGTACGAATATCAGAATCACCCTTCACCATAGGTTCGGATTCTCCTTTAATGCACTTAACAAAGTGTTCATGTTCCTGTTTGAGTGGGTTGTCTTTATGAACAAAGATTTTTTCCACAATCGATTCTTGTCTATATTTGATTTCTCCACTTCCAAGCTGAGTCGTTGAACTTGCTTGTCTATGTAACTCAATCTCTTGGTTGGTAAAATCTAAAAATACGTAAGAATCTTTTTGAGAAATGTTGAGTGTTCTGATTTTTGCTTGGGAGGCACGAGAAGCGTTTAGGGAAGCAACACATCCATTGGCAAAAGTAAGAACCACGCTGGCAATATCTTCGTGATTCGATACAACAGAAGATCCAACTGCTTTCACTTCTTTCACGTCTGATTTTACCAAGTTCAAAACAATATCAATGTCGTGAATCATCATATCCAAAACTACACCAACATCAGTAATACGACTGTTATATGGTGCTATCCTTCTGGACTCAATGAGTAGTGGATGTTCGGCAATTTTACCAAGCTCCAACACGGCACCGTTGAACCTTTCAACATGACCTACTTGTAAAATTAATTTGTTTTGTTTTGCTAAAGTCACAAGTTCTTTTGCTTCTTCTACCGTTTGTGAAATAGGTTTTTCCACCAAAACATGCTTCTTTTCAGTTAATGCCTGTTTTGCGATTTTATGATGAAGGAAAGTTGGTGCTGCAATGACAATCGCATCTGTTTCCTTTAACAATTCTTCCACTGTAGAAAACGCTTTTGTTTTGTGTTTTTCAGCTATTTGAGTGGCACGTTCTAAGTTGGCATCAAATATCCCGATGAGTTCAGCATCGGCTAGCTGTTTAGCAACGTTTACGTGGTATTGGCCCATGTGGCCAGTACCGATGACTCCGAGTCGGACTTTTTTCTCCATAGATGCTCTCAATACTCCAAATGATCAGCGGAAAAACAACTTCGATTTTCCACCGCTACCAACCTTTTCTCCGGACTCGCGGGCAAATTCTTCCATAAGTTCTCTCTGCTTTTTAGAAAGTTTTTTGGGAATTTCGACTTTGATGATTACGTGTTGGTCCCCTTTTCCGTAAGAACCAAGATAAGGAATTCCATGACCTTTCAATCGGAAGATTTGTCCACTTTCTGTTCCTTCTGGAATTTTTAAGTTGATGGTTTTTCCATCAATGGAAGGCACTTCAATCTCACCACCGAGGCAAGCCATAGACAATGAAATTGTTTTTTGAACTATTAAGTCATTTCCTTGGCGTTCAAAGGTCGGGTGTTTTTTAATATGTGTGACTACATACAAATCCCCACTAGGTCCACCGTTCGGGCCAGATTCTCCTTCGCCTGAAACTTTTAGCCGGCTACCGGATTCCACACCTGCAGGAATTTTAATATGAATAGTTCGTCTTTTCTCTGTTAGGCCTTCTCCCTTACATGTTTTACAAGGATTGGAAATGACTTTTCCTTTTCCTTTACAACGTGGGCAAGTTGTAGTAACACTAAAGAATCCTTGTGTCCTTCTCACTTGACCAGTTCCTGAACAATCAGGACAAACTGTTGGGGAAGAACCTTTAGATGCGCCAGAACCAGAACAATCCACACAAGTTTCAAGTCGTGGGATTTCAATTTTATATTCTTTACCAAGGGCCGCATCTTCTAAACTAACTTCTAAATTATAACGTAAATCCGATCCTCTTTGAGGACCGGACCTTCTTCCACCACCGCGGCTACCGGCACCACCTGCGCCTCCGAAAAATTCACTGAAGATATCACCGAAGTCTCCAAAAATATCAGAGAA
Source organism: Leptospira terpstrae serovar Hualin str. LT 11-33 = ATCC 700639 (assembly GCF_000332495.1). NCBI lineage: Bacteria > Pseudomonadati > Spirochaetota > Leptospiria > Leptospirales > Leptospiraceae > Leptospira > Leptospira terpstrae. Next base: position 524,011 of record NZ_AOGW02000006.1, on the reverse strand, counting down.
ATCAGTATAAGCACCAGCCCCGTATCCTCCGCCAGCACCGGCATTGACACCGGCCTTGCCGTACTGATCGTACGCGGCACGTTTTTGTGCATCACGTAACACTTCATAGGCTTCCGTAGCCTCTTTGAATTTTTCTTCCGCTTCTTTATCACCTTTATTTTTATCAGGGTGATATTTGATGGCTAACTTACGATAGGCGCTCTTGATCTCATCATCAGAGGCACCTTTCGAAACGCCTAATACTTCGTAGTAACCACGGTCGCTCATAGTTTTACTTCTTCTCTATTTATTTTTTGTCCTCATCGACTACGGTGTAATCCGCATCGACGACCTTTTCGCCACCGGCAGAAGATTCACTTGCACCTTGTCCTGCATTTGCACCAGGATCCGCTCCCGGAGCACCAGCTTCAGGACCTGCTTGTGAATAAATCTTTTGTCCAATTTGCATTGCGACTTCTTGGATGGAATCACGAGAAGCTTTCATACGTTCCACGTCACCAGATTCCATAGCTTCACGACCGCGTTTGATTTCGTCCTGAGCACGTTGTTTTTCTGATTCGTCGAGTTTGTCAGCAGATTCTCCGATGGTTTTTTCCAATTGGTAAACAATCGCTTCCAATTCGTTTTTAGTATCCGCAGCTTCGCGAAGTTTTTTATCTTCTTCCGCGTGAGCTTCTGCATCCTTCACCATCTTTTTGATTTCTTCTTCAGACAATCCAGAAGAAGATTCAATACGAATCTTTTGTTCTTTTCCTGTTCCTAAGTCTTTTGCCGATACGTGAACAATACCGTTCGCATCAATATCAAAAGTTACTTCGATTTGAGGTACTCCTCTTGGTGCCGATGGAATTCCTACTAAGTCAAAACGACCTAGAGTTCTATTGGCACTTGCCATCTCACGTTCCCCTTGCAATACATGAACCGAAACTGTGGTTTGGCTATCTGCCGCTGTTGAGAACACTTGTGATTTTCTTGTAGGAATAGTAGTGTTTCTTTCGATGAGTTTTGTCATCACACCACCCAAAGTTTCGATACCGAGGGAAAGTGGAGTTACATCAAGTAACAATACATCGGTTACATCACCTGCAAGAACTCCCCCTTGGATCGCAGCACCTACTGCTACTACTTCATCAGGGTTTACTGATTTGTTTGGTTCTTTACCAAAAATTTCTTTTACAAGGGCTTGCACCGCAGGGATACGAATGGATCCACCCACAAGGATGACTTCATCAATTTCACTTGCAGTTAAGCCAGCATCCTTCAATGCGTTGATACATGGAATGCGAGTTCTTTCTACTAGTGATCTTGTGATTTCATCAAACTTTGCTTTGGTGAGTGTCATATCCAAATGTTTTGGACCAGATGCATCTGCTGTGATGAACGGTAGATTGATTTGTGTAGAAGATGTTCCAGACAACTCGATTTTAGCTTTTTCAGCAGCTTCTTTCAATCGTTGTACTGTGTTTTTATCTCCAGAGATATCAATCCCAGTTTGTTTTTTAAACTCATCAATCATCCACTGCATGACTACGTTATCAAAGTCATCCCCACCAAGATGAGTGTCCCCATTTGTGGATTTTACTTCGAATACCCCGTCGCCAAGCTCAAGGATAGAAACGTCAAATGTTCCACCACCTAAGTCGTATACTGCGATCTTTGCACTGGTTTTTTTCTTATCAAAACCATAAGCAAGAGCTGCAGCTGTTGGTTCGTTGATGATACGTTCTACTTCAAGGCCAGCAATTCGACCTGCATCTTTAGTTGCTTGTCGTTGTTCGTCATTGAAGTATGCAGGCACGGTTACCACAGCTTTCTTCACTTCATGGCCAAGAAAGTCTTCTGCAGTTTTTTTCATTTTTTGAAGTACACGAGCCGCAATTTCTTGTGGAGTGAATTCACCAGAAACGGTTTCAAATTTGACTCCGTCATTTCCAGCACGAATCACTTTGTAAGATACCATCTTTGACTCGTCACCAGCCTCGTTGAAACGACGACCGATAAAACGTTTCGCAGAACGAATCGTATTTACTGCATTCGTTATTGCCTGGTTCTTTGCGAACTGACCAACAATGGTTTCACCCTTTGCTGTGAAGGCAACAATCGAAGGAGTGGTTCTTGCCCCTTCTGAGTTTTGAATGACAACAGGATCTCCACCTTCCATAACCGCCACACAAGAGTTAGTGGTTCCTAAATCGATACCTATAATTTTTTCCTTAGACATAGTCTTCTCCTTCTTACTAATATTAACTTTGTGGTTTTCCCACTTTTACACGTGCAGGACGAATGGATTGTTTGTTCTCACCTTCTTCATGGTAATAACCAGCTTGGTAAGTTTCCACAACAGTCTCTTCGGCAAACTCTGCACTTTCCTCGGAAGCAATTGCTTCCATTAGCATTGGGTCAAACGGCATTCCTTTCGGATCCAAACGTTTGATTCCTTCCTTTTCCAATACGGAATAAAATTCCTTTTGAACCATCTTGATTCCTTCAACGAAAGCAACAACTTCCGGAGTTTGGTTCGGAACGTTGGATACTCGCTCCAAGTTGTCTAAAGCACCTGTGAGTCCTTCAGCAAACTTCTTGATGGATTCTTTTCTTGCATTTAACAAGTCGTTTGCAGTTCGACGTTTGTAGTTTTGAAACTCCGCACGTTCCCTTAACCAAGAATCTTTTAAAGTTTCGATTTCTTTTTTGGCGTTATCGAGTTCTTTCTCGGCACCTTCTACTGCTTGTTCAATGGCTTCATCCGTAATGGTCTGTCCTTCTTCGACTGACACATTTTGTTCATCCACGGACCCGTTTGTTTCTTCTGCCATTTTTCCTCCTACTATCTACTCAATTTCGTTATCATTTCTGAAACTAACTTAGAAGTGAATTCAATCAAAGGTAATGCTTTGTTGTAATTCATCCTCTGAGGACCAATGATTCCCATGGAACCAATCCTCTTTTCACCCATTCGGTAATTGGTTGTAATGATGGTCACACCACCTAACTTTTCATTACCATCTTTTCCAATAATGGTATAAACACCATCCATCGGAACATAATCGCTAAAAAATTCTTTGAGGAACTGTTTTTCATCAAATAGATGCAGGATGTTCTCTAATTGTTCCTCTTCATCCTTAAAGTTTTCGTATAAGTTTTTCAATCCATCGATGTATAAGTTATCAACAGATTGACTGTCTGTTCCCATTGCTCGTGCAATCGATGGTGCAAACAAAGCAAATCCTTCTGGACCTTCCTTTTGCATCATCATCTGAGGAATCAGATTACTTTGAATTTCATGAACATCAAAACCTTTGACATTATCATTCAAATATCTTGAAATTTGGTACAGAGTCTCTTGCGAGATGTGGTAATCGAAAAAAATATTTCGATTGAGCACAGTTCCTGACCGCATAACAAGAATCATAAGAACTTCTCCACCATTTACATGGATGAGTTCAATATGTTTGAGTGTATCCAAAGATCCTTCCGGACCGAGAACCACACTCGCAGATTGCGAAAGGGAAGCCAAAACTTTGGATGTGGCGACAAGCACCTGATCCAATCGAAATTGCATCCGAAGATACTCTTCCTGGATCCTTTGTTTCTCTCGCATGGTAAGCTCAAAAAGCGTCACCAAACTATCCACATACAACCGATACCCGCGTTCTGTCGGAACCCGACCGCCCGAGGTATGGCGTGCCACAATAAAACCCATCTCCTCTAGTTCTGCCAAGCAGGACCGAATGGTAGCGGGTGAGACTCCGATATCGTATTTTTCAGAAAGAGTTTTGGATCCGACCGGTTTGTTGTCCGAAACGAATTCCTCAACCAATGCTTTCAAAATAGAACGATGTCTAGGCGAAAGATCCATATCCTTCTTGGCACTTCCTTTAGCACTCTGATGATTAGAGTGCTAATCTATGCTTAAAGTTTACGGATTTGGTATTTTTTCGTCAAGCAGGAAGAAGAATGTAGCTGGGAAATTTAGCAGAATCTTGAAAACTCTGCTAAAATTATGTCACACAGGGTAAACTTGGATGCAGTTACGGCCATGATTCTTCGCTTGGTAGAGAGCGATGTCCGCTAACTTCAAGATTTCCTCTGGTTTTTGAATCGGGTGCACCTTGGTGTATCCAATGCTCAGAGTAATATTGAGATAGTAGTTATCGAAAATAAAGAACCGGTGTGTTTCTACAGATTCGCGAAGGCGGTCGAGAACAATCGTGGCACCTTCCGTAGTTGTGTCAGGTAGAATGCAACCAAACTCTTCCCCCCCAATCCTCCCGATTGTATCCTCTTCCCTTAGACAATCCACAAAGATATTGGCCATTTTTTTCAATACCAAATCCCCAATGTCATGTCCATAGGTATCATTAATGACCTTAAAATGGTCGATGTCAAGGACGGCGAGTACTGATTCGCGGTTACGACGTTTGACGGTGGCAACAGTTTTCTGCAAACTTTCGGAAAAGGAACGTCGGTTTGGCAACATGGTAAGCTCATCCATATATGCCAATCGTTTCAAACTATTGATGAGAACATTCTTTTGTTCTTCTAGTCGTCTCCGTTCCCTCACATCACGTATGATGGCTGCATAAAACATTTGGTTTTCATTACGAATGGTAAAGGCACGAATCTCAACCGGGATTGTACCTTTTGGTTTTGTGACTAGTTCCAATTCTTTAAGAAACCCAGCAATATAATGAGAATCATTGGAACTTACAAAGGTTTCTATGGAATTCTGTTCCCCTTTTTCATTCGGAGGAAAAAGAAAAGAAAACGTTTTTTGATATAATTCTTCTTTTGTAAATCCAGTTAACGACTGTAACGCTAAGTTACTGAAGAGTATCTTACTATCAGTATCTAAAACAACAATGGCATCGATGGATTGCGAAACAATTTCTCTCGCAAACACATCTGTATTAATCTCATTCATTTCCCCAAATTTCCCCATAACCTTTTTCGCTTCGGAATGAATCCCGCCACTTGTGGATATGACGAAAATTAATTTCCGGTTTGTTGGTTCGGAATTCTTTTTTCGGCAAAACCTTCATTGGTTTTGGATTCAGACTCTGATACCAATAAGCAACAGAGATTAAATCTAAGGTCAAGGAATTTGCATGCCCATGTTCTAAAAGGAATAGGAAATTTCTTTCAAACCGTATTGGGGATTCCACCCAAAATCGATACAAATGAGTTCTGCCAAGCCAACCCACAGAATCCGAGACACGTGGATATCCGAAGTATGGATGCATAAAGATTTCTTTTGGTGACCAAGCGGTATTAAAAACATCTTCTGTTCCTGTACCTTTTAAGTTGGCCTCTGTTTGGTTCCCATCAATAAAAATCAAATCATCCCCTTCGCCATACCAAAGAGGAGTTGGGGAATCAACATACAAGTTAAGTCCCACAAATTGGCCTTTGCCTTCAGTTTCAAGAACAGAAAAGTAATTTTCTTTTTTAAAAACAGTCTTTTCTGTTTCTCCAAGAAGGCCCCATTCGTTTTCCTTCCCATTCACCGTGTTAGGTTTTGTTACACTTCGATTCCACTGGGCGTGAAACCTTAAATTGGAACCTAGTGGTTCTTTCCATTCTTCATAATCAATGTAAAAATAAAAATTACTGATATCTTCATCCGATTCATTTTCTATTTCAATCTTTGCTCCTGTTTCAAAGGGCATAGAAAAATAAGAGTTCATTGACTTTCCTTTTTTGGGGGCTGCAACCAAAGGAGCCGAATTTAAAATGTATTCCTCTCCCCAACCTTGTCCAAAAAACTCACCTAACGGAACCTCTACGGAAGGATACTCGTGGTTGTCCCAATAGATTCGAATGACAGCATTTTTACGAGCCATTGGATCTTTACTGGCAAGGGTCATCCAAATATGTTTGATGACTCCCCTAGTTTTAATCTCAGCTAAGGTTACAGTTTTTTTCTTTGGAATTTTGATAAAATCATCATTACCATTGGTAGGATCTGCACTTGAAATCCTTTGGTTACGGTAACTTTTATCTTTCCAAATCGAAGATTCCCATCCATCCGCAAATAATGAATTGGTGGAAATAGTTAGAGAAAAACCAATGAAAAAGATAGATTTCAACATAAGTAAATTCTTTTCTTTCCAATTTAATTTTGTGAACACTTTAGAATATTTATAATCCATTGTTATCTGTTTTTCGATTTATTTAAAACGGTTCACGAAAAAAAGAAAAATACCTGCCAGGACAAGTGACTGTAAGAAAATTTCAAATACTACGTATAGATGGATCGATAGTGTCACCTCTGGAATGAGAAATACCATTCCTTCTAGACTTCCCACAGCCGGAGAGATAGCGGCAAGTCCACCAAGGACAGTCCTCATCCAAACCAATACAAACATTTGTTTGCCGAAAGTTTGCACACAAAACCAATCCCAAATCACAATTAAAAAACTAACAATTAAGATTGCTTGAAATATCAAAGTCGGGAATAACCAAGTCATCGCTCTCGACCAAGCCGCACCATCGTTTGCTGTAATTAGAAACAATGGAAATACGGCACTATCGCCTTCATAATAATCCTTCATTACCAACTGGAAATAGGGAATTGAAACCAGTAGATATGCGGAAAGATGGCTGAAAATAAACTGAATTGTGATTTTAATCTTCGGATTCATGTTAAAGTTGTCCAATAAGGTAGGAGATCCCATCTTAACATGATGAAATCAGAACTCAAGGCAAAACTGCAAAGGACATTCCCAAAAGCCAAAACAGTTTCCTCAGGAAGGCTTTTTACACGCCAGTTGAGTAATCTTGTGGATGAATCCATCCGGACTCTATTTAGTGAGGTCTCCGAAGGAATCCCATTAAAAGACCATCTTTGTCTAATTGCTGTTGGTGGGTATGGACGTCGGGAACTAGCCCCCTATTCTGATATCGATCTTCTATACCTCCATGATGGAAAACTTTCCGATAAACTTCTTAGCGAAATTATTTCGAAGATCAATACATTCTTATATAATAACGAAAAGGAAGTAGGACATTCTTGCCGCACCATCAAAGAATCCTTTTTGTATTTGGATCAAATCGAAACCTTCCATGCTGTTCTGGACTCACGGTTTCTTGTAGGATCGGAAGTTTTATTTCAAAAATACAAGGCAGAATTTTTAGGAAAAATTCCTGAAAAAACCATCAAAGTTTTTAACGATTGGAAATTATCATATCTTCGTGAAAGAATTATTAATTCTTACAATCCTATCCTACTTTCTGAACCTAATATTAAAAACGATCCGTTAGGACTTCGTGATATTCAACATATGTATTGGATTGAAAAAACAAATCCATTGGCCGATTCAGCCGATGGTGGTATTTTCGATTTTTATTTGATTGGTGATAGTTTAACTCTTTTATCAGCTTATGATTTTTTACTTTTAACAAGATCAGCTCTCCACATCATCAGCGGCCGAAAGAATGACAGATTGGATTTGGGCTTACAGGCGGAAGTCGCAGAGTTTTTAGGTTTCGGACCAAAAAACGAAATCAAAACTCTCGAATCCTTTATGAGCCAATTCTACAAAGCCCAAAAGGAAGTGTATTTTTATATTGGAACCTATTTGGATGAAAAAACCAATCGCAATAAAAAAAGAATCCAACGTGAACTATCCAATCCAGATAGTTTGTATGATGACATCATTCAATTCTTCGCTGAATCACAATTAAACGAGGAAGAACCTTCCCGGATCGATCTAAATGAAATCAGATTCGCATCACACTTCTTAGATGATGATTTTAAAAATCAAAAGTCAGTTTTAGACACTTTTCTTGAGATGTTACGAAAGAAAAAACGGATTGGGCATACACTCACCTTAATGCATGAGTGTAATATTTTAGGTAAACTGATTCCCGAATTTGGAGCCTGTACAAATTTTCCACTGTTTAGTTACCACCACCAATACACGGTGGATGAACACACACTTCTTATTTTGCGAGAACTGGATGTACTCATCGCTGATTTATGGGAAGATCGGCAAATCCAGGAAGTATTCAATGTTTGTCAAAAAATTGAAATTTTGGCTCTCGCAATTCTTATTCATGATGCAGGTAAAGTAAAAGAAGGGGATCACAGCCAATACGGAGCGGAACTTGCACTCATCATAGCCGAAAGGTTTCGTTTGTCAGAAGAAGATACGGAACTTTTGCTTTTCCTAGTGGCCGAACACATTGTAATGTCGGAACTCTCTTCCAAAAGAGATATTTATGATCCAAAACTCATCGCTTCTTTTGCGAAACAATTTTCTAATGAAAACACTTTACGTTTGTTATACATTCTTACCATCATTGATACAAAGTCCGTAGGACAAGGTATCCTAACCAACTGGAAAAAGGAAATTCTACACTTCCTATTCACTTCCACGCTTACCTATTTGCAAAAAAAAGGAAATCTTGCTGACACCCAAGAGCGTATAGAATCCACTCTCGAAACTTATTTAATCGAAAAAGAAGGCCTTACAGCCGAACAATCCGAACGAATCGTTGAGTTTGGAATGAAAATCAGACCTTCCTCGTATTTAAATTACAATACTCCCAGACGAGTGTACCAACATTTCATATTACTTTATGATTGGAAAAGTTCGGGCTTGCCATTTCGAATGATCACAGAAAGAGAACCTGCCTTTGTCACTTTATCAATTTTTGCACAATCCGACAAACAAATGTTACTTTATCTTTCTGGAACTATCTCTTCTTTGGGATTAAATTTAGTAGGACTGCGACTATTTAGAACTGATGAAGACCAACTCATTCTACAAGCACAAATCACCGATGAATTTGGTAGTGGAGAAATCGCAGAAAAACAGATTTCTGATATAGAATCTACTCTGGCCGATTGTATCGATGGAAAAATCAATATAGAAGATTTGGCCTCCACAACCAACATTTGGAAAACATTACCACAAATTCCCGACGGAATGGTGGAAGAGTTGGTAAAATTTGCTAATGATCTATCAGAATCTTATTCTGTTTTAGAAGTGAGAGTTCCCGACTCTATTGGACTTGTGTATAGAATCTTAAAAACATTACTCGACTTTGAACTCGAAGTAATTTTTGTTAGGATCTCCACCAGTGCGGATTTTGCTTATGACTCCTTTCATATACAAACCAAAAATGGTACAAAAATTGAAGATACAGGCCTACTGTTGGCCATCAAAGAAAAAATCCTCTCGGTAGCGCGAGTGAAAGAAAATCAAGGAATCATGGAGATTAATTTTTAATATGGCATGGTGGAAAGAAGCAGTTATTTATCAAATTTATCCACGTAGTTTTCAAGATTCCAATGGTGATGGAATAGGAGATTTGGAAGGAATCATCGATAGATTGGATTACCTTGCTGGGTCCAAAGATTCCCTTGGAATTGATGCCATTTGGTTATCTCCAGTGTATCCTTCACCTATGTTTGATTTTGGATACGACATTTCTAATTATGAAGAAATTGATCCTGTTTATGGAGACACTCAAACTTTCAAACGGTTGTTAAAGGAAGCTCACAAACGTGGGATCCGAATCATCATGGATCTTGTGGTCAACCATACATCTCACCTTCACCCATGGTTTATTGAATCCAGATCTTCAGTCAATAGTCCCAAAAGAGATTGGTACATTTGGAAAGAACCAACCCATGTAGGTCCACCTAACAACTGGCTCGGTGCATTTGGCGGTTCCGGTTGGGAATACGACAAACGTACTGGAGAGTATTATTTCCATTCTTTCCTTAAAGAACAACCTGACCTCAATTGGCGTAATCCCGACGTAGAAGATGCCATTTTTAAAATGATGAAGTATTGGTTGGATATGGGAGTGGATGGGTTCAGACTCGATGTTGTCAACTTGTATGTAAAAGATGAATTTCTTCGAAACAATGCTTCTTACTTTATGAAAGGCCCAAGACCTTACGACAAACAAGTCCATACCTATGATCGTGATCGTCCTGAAATGCATGGAATCTTACGCCGAATGCGTAAACTTCTCGATTCTTATTCCGACAAACGCATGTTTGTTGGCGAGATTATGCAAGACTTCCCTGGAAACGTCCTCCTTCCTGCTACCTACTGCGGCCGAAATGACCAATTACACCTTGCATTCAATTTTATGTTTCTTTTTTCACCATGGAAGGCAGAAAAATTTTTTCAAATTGTCAAGGACTTTGAATCCGCTCTGGGGGAAGACAACTGGCCCAACTATACTTTATCCAACCATGACTTTCCTCGCCACATCACTCGTTACGAAAAAGGTGCCGATACTAAAGCCCGTGCCCAACTCGCCGCCTGTATGATGTTAACGCTTCGCGGTACACCGTTTCTCTATTATGGTGAAGAAATTGGAATGAAACGCCAAAAAGTTCCTTACAAAAAAATCCAAGACCCTGTAGGAAAACGTTATTGGCCCTTCCATCCAGGTCGTGACCCGGAACGAATTCCTATGCCTTGGGATGGATCCGAATCCACAGGTTTCACTACGGGAAAAGCCTGGCTTCCTTTGTATGAAGAAGCTAACACAATCAATGTGGAATCTCAAAAAGCAGATCCTAATTCACTGTTTTTCACTTACAAAAAACTCATCCAAATTAGAAAGGACCGCAAATCTCTTCGCAAAGGAAAATTAAAAATTCTTATTACGGAAGATAAACAAGCATTATATTACAAAAGAAGAGACGGAAAAGAAGAAACTTATATTTTTTTAAACTTCTCTGCAAAGCCAGTCAAAGTTTCCTATCCAAGAAAATGGATCCTAAATGAAATTTTATTTAGTTCAGCGAACAGAACATCTTCGTTTGATCTAGAAAAGGAATTGGACTATGGTGGTTTGGTTTTGCTGCCAAATGAAGCAGTAATTTTTGGAAAATAGTAAATGATAGGATTTCCTCTGCGATCGGTGGCGCAGAGATTCTTCATGTTTAAAAAAGTATTATTCTTTTGTATCCACCTTCACTGAAAATTCCAACAACCTACCCACCTCTTCAGGTAACGATACAATTTTCTTTGTTACATGGCTTACAGTAATGTAAGTAAGCATACCCGAACAAATATTTTTTTCAGAACATTTGATTTGAAAAGACCAATAAATCTTTGAAGATTTGTAACTCGGACTTAAAAGGACATCTAATACATCATCAAACTTCGCACCATTACGATAATCTATGAGCGATTGAACTACGTGAAAATCCAGTTGGTAACGCTCAATAAATTCTGAATAAGAAATTCCTTTGGAACGAAAGTATTCGGTAATAGCTACATCTAAATAATTTAGATAATTTGCGTTAAATACGATCCCTTGTGAATCAACTTCTGAATACCGAACTCGGAACGAATATTGGAAATTATTTTCTTTTGATTTCATTGAAAGTCTTTTGCTTCCGAAAAAGGAGCATGATGTTACTGATTTGATTCATATTGGTTTTAATAGGAAAACTTGAATTTAACTAACAAATATTAGATTTTCTTTTGTGATATAACAACGCTTTTTGTAGACAAGCAATCAGTTTTGTTTTGGAAAGTTTTTGGTTTACTTTAAAATACAATGCCCTTTTCCCATCACAGTTCCATTCCGGATATTCGTGAGCAATTTCCTCTGCGATAGTGGTTTTACAATTAAAGTAGAGTGCAAATTCAAGATCGTCCACCTTACCGATCCGAATGGTAGAACCTGATTTAGTTTTTGGAGTTAAAAAACTGGGTTGTCCCCATTTGAGGCATTCTTCGATTTCACCTATGCGCTCATCAGACTGGGCAAGTTCATAAATCCAACCACGAATTTCCATTACTTTATCCAACATGATTGGTGTTAGATTAGAATAATATTCAGAAAGGGATTCGGAAGGGATTGAGTATTTTTGTTTGCTCTTTGAATTGGTTTTCATTGGAAGTAGCGTTTAATTTTGCTTATTAGATCATTATCCAATTCAATGAAATCATTTTCAAACTATTGATTTTGATTCGAAGTTTGGGCAGTGGCCCAATGGATATCTTAATATTGAAAGATAGGTCCAATTTTTGGATCCAAGTTTTTGAATCGAACCTTATCTCCAATTTTTACTGATTCGAAGTTGGTAACATCTTCTACTACAGTGGTAAGTTTTACATTTTCCTCTGTTTGCACAATTGCTAGTACATAAGGTGCTCGGTCTGTCATATGCCCAAAACCTACATACACAATAGTAAAAGAATGGATGATTCCATTCTGTTTTAAATCTACTTTTTCAGTGGATTCACTCCCACATGAGGGACAACCATCCAAAACTTCCGCAACTTTGAAGTTACATTGGTTACAAGATGTGCCAGGGAATGTTTGTGTTACGTTCATAGTACATTTCTCAGTTGACCCAGATTTAATTACAATCCATTTATCAGACACAAAGTCATAAGAAAAACTATCTTAGAGTAAACCATCTTTTTTAATCTTAACCACTAAAGCTTGATATGTATTTATATAGAGTTCATCTCTGTGTTTGATAGGTCCGCCAGTGAATGGAAATACAAAAACCATAGGCAACCATTGTACCATAGTAAATGAATCTTTAAGCTGATATTCGTATTTTTTATTACCTTTATTTACAGCAACTTGGATATCTACAGTAGTTGTGGCCCAATACGGTATTGCCATCGCCGTGAATATATTAATAAAAAGAGGAACAATCCTTAATGGATGACTACGATCAAAAGCAGCTCCATCTATGACAAGCGTTGCTTCTGTTGGTTTATCGACAATTATGCAACAACCTGAATCTAAAATCGCCTTCTCGAACCATCGTTTATGAACATCCGATCTAGGGATCGCATCAGGAGCAGTAGAATTATATGTCCACCTGCTAAAGACCTTGATTTTTTCCGTTTTATCTGATTTATATTCACTTTCCTTTACAGTCGGGATATTATTTTCTCGAAAGGATCCACAATACGAAATCAAAGAAAGTGATGTGATTAACAGCAAAATAGATTTCTTTCCAAACATAAATCTTCCTTAAAAAAAAATGGCCCCACTAAAGCGACGGTAAAGAACCAAACGCAAAGTGAAGAGCCGTTGTTATACAATGATAGAAATTTTTAAATAAAAATCCTTACTTCAAAATTTTCATATTCGCAATATCATCTAAGAGCTTATTCATTGTTACCTGAAGAGCTCTTTCTCTTGCCAATCTTGCTCTAAATTCATACATAAAATTCTCAGTAGACTCTGAAATTGCAGAACCATCGTAGGTATTCTTAAATACTAGCTTATTATTTAGAAAAAGGGAATACTCAACTTTAATAGAATAAGATACATCTATGCTTCCAGTTGACTCGTTATCTTCTATTCTTTCTGCTGTTAATATGTATTCCCCATCCTTTTCTTTTACCTCGGAAAATAACTCCGAATACTTCAAATTTTCTTCAATTAAATTTGCAGCCAAAATATAGTAAAATTTTGTCGCAAACATTTCAAATCTACCTTCAGGTTTTGTTACCGAAATAGATCTTTTAACTGATTTAACCTGATATTTCTTAAAGTTCTTTGAATAATCAGGAACAAGAACGCAGTTGTATAGCGAAACTATAGTAAGTAAAAAAAGTAATCTAATGTTAAATTTCATTTTGTTTATCCTCTAAATTGTTTTTGGTTTTTTAATTATTTTTTCCGATATTTTTCATTAAAATCATAGGAAAACTCTTTCGTAATATTTTCTTGCGACTGTGTTATACTATGTGCAATATCTTTAGATACTTTATTGTTATTTAAATTTAAATTAAACCACCAAGAAGTAGTAATTATTACTTGTTTCTTGTAATCAAACTTATCGATTAAATTTAATTTTGAATCGTAGACATTAAAAGTAGCATTAACAGGTTCTACTTTCTTTGTTGGGTAAATAAAAAATGTCAAGACTGACAAAGCACTTTTAAAAAATCCAAGAAAACTTTCATCATAATCTCGCCAAGGATTTAAAGGTTTGCCCGGAATCCCAAGTATATAAAAATCCACATTTTCTGATTTTACAATACATTTAGTTTTTGAGATATCAGGCGTTAGTTCAAAGTCTATAAATTTTCGAAGTTCATCTTTTCCAGAGTCCTTTACTACATTTATATATGCATAAACGAAATCTATACAATTATCTCTAGTAATTTGCGAATTTCCACTCTTGGATGTGTAAAGCTCTATATCTTTTCCATCCAGAAACAATGGCTTCATGGATTTCTCATAATCAACCGTTGCTGAAGCACGGACTTCATCGCCATGTCGATTTTTTCTTAATTGATAGTCATAAGGAAGAAAACCTATTAAAGCGATTCTCTTTTCGGGAGTAATTTTAGTGAATTTTGAATCAGGGATCGTATAACTTTCATAGGAAGAGCACCCAATTAACGTAAAGAGAATTAATAATAGCTTTTTCATCTGGTATGAGATCGCATAACAAATCTAAATTGTAAATCATTTTTTTTAATTTAAAATCTAAAACAAATGTTAAGGCGAAGATTTGGCGGATATTTATCTGTTAGGCTAATGCAACACGTTTAAATCCCGCATTCACGAGATCCAAACGTGTTTTGTAAATGGTAGGTTTTACTTCAATCTTTCGATGATAGTAGCAATACCCATACCACCACCGATACAAAGAGTAATGAGTCCGTATCGAAGGTCTCTTCTTTCCAACTCGTCAAGAACAGTTCCAGTAAGGATAGCTCCAGTTGCTCCGAGTGGATGTCCAAGAGCAATGGCTCCTCCGTTTACATTGATTTTGGATTCATCAATTCCGAGTGTTTTCTTTACATATAACACTACAGAGGCGAATGCTTCGTTGATTTCCCAAAGGTCAATGTCTTTCACGCTAAGACCCGCTTGTTTTAACGCTTTTTGAGAAGCAGAAACAGGTCCTGTTAACATGATTGTTGGATCTTCACCAGTTGCCACGGTAGCGAGAATTCTTGCACGTGGTTTCAAACCGTATTTTTTTAGTCCTTCATCATTAGTGACAAGAATAGCAGCCGCACCGTCTACGATACCGGAAGAGTTTCCGAGTGTATGGATGTGATTGATTTTTGTAACTTCTGGATAAGAACGTAATGCAATGGCATCCAATTCTTTTTCACCGATAGTTTTGAATACTGGACCAAGGCTAGAAAGGAAAGCATAGTCTGATTCCAAACGTGGGTTCTCTTCTTCAGTCACAACAGTTCCATCATCCAAAGTAATTGGGATCACAGATTTTTTAAAGTATCCATTTTGAACCGCTGCATGTGCTTTTTGTTGTGAAGATTCTGCAAAACGATCTGCTTCTTCACGAGAAATATCATACTTTGTTGCGATTAAGTCAGCAGAAATACCTTGTGGGACTAGGTTGTAGTGAGCAGCAATTTTATCGTTACCAACGTTAAAATCACGTCCCATCATATCATCACCCATTTTCACGCGGCTCATGGATTCAACTCCACCACCAACGCCGAGTTCCATTGCTCCAGAAGCAACATGGTTTGCTACGTTGTTAAGGGCTTGTAATCCAGATCCGCAAAAACGGTTCACGGTATAACCTGGAACATCTTTTGGCCAATGAGCTGCCATAACCGCATAACGAGCGATACATGCAGCTTGGTCAGCAACTTGGGATACACAACCCATTACAACTTCTTCAACCGTTTTTGGATCGATTCCGGTACGTAATTGGATGGCTTTTAATGTGGCAGCAGCTAATTCTTGTGGATGGACGGATGCAAGTGTCCCGCGTTTTTTGCCCTTTCCTCTCGGAGTTCGGACAGCATCAATAATATAGGAATTCCCCATGGGTTTACCTCTCTCTGGGTGTTTCTAGGAAAAACGTACAGAGTTCGCTCCACAAGAAAAGTAAAAAAATCATCATTTCGTCATAGTTTTCATGATTTTGTGACGGTAGTGGTTTATTTTTGCTCGGATTTGGCAGTCATAACCCGAAATCAGAGAATCTATGCGATCTGCCTTGCTTTCATTTCGTTCTTCGGCGATCCGAATGTACCGAAAGTTGGGCTCAATGGCCTCTGAAAATTCCCTTTTGTTCCAGTCTACATAGCGCCAAGCGCTGAAACTATGGTTCACTCCAACCTTTTCGTCGATGGTTCCCAGGAGTTGGAATTTGGATTCACAGGGAGTTCGAAAGAAAATGTATCGGTTGAAGAAGTAAAGGATCGTTCGGTGGGGGTTTGCATCCAGAACCGAACGAAAATGTTCCCTCATTTCTTCCACTGTATAAAACAAATCAGGCCCTGAATTGGTACTTCGAAAGATGACTGGTGAAAATTCATTGGGAGTATAAATCCTTGTGAGGACTCGAATGTATTCTGGGTCATCCAACCGGTAAGGTATTTCATTAAAGGCAAAAGGGAATGGATCCCTTTCTGTCATGTGGATTTCTATATAACGGGTATGATCGTATTCCGGGTCATTAATGTCGGTTGCGACAATTTTTTTGATATAACGAGAAAGGAACTGGTCCTCATACAAATCACGAACGGTAACAGCCCCTTCTTCATAAAGAATGGCACTTCCAAAATCAATAAAACTAGCACCATTTAACAACCGTCCAATGGAACCATATTCATGATGTAATATTCGATTTCGAAAGATAGAACGAAGAATCAAATTATGATCATACAATCGTTTGCGACCTGATCGTTGTTCCACAACGGTGTTTTTTGTTTTTTTAACCTTGTAATAATGAATATGATTGGCGAGACCAAATCTTAACTTTTCAAAGGCATGATTTTCTAAAACACGTTTTTCATCTTCTTCATTATCGATGATGGTTGTCTCTGCAGATAGAACAGAATGGAAACCAATAAGAAACATCCAAATAAAAATATAAAAACAGTAACGGAAGTATTTTGTTCCTTTGGAGTGATTAGAAAAAATTCTACCAAAGGGACTTTTACTGTATTTTAAACGTACAAGCGATGAATTCACAAAATTAATCAGAGAGTGGAATTTAAAAAAAAGAAACCCGGCAGTTTCCCATAGGAAACATCTACCGGGGGATAGAGTGGATATGGCAGAATAAAGTTAATTCCTTTGGCCGAGAATCGGGCCACCAGTCTTTTCCATCATTCTTTCTTTGGTTAAAAATAAATCTTCACGGTTGTCAGCAGCCATCTCTCCCGTTCCATCCAAATAGATGGCACCCTTAGGACAGGCTTCTTCACAAAGTCCACAAAAGATACAACGGAGTAAGTTGATTTCAAACTTCTTTGCGTATTTATCTTCAGAATGTAAGTGTTGGCGTTCAGAAGAAACTTCCGCCGCCTCAATGTGAATGGCATTGGCAGGACAAATCCACATACAACAAAAACAGGCAGTGCATCGTTCCCGGCCTTGTTCATCTCGTTTCATGGAGTGCATTCCACGAAACCGAGTAGAATACTGGCGTTTTTTATCTGGATATTCAATGGTCACTTGTTTGTTAAACAAAGCTACCTTGAGAAAATGTTTGAGTGTGATCCAAAGGCCTTTGCCAATGGACCAAAAATAAAACTTTTCATACCAAGAGAACTGGTGTCTTTTAGCGACGTTAACTACATTAACTGTTCCCAACACTTGCCTCCATTCTTTCGGTTAGTTTTTGAAAGATAGAATCCACCACTCCTGCAGAAGTAGACAATCCTTTGATTGCAGTCATTGACTGTTCAAAGTTTTGTTTGAGGCCGTTTTTATTAGTAAAACTTCCTGCCGCTTCTGCAAATATTTGAATTGGAGCCGCCAAACTTGCGTTTTTTGCTGCGACTGTCAAATTAGTATCAAATACAATCACTTTGGAGGGATCAATCCCTTCCGGAATTGACTCTTTCAAAACTATTACCAAATCAATAACACCCGACTGAACTCCAGCGATGATTCCAGAAATCCCCGTATTGGTGGTGATTCCTAAATCCACTGCTCCGCGAGTGTTAGGGTGGTAGTCTTTGGTCAGTAAAAAATCAACTTGTTCGGTTTCTTTGTTTTGAGGCTCTGTTACTCTAGATTCCCATTGGATGGACTTTCCACCTAACTCTCGGGAGATATTCTCAAAACCTTTTTTTAATGATTCCAGTGTTTCGTTGGATTCATGGGCCCCGCCGATAACTGCAATGGACTTTGCAGATTTCATTCGTTCTGCTATTTTAGAAACCACTTCTTTCGAAGTCGAAGGAGTTCCGTGGTCTAAATAACTTAGCAGACGATTTTCGTTCATCCAATCCAAATCAAATCTTCCTTTGTCACAAAGGAAAAACATACCTTGGTCATAATTCTCGCGAACCATATAACGATACATTTTATTGTCTCTTACATTTGTTGTTACGTTACAACCTGTAGAACAACCATGGCATACTGATTTATGAGATTTATACCACCAAACACGTGATTTAAACAAAGTTTTATTATTAAGAAGGGCTCCCACAGGACAGATATCCGCCAAAGCCCCTTGGTAGTTGTGATCGATTGGTTCTGACTTAGCAAGACCAATGATGGAATGGTTTCCACGCTCAAAAAGTCCAAGATTGGATTCTCCCACCTTTTCTTCTTCGAAACGCACACAACGATAACAAACAATACAACGATTATGATTGATGATAAGATTGGTTCCAATCTCTTCTTGAGGAATATTACGTTTATCAAATTCAAACCTTGAATGACCAGTACCGGAACCAAATGCATTGTCTTGCAAACGACATTCACCAGCTTTATCACAAACTGGGCAATCTAACGGGTGATTTGCGAGAAGGAATTCCATAGTACCAGCTCGAGCTTCTTTGACTCGATCGGATTTGGTAATGATCCCCATTCCTTCTTTTACAGGAGTGTTACAAGCTGCTTGTAACCGAGGAACACCTTCAATTTCAATGAGACACATGCGGCACATACCGACAATGCTAAGTGCTGGGTGGTAACAGAAGTAAGGGATTTCGACTCCAACTTCTTTTGTGGCGTCGATGAGGTTTTTCTTTTCGTCGACTTCGTATTCGACTCCGTCTATCTTTATCTTAACCAAAGAACAGGCCCCCTACGTTTGATTAGACCTTATCATAGGTTTTTGTCAAACCTTCATTTTGAAATTATATTTACCTCGGAAAGATAGCTGAAGGGTTGCAAATCCACTACATTGTCATTGAAGAATTCCGAATCCAGGAATAGAGAACTCGAACGTATATTTGTTTGTTTGAGAATTTTTGCAATGAGATCATCCAAGATTTGTAAGGAACGAACTTCGTAAAAGAAGGTCTTATCGAGATTGATTCTCAAATTGGTGAAACTTCCGCGGCCGCCCAAGGTCAACATAAAGCGATCGTAGATTTCCTCTTGGGCTTTTTTGCCCGGACAACCCTTGATCTCCAAAAGCATTTGAGAAATAGAAAGTTCAGAGACAGATATCGTTAAAGGAAAATCTTTTTTATCGATGATATTTTCCGGTTTTAACTGTAAAACCAGCGCAATTTTTTCCAAAAGGGCTTGGTTCGCGATAGGTTTGAGAAGGTAAGCCGTGACGTGACTAAGTGCTGCTCTTCTTACTTGGTCCTTTTCACCCACAGCGGTTAACATGATGACAGGAGTCATCTTTAACATCTCCTTCCCTTTTTCTAAAAAACTAATCCCATCCAAATAGGGCATATTTACATCACTAATCACCAAATCATAACTATTGTTTCTGATTTTTGTAAGACCGGACATCCCATCCACAACATGAGTGACATCAAAGTTATACCTTTCCAAAGTATGTAACAATAGTTTTGCACTACTTTCATCATCTTCTAGGAGGAGGACTTTATAAACTTTTGGTCGATTCATGTGTATTAGGATTCCTTTATTGTTCCGGGATAGAATCTAAATTTGCATATTTCATAAACCATTTTGGTTGTAATGCTCGTTGGTAAAGGTATGCATCCACAAGTACTAAGTTTACCACAGCTTCCACAATTGGCACTGCTCTCGGTAACACACAAGGATCATGACGACCTTTAGCTTTCAAAATGGTTTCTTCGTTTTTATCGTTAATTGTTTTTTGTTCTTTTTTTATGGTAGAAGTTGGTTTGAATGCAGCACGTAAAATTAAATCCATACCGTTGGAAATTCCACCTTGAATTCCGCCAGAATTGTTAGTTCTAGTTTTAACTTTACCAGTCCCTTCTTCAATATAAAACTCATCATTATGTATACTGCCTGTTTGGCGAGTTCCACTAAATCCTGAACCCACTTCAAAACCTTTACAAGCAGAAATTGATAGAATTGCTTTTGCTAAATCCGCATCTAACTTATCGTACACAGGATCACCTAGGCCAGGTGGTAGATTTCGAACTGCGATTTTTACTACTCCACCGACGGAATCTCCTTCATCGCGAAGTTTGCGAATGAGAGTTTCCATTTCATCGTTTGCTGATTGTTTAGGACATCTTGTTGGGAACCTGTCCACTATATCTCTTGAATTGGGATATTCCAATTCACTAATATGGGAATCGATTGGTCCAATCGCATCTACCCAACCAACCGTAGAAATACCTAACTCGCGTTCTAAGATGACTCGAGCAAGACCCGCTGCCGCCACTCGTCCAATGGTTTCGCGTACCGAAGACCTGCCACCACCGACATGGGCACGGTGACCGTATTTTTCTGAATAAGTATAATCTGCATGCGAAGGACGAAAGACATGAGCCATTTCATCGTAGTCACTACCAATCGTGTTTTGGTTGTTCACTTTCATAAGGATCGGGCTACCAGTAGTTTTTCCTTCAAAAACACCTGACTCCACAACCATTCGATCTTTCTCATCACGTGGAGTGGTTAGATCATTTTGGCCAGGTCTACGGCGTGTTAGATCCTTTTGGATTTCTTCTTCAGGAAAGGGAAGACCTGCAGGAACTCCGTCCACAACAACACCAACGGAAGTTCCGTGGGACTCACCATACGTCGATACTCTAAAAATTTTTCCCCAACTAGAAGGCATATACGGACAATGAAAATGGAGATTGCATTCTCTCCAATAAAGTTTTTCATGAACTTGGAATGCACATTCTCTTTGAAGGTCCGAAATATAAGGCTCTTTTGATAGCTTTCGGATTTCACGCTTTATTAATATTCGCCCTAATTGGCTATAACCTCCAAAGGGACATAGATTCGCCATTTCTAAAATGGAAAGAAGGAGGAACTGTATCCACCCTTCGTCTGTATTTTTCTTCGGGAATGGGAAGTCCCAGTCCTTCCTCCGCCACAAGTCCAACAAACGCAGAAGGAACCAAAACTTTGGAAGAGGAAATCTCTGATTTTCAAAATTGTTTGAGTTATCCTCCGCTGGCCTTGGAACAAAAATTAGAAGATGTCTGCGTTTATAAACTCAGTGTGAAAGAAGATGGCAGTTTAGAAAAAATTGCAGTGGTCACAGCATGTAGGTATGCGGTCTTTGATTTACAGGTGCGTCGGCAACTTGCCGATTGGCAGTTCCAATATTCCAAAGGTAAAGATTTTGTCCTACCCATTAGGTTCCGTTTAGATGTCCGAGACTAACCCCCCCATCGAAGAAAGCGCTTGGTACATCGTTTACACCAAACCCAGAGCGGAAAAAAAACTGAGTGAATTACTTACCAAGTATCAACTGGAAAACTATGTTCCCATTCGGAAAGAACGAAAGAAATGGACAGATCGGTTTAAGTGGATTCATGTCCCCATCCTCCCTTCCTACATTTTTGTTAAAATTGTCTTCTGGAGAGATAAAAATAAAGTCCTCCAATTACCAGGTTCTCATCATTTTGTATTTCATAAAGGCCAACCGGCGACTGTTTCCCAAGAGGAATTAGATCAATTAGAAGAAGGCCTTCAAAAATATGCAGATAGTTTGAAAGTGAGTCCTGAATCGATTTTAGAAAAAGGAAAACTAGTTCGAATTATCAGTGGCCCTATGTTTGGGAAAACAATGGAAATTTTAAAAGTCAAAAATAAAACCTTAGTTGTCCTAAGGTTTCCAGGAATTGATGCTGCGGTTTCCTATGAAATCAATGTGGATCATTTAGCCTGGGAGGAATTAATCGTATGAATGAAAAAGATACCATAGCAATCGTAAAGCAAGCGCTAGATGATGAAATTTCATCTCTTATCCACTTCCGAGACGAATTAGATCCATCCGTTAAAGATTGTATCGATTTGATTTTAAAATCAAAAGGAAAGGTCATTGTCACTGGTGTTGGAAAGTCTGGAGATATTGCAAAAAAAATCTCTCATACACTTTCATCCACAGGAACCTCTGCTTATTTTTTACATCCAACGGATGCCTCCCATGGCGACTCAGGGATCGTAGGACCCGAGGATGTAGTTCTTGCCATTGGTAAAAGTGGAGAATCCGAAGAACTAAATTACATTTTGCCTACTCTTAGAAAAATCGGCGCCAAAATTGTTGGGATCACTGCAAACCCAAAATCGAAGTTAGCTTCTCTTTCTGATATTGTTATCATAACTCCGGTATTAAAAGAAGCTTGTCCTTTAGATTTAGCACCTACCTCAAGCACAACCATTGCGCTTGTTCTTGGAGATGCGATCGCTGTGGCACTCATGGAATTAAAAAACTTTCAAGCAAATGACTTTGCTTTGTACCATCCTGCTGGGAGACTCGGAAAAAGGCTTTCGTTGTACTTATCGGACGTTATGCGAAAAGGGGAAAGAAATGCCTCGATTCCTGTCGATGCCAATTTAGAAACCATTCTCAAAGAAATTACTGAAAAAGGAATTGGTGCCACTGGTGTTGTGGATTCTCAATCTAAACTCATAGGTCTCATCACTGATTATGATATTCGTAAGTATCTAACAAAAAATACATTGTTACCAACAGTCACTGCAAAAGACATGATGAATGCAAATCCTAGTAGTTTTAGACCTGAGGAAAAAGCTTACGATGTTTTAATCAAAATGGAAGGAAGAGAACGACCTATATCTGTGGCTCCCGTTGTAGATGAAAAAGGTCAATTTGTTGGAATGATTTCCCTTCACGATTTATTACAAAAAGGACTTTAATAACTTATGCCTGAATCTTATAAAATCATAGCTTCTGTTGGTGAAGATGATCTTCGTCATCTTCAAAAAAAGGATGTTAAGGAAGTTGATGTAATCGAAGTCCGATTGGATCTTTTTTCTAGAAATTACATCCAAAAGGAAATGAAAAAAAAGCTAAAAGCATTAGGACTTCCCGTGCTTTTTACTTACCGCAGGGCAGAAGATAGCAGTGTTCGTTCCTATGTAAAACTATTCCATGAAGACGTGGAAGGGATTTTAAAGGATTTTAACGATAACGCAAATTATCTAGATATTGAATTGAATCGTGAAGATACCATCTTTCGCAATTACGATACTCTTAACTATAGAATTATCTATTCCTACCATTCATTTAAAAAATCGATCCTTGCGAATGAAATGATGAATTACATCAACAAAGCAAAACCAGTAAAAAAGAAAAACCCTATCTTTAAGTTTGCCATTACACCAGAAGACATTGAAGAAACGGCAGATTTTTTAAACGATATTAAACTTTTAGCCAAATCCAATACGATGATTGGAATCTGTATGGGGGAACTTGGAATTATCTCTCGAGTTTTTGGCGATAAATTCCACTCGTCTTTTACCTATATGACACTCGGTGAAGCAAAAGCCCCTGGCCAAATTTCAGTAGATACTTTCAAAAAACTGCGGGCCGATTTGTTTAAAAGTCCAAACTCTGGAAAGGATTCAAAAGAAGATTAGTGTTAATGTCGATAATCCTCGGATCAGTGATTCCTACCCGAGGTTCATTTTAAGGTTGGGCCTGGGCACTCACCGTGCCGGCTTTTGTTTTAATAAATTCGCGAAAACTAACATCTTTCCATACATCTTTAAAATCCTTCTCTAACGATTCGGAAGTCCAATACTCTGGTTTCAAATCTGCGGCTAATTTAAATTGTTCTTTGGTTTTTGAAAGATCGCCTTTTTTAGAATAACATCTGGCTAGCAAATAGTTTCCTGCAGAAGAACCGGAAACTTTTTGTAGAATGGATATAGCAGAATCCACCTTTCCTGAATAAAAATAATTTCTACCACGATAAAATAAATACTCTCTCGACTCTAAGTTTGCCGGGACTTTTTCCAAAACTGTAAAATAGGCTTCCGCTTTGTCGAAGGCATTGGTTTCCGTATAACGTCTAGCTAACTTGATAAATCCCACTTGGTATTTTTCAGGAGTTTGGGTCAGATCAGAAAATTTGGAATCAATAAACTCAGAATACTTAGTAAAACTAGTTTCAAACTTTTTTGTCCGTTTTCCTGCCTCAAACATACAGACAAAACGAAACATATGAGACTCAATTTGTTCTGGATTGAGAGAAAGAGCTTTGTCAGCAAAAGAAATACAATTCTCCCAATCAGATTTCTGTTCATACAATCTTGATAAAGCCAAAAGTGGAGGATCTTTTTGTAATTGTTTGTACGCCTGATGGAAGGAAGTTTCTGCTTTGTCTAATTCGACTAACTTTTGATAGGCGATACCTTCATTTAAATAAACATAATATAAAAATACATTAGTGTCTTTAGAAAATGGATTTTTTTTGGCACGTTCAAAAGATTCAATGGCAGCTTTAGGATCGTCTTGTCTCAGTTTTACAATCCCTAGTTTATAATGGTATCTTGATCTAGATGGATTTTTTTCGATCAAAGTTTTTAGATTGGTTTCTGCTAAATCATATTTTTTTTCTTCAAACAAAGCTAAAACATAATCCCAACGTACATCTTCTAAATTAGGTTGGCCTACTAAAACTTGTTCATAATACTCACTCGGTTTTGTACCTTCTGAGTTATCAGTAACTTCGTCTGGTTTTTTAGTAGAATCTTTTTTTGAATCAGATTGTTTAGGTTCCGCAGGTTTTGAATCTACTTTGACTGTATGAGTATAATTTTGCGTAGAAGAAGGATTTCCTTTATTTCCCACAGCCCGGTTGTATATTTTTTGAACTTCTTCATTTTTTGGATCATATTTCAGATACCGAGCTGCATAAGTTGCTGAAGAATTCCAGTCTTGGTGGTAGTTAAAAAAAAGTGCGAGTTTTAGAAGGACAGTTTTTCTTTGGTCTTTGTCCAAATCCAAATCGGCCGCTCTTCTAAAGTTTTGAATGGATTTTGGATAATCTTTTTTATATTCGTAGATATATCCCAAATACATATATGCCTCACCGTCTTGCGGGTGTGAGTCGGCATGTTTATTAAATTTTTTAATCGCTTCGCCATAAGCTTTTTTTGAAAAAGCTTTTTTGCCTTCCTTCATTGCATCACTGTCAATCGCGAAGACTGTAGTGTGAAGGATTACAAAGATAAAAACTAAGGAAAGATATTTCCGCACGGATTCCAAACTAGTTGGAACCCATGGGAATGAAAGGGATTTTTGGAAAAAAGTTAGATCTTCGTTCTTTCTTCTTTTTGTGCGGCCAAATTTCTCGATGCTCTGAGAACGATACTCATTGTCGTTATTTGTGGATTCACCGATAGTCCTGTAGGGTAAACTGAGGCATCCATGACAAATATGTTTTTATGGCCATAAATTTCCAAATTTAAATCAACAGCTCCCTTTTCTGGATCGTTTGCAGACTGAATCGAGCCATGTGGATGCGCAGAACCGACGGTTAGGTCACCAGGTTTGATGCTTTCTTTCAAAATCCAATCAAAGTTATCATTACCTGTAACTTTGTAAGGCTCTGTAAACCTTGTGAATGGAAAAATGAGTTCCTTTGCACCTGCAGCCACAGTCACTTCTGCGAGGGCTTTGAGTCCTCGAAGCATATTGAGACCGTCTGTAGGTGTTAGTTCAAAATAAACCTTTCGTCTTCCTAAACTGTACTTCACACTCGCATTCGCTTCTCCATCGGCACCATCACGTACAAGTACAATCCCTGCGTTGTATTTGGTGTAGTCTTTCATGACATCAAACTGTTGTTTGCCGTAAAAGGGAACAAGTGAGGAAGCGAGGGTAGGTCTGTAAGGGGCCGCTTCCAACCAAAAACCATAACCCGTTCCATTTTGGTTGTGACCATCTTTGATTACAATCGATTGTGGAGGGCCTTGGAACATTTTGATTTCAGAATCAAATTTACCAAAAATAGTGGATGTGGGATGGACTTTTAGATTTCGACCCACCCATCCATTCCCAATTCCACTTCTTTGTAATAATGCAGGACCTTCAATGGCACCAGCACTGACAATCACAACCGGAGCACTGATTTCCATAATTTCAATGATATTGGTAGGCGCGGTTTCATAAGCATCCGGTGTAAATTCTGCAATGACAGTTTTGATTTTTCCTTCTTTGATCTTTGCTGCTCGCATATTAGAAACCACAATGGCACCGGCTTCAATCGCATCAGGAATCCAAGTTAAAAAAGCCGATTGTTTTGCATTGATAGGACAACCGAGACCACATCGACCGAGACCAATACAACCTCGGTTATTGTTTCGAAGAACCTGTGGAGTGAGTCCGATTTTTTTTCCACCCACACGAAGTACATTATTGTTGGCATTAACCAAATTATCTGGCACTTCATGGACACCCAATCGTTCATGAACTTCAGAAACATAGGAATCCATTTCTTCTCGTGAATATCCTTGCCATCCGAATCTTTCACTCCATTCCGTTGTTACATAGTCTGGTGGATATAAAGATGTTTGCCAGTTCACAGTAGTGGAACCACCAATCGACTTTCCTTGTAAAATCGATAACGTCTGTTCTTCCGTAACAATAAATCCAGCGTCTCGATAGAGTCTTGCTTGTGAGATGAATTCATCAGAGCTAAATTGTGCCGGTGTGAAGTAACTTCCTTCTTCGATAAGCACAACCTTCCAACCGTTACGTGCGAGTTCGCTTGCAGCTACAGCGCCACCAGCACCAGATCCAATGACAACAACATCGGCGCTCAGTTCCCACTTACCGTTTTGGATTTTATTTTCTTTGATAATCTCTGAATGTTTTTTTGGAGTGATGATTTTTTCGTTAAATACTGGAATTCCCATTTGGTCCGCCTTATTGGATATAACCGACAAATTTTTGGTATTCTTTGTCAGAACTTAAAAGGAAAAATGAAATTTGCCTAAGGATGGCATAAACACCACGTTTGAGGCCGAGAGAGGAATGTTTCCACTCTTGCAAACGTTTGATCCTCTCTTCCATAGGAAGTTTTACTATGGGTGTGAAAGAAAAATCCAGTGCTATGGCAGCTAAAATCGAAGAAGGAACACTAGCTAACAGCTGTATAACGCTTTCCGTTTCAATGGGATAAGGGTGTCCGTATACATAATTGTCCAGAGCAAGTCCTAGATCAAAATTCGGAATGGGGTTGTCTTGGAGGAAGACTTCTTGTAAGCTACGAAAACTGTGGTATTGTTCTGGCGAAATCCCCCTGAGGGCCGGAGTGTTCAGACCAGGACCACAATTCACTCCGTGAATCGAAACGGCAGTTAGGGCAAAACATTTGAGAGAAAATTTTAAGAAACGATTTCGCGATAAAGTAAAGGGTGTATACGGCTCCAAGTCTCTTTTCCTTGCTAAGATTTTGAACCCATTGTGTCAGAATCTTGTAAATTTATCACTCATTTTCCTTATTTTCACTGGTTGTATTGGTATTTTTCGAAAGGCACCTGATTATCCATCCATTCGCATTGAAGGTTTGGTATCTTATAGCGAACTTGAGTCGGTTAAGAATGTAAAATGGAACTCACTTGCCAAACAAAGGGATCCAAAATCTGTTACGGCAATCATACTTCATAATTCAGGAAAACGAACGTTTCCCAATTTCTTAAAACTTTCTGTTGAAAATCAATTTATGTTTCATGTCTACGTGGACTCGGAAGGCAATCTCTTTGGAGATCCAAATTTTCTAAATCATGAATGGTCAGCCGCACCCGGTATTGATTTAGAATCCATACATATTGTATACGAAGGCACTCAAGAATCTCTCTATAACAATCGTAAACAACGTGCGATTTTAAACAGAGTGGTTTCTTATTTAGCTGAAGAACTCGACATACCTAAATCCAATTACGATGTCATTTCGAAACGGGGAGTTTTTACTCACAATCAAACCAAACGAAGATTTGGTGGTTTTGTGGATTTTTCTCCGTGTGGAAGTGAACTTGCCCTCAAACAAATCCTATCCGAAATTGATGGAAAATTTTTTGAAGAAGATGATTGGAAAGATCGTTTCGTCACTGGTTGGGTTTTAAAAAAAGAAAACAAAGAAATTTTAAAAGAAACCTTTAAACCTACCAACGGCCGAGGGATCACAAAAGCAGAAAAGATTAACATATCACGAATTGAAAAAGATGAAAAAGGTTTTCCACCAGAAGAATACAGAGTTAAATATCTGTTCCGCGGAAAAATCAAACCAAGTTGTGTGGTTTTGCACTATACTGCCATTTCTGAATATTTCAAATCCCTTCGTACATTAGAAGCAAGAAACCTAACCGCTTCCATCATGGTGGATAATAATGGAAAGGCATACCAACTTGTGGATGTTTTGGAAGATAGGGCTGCTGCTGCCACAGGTACAAATGATAACTGCATCCAAATCGAAATTGTAGCAAAAGATACAGAAGAACTTTTAAAACAGCCGGAACAAATCCAAACAGTGAAAGATCTTGTGACAGAGCTTACAACAAAGTATAAGATCCCCCTATCAAACGAAAAAGTAGAGGACTTATCTGGAGTTTTCAGCCATACCCAAGCCAAAAAAAAATGGGGTGGTTCTATTTTTCTAAACGCAAAAGACTTTGATCCAGGGGAAGATTATATGGAAATGATCTTAAATTCCATTGGTGGCAAATACTATAGTGAACCAGAATGGAAAAATCGAAAGTCTATCGACTGGGCCATTTTATATCGTAACTTTCAACCTTAACGAGACGGAGCCTCTATGAAACAGATCTTACATATTCTTTCCCTACTTTCTATCGTTTTCGTTTTGGACTGCCGTTTCAAAAAGCCTGTCTACCACCTAACACAATCTGAAGCTGAAAGTCGATTTGAAATTTTAGAAGACATTCATTATGAATTGGATGTCCATTTAACTCCGAAAGATTCGTTTGAAGGAAAGGTCAAAATCCGTTTTTTTGGAAAAAAACTTAGAGACCTTCGTTTGGATTATTATGAAGGAAAAATTAAATCCATCATCCTAAACGAAGAAGATTTAACATACCTACCTTACAAAAACGGCCACATCCAACTTCCAGCAAATAGCCTAATGATTGGAAATAATACGCTCACTGTTTCATTCGAAACACCTTATGCCAAAACGGGAAACGGCCTTCATAAGTTCACCGATCCAGATGATAAAGAAGTATATCTTTACTCACAATTTGAAGCCTTCCATGCGAACAAAATGTTCCCTTGTTTTGACCAACCAGATCTAAAAGCTACTTTTCAACTTAATGCTACAGTTCCCAAAAATTGGAAAGTGATTTCTACCACTCTTTCTCAATCCCAAACCAAATCTATAAACTCAGAAGAAGTAACTCATACGTTTCCAGAATCAGCAAAAATTGCGACTTATGTTTTTTCACTTCACGCAGGTCCTTACCAAGTATGGGAAGATAAATTTGAATCCATCCCTCTTAGACTTTTTGTTCGAAAGTCACTTAGCAAATACGTAGACCCCAAAGACTGGTTTACCTTTACCAAAGAAGGTTTTGCATTTTTTAATTCTTATTTTGGTATTCCTTATCCATTCGTAAAATACGATCAAATCATTGTACCTGAATTTAATTTTGGGGCTATGGAAAATGTAGCATCCGTTACATTTTCAGAACGATTTGTTTCTCGGGCCCCCATGACAAGATCCCAGAGGGAAAATTTATCTGATGTAGTTTTACATGAAATGGCCCATATGTGGTTTGGAAACTTAGTCACAATGCGATGGTGGAATGGTTTATGGCTGAACGAAAGTTTTGCGACCTATATGGCAAGTTTAGCCCAAGCAAAGAATTCCGAATTTAAAGAAACTTGGATTAGTTTTTTTGAAAAAATGAAACAATGGGCTTATGATGAGGATAGTTATATTACAAACCATCCTGTCGAAGCAAAAGTATCCGACACAGAAGAAGCATTCACCCAATTTGATGGAATCACTTATGGAAAAGGAGCTTCTGTCCTCAAACAATTGGTTTATTTTATAGGGGAAGATGCCTTCCAGAGAGGAGTTCAAAATTACCTTCGTAAGTATTCCTATTCCAATTCTACACTTGCTGACTTTTTAAAAGAACTAGAATTTGCGAGTGGATTTCCTATGAAAAAGTGGTCCAAACATTGGTTGGAAACCAAAGGAACCAACCAAGTAGAACTAACAACTCTCTGTGCGGACAACCAGTTTTATTGGAAAATTGTCCAATCCGCGCCAGGTTTAGAAAATAAACTTAGAGACCATAAAACAGTCCTCGGACTTTACTTTTTTGATAAACCAAACAAACAACTCTCCTTTCAGGAAGTTCCTGTGATTTATTCCGGTCGTTCTACGAACGCTATTTTTCCTGTAAACACTTGTCCAAATTATAGTTTTATCAATGCAGAAGACCATGACTTTGCAATTTGGAAATGGACAGAACCTAACAAAGAAAACTTGGAATATGTATTGGAATTTGATACAGATCCTATGCGAAAACTCATTCTGTGGACAGATTATTTTAGACAAGTACAACTTGCTAATATCACTTTTGATGAATTTAAAGACACTGCTATCCGTTTGTATCCAAATGAACCAGACACAAAAATCAAACGTTGGATTTTATCTCGTTTGGCTTCCGACAACGGTTCCACTTATGTAACTAGTCGTTTTTGGTTTCCAGAAGAAAAACGGATTCGGGACTTTGATGCCTTACAAACTTTTTTATGGAAAGAGCTAAACCAGGCAAAACCAGGAAGTGATGAACAAAGGTATTTATTTAATTCGTTAATTGACTCTAGTTATACGCTCACAGCGAAAAAACGTTTGTATGATTTTTTAGAAAACAAACTCTCTGTCACTGGCTTAAAAATTGACCAAGACTTAAGATGGAGTCTAATCGTAAAACTTAGTTCCTTAGAAACAAATAGAACTCAAATCCAGGCAATCATTGACCGAGAGAAAAAAATTGATCCATCCAGTCGTGGAGTGAACTCAAGTTTGGCGGCAGAAGGGGCTGAACCCAATCGTTCTGTAAAAGAGAAATGGATCCAAATTCTACTGAATCCCAAATCAAGTAAATTCTCCTCCTCAACTTTACGGGTTGTTTCGTATTCCTTATTTCCGGAACATCAAAAAGACATTCAACTTAGTTTTTTAGATACCTATTTGGATGCACTAGACAAGTTCAGTAACGGGGAAGATGAAAATTATTTAGATGCCTTTGCTAAAAGTTTAGCACCTGATTTTTGCACTGATGAAACTCTTCTCATTTTAAAAAAGTTTACTGGCAACCATCCAAAACTTCCTGCACCGGTTAAAAAAACTCTTTTGAAACAAATTGATTCAGAAAAAAAGTGCATCCAAATCAAAAACAAACATAAAGAACTCATTAACAATTAAGGAAAATCTTTGAATCGAGTTTTAAGTTTTTCTATTTTACTAGTTTTAATCTCTAGTTTGTTTTTCATCCACTGTGCCTCCCCTGGTTTTGGTCCCAGGGGATTTTTGTATACAAAGACAAAAATCGGAATTTTTGGTACAGGGGAAACTTCAAAACGAAGGGCTACTTCTTGTGTACACTCTGTACTTGGTCTTTTATCTTATGGTGATGCTTCTTTGGAATTTTTAAAGTCTAGATCGAAAATTCAAAATGTCACCGAGACAAATTGGACAACTTTTGCCATCCTCGGTATTTATGCGAATTTATGTGTAGAAATCTCAGGAAACGAATGAAAACAAAACTCCCCTTTTTACATTCATTCACTTTGGGAATTCTGGTTCTCATTGGTTTCTTTATCAACGGTTGTGTAAACTTGGGACAACCACAAGGATTAGGTCCAACAGGACTTTTGTATGCATCCTATTCGTTAGGTTTGTCTGAAAGGAACTTACCCAAACAACCGTTAAAAAAGGGGAAGGCTTGTATAAAACGGTATGGATTTCTTTTTACTTCTGGAAATGCAAGCATTGGTACTGCTGCTAGTGCCGGAGGGATTGTAGATATATATAGAATAGAGAAAGAGGCTACAAACTACCTTTCTCTCTATTCTTCGCTTTGTACTGTGGTTTGGGGAATTTAAGGTTTTTTCCGAACCACTGAATCCAATAAATCTGGATAGTCAGAGATAATTCCATCCACTCCACAATTGACAAGTCTTGTCATTTCTTTCTCCGTATTTACAGTCCAAGGAATCACCAACATTGATTTGTTATGCGACTCATTCACAAACCTTGGTGTTACATACAGAAAGTAAGGAGAAATGATATCGGCTTTTTTGTCTTTTGCTACATTAAGAATTGTTTCTCGATATCCATTTCCTAGACCAATTGTCATTAAAAATCCTTGGAAGTAAGTAGGAACGAACAAGGCACTTGTTTTGATTTTTGGATTTTTTAGTTTGGAAACGACCAAGGTGCGAAGATCAAACGATTGAATGGTGGACCTTTCCGTAACCTTATACTTTTCAATGATTTGGATTAGTTTTTCCGTATGTTCTTTTACCAGACTATCGGGAGCGGATCCATCATCAGGAAATTTTGTTTCAATATTGAATTCATAAATCTCTTTTGATTTTTTTTCCGTAGCAAGTGCTTTCTCAAAAAATTCTTCTAAGGATAGAAGTTTGGTTCCAGGAACAGGAATTTGTTTTGGAAAGTTTGGATTTTTTTTAGATCCACAATCATAGGTTTGTAACTCAGCCAAAGTCAGTTCATAAAGAGATGTTTTTTTTATCTCTGTTCCATCCGCATTTTGACAAATGACTGGATTGGTTTCGGAATCATGATGAATGACCACTCGTTTGTCTTTGGTTAGAACGGTATCAAGTTCTAAGGTAACCATTTTATATTTGATCGCTTCTTCAAAAGCGGGCCAAGTGTTTTCCGGTTTGAGTCCTCTTGCCCCTCGGTGGCCTTGTAAATCGATTTCTTTACGTAAACGTGTGGGAGGTTCCACTGTTGCACAATTGGTGGAATAAAGTGCAATGCAAACTAAGAGTAAACTAATTCTAAATGATTGGGTTTTATACATCAATGGTTTCCTTTCTAATGGGTTCCATCGTAACCGTTTGTAATGATTATAAAGAAATTTTTCGAATGGTCATTTAAAAAGAATACCCTCTTTACCTCTAAGAAATAGGGAAATACCCGTTACCGAATGGTCTTTGAATCACAAAACATAGAAAAATATTGAATTCGAGGTTAAGAAATAAGAAAAGGCTGGAAAAAACGAGCACACCACCTAAGGTAACCTCGGTGGCGGACTCCAGAAAGGAAATTTAGCGTAATTAGAGCCTAGCGGTTCTTTCCAGCTGTAAGTCAACCCGATCCATGCGAATCTTATTCCTTCGGAACGTTTAAAACGTTTTTGGAGCCGTTTCAGACCGTTATTAACGGAATTTTAGATTTTTTTTTAAACCATGGAAAAAGTAAACCCGTTCAGAAACTACCGAGAGAAACGAAAACTTACAAGAGTCGAACTATCAGATAAATTGAATATTCCGAGATCTGCCATCGAACTCTTAGAATCGGAAGATTGGATCCGATCTAAATTTGATTATGTCGTTATAGTTGCAAAAGAGCTTGGGTTGTCCCTCATCGATCTGATTAAACGTGAATTTGACTACGACTTAGAAAAAGAATTTTTTAATGAAGAAGAATTTGAAGAGATCGTAGCTCGTTATGCTAACGCAAGAGTGACTTTGATTCTATCAGAACTCAAACTATTCTGTCGAAATGCAAAAGTACGTTTGGATGATTTTGATATTACGGAATTTTCATTTTCTATGGGGAACCTTCATAAACTGATCACCTTAAACCAAAGGTTAGAACGTGGTGAAATTACATCCAAGGATGCTTTAGTAGAATTTCCGCCCAAATGGGGTAAGTTCAGTAACCGAAATAAATAAAAACTAAACTTGCGGACTAAACCACAAGTTCGTCTTCTCCCGCACGAGCCACAACGATCTCGCCCGCTTCTTCCAGTTTACGGATAATGTTTACAATTTTTTGCTGAGCATCTTCCACGTCTTTCAAACGAACTGGACCCATAAAGTCCATATCTTCCCGAAGAAGGTTTGCTGCACGTTTGGACATGTTTTTAAAGATTTTATCTTGTAATTCAGAATCCACAGACTTAAGGGCTTTCGCCAAATCAGTGTTATCTACTTCTCGCATTACTTTTTGAATCGCACGGTCATCGAGTAATACGATATCTTCGAATACGAACATCCGTTTTTTAATCTCTTCTGCAAGTTCTGGGTCTTCTTCTTCCAGGGCTTCGATAATGGTTTTCTCTGTTCCCCGGTCTACCAAGTTCAAAATTTCTACCACGGAATCGATACCCCCAGCGGAAGTATAATCCTCTGATGCCAGAGTGGAAAGTTTCCGTTCTAACACGCGCTCTACTTCTCGGAGTACGTCTGGTGATACCCGGTCCATGGTTGCTATTCGTTTGGCCACTTCTGCCTGGATTTGGTGTGGTAAGTTGGATAGGATGTTGGATGCTTTTTGCGGATCCAAATAAGATAAAATAAGGGCAATGGTCTGCGGATGTTCCCCCTGGATAAAGTTGAGGAGGTGGGCCGGGTCCGTTCTACGAATGAAGTCGAACGGCCTTACTTGTAAGGACGATGTCAACCGGTTGATGATATCGATCGCTTTCTGGTTTCCGAGAGCTTTTTCTAAAAGGCCACGTGCAAAGTCGATACCACCATTGGTGATAAATTCCTGAGCCATCATGAGTTCATTGAACTCAACGAGAACTTTTTCTTTGTCTTCTGGAGTGATTTTATCTAAACGAGCAATTTCAAACGTGATTTGTTCGATCTCGTCTTCACGGAGGTGTTTGAAGATTTCGGATGCCACATCGTTTCCAACAGCAACCAAAAAGATGGCGGCCTTTTGTCTTCCTGTAAGCGATGGCTTCTTATTGATCATACTTCGTCCCGAAATCCGTACTACTTAGTTTATCGGCCGGGTCCCAAAAAAACAATGAGATTTATTCTTCGGGAAAATTTGGGACTGAAGAAATCCAAACCAACGCAAAAACATAGGAATTATAAAACCGGATCAATTTCCCATACCAATTTTTTATGTTGACCGGTCTATTATTTTTGAAATGGATGGTTTATGGGCATAAAAGGTGGAACCACAAAACAGAGAATGATCGAGGTGATGGCTGAACATTTGGAAACGGGAGGGTATGGAGCGAGTGGACTGAGTGAGCTTGGAAAAGAAACCAACACTCCGAAAGGTTCTCTCTACTTTCATTTTCCTGGTGGGAAAGAAGAACTGACAAGCCTTGCCCTTCTCCATTCTGGTAAGCAACTGAATTTGTTTTTTTTGTCCGTTTTGAAAGATACTGATTCACCCACAGAGGCCGTCAAACAAGTGTTCCATGCTTTGGAAGAACGGATTGTTTCGAGTGATTATAAAAAGGGATGTCCCATTGCCACAACGGCAATGGAAACTTCAGGTTCTGTTCCTATGGTTTCCGATGCCTGCACAGAAGTTTATTCCTTATGGCTAAAAACTTTTGAATCCTACCTAGTGACAAAGGGTTACCCACTTCGTACTTCTAAAAATCTTTCACTATCTCTACTTTCTTTATGGGAAGGAGCTTTGTTACTTTCCAAACTCCAAAAGTCTCCTGAACCACTCCGTGTTGCTGCAAAAACTGCCGAATCACTCTTCAAACAAAATTAATTTTTTATAAAGGATAACTATCGAATATGAAACTCAAATCAAAAACTCTGATTGCAACTAGCCTAACTGCACTTCCCCTTTTTCTCTTCCTTCTTTATTTTTTAGGATATCCCAAGGAAACGATTGAAGATACATTCTCAGGACAAAAAGAAATTGAATTTCAGATTCCAAAACCAAAGGGGAAATCATCTCTAGTATTTTCGATTCTCAAAACGGGAGAAGCAAAAACATTAGAAGCCTTTGTAATCGAAGGTGGATCTGTATTTAAGATAGTGACAGTGGCTCACTCCGGTTTTTATATCCAACACCCCAAAGGTAATTTTTTATTTGATACGGGTCTTGGAACCAAAATCAACGAACAGTTTCAGGTTTTTCCTTTGTATTTAAAAATATTAATGGAATATCAATTGGTACAAACTGCAAAAGAACAATTAGAAACAAATGGTGTAAAACTTGATTCTATCCAAGATGTTTTTTTCTCTCATTTACATTGGGATCATGCGAGTGGATTGAAAGACTTTCCATTTGCAAAAATACATACTTTACCTAGTGAATTAAACAATCCGAAGATTGAATTAGGTTATATTTCCTCACAGTTTGATGGAAGTTCTGTACATTGGAGTCATTTACAATTTCAAAATAAACCTTATGCGTCTTATGCAAAAAGTTTTGATTGGTTTGGGGACGGTACCGCAGTTTTTGTGCCGATGAAAGGCCATAGCGAAGGATCTGTTGGTTTATTTTTAAATACCGAAAATGGACAAACCTACTTTCTTACAGGAGATATTGTTTGGAGGCGAGAAGGTTTTAGCAACAAAAGACATAAACCAAGAGGCGCACGTTGGATTGTAGATTACGACAAAGTCGCTCTTGGAGAAGAAATATCCCGAGTCCATGAACTTTTAAAATTGAATCCAGAGTTACAAGTGATTCCAGCCCATGATCATGATGTCCAATCCCCTCTTGGATTTTATCCGCTCGTGATTGGGAAAAATAAATAAATTTTTATTTATTTATGATCTTGGAGAATTGAGTTCCAATCCAATAGAGAAATTCCTCATCTGATATGAAAATTCTATTCATTGATTTTTTGCTTTGGTTACTTTCCTTAGTTAGTTTACTTTTCTATTTCACGAAAAAAGTGAATCTTCTACTTTTGTATGGAATTGTATTTTTAGGATTACTTTCAATCGTCCGAATCAGTTGGATTTTGTATGATTGCGTTTTTAGAAGGAAAGGGAATTTTTCGTTTTATATCCTCTCTTCCCTTTCTTTCGTATTGAATGGAACTAATGTAATCTTTTTATTTTTTCTCTTTCTTTTGGCATTAGGTTTCACTGGTTCTCATTAGTTTGACTAGTTTGCGAAAGTAGAGACTTCATTCCTTTCAAAGATAGTTCCAGTTTTTCTATTTCTTTGTACAAACTGTCCCGATTTTCTTGAATTTCAGTATGATTCAAATGAGCATTACCTACCAATTGGTGGTAGTCCAACGAAAGTTGGTGAAGAGCAGATTCCCAATGTTTCGGTTGGATCCTTTTTTTGTTCCAATACCATTTTTTTCCCCACTGGAAGAGGATCTGAAACAAACCAATCGCATGCAAAGGAACCAAAATATATAGGGAAACGATGATGACCTTGGAATAAGTTACCTCTTTGGAAAACAGTCCCCAAAAATAGATCCAGAGAGCTGCGAGTAACAAAACTGCAATCGTGAGATTGGTTTTAGGAGTTTTGGGAGAAACTGAATTGAAAATGGAAAGGAGGATGACAGAAAAGATGAGTAAGAGGAGAACTTCCCAAGGGACTAAAGTAAAAAACAAATCCCAAAACTTTTGAAAATTCTCCCAACTGGTTTTGATCTGGTTGATGGTAGTTTGAATTTCGAGAATTTGGTTTTGGATTTTTTGAAAGAAGTCTGTGATCGCCGACATGAAGCAAATACTAATCAAAATCCAAAATCATGCAAGTGGTTTCTTTAGCAAATTCTTAGCTCCAAAAACCACAAGAAACCTACTCATATTATATTCTCTGATAGCCATCCCCTTTTTCATTTATCATGAATCCCATTTGCCTTGGCACTATATCTTTGCACTTTGTATCATTTCTCTAATCGTTGGATTATTCATCACTTATGCCAGTTTGTATGTCATCCAAAGGTATTGGTCAGAAACTTTCCATCCATTCATTGAGTTAGGTGTTGTCGTTGTATTTATATTTGCTCTATGGCTCACAGAAATTTTAGTCTTTGAGGCCGGAACTGTATTTTTGTTTTTATTTGTAGCCATTGCTTTTTTCATTCGAGTTTTGCGAATCGAAGAGTATGCACGTCTTTTAGTTGCAGCCTGTCTTATTGCAAGTAATGCATTGATTGCTTTTAAAGCATTACAGGGAGCAGAAGTTTTATCAGCATATCTTCTTTTCAAAAACAAATACCAAATTGAGGAAAAGGATCTGAATGGTTGGGTGGTCACTGACAACAACCAATATTGGAATGAGGAACTCCAATTGGGATTTACTCTTCCCGAAGGATTTTACTTCTTTAAACCAGAAGACTTAACCATGGAAAACAAAACAGGAGCAGGCCAGATTGCCGGCCTACTCGCTTTCAGTGATCATGATGCGGAAAGATATCCATTTGTTCGGATTTTTTATTTTCCAGATTATTTAGGTTTTCAAGAAAACCAAGCGATCTCGGAGTTTTCAGAATTTCTTAAAATCCAAGTAAGCAAAGGTGATATTGAAGACATTCAAGAAATTCAACAAAAAGAATTGGAACCATTTGTTCTGACATCCAAGTTTTGGACTTTTTATGATCTACTACGTCCCCGTTATGCGAAAACTGGTTTTATACTTGTAGAAACACCAAATCACGACAAACTTTTGTTACATATTACAGAAAATTTGGAAAAAGGCGAAATCCACGAACAAGGCATTCGTGATTTCCTATCTTCAGTTCGATTCGGAAATCGATTGCAAAGCAATTAAAGAAAGTGGATCCACTAAGATATCGTTTACTTTTGCACCTAAATGAAGGTGCGGTCCCGTAGACATTCCTGTAGAACCAACAGTACCAATTTCTTGTCCTTGTTTGACTACATCGCCCACTTTTACTTTGATTTCTTCTTGGTGCATATAAAAAGAGAATATCTTATTTCCATGATCTAAGATCGTAAAATTACCTTCGTAGTAAGTTTTACGTGCAAGGACTACCACTCCATCTTGGATCGCATACACGGGTGTTCCTGTTTTTCCGCGAAAGTCTACACCACCATGGGGACGACCTTGTTTGTTATTATAGTCTCGTCTAACATAGAATCTACTGGTAATAAATATCTTTTCCAAAGGGTTTTTAAAATTACCTAAAAATTGTAGTCTGCTTTGTTTTGAAAAAGCTGCTTCCTTTGCTGTTTTACATTCTTGGATAAAATCTAAAGTTTCTTTCGGAAGTTCTTTGGTAACAAACTTCTCATCCACTTTGATCTGTTGGTTTTTTTTGATTACTTGGAACTTAGTTGGTTCTAAAATGATTTGGTATTGTTTTTGTCCCCGTTTGACAAAAAAGATTTTTGATACAATTTCCAGAGTCATAGCCCCTGCCGGTGTGTCTGGAGAAATGGGCAAAAAAGCTACCATACTATTTTCTCGTTTGGTCAGGATCACATCTTTTCCTAACCAACTGATTTTATAGGATTCATTAATCCATTTTTTATCTTTCGGTGTGAGACGTAAAAAAATCACTTCTCCTCTTCCGAATCTTCTAGCTTCCATAAGTAAGGAAAAATTCTTTTCTTCTTTTTTTACAAAATAATTAGAAGGAGTGGATCTTGTAGGTTTTTTTTTGACCTCACGAGATTCCGCAGGTACCGCACGCACAAAAGATAAAATTAAGATCAATAAGGATAATAGCCGTATCATCTCTTTCAATTTCGGCTATTTTGTTTTAGCAGATTCGTTAAATTTTTGTACGAAAACAACAAAATCTTCTGCAGGAAGAGGTTTGCTATAAAGATATCCTTGGATCATATGACAACCCAAATCGTGTAACAAATCCCTTTGCGCGACATTCTCAACACCTTCTGCAATGACTTCCATACCTAAGGAATGTGCCATATTGATAATTGCCTTACAAATGGCTCTATCATCTTCGTTTAATTCCAAATCAATTACGAAAGAACGATCGATTTTTAAAACATCAGCATTGATTTTTTTAAGATAACTTAAAGAACTGTAACCAGTCCCAAAATCATCGATAGAAACTTTAATTCCCAGGCCAGATAAATATTCAAATGCTTCGATACTTTTTTCTGGATTTTCCATAATTGAACTTTCTGTAAGTTCTAATTCAATTTCTTCAGGGTTTATATTATATTGAAGAATTGTAGACTGGACCCGATGAGACCAATTAGCGCGCGCTAGTTGTTTTCCGCTGACATTGATACTTACAGGGAAAGTAGGAAGGTTTTGTTCTTTCCAGACTTTTTTAAGCCGACAGGCTTCTTCTAGAACCCAATCACCAATCCTTTCAATAATACCAGAATCTTCTGCCACAGGAATAAATTCAACGGGTGGCACCCACCCTCTTTCTGGATGTTTCCAACGAATCAGAGCTTCTGCTCCGCATACTTGGTTGGTGACAGTAGAAATCTTTGGCTGGAAAAAAAGTAGAAGTTCCTCGTTTTGGATGGCCTTTCTCAAAGAGTTTTCAATGTACAAACGTTTCTCCGAACGAAGGATGAGTTCGTTCGTATAGAATTTATAATTATTCCTACCAAGTTCCTTTGCCTTATACATTGCCGTATCTGCATTCTTTAAAAGTTCTAAAGAGGATATGCCGTCATTTGGAGAAAGGGCAATTCCCATACTGATGGTTGTAAACAAGTCACGACCCATGATGTGAAAAGGTTGGCTTAAAATATCTAGAATTTTTTGAGCAAATTCGGCAGCTGCACTTTTATTAGGTACATCCACTTTTAAAATGGCAAATTCATCTCCACCAAATCTCGCCACTGTATCTACTTCTGTCATGACACGTTTGAGTCTGGCACCAACCATCTGAAGAAGGATATCGCCTTTGGTGTGGCCTAAACTATCGTTAATAAACTTAAAGTTATCGATATCAAAAAAATAGAAAGCAAGTAATGTCTCTGTTGACTTATGATTTTTTAAAGCTTGGTTTGCGTGATCAATAAATAATGTACGATTGGATAAACCTGTTAATGCATCGTAATACGCTAAGTAAGTAATTCGTTCTTCGGAAAGTTTTCTTTCCGTAATATCAACGCCAAAACTAATAAATCTTTTTTGATCTGTTTCTGTATCATCGATAGGAATGTATTTTCTTAATAGATACGTAACCTTATCGTTACTATCTTGAATGAGTTCTTCAAACTGAACAATTTCGTTTTCTTTGGCTGCAATTTCTAAATATTTTTTTCTTTTCTCATGAAAATCTGCAGGTAGTTCCAACCTCTCCGCTAAATCCACATCTGTTTTCTTAAATAACCATTTTCTTAATTCTTTATCAGACAAAAAAACTGGATTAGTATATTCATATTGAAAATTTGCATTCAACACAGCAATATCAGAGTCTAGATTATCTAGAATAAATTCATAAAAAGCTTTTTGATTTTTTACTTGTTCTTGCGATCGTTTTCTTTCTGTTATATCACGAAATGTGGCCCAAATTGCCATTTTGCCGTTTACGGGAAACAATCGAAACGAAGATTCTGTAGGAATCAATTTTCCTGACTTTGTTTTTAAAGCAGTACTTTCAATTAAGTTACCTTCAAATTCTTCATCTTCGTCCACTTCTACAGGAGGCATAAAGAAGGAAAATTCTCGTCCTACTATTTCTTCCAAAGGATAATCCAATACAACCACAGCTTGTTTATTTGCGTTGATGATCTGTTTGGTGCCTGGATCGATCTGCATTAAAATGTCTAATGACTCTTCAAACACATTCTGAAGTACGATTACCTTTTCTCTGATTTTGTCATAAGCAATGGAACGATTCATATCTTCTATCAATCGCTCAGCAAAGTTTAGTACTAAATCTAATATACCTATTGAATAGATTTCTTCTGTGAGATGTAAATAGGTTGGATGGGCCGCTCTTGCTAATTCATTAGGTGCTAATGGCTCAACAGAGAGTAAAATATAAGGAGATTCAGGAAATTGTTCAAAAATAAATTTTTGTTTATCTAAAACTTTGGGATCATTCCAAAAAAAGAAGACTGCGGATTC
The DNA here is from genome assembly GCF_000332495.1 of Leptospira terpstrae serovar Hualin str. LT 11-33 = ATCC 700639. Classification (NCBI taxonomy): domain Bacteria; kingdom Pseudomonadati; phylum Spirochaetota; class Leptospiria; order Leptospirales; family Leptospiraceae; genus Leptospira; species Leptospira terpstrae. Next base: position 481,925 of record NZ_AOGW02000006.1, on the reverse strand, counting down.
TTGGATTGTGCCTGGTTTAATATCTAAGATAGAATGAAAGCTATGTACATTGCAGGTTTCAATGTTGGTTATGTCGCGTAGAAGTCGGTTGTAGAAATCATGATCAAACTCTTCAATATAGATAGTGATGTGTTTGAGTGACATGACCTAGGCATAGTAGACGAAAAATCCTTTTCCTTACAATTGATTTTTTTGACCATTGCTTTGTATCCATTCTGCTTATCTTATTGATTAGAATGAAAATAATATGACCAATTTTAAGACATTCCTAAGACATCTGTCATGATTTTGTCAGTGTTCGAAAAAAAAGGCAAAACGATAAAATGAATTTGATTCTCAATACCAGTGCACAAGTTTGGATAAAAATGACCGAGGTTCTATGAAATCCCTTCTAAATAAGACTAAATTACTGATCGTTTTGGGTTTGATTGCTGGACTTACTTTCCAGTGTGAAAAGAAAAAAGAGGAAGACCTAACTCCTATCATAGCTCTTGCGGCTTTGACAACTTCTGCTGGCGACTGTTCTGTTTCTGCTTCTGGTAAAGCAACCATCAACACTTGGACCACTGATGTTACAGGAACTACTGCAGGAACAATTTCCAAATTGGGTTCAGTTCCTGTTGTAGGACATACAACTGCTGCCATCAAGTTAACTTCTGATGCATCTACAATTCTTACTGTAAATGGAAGTGCTTTCATTATTATTTACAAAGCGTCGGCATGTCCTTTGACAACAAGTAATGTTGCAGCTACACCAAGCAATTTTTCAATTGCAACAGCAACTGATTCCAATAGTGAATTTCCAAGTTCCTATAAAATCACAAACCAAACGGCTACCATTACTTTCAACGGAGCTCAGGGAGCGGGTGACTATTATGTATTCATTTACGCGATTCCAAGAAACGGGCAATCGGCAGCTGTGAACTATACTTTTACCCCTTAACAGTGATTCGATTCCTTAGCATTGGTTGTTTTCTATTACTGACTAGTTTTTGTGCCCGACAAGAAAGTGCCTTGTCGGACCAAAAATTATTTGTAAATCAATTGGTCACAAATTTGATCAATGCGGGGAATCCCAATGCTCTGGATAAAATTGTATTTTCTCGGGCCAACGGCGACGGAAGTTATACAACAAGATTCAATGCGACCAATTTAGATTTTTACATTTACTTTCAATTCGAAGGGAATAAACAAATTCCTTTTTCAGAAAAAGATTCCCTTACCTGGGATATTGCATTTAACAGATACAAGGCGGCAACTAATTCAGGAGAAACCAATCGTTTTGGCCTCGGCGGTGCTTGTAAAAGTAACACCACTGACTTTGGAGTTGCTAGCTCAAATTCTGCTTCAAGCCAAGGATGTAACACGTTTACTGTTGATGTCGCTACGACCACACAAGGAATTGGAGGAGCAGGAGCCGTATATATTGGAAATGCAATCGTTACGGAGTGGTACTTTTACACCATTGGAAACTTAACTCCAAAACCTGATATTTTCCTCATTCGTTCTGGAACAGGACTCGCTACCTATGCCGTTCATATAGAAAATTATTATAGTGATGCGGGAACTTCTGGTTATCCGACCATCCGATGGAAAAAACTTCCCTAATGCATTCTTTCTTTCAGTTTTTACTTCCTATCCTCTGTCTTTTTGTACTTTTTATTGGTGAGGTTCATTCCCAAACACGTCCTCGTGAAACTGGAAAAAAAACCAAAACGGAAGACCAAATACCAAACACTACCACAGCTCCACCTTCGGTCCCGACGGAAACAATTCCTACGGATCCAAATTTACAAAAAACAGGAACTACTACACCGAATGTTTCCACACCAGAAGAAGGCAATAAAGAGGAAACAAATTCTGAGGAAGTGGACCGGTTCAAAGATTTAGATAATAAAAATGGAATTGTAGTTACTGGTTCTCGTGGGGAGCGACGACTCAAAGATTCCGCCGTAGCGACAGAAGTAATATCCAGAAAAAGAATCGAACAAACAGGAGCACGTAACTTAGGTGAGGTGCTAGATACTCAAATCGGGATTAATGTAACTCCATTTTTTGGAGGATCCCAAGTACAAATGCTCGGGCTCGATTCTAAATACGTACTTTTTCTAGTAGATGGACAACGTGTTGCAGGAAGGTTGAATAACACTATCGACCTTACTCGATTCAAAGTACAAAACATTGAACGAGTTGAAATAGTAAAAGGAAGTTCTTCATCTTTATACGGTGCCGATGCCATTGGTGGTGTTATCAATATCATCACCAAACAAGCAGAAAAACCTGAACATTACCAATTCCGAACTTCGTATGGAAACGGTAGACAAACTAACTTTGGAACCCAAGGCGAAAAAAACATGATCGCCGATGTGGGTTTTAAAAATGATTTTGTTGCTACAAATTTTTTTGGCGGATTCAACCAATCAGCAGCTTACGATTTAGATCCAAAAACTCCAGCGACCACTGGAAATGCATTCCAAGACAACAACTTGGGTGGAAATATGATTTTCAATCCCGATGGCCAATTTAAGGTAAAAACTGGAATTAATTATTTAAATCGGAACCAAGCAGGAGTTGATTCGAGAGCCAATGGCGGTGTTTTCGATAGAACCAATTTAACTAACGACTTTCTTGGGTTAGGTGCTCTAGAATATTCCTACGGAAAACGAAATATGGTTTCACTACGTGGAAATTTTTCTCGTTGGGAAAATCACTATAAATTAGATCAAAGAAATTCCAATGAATTGGATGTAAAAGAACTCACAAATGAATTTTCATCACAGGGCGTAGCTCAAATTGATCATGAAATCAATAAAGACCATATGGTTACTGCCGGGGTGGAATCTTATTCTGAAGAATTACAATCAGACAGATTACAAAGAAGAAATGCATATAGAACTAGAAGAGCAGCCTTCATTCAAGATGAATGGGTTATCTGGCGCCAAGGCTTTGTTTGGCGATTGGTTCCCGGAGTTCGACATGATGTGGACTCTCAATTTGGTGGACAAACCACACCAAAAATTGCGACCAAAGTAGATATCACAAGTAACTTAGTTTTTCGTGCCAGTTATGGAAAAGGATTCAGACCACCATCATTTCGAGAACTATATTTACGTTTTGAAAACCCTGGTGTGGGTTATGTTGTGGATGGAAATGACAAACTAAGGCCAGAAAGATCAACAACAGTTAACGCCGACCTTGAATACACGCCATATAAATTTTGGACACTTTCTCTTAGTGTGTTCCGAAATGATATCACTGATCTCATCCAATATAGTTTTGGAACAAGAACTAGTGAATTTGCAAACTTCCAATTAAAGAACATTCAAAGAGCCTATACCAGAGGAGTGGAAGCAGGATCCCGAGTTCGATTTCTTAAGTATTTTGCTTTAGAACTAGGATATAATCAAACGGACACTCGTGACCTAACAACAGATAGACCATTGGAAGGAAGAGCCCTTCACCAAGGAACAATGAACTTTTTTGTGAACGCACCAGGTGGTTGGGAATTTGCCCTTCGTGCCAAACGTTTAGACAAACGGCCGTTTTATAGTACAACCAATGAATTTACTGCGGGTTCCAGTACTGCACTAATCGACCAACAAACCAAAAGCGTAGAAGAAAATAACAAAGTAGTGTATGGAAAGCCTTTCACCCTTCTGAACGTCAGAATGGAGAAAAAATTCTTTGATGGAAGGATGTCTTTGTTTTTAGGAGTAGACAACGTCCTAGACCAATACGAGCTTACATACAATCCTATACGTCCCAGGTTTTACTATGGTGGACTCCAAGCCACTTTTTGAATTCAAATTTCATAAAACAGTATTAATTGTTTTTGTTCTTTATTGCCTGTCTGGGATAGCTATATACTCCGATGAATCAAAGTTAAATGCGAAACAATCCAAAGTTTTAAAGGAATCCTTTTCCTATTTGGAATCTCTCGAACCAAAACGGATCAAAATTGATAAACCTACCTACAACCGACTTACACAATTTGAATCTATTTTTAAGTTTGGTTTTTCAGGAAAAAAACTTTCTCGTTGGATTCAATCTCGGATCAAAAAATACTCTTACGGATCCACTGGCGACTATATTGCAATGTATCATGATGGGGATGTATTACTCGGTCGCGCTTTTTTTAGTCTAAATCGATTGGATCGAGTCATAGTTTTATTACATGAAGCAAGACATGCGGATGGAAAAAATTATGGTCACGTGGTTTGTCCCGATAACTTTCAATTTCTCAATCCACGTGATTGGAAAATTCATCCTGCAGGCAAAAAAGGTTGTGACGATGTACCTGATGGCGGTTACGGAATCACTGCTGCTTTTTTATTTGAACTAGGTGCGTTCGGTTATCTCAACCAAACGGAGGCTGCTTATCGTTATAACTCAGAAATTTCTAGAGTGATTCGAGATTAATACAAACAAGCTAGTTTTAATTCAGGATCGTCTGCAATCTTTGATTTTAATCGAGAGATAATTATTTTGGATCGTGAAGCAGAATTTGCCTCTTTTGTTTTTTCGAAGATAAAAGAATGTTCTTCTTTCATCAGTTTTCCGAGTTCTTTACTATGAGTAGGACATCCTAATAACGAAGCAAAAGCTTGTATCCTTTCTCCATTTCCACTTGTAGTTTCTAACTCTAGTGGTTGTTCATTATAAGTTACAAATACTTCCTGAGCTCTGTCGGCTCTGACAATTCCATCATTAGTACAGTTAGAAGTTCCCGATGTAATTCCGAACGTTTGGGAAGACAAACTTCCGTTGGTAGTAGCAGCAAGGACTTGTCCAATATCATTTTTCCATACTGAAATCATAGAACCAAGTCCACAACCAGCCATTCCATAGGGCTCCGCAAAAAGAGAAGCAGAAGTAAAAAGACAAATTAAACTAATGATAGTTAGTTGAGTTTTAAAAATGAGTCGGATTCTACGATTGAACATAGAAACCTCCGTACTTAGATTGAAAATAATGAATCAGAATTACGATCGATTTGGGGAAGTTGGTGGCCTTGCGCTAAAATTTCTCCCGACATAGAGAGAACTGCCCATGTTTTTTCTTCTTTCGCTTTGGTTTGCATGGATTGGATCATTGTATTTGTGAATGATTCCAATTTCTGATGAAGGACGGTATTTGGAAATGTAGTTGGTTTCTTTTCTTGTGCTTCAGTCGATCTCATGCAATTTGTTTTCCCGGTTGTCTATAGGATCGGCGAAGGAGCCGGAATGACTAAAGTTTAAAAAATGGAAAAATACAGTCAAGGAAGAGACATAATTCCGAGGAGGAAAAATGAAAAGTCCAACTTCTCCTTTTCCCGAACCATCCGAATGCCAAACTTGACCAAAAACCACTCTGTACGAGGACGACCTTGCTTACCCCTCAAATCAATCTCTTTAAGAAATCCAATCCCATCCTAGCCCAGGTGATCGCGAACACCCGTTTGACTCCGGAACCAGGTAAGGGAAAACGTCCAACCAAAGAAGGTGACTCCGCAGTCCACCGAATCACGATCGCCATCGACCACAATACCTATCCCTATATGATCGGACAAAGTGCTGGCATCATCCCTCCTGGTGTTGATCCAGAAAAACAGGCCAAAGGATCGGCCGACCCATCCTATACCATTCGTTTGTATTCGATCGCGTCACCATCGTTCAGTTTTGGCCAAACCAAAGACAATATTGAATTTGTTGTCAAACGCGACAATGTGTACGATGAAAATGGGAATCTAGTCCATAAGGGAGTTTGTTCCAATTATCTTTGTGATTTGAAACCTGGTGATACAGTCACGATGACAGGGCCCGCAGGCAAAAAATTCTTACTTCCGCAAATGGATTTTACTGGCGATATCTTCTTTTTTGCCACAGGAACAGGAATCAGTCCATTTTTGGGAATGGTAGAAGAACTCCTTGTCCAAAAACTCATCTCCTTTCAAGGGAATCTTTACTTGGTATATGGTGCACCTTATACTGATGAAATCGTTCTAAGAGATTATTTTGAAGGAATGGAAAAAATTCATTCCAATTTTCATTTTATAACAGCAATTAGCCGAGAGGAAAAAAACTCCTTCGATGGCGGAAAGATGTACATCACTCACCGTGCAAAAGAAAATGCAGAAACGATTAAAAATGCTGTCAATGGAAACGGTAAGTTTTATATTTGTGGCGGCCCGAAGGGAATGGAAAAAGGAGTGATACAAGAAATCATGTCCGCTTGTGGAACTGATCTTTCGTATGATGAATTTAAAAAACACCTAGAGGAAAAAGAACAACTTTTTGTAGAGACGTACTAACATGGCAAAAACAGGAATCATTCGAGACATTGATAAAGGTAGAGGAGAAGTCATCCGCGTGGAAATCTCCGAATACAAAGGCCAAACTTTTTTTAATATTAGAGTTTGGTACACCGATCCAAATGGAGAATTAAAACCTACGCAAAAAGGCATAGCCATTGCACCGACTCTTGTAGGTGAATTAAAAGAAGCTATAGAAGAAGCAGAACGTTGGTTAGCATAAACAAACTATTAGTTAGTATCTCCTTCGTTTGCATAAATAATCCTTTGTAATACTTCTTTCGCAGAGGATACATTTTCTGCCACACGAATGTGGTTGTACAACCGAGTGATTTCAAAAATCTTTTTAACGGAATCATGAATGTTGGCAACCACAAGTTCTCCCCCACGGCGCCGTAACCATCCCACGATTTGAATCACCATACCAATCGCAGACGAATCAATATGCGATGTATTTGCAAAATCAAAAACAACATACCGAAATCCTTCTGACATTTTTTGTTCCATCAGAAGTTTGATTTCAGGACATTTATATAAATCTATATCTCCCACACTATGGTATTCAAAAATTTGATCATGAACTAACACATCTTTCAAATCTAACTTTTCGGGACCTTTCATCATCATTTGAGAATTCATAAATAGATGTTTGTTCAAATCATCTGATTTGGTGGTAATTTTATTTTCTAATACTTGTAATCTACTGAGAACCGATCCCAACGCATTGGGAGCAAAATGTAAATTGGTTTTTATATCTTGAATGAGTCCAAATAACAATGTTTTGGCGTCTTCTATATGACCACGTTTGATAAAATCTGATATTTCCTTAATTCCGAGAGTTGCATTGGCGATCAGAATTTCGACAAGAACATCAGGGTCTTGTTTACCACGATTATTTCCTCTCGAAAACCGAAAGGATTCTTTCACAGACTCCAAAGCATTTTGTTGTAATAAATTATAATAGGAAACGTTTACTTCACAAAATGGTGCCTCCGCTTGGTTCACCCGATCGTCAATTTCCAAACGTAACACTAAATTGCGAATGTCATCCGCTCTAAGATCACCTAACTGGAGATTGATTTTTTGTCTGGAAATAGTTTTGGAATCTCCTAAAAACTCATCAAACTCTTCCGCAATTTGGTGAGAAGTTTCCGATAGAACCTGTTTTAACCGGACACCGGGAGCCAATTGTAATTCTACATCGATCGCTTGCGCATAGAGTGCGCCAATGTCACCAAATTCTTCAAAAAATATATCCGATGCTTTTTCTGGATTGTCAATGTAATGAAAATTCCCTCCACCAGCTTTGGCAATTTCCACTAACATCTCTTCATTAAAATCGTTTCCCACTCCGATGGTTGTGGTAGAAATTCCCATTGCCAAATGGTCCGCTGCAATCTTTACTAAAGCTTCTTTTTCCTTGATTCCCGAAGTAGGATTGCCATCGGTAAGTAATAAAACGCGTTTATAAGCGTTTTGTATTTTGGATTGGCTAAGACTTTTTAAGGCAGACAACCACCCGCCACTCAGATTGGTTGAAGTAGCTACTTGAATGTTTCTAATTTTATCAGTAACAGAAACTTTTTCTGTTAGGTGGGTTACTGGTTGAATGATTTGTACATCTGCAGAATAAGCGATGATAGTCACAGCATCATGTCTTGTAAGCCAATTGACAAGTGCACAAGAGGCATCAATGACCGATTCCATTTTTTCACCTTTCATCGACCAACTTTTGTCCACAGCAAGACCAATGACCAAAGGTTTACGTTCATCGATTTTTGGGTTGGCAGGTGTTCGAAATCGAAGTAAGAGATGGTTTTCTTGTACCTCTTTTTCTTGAATCAATGGAAATTCCAATTTGGCATCTACGAACATGACCATAAAATGAAATTCTGAATAAATGTTTTCGCAAGAACAATTTCAAGTAATCTGACACAGAGAGAATCAATACAATGTTTGGAAAAATTCATGAAGTCTATTCTTCCATTTCTGGTGAAGGAATTTCACAAGGAATCCCTACTGTCTTCATTCGATTTGCTGGATGTTCCTTACGTTGTGGCAAAACGGAAACAAGAGCGTTATGGTGTGACACAGCTTACGCACTTGGACCAAACCAAGGCGAAGAAAAATCTCTGGAAACAGTTTGGAATGAATTAGTTACATTGGATTCGCACCATGGATACCAAGTGTTACTGACGGGAGGCGAACCTTTGGAAGGAAAAAACCGCGACCTCTCCGTAGCCATTGCCAAACGAATCTACGAACACCGAATGAATTTCGGTAGGCCCTACCCTGCTCCCCGAGTAGAAACCAATGGGAGCGAACAGATCACCGATGATTCCTTTTTTGTTTTTACTATGGATTACAAATTACCGGGTTCAGGTATGGAAGATCGAATGAATCAGGAAAATTTCAGGATTCTAGAAAAGAGACATAATTCACTTGACGAAATCAAGTTCGTTGTGCGAGATAGAATCGACTTTGATAGAAGTATCGAAGTCATTCGCGAACAAAAAATACAGACAAATATATTGTATTCGCCAGTCCACGGTGAAGTGGATGCCAAAGAACTAGTCGAATGGATCAAAGTTGACAATCCACCTAAGTGTCGTTTGTCGCTTCAAATTCACAAAGTTCTTTGGGGAAATCAGAAAGGAGTTTGATGGACATCCCTACTCAATTAAGTTTAGATTTTGAAACAACGGTTGAACCAAAACAAACAAATGAGTATGGATTCCTCATCGACGAACCGGAGTTAGGTCTAGCAAAAGTTACAAATGAAACTGCGACTTCTGTTGAATTGTTTTTTGAATCCAAAGAAATTTTTAGAACCGTTAATAAATCAAACAAACAATTACAATTTTTAAATCAATATCCTGATTCACTACGCGTTTGGGAAGAATTTCCGAAAGCAATGGACTTAGCCCTTGCGGCAAGCCAACTAAAACTCACTTATAATTTTAATAAACTTTCCTCTCTTTCAAATTCTAGAACGCGATTACTTCCTCATCAGATTGAATCTACGTTTATCGTTGCCAATAGTTTAAAACCTAGATTTATCTTAGCTGATGAAGTGGGTCTTGGAAAAACTATTGAAGCTGGTCTTGCTGTAAAAGAGCTGATGTTTCGCCGTGGACTTAAAAAAGTCCTTGTTGTTGCACCTTCTCCGCTTCTTGTCCAATGGCAACAAGAGATGAGAAACAAATTCAATGAAGAATTTGCCATCGTAAGAAGAAGAAACTTTGTCACAAACGGCCCCGACCATTGGCGCAATTTTAACAAAATCATCACCTCTATCGATTTCATAAAAAACCCAAGGTATGCTGAAGAAATTTTAAGTACTAAATGGGACATCGTTGTTTTTGATGAAGCTCATAGACTCAGACGTGATTATTCAAAAATCACTCGTGGTTATCTTTTTGCAGAAAAAATTGCTCGTAAAACAGAATGTTTACTTCTTCTCACGGCCACACCCTTTCGCGGAAAACTAGAAGAACTATTTTATCTATTACACTTAGTAGATCCAAATATCCTTGGGCCGTACCACACTTTCGTAAATGATTATGTAGTGGGCCAAAAAGGTGATTTAAAGGAAAAAATATCAAAAGTACTCCTTCGTCGTCGAAAGGTAGAAGTTGGCGGATTTACCAAACGATTTGCGAAAACAGTACGCATTGACCTTTCTCCCATTGAACGTGCGTTTTATGATGAAACCACTGAATATGTGAAGAGAGAATACAATATGGCGATGGGAACCAAAAACCGAGCCATTGGTTTTGTGATGGTAGTCTTTCAAAAATTATTGGATTCCTCTGTGATCGCACTTCTCTCTGCCTTACAAAAACGTAAATTTATGTTGGAATCCAAATTCCATTACATGAAGGAACACGAAACCACTCTAGATGATTGGGATTTGGATGAAACGGAAGGTGTCGAAGAATTCATCACAGAATTAGAAGATGAAGAAATGTCTAGTTTTCAAAGGATCAAACGTGAGTTATTCACTTTGAACCGACTCATCCATTTGGGAAAACAAATCAAAGAAGATAAAAAAACTCTAAAACTAAAAGAAACACTCTATCGTTTAAAAAAAGAAGGCCATAAAAAATTCATTATCTTCACTCAATTTAGAACCACTCAAGACCATTTACAATCTGTGTTAGAACCTGATTTCAAAGTATCTCCCTTCCATGGTTCCTTAAGTATGGATGAAAAAGAAGTTGCGATCCAAAAATTCAAAGAAGACTACGAAATTTTAATTTGTACAGAAGCTGGTGGAGAAGGTCGTAACTTACAATTTGCAAATATACTTTTTAATTATGATTTACCTTGGAGCCCACTAAAGATCGAACAAAGAATCGGTAGGATCCACCGCTTCGGACAAAAAGATAATGTTTATATCTTTAATTTCGCTTCTAAAGATACGGTTGCCGAAAGAATTTTGGAAGTTCTTACTAATAAAATTCGATTGTTTGAAGAATCAATTGGTGCTTCTGATGATCTTTTAGGAACTATCGAAGAAGAATTGGATTTTAATTCTAGTTTGATGAAATTTGTAACTGGGACAAAAACAAAAGAAGAATTAGAAACTGAATTTGATCTACGGATTCAAGTAGCTCAAAAAGGATTTGAAAAACTAAACGCACTTGTCACTCCTAAAGTATTAGATTTTAATTTAAAAGATTACTACGATCACACTCTTGAAGAAAGAGAATGGAACAATAGCCATTTAGAGGAAGTGGTTGCTCAAGGTGCGAAATTTTTTCAAAACCAGCTACCTGGTACTCTAACACCAATTAGCAAAGGATCTTACGAATATAAAAACGCAGAAGGAAAAATTAAAAAAGCAACCTTCGATTCCGATCTGGCTTTAACCAATGACTCACTGGAATTTTTAGCTTTTGGACATCCTTTTGTGGAGAAGGTAACAGAATTACTTACTCTAAGCGATGTTGGTCGAAAAAAAAAGTATCTGCTAGCAAATAACTTAGGTCAAAAAATTCTTTTTGTCTTCCAAGTTGAATTTGATTTTTCACTCAAACGAAAGGATCTTTTCTTTATTGAATTTGATCTAAAAAAGAAAAAAACCACTATTCTCACAGAAAAACCTACGGAATGGACAGAAACAAAAACCTATGTTCCCGAAAAGGAAATTCCTCTTTCAAAACTGGAAGAAGCGTTTATCTATTGTTATCCTATCGTAGAATCAGAAGCAGAGATTAAAAAAGAAATCCTTAGAAAAGAAACCTTGTCAATTTTTCAAAAAGAAGAATACAAAGTGGAACTTTCTCATCAAAAAACCATACGTCAATTGGAAGAAAAACTAATGCGTCAAGAGGCCGCTTACAAATGGGACAATCGTCCTGAAAAAAAAGCAGTCCTTCACAAAACCATGAAAGAAATCCAACGTGCAAAAGACGAATACACGGTAGAAATTCGGAAAATTAAAAATGGGGCCACCATTTTCCACAGAATCCGACTTTACCAAACCTACATTAGCATTTAAATTCATTTACATAGAATTTCCGAACAATAGAATTTGGAAATGTTCTTTCCTAAAATCGCGTTTTGGATTCAAATTCTCGTATCTTTATTGTTAGGTTTGTTATTCGGAATTCTATTAAATCCTGAAACTGGATTTGTATCCTCAAACACTTTAAAACCATTTTTGCCTTGGATGAAACTTCCAGGAGATATTTTTTTAAATCTCCTCCAAATGATTATGATTCCTTTGGTGATTGTCTCTATCGCCCTCGGAGTTTCTAGTTTACGCAATCTAAAAGACCTTTGGAGTTTAGGAAGCAAAACTCTTATCTATTTTATTTTTACTACCGTTATCGCCGTAAGCATTGGAATTTCACTGACTCTAGTCATCAAACCTGGTAAATACATTCAATCGCAAACGATAGAATCCAAGATGAATGTTCAAGAAACAAAATTAAATGAAAACCAAGAATCAATTCCTGAGATCATAGCGACGATCATTCCTAAAAACTTAGTCAATGTTTGGTCCAAACAACAAATGTTGTCGATTGTTTTTTTTGGTATGTTTTTAGGAATATTTTTCCTGACATCAAAAGAGTCAGGCACTGGCTTAAAAGCCTTTTGTCACTCTTTGGAAAGTTTTTGTCTTTGGGTTGTAGCGACAGCAATGAAATTAGCCCCCTTAGCCGTGTTAGGTTTAATGAGTTTTGCCATTGTTCAAATTGGTTTCTCTTTGTTTTTGGGACTTCTTTCCTATATTGGAACTGTCCTTTTTGGACTTTTCTGTATCCTAGTTTTTTACGGTTTATTGATCCTGGTTTTTACGAGAAAAAATCCTTTCCGTTTCCTGAACCAGGTTCGTGAAATCCCCTTACTTGGATTTTCTACTTCTAGTTCAAGTTCCGTTCTTCCGTATTCTCTAAAGCTTGCTAAAGAGAAGTTAAAACTAAAAGAAACAGTGGCTGACTTTGTTCTTCCTCTTGGTGCCACCGTCAATATGGATGGAACTGCTTTATACCAAGCAGTCGCTACAGTTTTTCTTAGCCAAGTATACCAAGTAGATCTTTCTCCATTAGACTTATTTTTGTTAGTTGGAACGGTTACCGCCGCATCCATTGGAACAGCAGCCACACCAGGAGTCGGACTAGTAATCCTTGCTTCCATCCTCCATACTTTTCATATTCCCATAGAAGGAATCACAATCCTTTTTGGAGTTGACCGCTTTTTAGATATGTGTAGAACTTCAGTAAATCTAACCGGCGATCTATCTTGCGCGTTTATTATGGACCATATCTGGAAGGAAACAAACCCCAATGAAAATATTTAAAAACTCAATTTTGTTAGGAATGTTAATATTCCTAACCCATTGTGATACCAAAAAGGATTATTTCGATGATATCGGCGCAAACCTACTTTGCACTACCTATGCAATTTGTAATGGGGAGACACCTGCAAAAACAGGAATCATTGGTGATAGTTGGACAGATATTCTTCTTGGTTTTCCATTTGTAGAAACTCTAAGACCTCAGTTAGAAAACAGATTTCATTATAAATTTGTTGGTGCCACCCTAGGTGGAAAAACTTTACAACAAGTAGTCAGCCAGGGCCTCCAATTCCAAGTCATCGACCAAGGTGGCGCGGATATGAAGGTAATCATTCTTTCTCTTGGGGGGAATGATATCCAAGCAAATCTTTCCCAATATATTGGAAATATCGACGCGGTACAAGCACAGCGTTTTGCAACGATCAAAGCAAACCTCAAACAAATGATCATTACAGGAAATGCATACAAAATCGCAAGATTTGGTGGACCACCATTAAAATGGATCATCCACGGATACGATTATCCAAATCCTTATATGCCATCAGTCATTGCTGGCTCAGAAGAAGGTTGTAAATCCAAGTTTGATCGTATAGGACTCATTGTTCCCGATGCGGCTGTATTTACTTCAACTCAAGTAGATGCTTTCAATAATCTTCTTTTAGAAATTACTCGCGAAGAACCATCTTTCATCTATGTAGATTTGAGAAGTACACTGGGCGGAAAACCAATGTCACGTGCAGAATTTATGTTAGATTGCATACATGCAAATAACTTAGGTTATACGCTTCTTGCAGATAAATTTGCGAGATTCATTTATCCGATCACCAATCAAGGACTTTAAATATGAAAAATAAAATTATAATTTCTCTCTTTAGCTTTTTAATTGTACCTTCATTGTTTTCACAACCAACAAACAGTGGATTTGCACACCCATTACAAATTGATCCCGTAGCAGTTTATACTAAAATTAGAGGAAACGCCAGTTATTGGGATAAAGACTACAACCAAGTCAAAGAAATTAATAAAAATATCAATATTGAAGGGGAATACAAATTTTCAGAATCCTTTTCCGTAGTTTCTTCGATTGGTAGAAATCAATATTCCCAAACAGATACAGCAAAAGAAGTTACTTGGGATCGCTGGAATGCAGGAATTAAGTATGGTAAAATCTTTGAAAATGGTTCCTCACAATTTTTAATCGGTGCTGGTTTACGACTCTACGATAAAAAAAGAAATTCTGAATTCAGAGAGAGAGAAAATCCTGATTTCTATTTAGTTCGCCCTAACTTTGGCTTAGGTTACAAATATGGTATCTTCCAAATTATGTCAGAGTTCCGTTTCCAAACGGAAACCAACAAACATGGAAAAGAATCTAGTTTAGAAGAATTCAAACGATTCTACCAAGTTGGAATTGCGCCATCATTTGCTATAGCTGACTCCGTCCGTATTTTTACAGAACTTGAATATAGAGAACCTTTGGATAGAACTGCCGATAAAAACTTAAGATACTTTAATTTGTATCCAGGTATCTCTATGAATACAGAGAGTTTGGGAACTTTTAGTTTTTCTGTACTTTTGGGTGTTCTTCCCAAATCAGACAATGCCATGGATCGAGGAATTCGGTTTTCCTATTTTTATTTCTTCGATACAAGCCCATAGTGTATGAAACAACTTTTTTGGTTACCAATGCTTTTATTTTCTTTTCAATGTTTAAGCATTCAAATTGGAAATCCTTCGGTAACTTTGTTTCATAACAAAGGTCAAGAAGGTTGGTATTCACCGGGAAAAGTTCCCACTGCTTCAGACAGATTTGCAGAATCTTGTACGACAAATTATTTTGGATTGGTGAGCATAGGGAATGCTAGTTTGGATTATATTCCTCGCCATTCCCGTCCTATAGAAATTTTAAGCCTAGACCATTACTACAAAAATCAGTATTTCTTTTTCCAAGAACTTTGTTTACGCGTCACAGGCCGATGAAACAAAACATTGACTCTTTAAGTGAATTCGCAAAAAAAATTAAGAGCGGATTGATTTATGAAGAAATCGAATCCAAATTGAAAGAATTTCATTCCAAAAAAAATAATGTTTCCAGTAAATCTTTTGATGCACTGACAGACAAAATTCGAAAGAAAGAAGAACAAATCAAAAAGCTCTATGACGATATCATCATTTTACAAAATAAACTTTCGCAAGCCTTGGATCAGGAACTTAAAAAATAAGACAGTCTTGTTACGAACCCAAATTTTGAAGTTCACTTACGTTTTCTGCTTCGTTTTTTCATTTTCCTGTGCAAGCTCTGGATTCGGAACTCAAGGCCTACTTTTTGAAGACCAAAGAATTAGTCTGATGGAAACGGGATTCTCTGCGACCAAAGAAGGAATTGCCTGTGCTAAGTCCTATTTAGGCCTCCTGGCCCTTGGAGATGCTTCAGTGGAAACCTCCCAGAAAAACGGAAACATCAAAGAAATTACGTCTATTGAACTGGAAAGTTACAATTTCTTGGGGATTTACGCAAAACTATGTACGGTTACCAAGGGAAATTAGTCGAAACTAAATCTAGAACCTATGCCAATGTGGAAGAAAATACGAATTCTGGTTTTATTTGTTTTTTCCTCTCTGGCTTGTTTGCCTGAGCCAAAACCTTCGCTTCTAGGAGTCCTTGTACTTCCTCTCATCACACAAACATCAGCTAACTTCTCCATAGAATCAACTAATCCAAGTAATGGGGCAACGGGTGTTTCACTGACTCCCACTATCACCATTGTAATGACACAAGCCATCGAATCGACTTCGCTCAATACAAATATAAGCTGTTCTCCTTCTTGCCCTAGTCTCACAGGTGGTGCTTCCAACAGAACCATCACTCTCACACCAGCAAGTGCCCTCGTCACGGGAACTACTTATACCATCACTCTTAATCAAAACATCCAATCGATTTTTGGACTGACTTTAGGCACAAATACAAGTTTTAGTTTCACTACTTTATAAACAAAAAAGCCGACGTTTCCGCCGGCTTCTTTGACAGAAACATCCCGAAGAAAGTCTCCACTAAATTAAAGTAATTTCGAATTCGATTTCTTATTTAAAGAAATTTAAAACGATACCACCTTTTGTTACAAAAAATTCAGCAAACACAAGTGAGGTGATCGCCATAAGTTTAATCAAAATGTTGATCGCAGGGCCAGAAGTATCTTTAAACGGATCTCCTACTGTATCACCTACAACCGCTGCTTTGTGTTTCTCAGAACCTTTTCCACCGGCAGTTTTCTCAATGTATTTTTTTGCATTGTCCCAAGCTCCACCAGAGTTGGCAGAAGAGATAGCAAGTACTACACCCGATACAAGGGCACCGGCAAGAAGACCAGCAAGTGATTTCACACCAAACAGGTATCCTACAACGATTGGGCTTAAAAGAACCAAAAGACCTGGAGGAATCATTTCGCGAAGAGCTGCTGAAGTAGAAATATCTACACATTTTGCATACTCAGGTTTTGCAGTTCCTTCCATGAGACCAGGGATTTCTTTAAATTGGCGACGAACTTCTTTTACCATATCAAGGGCTGCTTTTCCTACAGACTTCATAGTCATGGCAGAAAAAATAAAAGGAAGCATGGCACCAAAAAGAAGTCCACCAAACACCAAAGGATCTAAAAGTTCGATCGAAGTAAGATCAATCGCACCTTCTCCCATTTCTTTGGAAGCATTTTGTGTTCTTGTGATAAAGGCAGCAAATAGAGCAAGTGATGTTAAAGCTGCAGATCCAATAGCAAATCCTTTTCCTACTGCCGCAGTTGTGTTACCGGCTGCATCAAGGGTATCCGTTCTATCGCGAACTTCTTTTCCAAGTTCTGCCATTTCAGCAATCCCACCCGCGTTGTCGGAAACTGGGCCGTAAGCATCAATAGTAAGACCAATTGCAATGGTGGAAATCATTCCAATCGCAGCGATAGCGATTCCATACATACCCGCAAGGATATTGGAAACAACAATCACGATCACAAGTAGGATCACCGGAATCACTGTGGATTTGTAACCAAGAGCAAGGCCATAAATGATATTTGTAGCGGCACCTGTTTCGCAAGCATCTGCAACTTCACGCACTGGTTTGTAAGAATGAGAAGTGTAAATCTCAGTAATCCAACCAATGAACATACCAGCAAACAAACCTAATGCGACTGAAATATAAACATTCCATTTTGTGATCGTTTTGTCCCCGATTTGGAAACTATCAATCATAAAGATATCAGTAGCAAAGTAAAGAGCGATCGCTACGATAAAAGTAGATATCCAAAGTTGGAATTTTAAAACCTTCTCAACATTTCCATTTTCTTTCACTCGAGCAAAAAATGTTGTGATGAGAGATGCAGGGATTCCAATCGCAGAAATCAAAAGTGGATAAAGTAAAGCTGAGTTATTGTCAGCAAGTGCTGATGCTGTGGCACCAATCACAAGAGCTGCACAAGTGGCTTCCGCTGCTGAACCAAAAAGGTCAGCACCCATACCAGCAATGTCACCGACGTTATCTCCTACGTTATCAGCAATGGTTGCAGGGTTTCTTGGATCATCTTCTGGAATTCCTTTTTCTACCTTACCAACAAGGTCAGCACCTACGTCTGCAGCTTTGGTATAAATACCACCACCCACACGACCAAACAGTGCTACAGAAGAACCACCTAAACCAAATCCCGCAAGTGATTCCATAAGGATATGTTTTGCTACACCGACGTTTGCACCAGTAAACAGAAGGAAAAGTCCAATCATACCGAGAACAGCCAAACCTATCAGTCCAAAACCCATTACGGCACCGGAGTCATAAGCCACTCGGAATGCTTTGGAAAGGGAAGTTTTTGCTGCTTGGGCCGTACGAACGTTCCCTGCTGTCGCAATCTTCATTCCAATAAAACCGGAAAGGCAAGAAATGAGGGCACCAGATACAAAGGCAACGGAAGTATAAATCCCTTCGTTGAACTCTGTCTTTGGATTGTCCAAAAGTAAATAGATGAGAACTGTCATGAAACTGATAAATAGCAAAATGACTCGGTATTCTCTGAGAAGGAAGGCCATAGCCCCTTCTGCGATCGCGGCGGAGATTTCTTTAAGTTTTGCGGTTTCTTTTACGTCGCCACCGTCTGCGCCCACTTGGATGCGTACCACCCGTGCTGCGTAGAAAATCGCCGTGGCAATGGAAACAAGCGCCATGACGATTATGATTAACTCTACATTCATGAGATCCTCTTTGAGATTGTTTATTTGAATTTCTAAGATTATTTAGAAGATGACCGATGAGAATCCATAGATGATACTTCGGTCTAGGAGAATATGGCAATTTGGTGTTTTGGCAACAAGTCTATTTCTAGTTTCCAGCCCAAATTTAGCAGAAACAGAGGTTCTGAACCCTGTTAAGGCCTTTTATGGTTATGAAGATCTTTTGCGTATGGCAGAAGACAAAATTGTCCAAGAAACCCCCGCTAAAGCCTTCGATTTCCTCATCAAAGCCAAAGAAATAAATCCTGATCCTGACTTTCGTTACCACAATTTAGCGGCGAGAGCACATATGAAACTGGGACAAATCTTTGAAGGAATCCATGCCTATGAAGAATCGATTAAAAAGAAAAAAGACCAACTCGATTTAATTTTGTACGTAGCTGATTTTTACGAAAAAGAAAGGAAACAAAAGGAAGCTTTGTTCTATACTCAATTGTACTTAGAACAAAAACCAAATGCTAAGTACAGATTGTATACAGCTGCCATTTTATCCCGACAACTTGGATTAGAATTAGAATACGAAAAGTACATGCAATCCTTAGAATCTGACAAAACTTTTGTTTCCGAAAAAGAGGCTCTACAAACAAGTCTTTTAAAAAATATCAAAAACAAAAAATGGAAAGAAGCGGATGATTTAAGTTTACGGTATTTAGTTTATTTTCCAAGAGAAGAGGCTATGTATGAAACATTGATTCTTGCAAGAAGAGGCCGCCAGTCAGAACTCCTAGAACAAGCTTACCAGTGGACAGCCACCGTATTTTTAAACGAAACCAGATATTTTACACGGTATGGAGTTTATCTTCAAGAAAAACAAAGATATTTAGAATCACTTTCTTTGTTTCGACGTGGATTTTATAATTTACTAAAATTTTATCCGAACTCCGACGCAGGAGAGATTTTATTTCTCATTAGACAAAGTTATGCGAATCTAGGAAAAGATAGAGACACTCTAGCCATTGACTCTCTCGTAAAAGACTTTATGAACCAAAACAAACTTACGGCGATTGAATTGGAAAACCATCAAAACACTTATCGTAAGAATAGAGAGTATTTACTTTTTTGTATCTATTGGTTTACGAAACACGATACAGCAAAGGCAAACGAATTTAGACAAAAACTAAAAGATCGTGACTCAGAATTTGAAGAATTGGAATTCCTGAGAGTTATAGGACCTTTTTCTATCCTCCCACAGGATCTTTAAAATGTCTGTAACCAATTCAAATGCAGAGGTCAAGATTTCGAAATCCAATCCATTTCCTTTGAGATTTTACTAAAAGAAAGGGATTGGATTTAACTAAATTACATTTTTAACTATGGTATTTCTTTTTATCATCAATTAACGATTGTACAACGGATGGATCAGCAAGTGTACTGATATCTCCGAGTGTATCAAATTCATTATTGGCAATCTTTCGTAAAATACGACGCATGATTTTCCCTGAACGTGTTTTTGGAAGTCCAGGAGCCCAGTGGATGACTTCTGGCCTTGCAATTTTACCAATTACCTTTTCAACCATAGCAATGAGCTCTTTCTTTAAGGCATCATTGGTTGTGACTCCTTGCTTTACTGTCACATAAGCATAGATTCCTTGACCCTTAATGTCATGGGGAAATCCAACTACAGCTGCTTCGGCCACTGATTTATGTTCTACAAGAGCACTTTCTACTTCTGCTGAACCAATACGATGGCCAGAAACATTTAAAACATCGTCAACTCTTCCTGTGATCCGAAAGTAACCATCTTTGTCTTTGTTGGCACCATCCCCAGTAAAGTAGTATCCTTTGAATTGTGAAAAGTAAGTATCAAAGAATCGTTTGGAATCTCCATACACTCCCCGCATCATCGAAGGCCAAGGTTTGGCGATACAAAGGTTTCCAGAGATCTCTCCTTTTCCTTTAATTTCCACACCTTCATTGTCAACAAGAACCGGTTGGATACCGTAAAATGGCCAACTTGCCGAACCTGGCTTTTGTGGTATAGCACCAGGCACTCCAGAGATCATAATCGATCCTGTTTCTGTTTGCCACCAAGTATCTACAATGGGACATTTTGATTTTCCAATATTTTCATGATACCATTCCCAAGCTTCTGGATTGATCGGTTCGCCCACGGAGCCGAGGAGTCGTAAAGACTTCAGTGATCTTTTTTTGATATGCTCAAGTCCCTCTCGCATCAAGGCACGGATGGCAGTAGGTGCTGTATAAAATACAGTAACTTTATATTTATCAATTACATCCCAAAACCGTCCTGCATCGGGGTAACTAGGAACACCTTCAAACATAAGAGAAGTTGCCCCGTTGGACAAAGGTCCATAGAGAATATAACTATGCCCTGTGATCCAACCTATGTCTGCCGTACACCAATAGGTATCCGTTTCTTTATAATCAAAAATAGTTGCAAAAGTAAGATTGGCACCTAACAAATATCCTGCGGTTGTGTGAAGAACTCCTTTCGGTTTTCCGGTAGAACCAGAAGTATAAAGAATAAAAAGCGGGTCTTCCGAATCTACTGGCACGGGCGGGCATTCTTTTCGAACATCTGCTTCCTTCATTAGGTAGTGGTACCAGTGGTCTCGGCCTTCTTTCCAGTTTAAGTTTCCTTCATCCCCAGTTCTTTTTACAACGATAACATCTTTTACTTTAAATTTGGTTTCTTCCAAAGCAACATCGACATTCTTTTTTAATTCAATGGGTTTGCCACCTCGGTATCCACCGTCTGCTGTAATCACAAGAGTAGGTTTACAATCTTCAATTCGACCAAGTAGTGCTTCGGGAGAAAATCCACCGAATACAACAGAATGAACTGCACCAATACGAGTACATGCAAGTGTTGCGATTGCAAGTTCAGGGATCATAGGCAAATAAATGAGTACGCGGTCCCCTTTTTTCACTTGGAACTTTTTTAAAACGTTAGCAAAATAATTCACTTCGCGATGGAGGTCGTGATAAGTAAGTACTTTCGATTCATCGGGGTTGTCGCCTTCCCAGATCAGAGCTGCTTTGTTCTTGAGTGGAGAATCTAAATGTCTATCTAAACAATTGTAAGAAACGTTGAGTTTGCCACCAACAAACCATTCCACTTTTGCTTTTGCAAAATCATGTTTGAGGACTTTGGTCCATTTTTTAAACCATGTTAGGCGTTTTGCTTGTTCGGCCCAAAACTTTTCTGGTTTTTCAATGGATTCTTTATATTTGGTTTTGTATTCTTTTAAACTAACGTTCGCAAGTTTTGCGAAGTCTTTGGACGGTGCCACGATTCTTTCTTTCGGCATAGATTCCCTCTAGAGAGAGAATGCTGAACTTTTTTTTAGAAAAGTCCAGCATGAATCTTAAAAATAGAATTTAAAAATTGAACTTAATGCGAACCAGTTCGAATCAAATCCAAAAATTCACTTCGTGTCGTTGGATCCGTTTTAAATAGACCAAGAAGACTAGAAGTAAAGAGTTCTGAATTTTGTTTTTCTACCCCGCGCATCATCATACATAAATGTTTTGCTTTGATGACAACCCCCACCCCAAGTGGATCCAAAGTTTCTTGGATGGCCTGGGCAATTTGGTCGGTTAGGCGTTCCTGGACTTGTAAACGACGTGCAAAAACATCCACAATTCTTGGAATTTTACTAATACCAATGATTTTTTTATTGGGAATGTAAGCAACATGTGCTCTTCCATAAAAAGGAAGCAAATGGTGTTCGCAGAGTGAATACATTTCAATATCACGCACTAGAACCATCCCTGTTGTGTTTTCTTCGAAGATAGCTCCGTTGACAATCTGGTTCAAATCGGCTTTATACCCGCTTGTCAAAAAGTCATACGCTTTTTTCACGCGACTCGGAGTTTTCGTAAGACCCTCTCTTTTAGGATCTTCACCAATTTGTTTTAGGATTTCTTCGATTAAGTTTTCCATCCGATTCCTTTTTACAGATATGTTCCTTGTGAGGCTGCTTTCCAAATTATGAATGCAGAATTATCACTACCAATTTGACTAGACTCTACCAGAAAGGAAAAGACACATTTCCTTTTTTTAAATTAATTCTAAAGGACATAATCTAGATCCAATGCCACTTAAAATAGGTTACGATGCACGGATGATCGAAAATTCGGGGATTGGGATTCGTATCCAACATATTTTAAAATTTTGGCCTATCCCTCCGGAGGAAGCTCATTTATATATCTTCGGCGATCCGGTAGTTCTAAAAAAATACGACATTCCCAAAGAAGCAAGAATCATAGAATACAAAACCAATATTTATTCACCCAAAGAATTTTTAGGCCACCCTCAAATGGCAAATATGGATATTTTGGATATACCTCATTTTAATATACCTTTTCCATACATTCGAAAGTGCATTGTTACCATCCATGATCTAATTCCTTACCATTTTAAGGCGGCTCATAGTTCGTTCGTCAAACGAATGTATATGCATATCGTGTTTCGATGGATCAAATGGTTTGCACTCAAAATTATTGCTGTTTCTGAATTCACCAAACAAGACTTAGTCAATCATTTTGGTTTTTCTGAAAAAAAGATCACTGTGGTGTATAACGGAATCGATTTAAAAAACTTTTCCAAAAAAAATCCAAACGAAGTTTCTAATTTTATTAAAAAAAATAAATTACCGAAATCTTATTTATTTACAGTTGGAATCGGAAAAACACATAAAAATTTCCCGTTTTTGTTATCTAATTTAGAAGAGTTATGGGATAAGAAAAAACTTTCATTGCCTTTGGTTGTTGGTGGTTTGAGTAAAGAAATTCCAAAAGATTTTCTAGAATTTCAAAAGAAGTATCCAGATAAAATTTATTTTTTATCTCACATTCCTTACGCTGAACTTCCCCTCGCTTACCAAGCAGCAAAACTTTTTCTCTTTCCCTCTCTCTTTGAAGGATTTGGATTTCCAGTTTTAGAAGCCCAAAGTGTAGGAACTCCTGTTTTCTCCTCCAATGCCAGTGTGCTACCTGAAGTTTTAGATGCCAGCTACGAACCCTTCGACCCAAAAGATTCTCAATCATTTCAGACTAAATTGCTTTCTTTGCTAAAGGACCAAAAGAGAAGCCAAACTTTGGCGAAATTAGGAATCAAAAATGCGGCCCGATTTACTTGGCTTTCAGCCATTCAAAAATTAAAGCAAGTCTACCAACCTTTGATATCACAACATTTTTAGAAGAAAGTAGAAAGGAATCTGTTATATTCCCTAAATTCCGACTCAGAAAAGGAATTTTCAGAGCAAAAAAATTCTTGTCGTACCATTGGGATCATCCGAGACTGATTCTCAGAACCATGATCAAGTGTCACTGTGCAGAAGTTTTCTTTGAATCTATCTTAAATGTTGTCAAAGAATCCAATCGACCTATACTAGAAGTTGCCCGCGAGATGGGAGCTGCTGATACATGTACGGCTTGTGTTCCGGATATGTTAGCCTTCATCGAGCAGGAATTGGAAGGTCAACTTGCAGGAAATACAGCTCATTGATTCAAACTTAATCGAATCTCTCGTCAAAAAAGCACAAAACACCGAAAGAAAACGTACTAATCACAACTTCCACGAACAATCGGAAGTATACCAAAGATTTTTAAACGTTCTTTCAAAAGATACCTACATTCCACCTCACAGACATTTGTCGGATCCTAAACCAGAAACCTTCGTGGTTTTGAATGGCGAAATTGGGTTTTTAATCTTCGAAGAAAGTGGCGAAATTAAAGAAGCTCATAAACTTTCAGCAAGTGGTCCCAAACGAGGAATCGACCTAAAACCCGGTGTTTGGCATAGCTTAGTTTGTTTGTCTGAGAATGCAGTTTGTTTTGAAGGAAAGTCCGGTCCCTATGATCCAACGATTGATAAAGAGTTTCATCCTAAATATCCTCTAGAAGGGAATCCAAAGGTTCCCGAAACAATTAAATCATTTGAATCTTTGTTTGTATGAATTGGATTTCATTCCTTAGAAGATTTTATCTGACACTCCTTATGGTTTCTTTTTCCTTTTTTTGTAAATCCCTGCCTTCCATTGTTCCCGTTAAAGAACATAAATTTGAATCTATTTCCTCGGATGGAATTTTAAGAACCTTCCGATATTACATTCCAAAACAAATCAAAGAAAACCGACTGCCTGTAGTTTTTATTTTGCATGGGGGTGGTGGGAGTGGGGAAGGAATGATTTACCTCACACGTATGTCCGAAAAGGCCGAAGAATATGGGTTCATTGCCGTTTACCCTGATGGTTATGCAAATCGTTGGAACGATGGAAGAAAAATCCCTCATTCCTTAACAGATAAACGTAATACTAAAGATGTGGATTTTTTCCGTGATATGCTAAATCATTTAGATACACAAATTCCAATTGATTATAGCCGAATTCATGCCGTTGGAATTTCTAATGGTGGTTTCATGACGCAGCGTTTGTTATGCGAAGCTCCAGATTTATTTAGTTCTGGATATTCTGTTGCCGCTGTTACTTCCAGAGGTCTAAAAGAAATTTGTAATCCACCGCCACATAAATCCATTGGATTCATTATGGGAACCTCAGATGATGTAGTACCTTATTTAGGGGGAACAGTAGCAATCCCAGCAGATCCCAACAACGATACCAAACGTATTGCTGCAGGAGATGTGCTCTCCTATTTAGAATCATTAGAATTTTGGAGTTCTAGTTTTTCCTGCAAAGAAGAGACAAAATCGAAAAAACGTCATATAAACAAATTTTGGAAACGTGACATACAATACACGCAGTTTACCGATTGTCATTCGGACCAAAAGGTGGAAGGGTATTTGATACCAGGAGGAGGTCATATTTGGCCTAATGGCTTTTATTACCAAAACGAAAAACAATACGGGTATTTAAGTAAGGACTTGGATACAAGGGAAATTGTGTTACAATTTTTTAGAACTACTTATAAAAAAGAAAAGTTGGTAAACAATGCATCATTCGGAAATTAGAAATTCATCCACTGTATTTACCACTTTAGAAACTGGATCAGGGGAACCTGTTCTTTTCCTCCATGGTTTTCCAGATAACCATAAAACTTTTGCTCCCATTATGGAACAAATTGGTAAAAAGAGTTTTCATTGTATTGCTCCTGTTATGCGAGGATATGAACCTTCTACTATTTCCCATGCTCATAAGCTTCACGTAGTAGATTTAGTCGATGATATCCTTGGTTGGATGGAAGATCGCAGATGGGATTCTGTGCATTTGGTGGGTCATAATTGGGGAGCTGTAATAGCTTTTGCTGCAGGAATGTACTACCCAAACCGAATCAAATCAATCACGAGCCTCGGCGTACCTCTACTTCGAACATACCAAGATTCCTTCTTTTGGGCTCCGCAACAAACTATCCATTCCTGGTATGTTGTTTTGTTTCAAATTCCCTTCTTGGCTGAACTGACCATTCGTTCCAATGGTTTTGCACTTGTTGATTTTTTATGGAAAGATTGGTCGCCAGGATTTACTCCAAATCAAGACCATCTAGCTGAGATTAAAGCGAACTTTCAAAATCCCGGAATTCTCTCTTCTGCTCTTGCTTATTATCGAAATTTAAATGATTTATTCACAGAATCAGGTAGGGAAAGTATATTAGGAATTTTAGATTCTCAAATTACAGTTCCCACTCAAATTCTTTATGGACTAAATGATGGTTGTTTCCATAAAAATCTTTTTGAGCACCTAATCGATGAAACGGACTTCCCTCGTGGATTTCGTAAAATTGGTTTCGACCATGCAGGTCACTTTCTTCATTGGGAGAAAAGAGAAGAAGTTACAAAGTTGATTTTAGAATGGTTACAAAAAAATAAATAAGAAACCATTCCTTTTTATTCGTCATATGTATTTTAGGGAGATTGAATATGTTTCAAAATATGGGTCTTTATGACAGAATCATTCGAGTTGTCGTTGGTTTGGTATTAGGTGGATTGTATTTGGGTGGAGTCGTAGAAGGAACAACAGCAATAGTACTTTTTGCTATTGGACTTGTTATGATTGCAACTTCAGCAATTGGATTTTGCCCAGCATACCTTCCTTTTAAATTTACAACTAAAGAAAAATAAACACCTCTCGGACAAAGAATACAACTCACAAAATAAACTTTGTGAGTTGTATGTTTGTTCCTTACTTTTTCAAACTCACCAATACTTCATAATGTTGGGTTCTTGGAAAAAAATCAAATAAACCCATATATGTCAGTCTATATCCTATGGCTTCTAATCTTGTAATATCTCGTTTGAGTGTACTTGGATTACAACTAGAGTAAATAATTTGTTTTGGTGAAAACATAGAAGCAGATTCGATAATTCCTTCCGTTAACCCAGCTCTTGGTGGATTGACAATCCATATAGGAATCGTAGAAACATGTTTCGGAAGGTGTTTTTGGTATAAATCGCTTACTTCATATTCAAACTGCAATGCACTGTTCGTCTTTGCATTTTCCTTTGCATAGCGAATACTTTTTTCGTGAGATTCCATTCCATACAACGATTCAATTTTTTCTCGTATCGAAATTCCAATGGTACCACAACCACAAAAGAGTTCCAAAATATTGGCAGAGTCTGGTAACAGAGATTTAATTTTTTCAAGCCAAGGTTCTAATAGAAACCGATTTATTTGAAAAAAACCGCGTTCGGGAACTTTTAACTTAGTATTAAAAATAGTGATTTCTGTTTGGTCTCTTTCATAATTTACAACAGATTTGGAAGACAAACGAAGTTGGATCACTTTGTTTTTTGCAACCGATTTCTGGAGACCAGCGGGAACCATATCCCATAACAAACGTTTATCGACTGTTTTACAGACTGAATTTGATTCTTTTACTATACGATGGGAATTTTTTGAGAAATAACCGATTTCTCTACCATTCGATTGCCATTGTACATTATTTCTGTACTCGTTTTCTGGCCCTTTCACCACTTGGATTTTCCCTTTCCATTTAGGAAACATTCCTTCTAGAAGTGTGGTTTTGATTTCCACCTCATCTTGATAGGAGATGTGCCGATAACTACAACCGCCGCACTCCATAAATACAGAACAATCAGAGGGGATTCTACTTTCCGATGGTTCAATGACTTCGGAAACAGATCCGAACCATTCTTTGTTTCCAGTTTTATAAAGACTTATGTCTACCAATTCGCCGGGTAGTCCACCCTCAACAAAGACGGCATGCCCCTCATGGTGAGCTAAACAGAAACCACCATTGACCCACTTTTCTAATTTTATACGCAACTTTTCCATTCTCTAGAACCATTCATTGAATATTCATTTGACACTGCACTCGCATTTAACATAACGGATAGGTACTCTTGGAGAAGTGGCTGAGTGGTCTAAAGCAGCGGTCTTGAAAACCGTCGTGGTAATCCCACCGTGGGTTCGAATCCTACCTTCTCCGAGTCGCTGGAGACGTGCCTGAGTGGCCGAAAGGAGCGGTTTGCTAAACCGTCGTACGAGCAATCGTACCCAGGGTTCGAATCCCTGCGTCTCCGTTGTTACCGTCATGAATACCACTCAAATCAAAGACAAATTAGAAAAAATCCAAGCCTATCTAGTCACTGACGAAGCGGCAAAAATTTTTGCGGTTTTGCCTTTGTATTTCTCTTGGGTACCAGTTTTTACTTGGAAACGAAACATTCCTGAATTTGTTACTGTTTGTTTGTATTCAGCAGTTAATACTTGTTTGTTCTTAATAGGCTTGTTATTAGCCCAAGTGGTTTCCGTTCTTCCCTTCGTTGGCCTCTATTTAGCTGCCACCATCCACCTCCTATCCGTACTACTTTATCTAGGAATCGCTGGATTTTTGATTTACTCCATCCGCTTGAAAAAAACCATAGTGATACCCATTCTTTTGGACTGGGTAAAAATGCTTCAAGCATTCATCGCGCCCATAGCTCAACTGGATAGAGTATCTGACTACGGATCAGAAGGTTAGAGGTTCAAATCCTCTTGGGCGCAAGTGGAAGCATTCGACTCGTTTTTAGAGCGATACGCAGAAGCAGTTTCCCACCATCCAAACGAAATTCCCTCCTATTCTGAGATCATTACAAGAGATGGACTTCTTCTCTCTTCCGCCTTCAATTCCGTTGAACAAACATTAAATCCTACAAAACATAGCGAATTCTTAGCCATAGAAGATGCGCTTTCGAAAACCGAAGGTCGTTACCTGACAGATGCTATTTTAATCACTGCATTGGAACCTTGTCTCCTCTGTGCAGGTGCCATCTTAAGAGTAAAAATTCCTGAAGTAGTTTATTTTGTTCCAGCAAAACCTGGGGAAGGAATTTCTTCCTACACAACAGAATCCATTTATTTACTGAATCACTTTCCCAAGTGTACCCTCATTCCGAGATCCCACATAAAATTTGAATTTCTTAGTTTTTTCAAAGAGAAAAGGTAGAATTCTTATGACCGTTTCTTTTTATGGAAGCCAGTAGAAACCATTGGAGAGATGTCAGAGTGGTCTATTGTGCATGCTTGGAAAGCATGTGTGCCAAAAGCACCCCGGGTTCGAATCCCGGTCTCTCCGCCAGGTTCTACCTTCCTTTTACTTTCCCCAAGCCACTTAGAAATCTTTCGGCAATTTTAGTTGCAACCTCTCGGAACGCTTACAAATATACATTATCAATGCGGTAGAATCAAATATCCATAAAACTGGATTTTGATACGGACTTACATGAGCGAAAACCACCAAGTACTCTTTAGAAAATATAGACCCCAATTTTTTCGCGATGTGATTTACCAAGACCTCGCAGTTGGGTCTTTACAAAATGCCTTTAAGTCTAAAAAAATCGGACATGCCTATATCTTCATTGGACCACGTGGAGTTGGAAAAACTACCATAGCAAGAATTCTCGCCAAACGACTGAATTGCGAGAGACCAGATGGAGTAGAACCATGTAATGAATGCACTTCCTGTTTAGAAATCACAAAAGGAAATTCAAATGATGTATTTGAAATTGATGCTGCCTCTAATAGTGGTGTGGATAATATACGTGAACTACGTGAAAATGTAAAATTCAATGCCATGGGTGGTAAGTACCGAGTTTATATTTTGGACGAGGTGCATATGTTAAGTGGGGCTGCTTTCAATGCCCTACTGAAAACTTTGGAAGAACCACCGGCGCATGTTGTATTTATTTTAGCTACGACCGAATATCATAAAATTCCAGAAACCATTTTGTCTCGTTGCCAAGACTTTCATTTTCGAAAAGTCCCAGTAACCGTTTTACAAAACTATATCGAAACACTATGCGAAAAAGAAGGGTTAAAATACGATTCGGAAGGTTTATTCTGGATCGCAAAAAAAGGCGATGGTTCTGTTCGAGACACACTTTCCTTTATGGAACAAGCGGTGATCTTTACTGACGGCAATCTAACTGGTGCTAAACTCAGAAAAATGATTGGGTATCATGGAATTGATACTTTTACCGATTTTTTAAACCAACTTCTCGACTCTTCCCAAAGTGCCCAAATTTTTGAAACTCTTGAAAATCTTTTTCAAGCAGGAATTGACCTGAGTAAATTTGTTTGGGACTTTATTGAATTTCTAAATTCCCTTCTTCTCATCAAAGACAACCTAGCAGATAGGGAATCAATTAACATTCCACAAGAAGACTTACAAAAGCTAAAACAAAACTACCGTGAATTAGATCGCGAAGTTTTAGTTTTACTTGCTGAAAGAATATTTTCAATTCATGAAAAGTTGAATTTAATGAAACTTCGTAGCTCTTACGAAATGAAAGTTTATTTAGAAATTCAATTTCGTAAATTGATCTTAGATCGTGAAAAACCAAGTGTTTCCGGTTTGCTCGCAAAAATTTCCGAGCTCACCAAACTAGTTCAAGGTGATATTTCTCATATTCCGGAAAACGTAGACCTGACAAAAAAGCAAACACCGCCTGTAGCCACAACAAGTCAACAAAAGACAGAACCTACGCAATCGCTGGCAGAAAAACCAAAACAAAATATAGATTTCGATACGAAACCGAATCCTCCAAAACAAGAACTACCTTCAACGCAAAAACAAGCGACAGCAAATCCAGCAGCTTCTGAAGATATGGAAAAACTTTTAAAAGAAAAGTTTTCAGGAATGGAAGTAGATCCCAAACAATTTAAGAATTTATAAGTCCAAAAGGTAAGTATGGGAATTTTTGATCAAATGAAACAAATGCGAGAAGCTTTCTCGCAGATCGGAAACATCAAAGAAAAACAAGAAGAGCTTTCAAAGCGACTGGCTCAAATTCGCGTTTCTGCCTCTGCGGGAGCAGGTATGGTGGAAGTGACAGCTTCCGCTGATGGAACACTTGCAAATATAATTATTAATCCGATCATGTTCAATGCAGAAGACAAAAAAATGTTGGAAGATCTGATTCTTTCCGCAACGAATGAAGTGCAAAGAAAAGCCAAAGAAACGATGGCTCATGAGATGAAAAATGTCCTCGGCTTCAACCCAAGTGATTTTGAAGGTGTTTTCAACCAACTCCAAAAGGATGGAGGGTTTCCCCCTGTCTGACCCACAATTTCAAAAACTAATCCAATCCTTTTCTAGTCTTCCCGGAATTGGAAAAAAAAGTGCCACAAGAATTGGATTTCATATTTTACGTATGGATCCTTCTACATTCAGAGCATGGCTATCTAATATCGAAGAAGCTAAAGCAAAACTACGGTTTTGTGATGAATGTGGAGGTCTCACAGAAGATCCTGTATGTTCCATCTGTTTGTCTGATAGAAGAGATAACGGAATTCTTTGTGTGGTAGAACAACCGGAAGACATTTTCTTTATAGAAAATACAAAAGAATATGTTGGCAAATACCATGTACTGAATGGTGCTATCTCTCCACTAGATGGAATTGGTCCTGATCAATTGCGAATTCGCCAGTTGATCGAACGACTAGAAGATACGGGGGTAAAAGAAGTGCTCATTGCAACCAATCCCACACTTGAAGGAGATGCCACGGCTTCTTATCTTTCTACAGTAATCAAACCAATGGAAATTAAAATTACAAGAATTGCCCACGGGATTACGATTGGAGGAACCTTAGAATATTCTGACCAATACACTCTGGGAAAAGCCATCAAATCTAGACTTACTTTGTAATTGATTGATTCAGAAAGAAGTTTCCATTTATAAATTATTTTTTCATTTCTGATAAAAGATACGAAAGAATGTAAGGTTTCACAAACCTTGATTCCAAAAATGGAATTTGAATCTATCTTTAGTTTGTAAAACGCGGAAAATAAAATTGTATTTAGAATCTATGTTCAAATACAATAAATCCCTCTCTTAATACACGACCATATTTGGAATCTAACAAAACAAATAACGCATCGCCTGCAACGAAGTAACCAGAACGAAAAATGATTTGGAAGTCTGAAGTAACATTGTAACGAATATTAAAATTATATTCCATTCCCATATAAGTGGATGTTTTATATCCATTCAGCTCACTGAATTCTCGATTGATACGAATTTCGGGAGATTTAGTAGCCCACAACTGATAATAACCCAACGTAAATTGATAAGGACCAAAGGCAATAATGTTCGAATAAAAACCATATTCATTTAATCCAGAAAAACTAGATCCGTTAAACAATGCATAACCACCAATAAAGTCTGTTGCAATATTAGAAATGGAAAATCTAGGTGCTAAGGTTCTATACCCATTTCCTTTTAAGTTAGCTTCCTGTCCCTTTTCATCGTAACCTGGCCTTCCTGTTGTACCTAGAGCAATTAAATTAAAATTTAAAGATTCGCTCCATCGGTAGGTAAATTGGAAATCATACATTCCACCTTTGATAAAATGCCTTTGAGTAGTATTGTAAACCGTGACGTCATTGGTATCTGTTACAGCACGTAATTTTTTAACAGTTCCTGTATTCAGAATTCCATGAACGATGAAGGAAAATTTTTGAAAATTGAACTCATTGTGCATCCCATACCAAGCAAGTCTCGCTGTTTCATTATCAGACTTGTCGTTATCATCTAAAAAA
Source organism: Leptospira terpstrae serovar Hualin str. LT 11-33 = ATCC 700639 (assembly GCF_000332495.1). Taxonomy (NCBI): domain Bacteria; kingdom Pseudomonadati; phylum Spirochaetota; class Leptospiria; order Leptospirales; family Leptospiraceae; genus Leptospira; species Leptospira terpstrae. Next base: position 449,589 of record NZ_AOGW02000006.1, on the reverse strand, counting down.
TAGGCATACACTTCATTACGAATGTTTCGAAAGTATTCAAACTTCAAGCGATTGTAATAAATATTGGAACTTTGATAGTTTTTATCAGCGAATCCATTTTTATCCACATCCATAAAACTTTGGTCACGTGCTCGTAAAATTCCACCCTCCAAAGACAAACGCAAAAATTGAAAATTTTTCAAAATACTAACGCCTGTTCCTGTAGAAAACAACACACGCCCTTGCGCAGAACTAAAAAGTTGTTGTCCCACTTTTATAAAAAGTCCTGATTCCGGAATTCTAAAGTTTAAATACAAAAAGTTTGTTTGTACATTGACCGCAGCGGTTCTTCCTCTTTCCCCTCCGGCTCCAGGGCCAACCAAACCAGGATCAAAACCATCGGGTCCAGTTGCACGTAATCCTTTTCCACCAAAGGGAATATCACCAACCTGCATACCCCAGACCCCTTCCACATACTTATTTGCGGAAAAACTCATATTGTATAAAAAACGAGAATCGTAATAACTAACGTCTTCCTTTCTACGTGTGATTTGACTAGGTAATCCTTGTTGCCTTCTTTCTAAATCAGATTGTATGGTTTGTTGTTCTGTTTGTTGGCGTTCTGCATTTTCTTTTTCAAGATTATTAATTGGGGTAACGGGTGTTTTTCGTTCAAGTAATACATCACGACCGACGTTTGTAGCACGAACACGAAAGGAACCATTAAAATTCATAAAGGTTCTTTGTGATTCTTCTTGCGCTAATAAAAAACCCGAAGGAATAAGAACAGAGAGTATACTAATAAAAAGAAAATTTCGTAATGACATCGACTTTATTCTTTTTTCACCCATTGATTGGATTTAAAATACTTATTAATTAAAATTTGAATTTTGCCTGTACGTTTCAGTTCTTTAATGAAAAAATTTAAGTTATATAAAAATTCAACATCTCGTCTGGCAGTAGCCATGCTAATATGATCTTCTTGCACGACACCCAAAATTGGTAAATAGTTAGCTCTTAAGGAAGAATCTTTTTGTAAAAGAGCTTGGATATAAAATGAATCTGCAACGAATGCATTTACATTATTTTTCTTTAATTCATTTAGAGCAGCTTCGTTCGTAAAATAAGAAAAAATCTGAGCTTTAGGAAAAGCATCTCTTAAAAAAAGATGGTTAGAACTGTTTGCGAGCACAGAATAAGAAATTCCCGTAATGTTTGTTAGGTCATTTAAATTACGAAACAACTGCACGGTCACAATTTGTCCTTCCCGTTCTGGTGGGAGTGCAGTCCGATTAACTAAAGCTGCCGGCGTAGAAATCAGATATGGGTCTGTGAAATAAACATCTCTAAACCGATTGATGGAAGAGGAAATTCCAGCCATAGCAATTTGTGTATCACCTTTCTCTAACATCCTTGCATGTTGATCAAAAGTACGAAGTGGAATGATTTTTAAATCTACATCGAGAAATTTTGCATACTCTTGTGCTAACTCAACATCCAGTCCGGGAAAGTTTGGATTTGGATTTTCAATATAAAAAGGATCATAAAATTCATTTACTGAAACTGTGAGAGTTTTTGTTTTTTTAATCTTCTCTAATACCTGGCTTGATTCTCCAGAAAGAGAAACTGAAAAGAAAAATACAGAAAAGGAAACTAACCCAAAAAAATGGATCCTGAGAAGAGGCAACATCCCCACTACCTTTTCTCTGGAAATAGAAACGGCAAGGAAAAATTAAGGATCAATTAGTACAAATTCTGTTCTTCGATTTTTTTTAGAGGATGCCTCATCCGTCCCTTCCACCATCGGCTGCGTCGGACCCTTCCCATCAGTTGATATTCGGTTTGGATCCACACCTTTAGAGACTAAATATTGTTTTACGGAATTTGCTCGCTCTTTTGAAAGAACCATATTATCTTCAAAGGTTCCCGTTAAATCTGTATGACCAATAATTTTCATTTTTTTCGTAGAATTTTCATGCATGTAGTCAACAATCGCATCTAAAGGAGCTGACGATTCAGGTTTTAAGACTGAAGAAGCACGTTCAAAGTATACCGAATCCAAAGAGATTTTTTTCGTTTCTTCGAGTTTCTTTTGCACTATGTTCTCTTGTTTGGGAACAGATGCTGTAAACAAATCAAAGGATCTACCTTCTACTCTTCGACAAAAGAGAAATGTTTTTTTTACCTGTTGGAAAACTATATATGCTTCATCATCTGTTGAATTGATAGCTGCACCAAGGTTCTCAATGTCTTTAAATGTATCACCATCAATTTTGGCCATATACAAATCAAAACCACCAAACCCTCCGGGTCTATTGGATGAGAAAAAAAGAATTCTACCATCGTCATTGAATGCTGCCGCAATAGTCGCATAATTATCATTAATTGGTGAAGGTAATGGTTTAGGATTGGACCAAACATTGTCTTTAAATTGGCTAAAGTAAACTTTTGCTAAATTTGGTTTACCAAAAGGGTATCTGGTAAAAAGTAAAGTGTCGCCCAGTAGATGAGGATTTTCTTCTATTTCTTCTGTATTGATTGCATTTGGCAAGGCAACTGGTTTGCTCCATGAATTTCCATTCCAATTGGAAACATACAAATCTCTAGAAATACCCACCTTTCCATCTGGTAACATAACTTCTACGGAACCATCTCTGTTTGAAGACAATAATAGCATTTTTCCATCTCTTGTAATAAATGGACTTTGATCATCAAAAGGTGAATTTAAAACATCGACTTCTTCTGGAAAATCCCAGGTGCCATCTATTTTTCGTTCTGATTTAAAAATCTCAGTGTAACCACGACTGGATCGTTTGGAATAAAAATACAATGTTTTAGCATCAGGAGTCATCGTAGGACCAAATTCTTGAAACTCTGTATTGATAGGTCCTTGGATGGGAGCAACGACTAAACTAACCTCTGTATTTCTTGTTTGGCTATGAAGGGAAAGTGGGGAAAAAAGGGTATTTAAAAATAGGCCAATCCAAAGTACGTAATAAGCGTAATTCGCATAACCTCCCACGAAGAGTGATTTTCCGTATAACGGATAAATTCCACAGCCAAATTGTATTTTATAGAATAGCGTTTCTTTCGTTTGGAAAACAAATCGGATTGTTTGGAAGAAAGGAGATAAAAAGGAATAGGGCATTTGACACCTCGGTCATCTGCCCTAAATTTTATCGAATGTATGGTTTTAATACATCCGGAATTTGGAAGGTTCCATCCGCTGATTGATAATTTTCGATCACTGCCGCGAGTGTTCGACCGATGGCAAGACCGGAACCATTCAGAGTATGGACGAGCAGGTTTTTTCCTTCCTTTGACTTGTATCGAATTTTTCCGCGTCTTGCTTGATAGTCTTTGAAGTTAGAAACAGAAGAAATTTCCATAAATCGACCAAGTCCAGGCATCCAAACTTCAATATCATAAGTTTTAGAAGAGGCACTAGACATATCCTTACTACAAAGTAACATTACACGATAAGGAAGTTTTAACTTTTGCAAAATTGATTCCGCATCCTGGAGCATTTTTTCATGTGCAGCATGTGAGGTCTCCGGTTCTACAAATTTAACTAGTTCCACTTTTTGGAATTGGTGCACACGAACTAGTCCCCTTGTATCGCGACCATAAGAACCTGCTTCTCTACGAAAACAAGAAGTATGAGCACAAACGGAAATTGGAAGTTCCTTTTCCGAAATGATTTCATCTCGGTAGTAATTGGTGAGCGGAACTTCTGCAGTGGGAATCAAATTGAGTCCATCTTTTTCAAGTCTATAAAAATCCTCAGCAAATTTTGGCAACTGACCGGTTGCCGTCATGGATTCATCATTCACAAGAACGGGAACCCACATCTCTTCATATCCATTTTCTGAAGTATGAGTATCAAGCATTAGGTTCATCAGTGCCCTTTCTAATTTGGCACCAAGACCGCGGTAGGTATAAAACCTTGCACCTGAAAGTTTCACTCCGCGTTCAAAATCAAAAATCCCTAATTTTTCTCCAATATCAAAATGAGTTTTTGCTTCATAAGTAAGTTTCGGAACCTCACCCCACTCTCGGATTAGAACATTGTCTGCTTCCGATTTTCCTTCTGGAACAGAGGGATCGAGTAAGTTCGGTAGACCTAAATTGAGTTCGTGTAAGGATTCTTCTTCTTTGGTGAGTTCTTCTTCAATGGCTTTGATCCGATCTCCCACACCTTTCATGGAAGCAGAAATCTCAGTTATGTCTTTGCCTTGTGATTTTTGGATTCCAATTTCTTTCGATACTCGGTTTCGTTCCGCACGTAGGTCCTCCACTTCCAATTTTAACTTACGTTGTTTTTCGGAAACAGATTTGATTTTAGCTTCAATGTCTGTAGAAGCGACACCTCGCTTCTGTAAGGTGGAAAGTAATTCTTCTGGGTTTTGGACAATACGGTTGATATCAAGCATGGTGATAGGCCTTTCTTTCTGTGAATTTTATGGAATTTTGATAAATACGATCTGATACTTCTGCATTGGTTTCAGTACGTAACGAAAACATCTTTTCTAATACAAAAGGAAGATGTGAGGAATCATTTCTTTTTCCTCGGTGTGGCATTGGAGAAAGAAATGGTGCATCTGTTTCTATAAGAATTGTTTCTAAAGGAATTTTCCGTGCTGCTTCTTGGATATCTGTGGCAGACTTAAACGTAACAATCCCAGAAAAAGAAACATAGTAACCTAAATCTACAAATTGTCTGGCAGCTTCATAATCATAGGTAAAACAGTGAATCACTCCAAAGGCTTTAGTTTTGTATTCTTTCAGTGCTTCATAAGTATCTGCAAAGGCATCACGAGAATGAATCACAACTGGTAATTTATAATCAGACGAAAATTGTAAAAACTTTCGAAGTACTTCATTCTGCGCTAAACGAGTACTTGCATCATGATACAAATCGACACCTATCTCGCCGATCGCTGAAAATTTTGAATCATTCATTCGGGATTTTGCTAAATCTAAAATTTGGTCTGCATTAGGGAATTCATGAGTTTCTGTAGGATGACAACCGATTGAATAAAAAATCTCTAAGTCTTTGGTGGAATGAGTTTCCGAAATACGAACAGCTTCCTTAGAACTAGGCAAATCAATACCAATTTGCACCATTCGGTCTACTCCGGCCATTCGGGATTTCGCCAGTGTTTCTTCAATCTCTTGGCCTTGTTCTCGAATTATGTCTAAGTGGCAGTGTGTGTCGATGGTTGAATATCCCATAAATAGCAAGATTTGTAATTTCCACTGGTTGAAAATGAAAATTCAATCGAAAGATATAGTGGGTGCATTAAGTTTTGTTTAAATAGTCGAAGGTCTCGAAAGAACGTGGAAGTAAAACAAAGACTACATTTAATTTTTTACCGTTTGCGGTATAAAGTCCAGGAATGGAAGCTTAAGTTATCCCAACGTTATGAGGACCTGGACAAAAAAGGCCGTGAACGTCTGACCATTATGGTCATTCCTCATACCGATCGCAAAACCATTAACTTTGTCATCTCCTACAAAGCCATTTCCATCTTTATTGGAATCATGGTCATCCTTCTTGTGATCAGTGCTGTGAATGTTTTATCACATAGTGGTTCCATCCACCAACTCACGGAACTCAATTTAACCAACAAAGACTTTATTAGACAATCCTCTAAGATGAAGGAAGAAGTAAATTCCCTTCATGAAACCATCCAATACTACTACGAAAGAATTTCCAATCTCTACATCAAATTAGGTGGTGATCCTTCTCGTGTTTCTAAAGGGATGGGTGGACAGGCGGGACAATTTCTCGCATTACAAGGAACACCGCAGTCCGACATTACGGATGAATCCTTTCGCATCAAAGAAGATATTCACAATTTAAAATTATCATCAGAACTTTCAGAAGAGATCATCAAACTCATCAAAAAAAGAAAGAGTATCATTCGAAACACTCCTTCCATTTGGCCAACCAAAGGATATGTATTGTTTCCGTTTGGAAATTATATCTCTCCTGTCACTGGCAAAGAAGAAATCAATCGAGGGTTAGACATTGGATCATTCCCTGGTGCAGAAGTCATTGCAACGGCTCCTGGCATTGTATTTGATACAGGGTATTCACCTGCCACTGGATATTATGTGAAACTATCTCACAGGTTTGGATGGAAAACAATTTACTCCAACCTCGACAGAATTCGTGTTAAGAAAAATGAAAAACTCTCCAAGGGCGACATCCTAGGTTATGTTGGAAAATCACCAGAAAATCCGATTTACCATCTTCATTATGAAGTACATGTTGGTACCCAAGCGTTGAATCCGTTTTCGTTTCTCAACCAAATTCAAGAATAATGTCCAATCCATCCACAGAAGAAGAATTTTTAGTTAATAGCATCATTGGAGAAGGCGCCGAGTTCGTAGGTGAATTCAAATTTCCAGGCCTAATTCGTATCGATGGAAAATTTCGCGGTGTTCTCGAAACCACCGGAAAGGTACTTATAGGAAAGTCAGGAATCGTCGATACAGATATCAAAGCACGTGTGGTAGTTGCCGGAGGAGAAATCCGAGGGAACATCTATGCAACGGAACGAGTTACATTACTTTCTAGCTGTCGATTGGAAGGGGATATTGTCACTCCTCGTCTGATTGTCGAAGAAGGTGTAGTGTTTCACGGAAAATGCACGATTAATCCCACTCGTCATTAGGCGGGTTTATGATCATCCAAAACAACAACCCAAAGTCGGTATCCACTCAGGCAAAAAAAGGGTCCAAAGAAAAACTCACAGGCAGTCTCGGATCTGTTGATGAAGCCAAACAAAGTTTTTTAGATATTTTAGAATCCATCGTCCCCGCAGGAAAAGAAGAAACGAGAGAACTAAATGAACTTTGGAAAGACCTTCCTGATTTAGAAAAAGAACTCATCAAAGATCCTAACCACAAAAACCTCGAGTCCTACAAAAAACACATCAAACAAATTGCAGAGCTCATTCTTAAAAAAAACTACAAAGTAATGCAAGCCCCTCAACGAGGACGCAATGACCAAAAAGATGTTCGTTATGTAAAAGTAGTAGATGAGAAATTGGACTTACTTGCAAAAACTATGTTTTCTCCAAACAACAGTGCCTTCGTAATTTTGAAACAATTGGATGAAATCAGAGGTCTACTTATTGATCTAAAAGGATAATTCTTTGCAAACACCTGATCGGCCAAAGTCGAAAAACATCCGCGTTCTCTCTAAAACTTTTTCTTACCTAAAACCCTATAGATTCCAAATGGCTCTTTCTTCCTTTGCCTTACTCTTTACAGCAGGGGTAACTTTAGGTCTCGGACAAGGATTACGTCATTTGGTGGATGCTGGATTTTCCGCTAGATCCAAAGAGGAATTAGGTTACTCTCTCGCCTTTATCATTTTAGTCGGGATCCTTCTTGCGATCGGAACTTACATTCGTCACTACACAGTTTCTTGGATAGGAGAACGTGTTGCTTCTGACATTCGGAGAGATGTATTCAAACATATCATCTTCATCCATCCTAGTTTTTTTGAAACCAATTCCCCTGGCGAAATTCAATCTCGAATTACAACCGATACCACACTCATCCAGACTGTGATTGGATCCTCAGCTTCGATTGCCCTACGTAATATTTTGATGTTTGTGGGAGGAATCATTTTCCTTTTTATCACAAATGCAAAACTTTCCATGATTGTCCTTCTCAGTGTTCCCTTCATTGTGTTTCCCATTTTGTATTACGGAAAAAAAGTACGTAACCTTTCCCGTAGCACTCAGGATAAAATTGCAAACATTGGAACTTATGTCAGTGAGTCCCTTCTCAATATAAAAATCCTGCAATCCTTTCACCACCAAGAAGTTGACATACAGAAATTTACGCAGACGGTAGAGGACACATTTGCTGTCGCAGTTTCCCGTATCAAACAAAGAGCACTTCTCATTGCCGCTGTGATTCTTTTTATCCTCACAGGAATTAGTGTGATGCTCTGGATCGGTGGAACCGACGTATTGGAAGGAAAAATCACGGGTGGGGAACTGATCGCATTTTCATTTTACGCCATCATGGTAGCCAATAGTGTAGGTGCCGTCTCAGAAGTATTAGGTGATCTGCAAAGAGCCGCCGGTGCTACGGAACGTTTAATGGAACTTCTACTTTCCGAATCGGAAATTCAAGATTCTCTCACTCCTACTCCAATCTCTAAAATTTTAAAGATCACTGAAGTTAACCATTCCTCCAATGGTTCCTCCAAGCGTAATGGCCTAAAAATCAATTTAGAAAATCTATTTTTTTCTTATCCATCTAGACCAGACCACCAAGCACTCAAAGGAATTGATTTAGAAATTCCTGCAAATAAAACTACTGCACTTGTTGGTCCATCCGGCGGAGGAAAGAGTACTCTCTTTGAACTTATCCTTAGGTTTTATGATCCGACCCAAGGTCGAATACTCATTGAAGGGTTAGATCTGAAAGACCTGACTCTTAAAGATTTACGATCTCTGATTGGTTTTGTTCCCCAACAACCCATTCTCTTTAGCGGAAGTTTACGTGAGAATATAGCTTATGGAAAACCAAATGCTAGTTTTGAAGAAATTCAAAAAGCTGCAGAGAACGCTTACGTAACAGAATTTCTTAACCAACTCCCTGAGGGTTATGAAAGTAATTTGGGACATTTAGGGACAAGGCTATCCGGTGGACAAAAACAAAGAATTGCCATTGCAAGAGCCATACTACGTAACCCAAGAATTCTTCTTTTAGATGAAGCCACATCGGCTCTCGATTCCGAATCAGAACAAATGATCCAACGTGCTTTGGATTTTTTAGTGAAAGAAAGAACTACCATCATGATCGCTCATCGGCTTTCGACCGTTGTGAAGTCGGATCAGATTGTAGTGATTAAGGAAGGGGAGGTTGAGTCCGTCGGCACACATGACGAACTCATGAAAAAAAGTGAATTGTATGAAAGATTGGCGAAACTACAGTTTCACACCGAGTTGCTCTAAGATTCTTTCCATGTCGGTAATATTAGCGTAAGAAAAAACAATCTTACCTTTTCCATTCGTTTCATTGTGAGCCACTTCCACTTTGGAACTATATTTATTTCTAAGTTTTGTTTCTAACTTTACGATACTCGCATCCCGTCTGTCAGGACCCACTGATTTGGTTTTTTTATCAGGGTTCAAAAGATTAGAAACATAATTTTCTACTTCGCGAACATTCCAACCTTCTGCGATTACCTTTTGACCCACTTCAAATTGTTTTTTAGAATCAGGGATGGAGAGAAGGGGACGCGCTTGGCCTTCCGAAAGTTTTCCTTCCTTCACCCAATCTTGTAATGGTTTTGGTAAAGACAAAAGTCGAATTAAATTGGAAATCGTAGCCCGGTTTTTTCCCACACGAGTGGCAAGATCCGTTACCTTTAACCCGCGTTTGTCGATGATAGCTTGGTAAGCCAATGCTTCATCCATTGGATTGAGGTTTTCTCTTTGGATGTTTTCGATGAGAGCTAATTCCATCATATCAGCTTCGGAAATGTCTCGAACAATTGCCGGTATTTTGGCAAAGCCTGCTAGTTTGCAAGCTCGTAACCTTCTTTCCCCTGCCACCAAAAGAAATCCCGATCCAGCAGGATTTTTTTGTACAACGATAGGTTGGATCACTCCATGTTCTACAATCGTGTTTGAAAGTTCTTGGATGGATGCATCAGAGAATTGTTTTCTTGGTTGGTGTGGGTTTGGTAAAATTTCAGTGACTTTGATTTCTCTAAGACCACTCTGTTCGTCTTTCGAAATCTCTACGTTATTTTCATTTACGGGAATTAAATTCCCAAGTCCTCTTCCTAAAACTTTACCTTTGCCGAGTGCCATAACCTTATGCCTTCCCTACAATTTCTTCCGCTAAACTTTTATAACTTTTAGCACCTACACCATCGGGATCGTAATAGTTGATCGGTTTTCCAAAGGAAGGGGCTTCTGATAATTTTACATTTCGTGGAATGACAGTTTCATAAACTTTTTCTTTGAAGTAGTTACGAACATCTTCTGCAACTTGGTTAGCTAAGTTAGTTCGTTTGTCATACATCGTGAGAAGTACTCCTTCGAGTGCGAGGGACGGATTCCACTGCGACTGTACGAGAGAAATAATTCGCATCAACTGGGAGAGTCCTTCGAGTGCAAAGTATTCTGTTTGCAAAGTGATCATCACCGACTGAGAAGCACAAAGAGCGTTGATCGTAAGAACACCAAGAGAAGGGGGACAATCGATTAATATATAATCATAAGATTCTTTGATCGATGCCAATGCATCTTTCAATTTGAATTCCTTTTTATCCATTCCAAGAAAGTCGACTTCCAATCCTGAGAGATTGATGTTCGAAGGAATGATATCTAGATTGTTTACAAAAGTTTTTTGAACCGCTTCTCTTGCGGAAAGTTCTCCAATCAAAACTTCATAAGTTGTTTTATGTAATGACTGCACTTCCAACCCAAGACCAGAGCCTGAGTTTCCTTGCGGATCAATATCGAGGAGAAGTACTTTCTTTCCTAGATCAACAAGATTGGATGCCAAGTTAATCGCCGTGGTCGTTTTACCGACTCCACCTTTTTGGTTACTGATAGAAACGATTTTACCCATTCTTGCTTTTAGTCTCCTTTACGATTTCTTTCCAGTCGCGGGGATATCCCTTTTTAGGAAGGGAATTCTTTTGCAGTATTTTGATATGTCTCTTTCCCACAAACTCTAATTCGGGAATGGGAATTTCTTTTTTCAAAAGGAAACCATTGTTGCTTAATACTTCAGTTTCCTTTTCCAAATCCTGGTATGGTTGCGCAAGAAAGGGACATAATATACCTTTTGATTTCACCATCCTTGTCGTAACTTCCGCAATGTAGGGATAAGGAACCATAGCTCTTGAAGTGACTACATCAAAATTAGAATTAATCTCTTCTGTGCGTGCGTAGATAAACTCCACTCGCTTTTTCACTTTCGAAAGACTGCCTGACTCAATTTCAGTTTCCAACAATGCCAACTTACGCTTCTGGGAATCGACGAGAAAGACATGGGGTGCTTTTTTTAAAAGGGCAAATAGAAAGCCGGGAAGACCGGGCCCAGTTCCGACATCCGCAATGTTCGTTTCACGTGAAACATATCCTGTGCTTTTTAACTTCCAAACAAAGATCAAAGATTCCAAAATATGTCTCTCTAGTATTTTCTCTGAATCGTTTCGTGAAAAGAATCCTCCTTTCTCATTGTCTCGTTTGAGAAACTCATAAAAATTCTTCACAAGTTCCCAGTCAAACTCAGGTTCGAGAGTGGGAAAAAGATTAGGGATGATAGATTGGATTTCTTCTTGGATCGTTTTTTCTGACATAATCTCGTTATCGTTTTAAATGAATTCGCCGATGTCTCCTGTAGGAGAACTCTTTTCCATGATTCGAATCATTAGTTTTTTAATCATCCTTTCCTTTCCTATTTTAGGTTACACACCTGGCAAGTGGTCCCACAAAGATGCCTATCTTTTTAAAAAGATTAAAAAAGTTCCGAATAAAGAAATAGTCCGCAATGCAGAAGGGCAGGTGGTTTATGTCGCAGAATATGAATACAACTCTGACGGAAAATTAATCAGCGAAACATATTCTGATAAAGAAGGTAAGGGCGATGGGAAAACAACCTTTCGTTACACCGATGGACTTGTCTCTAGTGAAGAAGTTTATGACAACGGTGGACACTTAGTAGAGAGAAAGGATTTTCAATTCAAAGGACGTGCTTTGAAAAAGATGAATATCAAAGATGGAGAAGGTCGTTTGCTAATAGTCTATTCCATTGAGAGTGATGGAGAAGGTAATGTTTTTGCAGCAGAGGGTAAAAATTTAGAAACGAAAGATAATGAATCCTTTCGCTTTCAGATGGATCCGAAACGTCCGAATGTTCAAATTCAATACCTAACCGATGACAAAAAAAAGGGACTCGGGGAGATTCACTTCAAATTTGATACGAAAGGAAATCTCGTCGAAAGGGAATTCTTTCAAGGTGAGAACCGACGTGTGCATAAACTCAAATACAAAGCAGATGGAAGTTTGGAGTCCCATTCGTTTCACGTGAAACAAGGAGACAACTGGATTCTAGAAAAGACCCACGTCCTCGTTTACGATTAATGAAAATCTAAACTGTAGATTGTGAGAATTGATTTCTTGAATACAAAAGAAGCTTAATAAGAGTTTGAAAGTAGAAACCAAGAAGTTAAGACCTTCTTGGTTTTTTTATGCGAAAACATTGGAGGAGGTTATCTATTTTCTATCGTCTGTCCACCAAATGATAGAGAAGTAAATCTACATCCGACGGATCCACACCAGAAATGTGAAGGGCATTTTCCAGATTCATAGGTCTATGTTTTTCTAACTTCACCACAGCCTCTGTCTTTAAACCTTTCACACTTGCGTAATCAAAATCAGAAGGAATCTGGAAGTTTAAAAACTTCTTACGATACTCGATGGTTTCCAACTCTCGTTTTAAATACCCTTCGTATTTGACTTCCATCTCAAGTACTGCCTTCTCATCTTCGTTCAAGGATTCTAGATCAGAAAGAATCGGTTCGATATCTTTGATTTTGATATCTGAGCGTTTCAAAAAAGAAGCCACGGTATGGCCGAATTTATAATTCTCAATCTTTCTCTCTTCTAAAACCTTAGTGAGTTCTTCTGTTGGTTTCATCGAAGTCACAAACATTTGTGTTTTGATTTTATCGATCCGTGCGTAACGATCTTTCATATCCGTGTAGAGTGACTCTTCCACAAGTCCCATCTCATATCCATACTGCATGAGTCTTTGGTCGGCATTGTCTTGGCGAAGAAGCAAACGGTATTCCGCACGACTGGTAAACATTCGGTAGGGATCTTCTACTCCTTTATAAACCAAATCATCAACAAGGACTCCGATATAAGATTCACTTCGTTTGAAAAGAATAGGTTCTTCTTTTTTGACAGACCGAATCACATTGTATGCGGCGACAAGTCCTTGTGCTGCTGCCTCTTCATAACCAGTGGTTCCATTGATCTGGCCTGCATGGTAGAGACCTTTGACTTTTTTTGTTTCCAGAGTTGGATTTAATTCTGTTGGATCTACAAAATCGTATTCAATCGCGTAACCAGGACGCATGAGTTCCACTTCTTCCAAACCTTTGATGCTGCGAAGAAACTTCCATTGCACTTCCTCTGGCAAACTTGTGGATACACCATTGAGATACATTTCGTTGGTTTCATAACCTTCTGGTTCAATAAAAATTTGGTGACGATCCCTTTCTGCGAAGCGAACCACTTTGTCTTCAATGGACGGACAATACCTGGGTCCAATACTTTTGATCTGACCTGAATACATAGGTGAGAATTCTAAGTTTTGTTTGATCAGTTCGTGAGTGGTGTCGTTGGTATAAGTGATGTAACAAGGAATTTGTTTGCGATCAATCTTCTTCGTTGCAAAAGAAAAGGGACGAGGGTTTTCATCTCCTTCTTGTACATCAAGACCTTCAAAGTTAATGGAGTTTTTATGAACACGAGCCGGAGTTCCTGTCTTCAATCTTCCTAGTTTCAATTCAAATCTTGCCAGAGTATGCGAGAGTCCTTTGGTAGTTGGTTCTCCAATACGACCCGATTCCTTTTGGTAAGTTCCAATATGAATCACACTGGATAAAAAAGTTCCAGTGGTTAAGATCACATGGTTTGTATAAAAAGTAAATCCACGACCTGTGATGACACCAGTCACTTGGTTTCCTTCTACGATCAAATCTTCCACTGTGTCTTGTCTGATAGAGAGAGTTTTTAATTTTTCCAACTGGTGTTTGATCATGAGTTGGTATTGTTTCTTCTCTGCTTGCGCACGCGGAGCCCAGACCGAAGGACCTTTCGATGTGTTTAACATCTTAAATTGAATTCCAGTTTGGTCGATGACTCGGCCCATAAGACCGCCAAGTGCATCCACTTCTCTTACCATATGTCCTTTGGCAATTCCACCAATGGCTGGATTACAACTCATCTGCCCGATGGTATCTAAGTTCATTGTGATGAGGAGAGTTTTGAGTCCTGCCTTGGCAGTAATATAGGCAGCTTCTGTTCCGGCATGGCCGGCACCGACAACGATACAATCAAATTGGTTGGGATAAAAGGAAGGATTCATATTATGTCTTCTTATAGTTTCCGTTCGTATCAAAAACGAGGGTGAGTTTTCATTCTTATTCTACTCTTTAGAACGATATCAAAACCATCGGCCTAAGCTTCGAGAGAAAAAAAGATAAAATTCATTTTCTAATTTTGAAACTTCAGAAGATTGGAAGGATAGGAATCTCAATGGCTCAGAATTCATTCCCTTATACATACTTTGAAGGAAAGATCGTTCCTTCCGAAGACGCAAAAGTCAGTGTCCAAACCCATGCCTTACAATATGGAACCGGAGTTTTTGGTGGAATCCGCGGATACTACAATGAAGCTAAAAAAAATCTCTATGTCTTCCGTTTGCCTGACCACTGCAAGAGACTTGTCAACTCCACAAAGATCATGCAGCTTCAAATCAAAATCACACCAGAGGAAATCCAATCCATCATTTTGGAACTGCTTCGTAAAAACGAAGCAAAACAAAATATATATCTCAGGCCTTTCATTTATACTTCTGCCTTACAACTCTCTCCTAGATTTCACGATGTGAAAGCGGACATCACAGTTTATGCTTTGAAGTTGGATGACTATCTTGATACAGAAAATGGCCTCACGACCATCGTATCTTCATGGCAAAGATTTTCTGATAACCAAATTCCCACTCTTTCCAAAGTCAGTGGTGGGTATGTAAACTCAGCTCTTGCAAAATCAGAAGCCGTACAAAATGGAATGGATGAAGCAATCTTTTTGGATGCAAGAGGTTTTGTATCCGAAGGTTCTGCGGAAAATCTATTTATTGTTCGTGATGGAGTGATCCATACACCAACCATTCCTTCTTCCATCTTAGAAGGAATCACTCGTCGTAGTATCATTCAAATTGCAAAAGACTTGGGTTACCAAGTAGTAGAAAGAGACATTGCACGTTCAGAACTCTACATTGCTGATGAATTATTTTTTTCTGGCACAGGCGTTCAAGTCGCTTGGGTAAAAGAAGTAGATCGAAGGATCATTGGAGATGGAAACATAGGTCCCATCACAAAAAAAATCCAATCGATTTTCTTTGAAGCAGTTCGTGGGGAACAGCCGAACTATATGAGCTGGCTCACTCCGGTATACTAATCACTATGTCTGATACTTTGTTTTCTTTCGACCAAGTGTCAGGCCAAGATGTTGCACTGACTTATTTAAAATCTTTTGTAAAAGATAGATCGAGAATTCCAGGCTCTCTTATCTTTCATGGTCCAGATGGGGTAGGGAAGTGGATTGCTGCGGAAAGATTTGCAAGACAACTTCTTTGTTTGGAAGGAACCTCTTGCGGAGTTTGTGATTCTTGCCGCCAATTTATGAAAGGTGTCCATCCCGACTTCATCCAGTTTCCCAGAAGAAAAAACATAGCGATAGGAAAAGAAAAAGATCCGGAAGACTTTACCATCCGTTGGCTATTGTCTTCTCGTATTCCTTACAAACCTCACACATCCGATTACCGAGTGGTTTTGTTTCCAGAAGCCAACCGTATTAATAACGAAGCGGAAACTACTCTTCTTAAAACTTTAGAAGAGCCACCGCCTCATACAAAGTTTATCCTCATCGTCAACGACATTCGAAACTTAAAACAAACCATTGTCTCAAGATCGGTTTGTATTCCTTTCAACTATCTCCCACAAGACGAAATCAAAAAAATCAGAAGAAATGAAATTTCTGAATCTAAACTTTACTACGGTGGATCTCTCAATCCATTTGAAATTGCTGATGAATTTTTAGAAGAGTGGCATGAGAACGTCAGAGAACATTGCCATGATTCTATTCTATTGTTTAAATTGGAAAACTGGGTACGCGATCAGTTTGGAGAATTCAAATCCAACAAAGAAGGTCTCACAGGAATTGACTTTTTAGAAATGATTTGTCTTTTACTTCTCTACGAGTATAGACAGAAAAACTTTGAAGCCAATGTAGGAAGAATCGAAGCCATTTTAGATTTCAAAATGAAGTTACATTATGAAATTCCTGCCTTAGAATACGTTCTTTTATCACAACTTTTTTTAAGACTAGCTACATAAGATAGAATCGATTCGTAGAATGCAAAAGTTGCATTTGGAACAAAAATCACCTAACAAACATTCACCGGACAATCTCTATCAAATCAATAAAGAGACATAGTTTTTTTATCAACGTCGACTATTTTTTCTAGTTTGGATCGTTTCTCGATTTTTCATTTGAATTCTACCTACTTGCTAAAAGTATAGTACCCGATTTCACATTTAGGGCGGGAAACTTGGACAAACGTTGGGAAGAAATTTTAGAAGAAATATCGAAACAGATACCTCCCAAGTACTTTTCCAATTTCATTGCACCGCTCCGATTCGAGAAATGGGAAAACCAAGTGGTCCACTTGATGGCTCCCTCAAGCGGAATCAAACGGCATGTGGAAACAAAATATGTGAGTTTTATAGAAGATGCCGTCTACCAAGTCGTAGGTGATCGTTTTCACGTCTCCATCCTTGCAGAAACAGAAGCCTCTTCCCAAATTTTTAAAGAAGTCATTCAGTCGAAATTTGATGAATCAGACTCGGATCTAAATCCAGAATTTATTTTTAGCAATTATATCACTTCCGATTCCAATCGCATTGCCTTCACAGCAGCCAAAAGTGTGGTGGAACAACCTGGAAAGTACAATCCACTTTATCTCTTTGGACCAGTAGGTGTTGGAAAAACTCATTTGTTACATGCGATCGGAAACGAAATCAAAAAAAAGGATCCTTGGAAAACTGTTCGCTACGTAAACAGCACATCCTTTTTAAATGAATTTATTTTTACAGTCCGTCAAAACAATCGTGAGTCACTTGAGTCGTTCAAAATTCGTTATCAGTCTTATAATGTTTTACTCTTTGATGACATTCAGTTTTTGAATGGTGGGGCAGAAAAAACCCAAGAAGAGTTTTTTGCCCTATTCAATTTTCTTTATGACAGAAAACGCCAAATTGTCATTGCATCAGATAGACCAAGTTACGAACTTCCGTTACACGAAAGACTCAAATCCCGATTTGTACATGGCCTCCAAGCAGATATCAAATCCCATGACCTGGCCCTACGCATTGAACTATTAAGAGCTAATTTTTCCGAATTCAATATTCCGGCCAGTGACAAACTTTTACTTTGGCTTGCAGAACGTTTGGAAGGTGATTCCCGAGCACTCATTGGAATCGTAAACGATTTGGTTTTGTATAAAAAAGCCTATGAATACTTTTTACTGACAGAAGAGAAAATCCAGGAAATTGCCGAAGCACGATTTCTCACCAATAAAAAAAGAATTGGGTTCAGTCCCGACATGGTCATTGATCTGGTTTGTGAACGAACGAATGTCGCCCGTAAGGATTTACTCGGCAAAAGCAGAAAGGCAGATTTTATCCCTCCTAGGCATTTGTGTATGCTCCTCCTCCATGACGTCCTTCATGTTCCTAAGGCGCAGATTGGTCGGATTTTTTCGACCACACACTCTACTGTCATCCACGGGATTGATAAATTCAAAGAACGTATGAAATCAGATTCTCAGTGGGAAGATATTTTCCATTCCATCAAACACAAGATAAGCTTCCAATAACCTGTGATTAACACGCTTGCAACCTGTCGATAAACTGTCGATAGGACATAGTCAGTTCTTATTGTCCCTTAAATGTCTCGCAACCTGTTCAAAGCGACATAAATATTGACAGTTGCAAAAAGGAAAAAAACTGACATAATTCAATAAAAATTGAAGTTTCCAGGCTTTATCGACATACTGACAGAACCAACGGAAACGACATAATATATATAAAGATATATAATATAATTAAGAAGAAGAGGAAAAATGAAATTCACTGTCAATACTACAGACTTCCTAAAAGCAATCAACTCAGTGGATGGTGTCATCTCGGTTCGAGAGATCAAGTCGGCTCTTTCCAATTTGAAAATCCAAACAGGCGACAATGAAGTTTATCTTTCTGCGACGGATTTAGAAATCGCGATCAAAACTTCTGTTCCTTCAACCATTGGAGAAAAAGGAACAGCATCCTTACCTGCAAAACAACTCTCCAGTATTTTCAAAAATCTAAATTTTGATACAAGTTTGTTAACTACGACTGATCAATCAGAAAATTCGGAAACAACGATTACTGATGCTTCTGGAAAAATGGACACAAAGTTTAAAGTGAATGGAATTGATTCTGAAGATATCAAAACCATCCCTAAAGTCGATGAAACAAGTGTCGTAGAGTTTCCTTGCCAAACCATTCGAGAAATGTTTCGTAAAACTTCTTATGCCATGGCGATCGAAGAAACACGTTTTGTCTTTAATGGTCTTTTCTTAAAACCAGATAACACTGACTTAATTGTTGTTGGAACTGACGGACGCCGTCTTTCAAAAATTGTTAGAAAGTTTCCAAAACAGTTTCCGTTTAAAAATGGAGTGATCATTCCACACAAAGCAGTTCGTGAAATGTTAAAGATGATGGAAGGAAAAGAAACAGCTAAGATTGGTTTTGTGGAAGAACAAATTTATGTATCCAGTGGAAACGTAGAACTTTTGTTTAAACTCATTGATGGAAACTTTCCTGACTATGAGCAAGTGATTCCAAAACAAACATCCGAATCTGTTCGAGTGGTTAAAGCTGACTTTTTAACTTTCTTAAAGCAAGCTTTGATTTCTGCGGAAGAACCTTCGAAACAAATTCGTTTAGCATTTACAAAAGGTAGTGTGAATATCAGCTCTTCCAATCCAGGAACTATGATGTTTGATCACAACATGCCGATTGAATACAATGGGGAACCAATCACAATCGCATTTAAAGGGGATTATTTGAGTGATGTGGTAAAAGCTGTGGATGATCCTGAAGTGATCTTAGAATTCACAACTTCTAGTGCACCTGTTCTATTTAAGGATCCTTCGGATAGTGACTTTGTTTCTGTAATTATGCCAATGAAACTTTAATGTTTCTAAAAAAGATCTACATAAAGAACTTTCGTAATCACGAAGAAACAGCCCTTACTTTTCAATCTCGTCTTATCTTTTTTATTGGAAACAATGGAGAAGGTAAGACAAACCTTCTCGAATCCATCTCTCTACTTTCATACTTAAAAAGTTTTCGAGAATCAGACCAAAACCAACTGCTGCGTTGGGATACTTCAGACACTTTCATTCGGGCAGAATTTGAGTCAGAAGGAAATGAATATCTATTTGAATATGGAATTGAACATTCCTATTCCAAACGAAAAAAACTCAAAGTGAATGGAGAAGAATTTAAGAAGATCTCTGATTATGTGGGATACTTTCGCTCCATAGTCATGAGTCCACCAGACATTCTGATCATTGAAGATGGGAATGTGGAAAGAAGAAGATTTTTAGATGCCTTTATCTCTTCTACAAATCGTTACTATTTGAAACAACTCATAGAATACGATAGGTTAGTGAAACAGCGCAATGCCGCCTTAAAGAAAGAAAATTCAACTGATCGTGAAATTGGAATTTGGGATGAACCTATCATTGAACATGATGCAGAAATTCGTGAAATTAGAACGAATACGATCGAAAGCCTTTCTGGATACTTTCATAAAAATTTACAGCAGTTAAGTTCTGGAAAAGACCCTTTCTTTTTGACCTACAAACCAAACCTATCTTCCAAAGAAGAACATAGACAGAAGTTAATTGATAATCTAAGAAAAGACAGAGCCATCGGTTACACGAGTTGTGGGAATCATAGAGACACACTTCCCATTGGTTTTGATGACAAAGACCTAAGTGGGTTTGGATCCCAAGGACAAAAACGAAGTGCTGTGATTGCTCTAAAAACTGCCTGTTTCCAAATGATCCGAGATACGACAGGAGAAGCTCCCGTTCTACTGATTGATGACATCATTCGGGAACTCGATGTCAAACGACGAGAATACTTCGTGAATTTGATTTCGGAATGTGGACAGGCATTTTTTACGACTACAGATTTGGAAGGAATCAATGAGTATGTTGGGAACCTAACTCTCGATAAAGAAATTTACCAAGTGGAAGCTGGTAAAGTGAAGGTGTATTCGCCAAAATGAAGAAAGTGGAACTCTCAGAACTCTTCCAAAGTTTGGAAAAACTCGGTATGGACAGAGAAGCTGTCTTTCGTGACCAAATCTTGAAAAAACTCCGATTGCAATGGAATGAAATCGTGGGCGAGTATTTTGGCAAACAGAGTTTTCCCAAAACCATTGAAGGTAAAAAACTCACAGTTGTTTGTCGTCACTCCATGATATCCCAGGAATTGGAGTTCCAAAAGACCGAACTTCTCTCCAAAGTGAACTCAATTACGAACCCGGTTTTATTGGAAAAAATCCACTTTAAAACGGGAAACGAATTCCAAAATCCTAGGACTTAAAGCCACCCAAATCTCCCCGATTTCACTTGCCGTTCGAAGGTCTTTCTAGGATACTTCCTATAGGGTATCTTATAAATCTATGTCCAACCAAACCGATCCAAACGCCTATTCAGCCTCGAAAATCAAGATCCTAGAGGGTCTCGAAGCGGTCCGGAAACGTCCCGGAATGTATATCGGAACCCAAGATGAATCCGGCCTACATAAGATGGTTTATGAGGTGGTGGATAACTCAGTGGATGAGGCCATGGCCGGCCACTGTACAGAAATTGATGTCCGAATCCTTCCTGATCATATCATAGAAGTGAAAGATAACGGTCGCGGGATTCCTACGGGAATCCATCCCGACAAAGGAAAGTCTACCATTGAAGTGGTTCTCACCATTTTACATGCCGGTGGTAAATTTGAAAACGACGCCTATAAAGTTTCCGGTGGTCTTCATGGGGTAGGGGTTTCCGTAGTCAATGCACTCTCCACCTATTTAGAAGTAGAAGTTCACCAAGAAGGCAAACTTCACTATCAAAAATACCAAGCAGGTGTTCCTGTAGAAGATGTAAAAGTAATAGGGGATACAACACACCGCGGAACCGTTGTTCGCTTTAAAGCAGATGATACTATTTTTACTACTGTTGATTTTTCCTTTGATACACTTTCTGCAAGATTTAGAGAAATTGCATTTTTAAATAAAGGACTTCTGATTCGTATAGAAGACCAAAGAAAAGAAGAAGTTGCGCAACATGAATTTAAATTCGATGGCGGGATTGTTTCCTTTGTAGAATACATAACGGAATCCAAACACCCACTTCATAAAGTTTTACACTTTGTAGGAGAAAAAGAAAATGTTTGGGCAGAAATCGCACTTCAATACTGCGATACGTATAGCGAAAATATTTTTTGTTTTACGAATGCAATTAACAACAACCTAGGTGGAACACATTTAGAGGGATTTAGAACTGCACTCACTAGAACGTTAAATGATCATTTAAAGAAAGACCAAATCCTTTTCAAAAAACAACCAAATGGATTGCAAGGCGATGATATTAAAGAAGGCCTTTGCGCAGTGATTTCTATAAAAATTCCACAACCGCAGTTTAACTCACAAACAAAAGAAAAGTTAGTGAATGCGGAAGTGAAAGGTTTGATGCAAACCATCACAGGAGAAGGTCTCAATCGTTTCTTCGAAGAAAATCCTGCAGTCATCAAAAAGATTTTAGAAAAATGTATCTTAGCATCCAAAGCAAGAGAAGCAGCAAGAAGGGCTCGTGACCTTACGAGAAGGAAAACTGTTTTAGAAGGTGGTGGTTTACCGGGAAAACTTGCGGACTGCTCGGAAAAAGATCCTGAACATTGTGAACTATTTCTTGTCGAGGGGGACTCGGCGGGTGGATCAGCAAAACAAGGACGAGATAGAAATACGCAAGCGATTCTTCCCCTTAAAGGTAAAATATTAAACGTAGAAAAAGCACGTTTGGATAAAATTCTATCAAATGAAGAGATTCGAACTTTAATCACTGTTATGGGAACTGGTATCGGTGATGATGAATTTAATGTCGAAAAACTTCGCTACAGAAAAATCATCATCATGACAGATGCGGATGTAGACGGATCGCACATCAGAACTCTACTTTTAACATTTTTCTTTCGTTATATGAAACCAGTCATCGAACGCGGATCTTTGTATGTAGCTCAACCTCCGCTTTATCTTTTGAAATTTGGACGGGAAGCAGTCTATGTGTATTCCGACAGAGAAAAGGAAGATATACTAAAAGCCAGACCGAATGATAAAGTTGTGATCCAACGTTACAAAGGACTCGGGGAGATGAACCCAGAACAACTTTGGGATACCACGATGGATCCAAAAGAACGTGTTATGTTACAAGTAAAGTTACAAGATTTTGTAGAAGCAGAGGATACATTTAATATCCTTATGGGAGATGAAGTTTCTCCTCGTCGTCGTTTCATTGAAGCGAATTCATACAAAGTTGCAAATTTAGATCTTTAATCGGAATTAGGATAGAAAAATGACCGAACAAAACGGCCAAGAAAACGAATCAAACAAAACCTTAGCACTGAACCTTTCCGGTAGACCAGACGTAGCCGGTGCCCTTAGAGCTGGTGTACGGGTCATTCCGGTAGAAATCGAAGACCAAATGAAGGAAGCTTACTTAGATTATGCGATGAGCGTAATTGTGGGTCGTGCTCTTCCCGATGTGCGGGATGGATTAAAGCCTGTTCATCGGCGTGTTCTTCATGCGATGAATGAAAGAGCTTGGAGATCCGATCGACCTTATGTAAAGTCAGCGAAAATTGTTGGGGAAGTGATTGGTAACTATCACCCGCACGGTGACTCTGCTGTTTACGAAACTATGGTTCGTATGGCTCAAACATTTTCAATGCGTGAAACTTTAATCGATGGCCAAGGAAACTTTGGATCTGTCGACGGGGACAATGCAGCGGCTTATCGATATACAGAAGCTAGGCTCACAAAACTTGCCGAAGAACTTCTAAAAGATATAGAAAAAAATACAGTCAGTTTTTCGCCAAACTTTGATGATACGAGACAACAACCGGATGTATTACCAGCAAATTTTCCTAATATTTTAGTAAATGGATCTACGGGAATTGCCGTGGGTATGGCAACAAACATTCCACCGCATAACCTGAAAGAGTCGGTAAATGCAGTCATTGCACTCATTCAAAATCCTGATATCACACTTCCTGAACTGATGAAAATCCTTCCAGGACCTGACTTTCCTACCGGGGGAACTATCATTGGGGGAGAAGGCCTCTACCAAGCCTATGCCACAGGAAAGGGATCCATTCGGATTCGTTCCAAAGTCGACATCATTGAAAACAACAAAGGTCGTGAGATCATTGTAATTAATGAAATTCCTTACCAAGTAAACAAAAAGAACTTACTCGAAAAAATCGGGGACTTGGTAAATGAGAAAATCATCGAAGGGATTTCTGAAATTTTGGATCTATCTGATAGAAAGGGAATTCGAGTAGAGATTCACATCAAAAAAGATGCGAATGCGCAAGTAATCCTCAATCAGTTATTCAAACTAACACAACTGCAAGTGAGTTATGGAATCACAATGCTTGCAATTTTGGACAACCGTCCAAAAATCTTTTCTCTTAAAGAAATTCTAAAATCCTATGCCAATCATAGAAATGAAGTCGTTATCAAACGAACGGAATTTGATTTAGATAAAGCGCAAAAAAGAGCCCACATTTTAGAAGGACTAAGGATTGCACTCGATAACATCGATGAAGTGATTCGAATCATTCGTGCCTCGAAAGATGCGAGAGAAGCACAAGGTTCACTCATGGCAACGTTTGCACTCTCTGAGTTACAAGCGGATGCTATTTTGGAAATGCGTTTGCAACGACTTACTTCTCTCGAAGTACAAAAGATCATTGAAGAATTGGAACAAGTGAGACTTCTTATCGCTGACTTAGAAGACATTTTAGCCAAACCAGAACGAGTGAAATCCATTATCTGTGATGAACTGGGAAAAGTGGCACAATCGTTTGGAAATACTCGTTCTACAGAAATTAGTCTCGAGTCTTTGGAATCATCCACCTTCAATGCAGAGGACTTAATTGCAGATGAGGAAGTGGTGGTTCAACTTTCTGAAGATATGTTTATCAAACGTCTTCCTATGGATACCTTCCGACGCCAAAAACGCGGTGGAAAGGGTGTACAAGGAATCTCTACGAAAAGAGAAGACTTTGTTAAAAAACTAAGTAGTGCCATGACTCATGATAACTTGATGCTCTTCTCAAACAAAGGCCGAGCATTCCTCATGAAAGTGTATGAACTTCCTATTGGTTCAAAAGAAGCTCGCGGAAAGTCCCTCAAAGCTGTGATCAATTTGAATGATGATGAAATCATTACCTCATTATTTACGTTTAGAAACTTTGATGAATCCTATCTACTTATGGTAACGAGAGAAGGATTTGTGAAAAAAATCCAACTGGATGAATTCACCAATACTAAAAAATCAGGAATCATTGCCATTGGCCTTCGTGATGGAGATGAGCTGATCGATGTAATTGCCAATCCAAATAATTACGATGTTTTTATTGGAAGTAAAAATGGTTTAGCGATTCGAATGAATTTGAATGAGCTTAGGTCACAAGGTAGAACGGCTTCCGGTGTCACAGCAATGAAGTTAGAAGATGATGATGCGATTGCAGGGATTACCAAAGTAGAACCAGAGACTACCTTATTCTGCATTTCAGAAAATGGCTTTGGCAAACGAACGGATTTTGAAGAATTCTCAACAAAAGGTCGTGGTGGTAAAGGGATGACCTACTTTAAGATTGGTGAGAAAAACGGAAGGTCTGTAGGTATCGCTACTGTGAAAGAGGACGATGAACTTCTTGTCATTACCCAATCGGGTATGGCCATTCGTGTGGAAGTAAAAACCATTTCTATGGTGGGACGTTCTGCGATGGGAGTCAAAGTTGTGAATACCAAAGATGAAGACTTTGTAAAAGACTTTGCCGTAGTCAGAGATTCGGAAACTGAGCCTGAATAGATAAAGAGTTCGTATGATTACCTTCGGGAATGTAACAATCAAAGGTGACGTTGTTCTTTCTCCGATGGCTGGTATTTCAGACAGTCCTTACAGGCAAATTACAAGACGTTTTGGTTCTGCCTTTGCTTATACTGAATTTGTTTCCACAGAACAATTGTTACTGGGAAATGTAAAATCCCTTGATATGTTTCGTTATTTAGAAACAGAACGACCCATCTTTTTTCAAATATTTGGCTCTGATCTAGAAACGGTCGTTAACGCTTCAGAAATTGCTGCTTCCAAAAAACCTGACGTGATAGATCTCAATATGGGATGTTCCGTGGCAAAAGTCTCTCATCATGGTTCAGGGGCAGGGCTTTTACGAAATGTCCGATTGGCAGGTGCCATGATTGAAGGAATTCGCAAAAAAACGGGACTTCCTGTGACAGCAAAGATTCGCCTTGGTTGGGATTCACAATCTCTAAATTATTTAGAAACAGTCAAAGTATTAGAAGGAGCTGGGGTCTCAGCGATTTCAGTTCACGGCAGAACGAAAGCTATGGCCTATTCAGGATCTGCTGATTGGAATGCTATTGGCGAAATTAAATCCAAAGCGACTGTACCTATATTTGGAAATGGAGATGTTGCAACTTTTCAGGAAGCTTTAGAGAAGAAAAAAAAGTTTGGTGTTGATTTGGTTCTTATAGGACGCAAAGCCATTGGAAACCCTTGGATCTTTTCCGATGTAAAAAAAGAAAACAAAACTTGGTTAGAAATAAAAGATGTGATTTTAGAACATTTGGATTTGATGTTAAATTTTTATCCTTCGGAAGATGATTATGCTTTGATTCTCTTTCGGAAACACTTTATTCGGTATATAGAAAATACAGGTTTTCCCGATGAAAGCAAACGAGAGTTATTGCAAATAACAAATGTAAATCAATTTAAAGATAGATTGGAATCTGTTTCTATGGATTCTAGATTCTTGGAAACAAGCGAAATAAATAACGAGAATATAAACTGTGAAACGTTTGTGAGTCTCGTGTAGAGGAAGTTAAAATGGCCGATTCAAAACAGTCAATATTTTCTGATAGTTACAGTAAGTATGGCGGAGTAAAACAAAAACGTAAAGATGCAAGAGTGAAGTTAGACGTACCTTGCACTGTAGAACTGGTTAAATCAAAAAATACACCGGTGACAGGACATCTTTCCGATTTAGGAACGGGAGGATTGGCCTTTCAAACAACTGCCATATTTTATGAAGGGGACCAAGTGAAAGTTCAATTTTCTCTCCATCAAAATCCGCTAGAGATTGTTGGAACAGTTCATCGAACCGCTGGAAAAACCACTTCAGTCATTTTCAAACCTTTGGCAGCAGCAGAACATAAGGTTGTTCAAGAATTCATTCACAAACACTATTTTGACCCTAAAGCTAAAAAGTAAACTTAGGTTAGGGTAAAAAAAAGCCTCCCAAAGAGGAGGCCTTTTTGAAACTTTAAGTGGCTACAGTCAGATTACTGAGCAGCAGTTGCCTTAGCTTCAAGAGCTTTTTGTCCACCCGCATAACGCAAGTATCCAACACACTGACATTCTTCCCAAGTTTCAGGTTCGCCAACATTTGCGCAAATTCCTGTTTCATTGTTAAGTGAGCAGCAGTCATAAACCCCAACACCTTTGATGATTCCCTTAGATTCAGAAACAATCACGGAACCTGTGGATTGACCATCAGATACACCAGATGCTTGTTCTAAGTATTCACCCAAGATTTTTTTCAAACCATCACCAGCAACTTGGAGACGAGCTGCTTCACGGCAAGTGGATTGTTTCATTGCCACTGAGTTAGCTTTGATTGCTTTGTCAGAAGCACGTGCAGAAAATTTCATGTAAAGATAATCGTATTCTTTCTCTTTCCCTTTGCAATACTCAGCAGGGCTTTCACCACGTTTAGCAGCAGCGGCATCAGGTGCACAAGCCCAACCTTCAAAAATCCAACCATTTTTACCTACGGTCGTAGCGTCTCTTCTGCCTCCATCATTGGATCCGCAAGATACAACAAATGCGATTAGAGAGGCACATACGATAAGCGATTTCTTCATAAAGAATCTACTCCTTTTCCGAAGAATTTGATCCTATAAAAAGACCTTGTCAATCTTTTCTCAAAGAAAACGAATGATGACCGTAGGATAAAGATTTACATTTTCCCACAATAGACCGATTCTAATTTTATGTCTCTCCGAGCCTTCCGAATTCCCTATGTAATGATTTTGATATTTATTGCGTTCTTTCCCGAATTTATTTTAGGGAAAGAAATTTCTATCCTACCTGCTTACATTTCTGGAGAAGTTCCTCCGGTTCTTGGATCGAGACGTGAGGCAGGATTCGAATTGTCCCGTCTTTCGCGACATTATTTGAAACGAAATTTTTTTACAGAAATTACAGATCCTAAATTGATAGAAAATTATTTAAATGAGACAGACTGGAATGAAGAGGCTGATCTAAAGGACCAAGACTTATATTCCTATTGTACGGAGTGGGACTCGCATTTTGTAGTTCAGGACCAAATTGATTTTGGAAATCCTATCCTAGTAAAAACTGTAATCTTCAATTGTAAAAATCAATCAAGACAAACAATTCAATCCAAACTCATATCCAATTTTATCTTAGCATATGAAAAACATAACGATAAGAGTTTTCGTTTTTTGCCTCCGCGTTATTACGAAAAGAAAAATAAAATTGCGCCAAATTATGAAATTTCACTCTTTATAGACATCCACTCTTCGTATGCTTATTACAAAAAAGACGTACTTAAGAGCTTATCTTCACTGTATGATCAAGATGGATTGTATTTAGGTGTTACACTTGTAAAAAAAGACAAAACTGTAAATATTCCTCCAACAAAAGAACATTCTGAAATTAAAAAACTTATGGAAGAGACTGGATGGCAAGGGAATAATCAAACTGAATCGGTTGTTTCCGCCTTACAAGGTTTAAAATCAAAAGTAACATCTGGTAAAAAAGAATCGCGAAAAATATTTTTGTTACTTTCCTCAAGTGTTAAAGATAAATCTGGTTCTATCATTATGGCGTTAAATGATTTACGTCATATGGAAATTGAACCCGTTATACTGATCCCTAACCATTCCGATCTTAGCACCATTAGAGAACTCCAAAGGATAGGTAAAGCAAGCAATAGTCGTGTAGTAGGAATTACAGAATACCAAAAGATAGGAACTTCTGAAGGGTATGAATATTTATATTTAAATCAATTTAATGTTTATTCTTCTGTGGAAGAGTTGCAGTTGCCTTTTAATTGGAACCAATACCAAGGCAAAAAATATGATGCTTCTTTAGTTCGTGCCGCAGTGGATGTAATCACACCTTACAATTTATATCTGGCGTATGAAAAGATTTCAGACAAACGAGTTTTGGAAAAAGAAGAAATCAAAACAGATTTGGAATACATACTACGCACAGAATCGAATTCGGACCAATCGGAAAAAGACAGATTTCAAACCGTTCTTTTGGAATCCAAAGGTGAGGCGATTTGGATCCAATTACCTTACGATGTGGCAGTTACCAAAGGAAAAGAATATTTAATCCAAACAACATTTGTTCTTGATCCATTATCAACTTGGGGAGTCAAAAATGCTCCTGTAGAAACAAATTTGTTAAAAGTAAATTCAACCTATCCAAAAACATTGATGGTAAA
This sequence comes from Leptospira terpstrae serovar Hualin str. LT 11-33 = ATCC 700639, assembly GCF_000332495.1. Lineage (NCBI taxonomy): Bacteria > Pseudomonadati > Spirochaetota > Leptospiria > Leptospirales > Leptospiraceae > Leptospira > Leptospira terpstrae. The sequence continues at coordinate 420,866 of NZ_AOGW02000006.1, read as the reverse complement.
ACCTTCCCAAGCTAAAAAGTTTTTAGATACAAATAAAATCAGAGAATTTAATGGCTACATTCAAGGGACAGTGAGTGTCATCAAAAAGAAGTAAATCCAATACAGAATGGATTTGTAGTGGATCCGACATACAAAAGATTCGCAACCAATGGATCGAAACTTCCCATTCCAATTTACCAATGTTAATCGTTGGTGAAAAGGGAGTGGGAAAAAGCTATTGGATACAGAAAAGTATGGAAGAAAGAAATCTAACGGACAATTCAATCATCCGATTAGATTTTTTATACCCATTTCCTTTTGCCGAATACTTAGAGAAAATTCAAACTTCAAAACAAAAAATCGCAATCTACATTGATCAAATTACAAAGGCAAAACCAGAAGATGTTCTTCAATTGCAACAATGGTGGAAATCAGAAAAATATGAAGAGAAGTCTAAAGTATATTTGTATTGGGAAATTCATTCCGATGAACTCGAAATTCTAAATCAAAAGAATGTATTTGCAGAATTTTATGACCAACTTAAATCCTTTCGTTTTGAAATTCCAAATCTAAAAAAACGAATCTCAGAACTACCGCTCTTCGTTTCTCAGTTTATGACTGAAGCAAACGCAGAGTTAAATAAAAAAATCACAGGAATTGAAGAAGAGTTTTTTGTATTTTTCAAAAACAAAACCTTCTCTTCCAATATTTCTGAACTTAAAGATATGATTTTTGCTCTTGTAGGATTTTCCTCGGGCAAACAATTGCATTGGAAACAAATTCCTTCACATTTTTTTGAGAACCAACTGTCTGAATTAGAAGTAAAACCAGGAATTAGTTTAGTAGTTTATGAAAAAGAAATTATAAAAGCGAATTTGATTTTTACTAAAGGAAATCGAGAAAAGGCAGCAAAGTTATTGGGAATTTCTGAAAGAAATTTGTACCGTAAGTTGCATGAATATCAATTGGAAGATCTTTCCTGAAGTAAAGAAAACAGGTGCATTATCTTTTGTAAAAAATAGTTTTTCCCTTCTTCATCACGAAGACCAGATTTAAATTTAATGTTCATCTCTATCACTTGGTCATAAAACTGATCTAAAGTTTTATCGGTAAAAATTGCTGAATCAGAAACCAATTGCCTTCTTACAAAGTTTTTTCTCGCGTCTGAATAACTTCCTGTTTTTAAAAGTTCATCCATCAGAGGAATCGGAACTTCCCCGTTATGCCTAGAACGTATTACTTTGATTTTACGAATTTCATCCAATTTGTAAGTGAGTCTTGTGAGAAAACTAAGTATCTCTGAGTTTTGGTCGCTAAACTTTGTAAATTCTTTAAAAAAATCTACCTTTCGTTTTTGAATTAAAGATTCAACAAGAGTATTTGTATTGAGTTCATTTTGACTGAATAGAACTGCATTTACATCTTCTATTGTAAATTTAGAACGATGAAGGTATTGTTTTAGTTTTTTAACACTCTTTAAATAAGCACCTACGTTTGCTGGAATTCTATGAATAAATTCATCTGCAGCGTTTGGTTCAAAATGCACTTGTTCTTGGTCACAAACTTCTTTGAATACTTTTGGATAATCGCTAGGATATAAAAATTTTGTTTTATAATAGTTTAGAGTACTTTGAAAGAGTTGGATTAAACTCTGAGGAATGTCTTTACTATCATAGTGGACTAAAAGAAAAATTTCATCGGAAACAGAAGTAATGTTTTTACGAAATCCAGAAGCAAAGTCCTTCCATTCCTGTGCAGCTTTTGTATCGAGAATCGGTTTAAAAAGAGCTGTTGCTTGTTTGACTATGATGAGTTTACGCGGATAAAACATATCCGGAGTGAATAATTCAGCAAAGAGTTTTGCTTGTTCACCTGATTCGGAAACAATCAAAATAATTTCAAATGTTCCAGCGGATTTAGAAAGTGTTTCCTTATAATGATCAATGATGAGTTCAAATTCATAAGAGTCTTCTCCCGAATAGGCAAAAAACTGGGGTAAATTCGTAGTTTGGGTTTTGAAGAGTTGGAAAAGAGAGGTAAATTCTCTTGCTTGTGATTTTTTTGTTTCCATTTTCTGTAAACCGGTCTAATCTTTCGTTAGGATCAGGGCGATATTCATACTATGGAAATCTCAAGTAATGTGGCAAGAGTTTCAGGACTAGGCGAACCGTATATGTATGTGTCTCCCACATACAATACCCAAGCTGTCGAACAAGTAGAAGCGATCCAGTCTCGCGCCTACCAACCAAAATACGTTTCGGGCGAAACAGAGAAAAAGGCGACGGAAATCCAAACTAGTCCCGAAGCAAAAGCATCTTACAAACCTGGAAATTTAGTTAACTTATACGCTTAAGGCCTTTTCCAAAAAGGCAACCACACCGAAGATCGTGACAAAAAACTTCGGAGTGGGAATCCCATAACATTCGTATACGATCCCTCTCTAAAAGCCACTGGGCCGCCTTGGTCCTGAATTCCATAAGAACCAGCCTTATCAAAAGGTTTACATCGTAAGATATAGTCTCTAATTTCTTCTTCCGTCCAATGTCTGAATTCGATTACGGTTTCTTCGTAAAAGAAATCTGTAATGGAATTGGTTCTAAGAGCGGCTCCCGAAAATACAGAATGTTTATTTCCGGAAAGTGTTTTCAGAATGCGAATCGAATCTTCTAGATCCAATGGTTTGTGCAAAATTTCATTTTGAAACACCACGATGGTGTCTGCTGCTAGATAAAGACTATTTTTATCTGCAGGTTCACCCAATTTTGAGTGAACCATTCGTTCTAAATAATCGAATGGATCTTCCTCTGGATTTTGAGTTTCGTCTATGTTTGTCGGATCCACCTGGAATTGAAATCCAAGATCTGTCAGGATTTGGATTCGCCTGGGTGATGCTGATTTGAGTATAAACAAATTCTTGCTATTCCTTACGGGATATTGTTTCATTTCATAATGATGAGTCCTCGGCTTTTGGCTATTTTTTTATGTGCATTCGCTTTGCTTTTTGGATGTAAACGAGGTTATTCGGAAGACATCCAAGATTGTAATCCCGTTGCGGATTATTATGATAAGGGAACACACTACATAAGAAGAGATTTGGTTCGGGACGATAATACTTTAGATTATAAAAAACTTTTGGAAGACACAAAACCTCAAGCTAGCGATTGTTATCCTTCCAATCATGAGGTAAAATGAGTCTGTTTGATGTAAAAGGAAAAACAATTTTGATTACGGGGGCGAGCCGAGGTATAGGTAAAACTTTGGCTCTTGGATTTCGTGATGCCGGTGCTATCGTTTATGGAGCTGGTTCTAGACCCGAGTCTATCGAATGGATGAGTAAAGAAGGGATTAACGGTGTAGTCCTCGATGTCCGCAATGAAGGTGCCGCCTTCGAAGTGATTGGACAAATCAAAACGAAACATGGAAGGTTAGATACTCTCATCAACAATGCGGGGATTGCGACCAACACCCCCGCTTCTGGATTCAAAGAGGAAGAATTACAAAATATAGTCCAAACCAATTACGTCGGTGTCTTTCGTAATTGCCAAGCTTATTATAAACACCATAAAAAAGAGGGTGGAAACATTATCAACGTTGCTTCTGTTTTGGGTATGGTAGGTAGTAAACTTGCCTCTGTATATTCTGGAACTAAAGGCGCTGTGATTACACTATCAAAAGCCTTGGCTATCGAATGGTGTAATAATGGGTATCGGGTGAATGTGATTTGTCCAGGTCTCATTGATACTGAAATGACAGATATGATTAAAGACAAAGAATTTATCATGAAACAAGTGCTTGCTGGTATTCCAATGGGAAGATTGGGAAAACCTGAGGAAATTTTAGGGGCTGCGATTTACTTGGCATCTGATTCATCATCCTATATGACAGGCCAATGTATCGTTCTAGACGGGGGACTGACTGCACAGTAGCAGCGTGTAAAGTATGATTTTATACCTTCATCCTGAAAATCCAGAAGTTCGAAAACTAAAACAAATTTCGGAACGATTGAAGGATGGGGCCGTCTTTATTTTCCCTACGGACACAGTTTACGCCATCATTGCAGATGCACACTCGAAGTTAGGAGTAGAGAAAATCTACGCTATTCGTAAATTATCCAAAGACAAACCTCTTTCGTTAATGTGTAAAGATATCTCAATGGCATCAAATTTTATTGAATACCTTCCAAACTCTGCATACCGACTCATGAAAAGAGTGACTCCTGGACCATTTACCTTTGTTCTAAAAGCAAATAAAAACTTACCTAAACCATCGGTGGCTCATCATAGAGACCGACATATTGGAATTCGAATTCCAGACCATATCTATCTGTCTGAACTATTAAAAATTCATGATTCTCCGTTAACATCCACATCAGCATTCTCTGATGATGAATTCATAATCGATATTGATGACTTGGATACCATCTACGGAAACCAAGTGGAAGGGATCGTCGATGGGGGTATAGTAAAAACAGAACTATCTACGATTTTACAAATTAATGATGATTCAATCGATTTAATCCGCGAAGGAAAAGGATATGAATTGATTTCTTCTGAAATTTCTAATACTTAATTTGAGTCAGTAGACCTATTGAATAGCAGTTTCATTTTCAAAGTAAAACGGTAGAACTTAATTTAAAAGACCAAACCTGGAATTTTTTTCAGCAATGTTTCATAGGCATACATTCGTTTTTCTGAATGTTTCGGAACTTTTATAGCTAACTCATTCTGTTTGTATTTTTGAATGGGGATAATTTTATATCCATGCGGAAAAACCCATACCGGTTCTATAGTTACATCTTTGATTCTTTTTCTTTGTTGTGAATCTATCTCTAGTTGAAAGGTGAGAATGATTCCACCATCTGTTGCTTCTCTATTTTGTGCTGATAAAAAGTTCCCGAGTGAATAGGCAACCAACCTATCTTCAAAATTTTTATCTTCTTGGAAAACATCTACTTTCTGGACTACATGGGGGTGACCTCCGATAATGATATCGGCACCTGCCTCTAGTCCAATGTTTACCCATTTAGTTTGTGAATGATCAGGTTTTTCTTCGTATTCTTTTCCGTAATGATACCAAAGAATAACAAATTGAATTCCATTTTCTTTGGCATACTTAACATCTTCTTGTATCGTTGTTTCATTTAACAAACGCACTATTCGTTCATTTTTAACAGGAATCCCATTTGTGGAATAAGTATAGTTATAGATTGCAATTTTGATTCCATTGATTTCTTGAAATAAATCTTTTCGTTCCAAATAATCAGAGTTCCCTTTAAATGTTCCAATAGGAATCATTCCTTTGGATAAAACGGAATCGATTGTATGATCGATTCCAAAAGAACCTTTGTCAGCAGAATGGTTGTTCGCTGTGGAAAGAAGATCAAATCCTGCATTTTTGATTCCCGTTAAAAAACCAAGTGGAGAACCAAATCTTGGATAACCGGTAAATTCGTTCGGATCTGTAACAATGGTTGTTTCTAAATTTCCTAATGTTAAATCAGCATCTTGTAATAGATTTGAAACGAATTCGAAACTACTAGAAGAGTCATAGTCTTTGGTTTTTGGTCGATAATAAGCAGAAATTTGAGAGCTGTGACACATGAGATCACCTACAACTTTAATTCTAACTTGCCTCGAAAAGTAAATATCAGGTAGAGTGTAGCAAGATAGGAAGGATATAGTGAAAAACCAAAATAGTATGAAACGAACGTATGGAATGGTCATTGGTTTTTTGTTAGTTCTTATTAGTTGTGGATGGGAAGCAGATTATAAACGTGCTGCATTTTTATCGATGCAACCTGATACAGATTTAATTTTAGCTCCCTATCCATTCAATATTTTTGATAGAGAGGCAAGAGATGCAATCACTCTTTCCCATTATTCAAAAGAAGAGATTAAAAATATTTTAGAAGACCATGGTTTGTCTTGGGAAGAGTTAAAATCCCAATGGCAATTGGACGCAGAAGAAGAAAATTTTTCGAAAGAAGTAAACTATACCTCCCATTACACACAATATTTTTACGACACTGAAATTCCCATTTGGATCTATGGACCTAAATGGATTCGAAACGGACAATACTCTGATCCAATCAACCAACAACATATCCCTTCTATTTATGGTAGGATTCTAAATTTTCAATTTAGCAATACACTCAATACTAATTATTTGGATAAAATATTTCATAAACAGAAAGAAAAACCTGAAATTATTGTGACTGTAGTGGTGGACCAAGGAGGAAGACAACTTTACAAGGCCCACAAAGGTGCTTACCCCTTTTTAGATAGTTTAAAAAACAATTCGGCTTATTTCAAAAAAGCTAAGGTAGGTCATTTGGAATCACATACCGCCGTTGGACATATGGCGATCGGAACAGGAGCCTTTCCAAAAGATTCAAAAATTTTCTCTAATGAAATCTATTCTTACGCAGATGGAAAGGTCCTCCACAGACCAGTATACCAAGGGCCCGATAAAGATTGGAATTTAAGTGAATTAGAAGTTCCTAGTTTTTCTGATGAATGGGATCTTTCCAACGATAACGAACCAGTTATCATTAGTCAGTGTTATGCGGCAAGAGCAGCCGTTGGAATGGCAGGCCATGGAAAATTATTTAATCCTTCCTTATTGCAAAAAAATTCTCTAACCTCTGATGAAGACTATGTCTATTGGCAGGATATCAAATCTCTCTCCTGGTCTTCTTATCCAAAAGCCTATCTGACACCCAAATCAGCAGAGAAATACAATTTGTACAAATTTTATTTAGAGAATAAAAACCAAATCTCAACACATTTTAAAGCGAATAGTCCTATCGAACTCATTGCAAAAATCCATCACTTTCAAGGTTCTGAATTCCAAGTAAAAATGGATGGAGCACTTTTCAGAGATACAGTTACAGAAACAATACTGAATTCAAAAAAAAATAAGGATGGAATTACAGACCTTGCCTATGTGACGTTAAAAGCAACGGATGCTGTTGGACATTTGTATGGATGGGAATCAAAAGAAGCTGAACAAGTTTTGAAAGCAACAGACAAAGAAATTGAAACAATATTTCAATATCTAAAAGATAACTTTGGTGATAACTTTATCCTGGTCGTCACAGCAGATCACGGCGCAGCTCCCATGCCGGAAATTTCCAATGGACTATTCTTAAGTCATGAACAATTTTTTGCAGCAGTGAATGAACTATTACCGGAAGGAGAACGAAACAAAAGTTCTCTGATCAAATGGGTAGCTCATTCCCAACTGTCATACAATCGGGAACTAATGAGAAAGCACAATGTAAGTGAAGAAGCGATCATAAACAAAATTCTTTCCATTCAGGTGAATCAAAAAATATTTTTTAGAAAAATATGGAAACGAAATGAGATTCCGAATCTATCTTTATAAAATAGATTCGGAGATTTGTTTTATTTTTTTTTGATTGGAGGTTCGTCTTTTTTGAAGTCTTTTAATTTCAAAAAAACTTTGATTTCTTCAAAATCAATTCGATCGAGACTTACAGAAACTGGATCACCAATGAAGAATATTTTTGAATATTTCTTCGAATAAAAAGAAAAGTCATTTTTAATGACCACTTCAAATTCATCAGTAAATTCCGATTTATCTAAAACTCCTTCTAAATTAGAAATATCCAACTCTACAAAAATTTGCGAAGGGCGGATTCCCACGATAAAACCTTTGAATTCTTTAATTCCCGTAGATTCCAAATACCGAAATGATTTGATTTTGACAATATCACGTTCGGCATCCGCGGCTCTTCGTTCTTCTTCTGAACAATGTAGTCCCATCATAGCAATTTCATTTTCAGAATAAGTTCTTTCAGTTTCGAGAAGTGTGGCTTGTAAAACTCTATGAACTATTAAATCTGGATAACGTCTGATTGGTGAAGTAAAGTGACAATAGTCTTTAAATCCCAAGCCCCAGTGACCCAATGGATCTGCTCCGTAGTAGGCTTGCATAAAACTTCTCAAAAGTAAATAATTGAAAATTTTTCCTATTGAATTATCTTCAATCTCTTTGACTGCCTTCATAATTTCTGCATAACTGGTATCTTTGATTTGGATGTTGTAACCGTTCAGTTGAAGAAAATTGTTTAATGTTTCTAATTTTTCTTCATCCATTGGTTCGTGGATACGATGGAGTGAAGGAGCTTTTCTTTTCCTTAAAAATTCATCTACTTTCAAGTTTGCAGATAACATTAGTTCTTCGATAAGAATATGACTTGTTAGACGTTCGCGATTTTCAATTCCGATCGGTTCTTTTCGTTCATTCCAAGTGATAGTTGTTTCTCTTAAGTTTAAATCAATTCGGCCAGCAGCCATCCTACGTTTTCGTAAGGCTTCCGTGAATAGAGAAACCTGATACATCCAATTATTTGGATCTTTGGCTTTGATTTCTTCTTCGGCCATTTCATAGGTATAACGAGTTTTGACTTTTATAACTGATTTATAAAATTTAGCATTATAAATTTCACCAGTTTTACTAGCTTCCAGTTCTACCGTAAAGGCAAGTCTATTGGTATTTGCTACCAAACTACAGAGGTCTTCAGAAAGGATTGGCGGTAACATAGGCACCACACGATTTGCTAAATAGACAGAAGTTGCCCGTTCGTATGCTTCCTTATCTAAAAGAGAATCTTTTTCTACATAGTAGGAAACATCAGCAATGTGAATCCAAATTCGTAGTCTATTTCCTTCATCAACAAAACTGATTGCATCATCAAAATCTTTAGCTGTGATTCCATCAATAGTTACCGCATATAAATCACGTAAGTCAGTTCTTAGATTCCAATCGGTAACCGTTTTTTCGGATACTTCTTCGGGGAAATCCAATGGTATAAAATCTGGATGAACTGGATCATAATTATATTTCATTAAAATCCGCTGTAAGTCGCTATCCTCTTTTGTATCCGATTCAAAACGGATAAAACTTACATCATACATATTTTCTTGAGGGGGTGCGCCTTCCTTAAATTTAACGATGAGAATATCGTTAACGTTTATAGAATCAAAAGTATCTTTTAGAATGGATTTAACATGAAGAACACCTTCTTTGTTATCGCCTAACATATCTAAAAAGTTACCAAAAACAAATTTGTTTGTTTTTTCGCGAACTCGCATACGATAGAGAACTCGACCTCGTTTGACGATATTTGTCACTTCTGCTTCAAGTTTGTTTTTCTTTCCTACCCCTAATGGAATGACTTCTACTTTGTCACCTGTGATGGCAGAATTTGTCATTGGGCCAGGAACAAAAATATCATTTTTAGATGGTAGGGCAATAAAACCATCTCCTCTTCTGGAAATGGAAATTCTTCCTGTTAGGCGAAATGGATTGGCAACAGTTAAATACTTTTTATTGGGTATTAGTAATCCCTCGGCTTGGAGGAGATCAATCAGTTGGTCGATAAGAAATTCGATTTCTTTTCTAGGAATTTTTTCTTTGCGTTTAAAGGATTTTACCTTCTTTGTTTTTGGGTCGGGTCGTTTGAATTCACTTGATTCGGTAAATTTTTTTTTGATCTCTTGTCTTGTGATGTCCTTTCCGGAGCGTTGGTCCAGAAATTCTATTATTTTTCTTTGTATTTTATAGGTATCCATAAATTCATTTGTGATCTACATAGGTCCCGCGAATGTAATTAGGCAGGAGAGATAAATAGTCGTTTTTATTTTGTTCTGATTTGAAGTATTGTTCCAAACTATACTCTAGTATAGACGAAAGATTCAACTTTGTCGCTTCAATTTTTGTTGCCGTTTCTGGGTAAAACTTAGGCAAATTTCCTGTATAGTACCAATTGTTAGGTGTCCATTCGGTATTTGTAATTTTCAATTCAATTGATTCGGGAGTCAGGTCAAAAGATTCAGAGAATACATAATCATTTATATATTTTGTGTAATATTTACCCTGTTTGCCATCTAAACAAAGCAAAGAAGTTTTCCTTTCTCTATCTTCATTTGGCATGCCAACTAGATAAGCTTCCAAACTATCGATACCAAAAACCGGGATCTTCCATAACTGTGCGAGGTCTCTTCCTGTAGTGACTGTTATGCGAATTCCTGTAAAAGAACCAGGACCGGTAGGCACAACAATTAGGTCTGGTTTTTTTATATTCGCCATTTCCAATACAATCCGAATCATCTCTACTAATTTGTAAGAAGACTCTTTTGGTGTGGTTTTGGTCTGTTCCGCTAAAATTTGGAAGGGAGATTTTGGCTGGTGCAAACCAATCAAAACCTGAATCCAATCTTGTGTTGTATCAAAATAAAGAATGTTCATTGGATCTCGTTTTCTGACCATTCTAAAGTATAAGACCGAAACTCGATGGAATCAGACTCGATGGAAAGTACGATTCGATTTGATTTTGGTAGATAAGCTTCTGCAATTGGCCACCATTCGATTGCCGAGACTCCTTCCTTTCCCCAAATTTCTTCAAATCCCAATTCATCGAGCTCTTCAGGAAATTTGATACGGTAAAGATCAAAATGAAACAATCGAAAGTTAGGCGAATCGTAAATATTGTATAAAGAAAAAGTAGGGGAATTGATTAAACTTTCAGTTCCAAACCGGCGAAACCACTCTCGAATGAAGGTAGTTTTACCTGCACCCATTTCACCAGTCAGCAGTAGAATGGGGTAGATATTTTTTTTCAGATACTGCGTCACCAACTGATCTAAACTTAGAAACAAGGGAGTCAGTTCTGATTCTCTCAAAGAGAGAAAATTCGCCTTCATTGGTTAAAGAACTTCTCCACATCGAAGGAATCAAATTGATATGCTGTTCGACAAAATTCACAAGTGATTTCGATTTTTCCCATTTCATCGATAATGGAATCAGCTTCTTGTTTACCAAGCGATGCAATGATGTCGGCAACTTTATGCCTAGAACAATCGCATAAAAATTCGGGAGTTTCGTTACTTAAGATTTCTAAATCAGATCCAATTTCAGTTTGTAAGGATAGAAACATCTCATCCAACCCCATGGCCCAAAAGGATTCTTTTTTCACCATAGGTTGTATTTTTGAAATGAGAAATTGAAAACTTTCTTCTGGAGCATCGGGCAGTGCTTCAAAAAACAAACCCTTCGCATAAAAATCATTTCCAGGAAAATCAAAAGGAAATACTTCCATTCCAACAATGGCTTTGATTTGTTCTGACTCAGTTAAATATTTTATAAAATTAACTTCAAAAGTATCTTCTACAAGATTGGTATAGGATTGGTAGGTATCAGAATCAAAGTCCCAACGAATTACTTTCATAATTCCTTGTCCTAAGATAAATTCATTTCTGATATCTCCTTCTTCATGGCTTGCAGAATAAGCCACAGATTTCATTTTTCCATAACGATCACTATAAGCTAATGCTTGTTTATTGGAATCATCTTTCCATTGAATGCTAACCTTTTGTTGGTTTTTAGTCATCTCTGCGAGAAACAACGCACCCATCATAGTTTTGGAAAGAAATACGGACATTTCCTTGTTAAGAGAATGTAGAAACATCGCTTCTTTAGCGGTTTCCGTGAGATCGACTAGTGTAAATCGATAGTGGTGGGTGTTGGATATACCTAAAATAACTTTGTCAGACATTATTTGATTGAAAGAGGTGTTTTCTGATTCAGTCTGTGTCACAAGATAGATTCTGCAATCGCAAAAAGGAAAAATATGATCTTTGGTGCCTGTTATTACCCCGAACAATGGAACCCTAAGGACTGGGATGAAGACCTAAAAATAATGAAAGAGATGGGTCTTTCTTCCGTAAGGTTGGCAGAATTTGCTTGGGGAATTATGGAACCAAAGGAAGGAAAGTTCGACTTTTCTTTGTTTGATGCGGTTTTAAAAAAAATCCAAGAACATGGGATGACTGCGATTTTAGGAACTCCCACAGCTACCTTTCCCCCTTGGTTGTATAAAAAATTTCCAGAAATAGTTCAAGTTTCCAAAGAAGGAATTGTGAGAGGAATTGGCACAAGGCGTCAGGCTTGTTTTTCCTCCCCGGCCTACAAAAAAGCGACTGAACGAATTGTTACCGCTATGGCAAAACATTTCGGAAATCATCCTGCTGTTGTTGGTTGGCAAATTGATAACGAACCAGGACATGAAGGTTCTGATGTTGATTATTCTCCCTTGGCATTAAAAAACTTTAGACTTTGGTTAAAAACTAAATACAAAACTTTAGATTCGCTTAACAAACGTTGGGGGAATATATTTTGGGGAGTGATTTATTCTGATTGGAATGAAATTCCCTTACCAGCGGCCCATGTTGCTAGTAATTTCAATCCTGCAATGATTCAAGATTATTATAGGTTTCAGTCGGATGAACTTGTTTCTTATATTCACTTTCAGGCTGACATTTTACGTAAGTACAGTAAGAATAAACCTCTTACTACCAATCTTTATCCTTCTCCTTTTTTGCCAGTGACCGATATGTCTGCCTTATTTTCTAAGTTGGACTATGTGTCTTGGGACAACTATCCTGTTTGGGGGAACCAACAAGAACCATACCCTCACCCACTGGTTACAGCAACCCAACAGTATTCTCGTGGGTTAAAAAACAAACCATACACTGTTATGGAACAGTTCTCTGGCGTCCAAGGACATGATACTTTAGGTTATCTTCCACCTCCAGGACAAATCGGGCTTTGGCTCACGCAAGCGATTGTCAATGGGGCAAATCAAATTTACTTTTTTCGTTACCGCACGGCTCGTTTTGGCCAGGAACAATTGTGTTACGGAATTTTAGACCATGGAAAAAGAAAAACAGCCAAATACTTTGAGTTAAAAGATACCATTGAGGAAATTAAAGAATTTGCTAATGATATAGCTGATTCGCCTTACAAGGCAGAGGTGGCAATCCTACATGATATTGAAAATTCTCGTAATTATAAACACCAACCTTTAAGTGATGGATTGAAATTTTCTCCTGTACCATTCGCACAGGTGGGTTATGATATAGAGCTTGCTACTTGGTTTGCAGGTACCAATGTCTTAAATGTAAATTCCCATTCTTTATCTGTTCATTCTGACAATGTTTGGTCTCAGTACAAAGTCCTAACACTACCACTTTATACTATGTTTGATCCGCAAGTTGTGGAAAAACTAAAAACCTATGTGATAAATGGGGGAACTTTAGTTCTTGGCTATCGCGCTGGTATCAAGGATAAAGATCATTGGATGGTGGAAGAACCAGTTCCAGGTGTATTTGCTGAGATGGCGGGAGTGGAAGTATTTCAATTTGAGGCACCGGCAACAGACAAAGTAGGAATCAGAATGGGAATTTTACCTTTAAAAGGGTCTAAGTTTTGTGAAATCCTAGAACCAACTACGGCAAAGGTAATTGCAAAGTACAACGACTCCAAAAAGTTTTATTCTGGAAAACCTGCCATCACAAAGAATGAATACGGTAAGGGAAAAGTTTATTATGTAGGAACTTCCTTAACCCCTGAAAGTTTTATCCTTTTGTACCGAAAGATATTAAAAGAAGCGGGTGTAAGGTTTGGTTTTCTGGGAGCGAGTATAGAACGTCACCACCGTGAAGGAAAACAATTCAATTATGAAATTACGATGAACCATTCCCCTCGTTACAAGTTGGCTGGACTATCTATATTGAAACCATTTGGTTATAAAATCAAAAAAATTCGAAAATAGAGATTTGCTATTTGAAAATAGAAAATGAAAATACAAGATTATAAATCAATCAATCGGATTCTTAATGAAACATCCGCCAAAAATAAACCAGGTGAGATCTATGTAGACAACCTACATTCACCTTATATTCAGTTTCCAGAAAAATTTGTTATACCAGGTACCTATGTCACACAACCAGAGTTTGGTGATATTAAGAATTTTGTACAAACAGTTCTTAAATTCATTCCAGAAGCAATTGAAGGAACGTTTTTATTACCCGAACCAAGGCCCAAAAGAGAAACTGGTAAATTATTTTTTGTTCGGCCTATGTTATTTGGTTCATCGCGGTTCCTATATGTTTTTTCTGTAGATATGTTGTATTTGGGTGGTGCCAAGTCAGAAGAAATTAAGAAACCTGGTTCTCAAAATATGACACCATCGATTCTCACCGACAGATTATACTTTCAAACAAAAATCATTCACCTCCATTCTACAAAAGAAGATGGAGAGGATATTGTTGATTTTGAAGCAAAAAGATTTCAGGGTGGGGTCTTTCGAGTAGAATCTGAAACTGATGATCACAAACCTATTCGAAAGTTTTCGGAAATTTTTGACGAAATTGATTTTTCGGAAACAGAATCTAAAATTCGTGAAGAATTAGGAATCAATTCAGAAGTTTGGAAATTAGGAAGAATTTATAGTCCCATCGGTATCGACTATCTTTCTCTTTCATTAAGATTTTTAATCCCAAGTTTGCCAAAAACCATCCAACAATTCAAAACCTTTTATCCTATTCTAACAGAAACAGAAGCCGGAATTCCGGAAGAAACCTTAAAGAAGTATCATGAATATCTTTCCTTATTCGAAGTAGAAAGAACTCAGTCGAAGTCTGGTAATATTTTATGGAAAGTCATTCCAAAATCATCCGATAATTAAGTAGCAGGTCATATGGGCATATCTTCACCAACCATCAATTTCCCCGTAGATGAAACCATCAAACGGATTGAATACGTAAAAGCAAATGCTATGGGAATTATCCACGAAGCAAAAAAAATCCAACGAGAAGTATCAGCAATTCGATCAGAGACGGATGCAGATGAAAAGGAAAGAATTGATGCCGCCGATGGTAAGTTAGGTGATATCCTGATACGATTTTTACAAAAATCTTTTCCAAAAGATGGAATCATCTGTGAAGACAAACCAACCATAGATGGCGGTGACTTTAAGTGGATACTTGACCCTGTGGACGGTTCTATGAATTTTGTACGCGGACTGCCATTATATGCGATTTCCTTTGGATTGGAACATCGAGAAACACCCGTTGGTGGAGTTGTGATTGTTCCTCCCCAGGAATCTGTTTATTCAGCAGTAATGGGAGAAGGTGCCTATAAAAATGGAGAACCGATTGTCACTTCTAGAATATCAGAATTGAACCGCGCCATTTTTTCGCCAAACCTTCCAACAAAACGAGCCCATATGATCCAAGAGATTATGGCAGACCTTTCCGGTTTTTTAACCTATGCACGTTCTTTTCGAAGGACTGGTTCCTTTGTTCTAGATGCATGTTTTATAGCAGAAGGTGTGATGGATGCTATTTGGGAAAAGACAGTCAAACATTGGGATGTTTCGGCCATTTCGGTGATTTTAACAGAAGCCGGTGGGAAACTGACAGATTTAAATGGAGTCCATTATTATACCGGACTTCCTGAATTAGTGGCTTCTAATGGAGTTTTACATTCTGAAATTTTAAATTTATTAAAGACAGTTCGTTCTACAGTCAGTCGAAATTGATAGAGGGAATGATTAGAACCATTCCACTTTTTTAGTTTACGATTTGCTTTTGCGATCCATACTAGATACAAAATACAATTACACTTGAATCCATCAGGAGACCCACCATGGAACATAAACTCCCAGAACTTCCTTATGCAAAGGATGCCCTTCTTCCCCATATTTCTGCTGAAACTCTCGAGTTTCACTACGGAAAACACCACCAAACTTACGTTACCAATCTCAATAACCTAATCAAAGGTACTGAATTTGAAAACGCTAGCCTTGAAGAGATTGTAAAAAAATCGACCGGCGGAATTTTCAATAATGCTGCTCAGATTTGGAACCATACCTTCTATTGGCATTCTCTTTCTCCAAAAGGTGGCGGAGCTCCTACAGGTGCTGTGGCAGATCTAATCACTAAGTCTTTTGGTTCATTTGATGCTTTCAAAGAAAAGTTTTCACAATCTGCCATTACTAACTTTGGTTCTGGTTGGACTTGGCTCGTCAAAAAAGGTGATGGTGTAGAAATCGTGAATACGAGCAATGCTGGAAGCCCTTTGAAAGATGGACTCCAATCTTTGCTTACAATCGACGTTTGGGAACATGCTTATTACATCGATTTTCGCAATGCTCGACCAAAATATGTGGAAGCATTCTGGAATTTAGTCAATTGGGACTTCGCTAACCAAAATTTAAAATAATTACGGATTCAAAACGAAATCACGAAAGGCAGGTTCCGGAATCCGGCTCCTGCCTTTTTTATTTCATTAAAAGATTCAAAATGAATCTTGGTACCTAACATAGAGTTTTTTATGAGCCAAACACTTCCTAAAATCAAGATCCCCAAAAAACCCAATTATACTTCATTGCTGTTACCAGAAGGAATCGAGTTTTGGGAACTCTTTCGGGTTGTGGAGGCAAAATACGAAAATTGTTTTTTGCTCGAATCAGCAGGAGACAACCAATACGACTCTCGATATTCTGTCATGGGATTTCAACCTTCTCACTTGCTTGTGGGAGAAACGGGTGTTTTAGAAATTGATGGGAAAAAATACTCTGTAGAAAACCCATACTATGCTCTCAGAGAACTTACAGATTATAATTCGCTAAGTATAAGTTATGCGGGTGGATTTGTAGGTTATTTAGGTTATCAAAGTATGCAATTCTTTGAACCTAAACTGAAATTGGAACCCCATCCAGATTTCCCAGCTATGATCTTTGGTTTGTATTTGGATGGACTCATATACGATAAATTTACTGGTGAATTGATCTATTTTGATAATGGAACCAATCGTATCGAAGAAGTGAACCAAATCCTGAAATTTGCGGTTAACCAAAAATCTGAGAAACCAAAAGCAAAAGTTTCGCTGTTACATGCGGGTTTATCCAAAGAAGTTCACAAACAAATGGTAGAAGAGGCTTTAGAAGAAGTAAAAGCAGGCAATACATTTCAATGCCAAATAGGATTTGAAGAAATCTACCAAGTTGAAGGAAATCCTTTAGCCATTTATGAAACACTCAGAGAAATCAATCCCTCTCCTCATATGTATTATGTAAAATTTGGTTCAAGAGCTATTTTGGGCGCAAGCCCTGAGTTATTATTTAGATTACGGCAAGGAGAAATGGAATCCTTTCCGTTGGCGGGAACCACCAAACGGGGAGTTGACGCCAAAGAAGATACACTTCTTGCAAGAAAACTACTCACAGATCCAAAAGAAATAGCAGAACACAATATGCTCATTGACCTTCACCGTAACGATGTGGGAAGAGTGGCAAAATTTGGAACAGTCAAAGTGCGCAGACGTTTTGATGTTAAAAGATTTTCTCATGTGCAGCATATATCTAGCGAAGTAGTAGGAATTCTTTCTTCCAAAGAAGATATGTTTTCGGGACTTGCTTCTTCTTTTCCCGCAGGGACCTTATCGGGTGCACCGAAAATAGAATCCATGAAAATCATTGAACGAATTGAAAAGTCGCCAAGGGGTCCTTATGGAGGTGCTGTGGGGAGTTTTGGTTTGAACGGCGATTGTACGTTTGCAATCCCCATTCGTAGTTTTTTTGTGAATGGAAACAAAGGATTTGTCCGGGCTTCTGGTGGTATTGTTTTTGATTCCAAACCGGAAGATGAATACCAAGAAATCATCAATAAAATGGCTTCCGTTCGTAAAGCATTAGATTTACATAAAAAATCTTAAACAAGTAATCAATCCAATTGAGGAACAAATAAAGGCCTAAGGAATAATTTCAACACTATGAAAGTACTCATTCTAGATAATTACGATTCATTTACATTTAATCTTTATCAAATCGTCGGTGAAATTTTGGAGGAAAGAGAACTTCCTTTTCAGTTGGATGTGATTCGAAATGATGAAAAATCATTTGAAGCAATCAAATCAGCTAACTACGATAAGATTATTATTTCTCCCGGTCCTGGTCATCCTGCAGATCCAGCTTACTTTGGAGTCAGTGCTGATATTTTAAAAGAATTGGGTAAAACAACTCCGGTACTCGGAATTTGTCTCGGCATGCAAGGGATGGCAACTGTCTTTGGTGGGGAAGTGGTTCGTGCCAATGTAGCAATGCATGGAAAACTTTCTCCTATCGAACATGACGGAAAAGGTGTATTTCAAGGGCTTACACAAGGAATCGAAATTATGCGTTACCATTCTTTGGTAGCAAAGGAAATCTCTCTTCCTAAGGATTTGGAAATTACAGCACGAGTATCTGCAGGGGAGGGAAAGGGAGAAATTATGGGACTAAGACACAAAACGTTAAAAATCGAAGGAGTTCAATTCCATCCAGAATCGTTTGGATCCGAAGAAGGAAAAGATCTCTTAAGAAATTTTATCAATTCCTAGATTCATAGAAACGGAAACCATACTAATTTTAGGTTTAAATTCAAAGAAATACATTCTACTTCAAATCTTGTAACATGGCCTCTTCCCATGCGGCAAAAAAATCAAAATCATTACTGGCTTTTTGGGAATCATCGCCGCCAAACAAAGAAAAACGTTTTCGTTTTGTTTCATTGTATGTAGTAATTGTGTTGATTTGTCCCCGAGGAGATTTTCGAAATGTTGCATGGATTTGAGACCCACCTTTTCCTTGGGTTCCTTGGATGAGTAGGGTAAAAAACTCATTAAAGTATTCATCCATATTTCCTGGGATAAAAAAGTTTACAAACCCTTGGGGAATGATGTAAAAAAAACTTCCATTGATTTCCTTTTTGCCAATCCGTACAAAATGTCCATTAAGAGTATCTGTTTGATTCTCGAAACTTGTTTTTAATTTATATTCCAAGTTGTTAATTTTCACTGTGATTCCAAATGATCGAATTTCAATATCTCCTAAAAATCGAATTTCTTTTGGAGAAAGGAAATAATCTGCCGGTGGATTGATGGGAAAATGAAATTGGATCGCTTTTCCCATATTTGTAATTTTAAATCTATGTGTTGGATTCAATTTATCCCAAACTTCAATATTCAGTTTGGTTTTTTCTAATCGAGATCCTGTGCGTTGATAAAATCCAGGAAACTTACTTTTTGTATCCTCGTTAATTGTAAATTCTAAAGTATGCCATTCAGCATTTTCAGTTACATGACATTGCATAGCACTGCAAAGAAACTGTAAGTTTTGTGAAGATGATTTTAAAGATTGGTAGGCATTGTGGTCATTGATGGCTAAAGCAAAATCATGAAACCATTTGAAAAAATCTCGTGGTTGGTAACCATTCAGTTTGTGGATGATTTTTCTTTCCACAGCATAAATTTCATGTTCTTCCCATTGTTTTGGGACAAAAGTAACTTTTGCCAAATAATCGTATTTAGGTGGTTCGGGTTCATTCCAATGTAAGTTCCAATTCTGTTGGTTGTCAATATTACCAGAGAGAGAAAGAAACGGATAACCTTCAGGTGATTTTTGTAATTGAGATTCGTTTTCTTCGCTAAGGCTACCGGCAAGGGCTGCAAAATAAACTTCGTTTTTGGAAGTAGATTTGATGGATCGTTGTAAATGGTCATATCCTTTCCAAAACTGATAATAGTTTTCATTTTTTTGAAAACAATTCGAAACAGTTATTACTAGAAATGCGAAGAATAAATATTTTCTTAAGTTATATTTCTTTTTTAAGAATTCCATAGATTACTTGGATGAGTTCTTCATCCATCTGTTCCTGATAAGAAGAAGAAATCAATTTCCCTGATTTGTTAAATATGCGTAAATACGATTCGCCTTTGGTTAGACCAACAGAAAGTTGGCCTTTGCGATCTAAAAGAATGCTTTCGTATTGTTTTGTTTTGGATTCTTCAAGGTAATCTTCCACAAGTTTGTTCGTTTCCTGGAAATCCAAATACAAAAGGAAATTTACTTTAGAACTGTCTTTCCAAAGCAAATTTTGCATTTTCCAATAGAGTTTACGGCCTTGTTTGCGACAGAGTTCCAAATCGCGGAGAAAACATCCCATTAAAACAACGGGTTTTCCTTTTACAGAACTGTCAGAATACGATTGCCCATATTGGTCCTTCATCTGAAACTGTGGCATGGACTGTGCATTCCATTCCTCTGCAGAGATAAAAGCAAAAACCAATACAAAAAATACAGACCGGCACACGGTTTTCAATGTATTCATAAATTCATTAACGGCAAGTTCAAAAAAATCCTTTGTTTTGATTCTAGTTTTTTTTATCTTAGGTTGCTCTAGTTTTCCTAGTAAAATCAAGTTAATTGATTCATCTGCTTCTTTGGCATTTTTTGAAGTGGAGGAAGAGGAGTGGAGAAATATTTTCCCTACGGAAATTTCTAAACTCTCGATTGATACAAAAAATTTTACCGAACTTGCCAATGTATTGAAATCCATCCAGTACAAACGTGGAGTCCTTGCATACGAAGACTGGGAAGTACTCATTCCTGAGTCTTATCTTCCGGAAATTCAAAAGTTTGCTGAGAAAGTAGCAACAAATAAAGAACCAAAGGTGTATCTCTGTATTTTTAAGTTAGATGATATATTGGCACCAAATGTAAAAATTTTAAAAACGAGTTTTTATATTTTAAGCACAAAAGAAGGATTGGTTTTGTTATTTCATGAAATCAATACCAATATCAGTTTCCAAACTCAATATTCATTTGAAGACTGGGTGATTTTTCATCCTTCTCCTATTAAACCAATTTACAGACCAGAACTTTTGTTACGAGATAAACAACATACGAGCCTATATAAAGATAAGTCCGCAGTCAAAAATGCAATTTATGGAAACGTGGTTGTTTTTCAAGTCCCTGAACTGATTCCCCATCCTCTCCTCTTTCGGTATCCCAAAGAAGACGAAATTACGATTCCAACCGAACAGTGGAAATCGGTTCCAGAAAAACTAAAAGCTTTAGAGGAAATGAGAAAAAATCAACTCATCACCGATGAAGAATACAATCGAAAAAAAACAGAACTATTAAAGGAATTTTAAATGCCATCTCCATGAATGAATTCTTGAATGAACCGGTCATCTTCAGGAGCATCAATGGAAGATTTTTCTAACAGTTGTTGTTTCTCGTATAGTTTGTTAATGAGTTGTTGTTGGGTTTCGACTTTTTCCAATAGAACAGAAAAGACTTTGGCAATTGGATCAGGCATTTGATTGTGCTCTAACATTTGTTCTACACTATCAGAAGCTATATCTCCTGCTTTGACAACTTTACCAGGAATTCCTACCACAGTACAACCAGCAGGAACATTTCGCATAACAACTGATCCAGCACCTACTCGAACATGGTCTTCTACAGTGATGTTTCCGAGGACTTTTGCTCCGGCTCCAATCACAACATTTTTGCCAATCGTTGGGTGACGTTTTCCCGATTCTTTTCCAGTACCGCCAAGGGTGACACCTTGAAAGATCAGTGACCCACTGCCAACAATCGCAGTTTCTCCAATCACAACTCCAGAGCCGTGGTCGATAAAAACTCCAGGTGCAATTTTTGCTCCCGGATGGATGTCAATGCCTGTTAAAAACCGACTAATGTAGTTCACAAGTCTAGGGATGATGGGTAATCGGAGTTTATAGAGTAAATGTGCGAATTTGTGGAGCCATAGGGCATGTAGTCCGGGGTAACATAATACAATTTCCAAATAGGATTTCGCAGCCGGGTCAAATTTTTTGATAATTTTTATATTTTCAAACATTGATTAGTTGGTTTTAAAATTACTGATTAGACTAGTCAACTTTTCCAAGAGTTGGGAAAGATTTAAAAGAGTAAGGGACTGAGGTTCTGTACAAAAAATTCACTTGTTCAATGGAATCCAAAGACCAAATTTGAGGAAGAAAAATTTCATAGTCTAAGATTTGTGAAAAGAAATCAACTTTGCCAATTTGGATGGAATTGACACAGTTTTTCCAAATGCGAAAGATTTTAGGTTTAAGCTGAATGAAGTTCAGTTTGGAAAGATTCATTCAAATTTCTTTTATCGATTAGGTTTCTAATTGATTCTATACTTAAGTTCTATAAGCTTTCGATTAGAAATAAATTTCTAGGTTGTTCCGACTTTGGAATCAAAAAAAACATTACACATTCTTTTATTCATTCTTACTTTTTTTACTTTAACTTATTCTGATATTTTTCTCAATCCTCAAGTGCCTCAAACATTAGAGAATTATAAACTCATGTTTTTAGAGAATTGGCCCTATTCAGTTTCTTTGTTAGTGATTCTTTTTGCTCATGAAATGGGGCATTATTTACCGGCAAAGCATTATGGTGTGAAAGCTACTTGGCCGTATTTCATTCCTTTACCAGTAGGTCCAATAGGGACTATGGGAGCTGTGATCCAGATCAAACAACAAATCCCTGATAAAAAAGTATTATTTGACATTGGTATTGGTGGGCCTACGGCAAGCTTAGTGCTTTCAGTGATTGCTTGGTTAGTGGGTATCAGTTTATCCAAGGTGATCGAAATTCCACCAGATTTTGATCGTTCTGGTTTTTTGTTTTTCGGTGATAGTCTTTTCACCTATTTTACAACTCAGTGGATTCTTGGACCTATTGATCTTGCAACGATGGATATACAAGCACATCCACTGGCAAAAGCAGGATGGGTGGGTCTATTGATTACAGCAGTCAACCTGCTTCCCTTTGGACAGTTGGATGGAGGTCATGTCATTTATTCAATGTTTGGTGAAAATTATCGAAAGTGGATTCATGGTTTATTTGTATTCTTTTTAATTTTTGCTTTAATTCATTTCACTTGGTTACTTTGGGGTTTTATCATTTATTATGTTGTGAAAATTGAACATCCGTTCATACGTGATTCCATATCAGGTATAGGAAAATTTCGATTCTATTTTGGAGCGTCAATGTTAGTAACATTCCTAATCATTTTTGTTCCGAAACCAATTATCTTAGGATCAGAATTCGAAGAGTCCTCTTTGTTGATGGATATTTTTCGTCTGATAACACATAACATTGGGTTGGATTAATGATTCGTATTTTATTATTATTAACATTTTTTTCTTTTGGAATCTTTGCTCAGGAAAGTAAGGAATATAAACTTACAGAAAAGGCTTATGGTTTGGCCTGGGATGGAATCAACTTTTGGTACATTGATACCAACCGTCGTGCCATCATTAAAATCAATGAAATTGGAGAACAAGAAATATTTAATTTAGGATTAGCAAACTTACGTGGTATTAGTTTTGATGCTCGCGAAGGAAAACTCCTTGTTGTAGCTCCAAAACAAATTCTTAAGCTTGATCCCAATTCTGGTGGGATTACAGATAAAATCCAAATTCCCCTTGCGAATGTTGCCGGAATTGCGAGCGTCGGAAATTATTATTACATTCTGGATTTGGATTCTGGAAAAGTTCAAATTTACGACCAATCTTCTTCACTTTTGATTGGAGGTTTTTTCACAGATCGAACTCGGCCACGTGACATCTGTTATGGAAGAGATTCATTATGGATTTCGGATTCTGCTGATAATAGTATTTATCGTTATGATACCAAAACAGGAAAAATTACTGGATCGATTAAAACAAACTTACGTTCGATTCGTG
The DNA here is from genome assembly GCF_000332495.1 of Leptospira terpstrae serovar Hualin str. LT 11-33 = ATCC 700639. Taxonomy (NCBI): domain Bacteria; kingdom Pseudomonadati; phylum Spirochaetota; class Leptospiria; order Leptospirales; family Leptospiraceae; genus Leptospira; species Leptospira terpstrae. The sequence goes on along the minus strand of NZ_AOGW02000006.1, from coordinate 397,466 downwards.
GTGTTTTGTTAAGTGGATCCAAACTTTGGGTTGTGGATCGTGAAAATAAGGAAATTAAAAATATTCCCTTTGTTGAAACAGAGCGTTTTATCGCTTCTGGAGAAGAAGAATACAACCTAGAAGTTACATTAAAATTCAAACTTGATTCAGTATCTTTGTCAAAAGCACAGATTGCAATTTTGCATCCTCCATCAAACGAACAACAAAGAATCAGGTCTGTTAAATTTTCTGATCCATCCTACCAACCTACTTTCATTCAAAGAAATCGTGTTCATCTGAAAAAACTTTCGATAGAAGATTTGCCCGGAGAACAAACAATTAAATATAAGTTTTCTTCTAAAAACCAATTCATTAAATACTATGTTACAGATGAATATTTAGATAAAGAGGCAACTTATCCTGGGGATGTGAATGCTTTTTATGAAAAGCTTAGTGAGGAATCCAAACTTTTACCGAGAGATTATTTGGATGCGATTTATCAGGCACGCCAAACTAGCATAAGTATCAACGACTTCAAAGACAAAATGAAAGAAATTGGAGTTCCAATGCAACCGTTTCGAATGATTCGTTTTGAAAAGGGAAAAGCGAAATCAATTCAAGATTCGTTATCGATATTTCTTTTAAGTTATGGTTGGATTCCTATTGCGGATTTAGGTTTAGGAAGTAATACTGACAAACGATATTTTGAAAAAAAAGAGTCTGATTTGATTTTGTACCAAAGTTTGAATTTCAAATCTTCTAGTTCTCCTGTATACTTCCGTAAGGATGTTAGTTCGGAATGGGAAAATTTGCCTGCTGAAATTACTTACAAAATTAAGTAAAATTTCCGTAATTTTTCTTTTTGCCTGTTCTGGATTTGGTCAAAGATTTGATTCATTGTTTGTAGACAAATCCATTGAACGCGAAAATAAACTTAAGGATCTTATCGAATCTACTTGGATACAATTTCCAAAACTAGGTTTGTATTGTGAAAAAGAGATTTCCTATCATAAAATCTTTTGTAAGATACAAACTGTAGTTAGTTTTAAAAAGCTATCCGAATATTTTGGAATTCAAATTTTTGAATCTGGTCCTCATTCAAAATATTATTTAGAATTGAATTCGCCTTCCGAATTTGGACATTACAATCCAGAATTTCCTTTGAAACTTCGTGAATACCTTATTCCTGCAAAAACAAATCCTATCTTATATAAAGTAACTTTACCTATATATGAAAGTTTGCTTCGCAACACTGCTCGCGAATTTTTTATTGTGTTTCAAAAGTTGGATTCCAATCCTAAGTTTTTTAGAAAAGAAGCCGAGCGTTATTTATTGTTAGTGGAAGAAAATAGACTCGATCCGTTTTATTTGGACAGATTTATTCTATTTCTCTATCCTGCCTTTACGGACAACGAAGATCCAGAGGAATCCTCTCGTTTTGTTTATCGGAAAGGAGACGATAACATTGATGCTCAAGTAGTTAAGGAACTTGTAGGATTTTGGATTCGGAGAAAGGCAGATGGCACGGATACAGAATTTATTTTAGGTTTGGTGGATTTATTAAAGTTGTACGATCCGGAGTTTTACCAATACCGAACTGCACAAATTACCAATTGATAGTTGTTTATCCCAAAATATCTTTTACAGCATCTATCACATCTTTTTCATCAGCTTTTGACATCCCAGCAAATAAAGGAAGAGAAACTGATCTATCATACATTTGGCATGCATTCGGATATTCTTTTCTGTTGTATTGGAATGTCTTTTTATAATAAGGATGTTCGAAGATAGGGATGAAATGAAGGCTTGTCCCAATATTTCTTTCTTTTAATTCTTCTACCAAACTATCGCGACCGACTTTAGCAATCTTTGGATCCACTTCAATTCGATAGAGGTGCCAACTATGAATTCCATTAGCATCCTCTTTAGGTAGTTTGATTCCTTTTAAGGAACTAAATTCTTCGTTATAATGTTTAGCTATCTCTGTTCTACGTTCCCAAAATCCATGTGATTCTTTCAATTGAATTACACCTAAGGCAGCTGCGATGTCAGTCATATTGTATTTGTAACCTGCATCCACAACTTCGTAGTACCAACCAGGTCTGTTAAACGCATCGCGGTTAATCCCATGAAGTCGCATTTTACGAATTCGTTCTGCTGCTTCTTTATTAGAAGTGGTGACCATTCCCCCTTCTCCTGTTGTGATTCCTTTTGTGGCATAAAAACTAAATACAGTGAAGTCACCCCAAGTTCCGATCATTTTGTCTTTATGAACAGCGGGGAAGGCATGAGCGGCATCTTCGATTACATAGAGATGATACTCTTTAGCGATTTTAATAAGACCTTCCATATCGCATGTATATCCAGCCAAATGAACGGGTAAGATTGCTTTGATTTGTTTGCCCGTTTTTTTACTTTTGAGTTCTTTGCCGTTCCAATCACACTTGGTTTTGATGGTTTCTAACAAAGTATCTGGGGTCATTAAATTGTGAATTGGATCTACATCAGTGAGAATTGGTTCTGCACCAAAATAACAAATCACCTCGCTTGTGGCAGTGAAGGTGATCGCACTAGTAATAGCGGCGTCATTTGCTGTAAGGCCAATGGCTTCTAAAGCTAGGTGGAGACCAGCCGTGGCAGAATTCACCGCGATACTTTCTTTACTCCCTACAAAGTCGCCAAACTCCATCTCGAACTGTTTGACTTTGGGGCCTGAGGTAACCCATCCAGATCGTAACACTTGTGCTACTTCTTCTATGGCATCCTCAGAGATGGAAGGAAGCGCAAATGGCAGGAAGGTTTTGCGAGATGTAAGCATATTCATTTATACGACATAATTCGGAAAAAATTTCCAGTCTTTTCCGCCCCCAAACATCCTATCGACGGGATTTTTCAAAGCTAAATAGGGATTTTCACCTACTCTTTAAAAATCTACTTGTAGACACCCAGGAAATTCCGCATTCTTTCCTGGAACATGGAAGTTCCTTTTTCTGAGATTTTAAATCGTATTGCTGTCATTGACCGAGACATTGCAGAGCTCAACCGTCTGAAGAGTCGTCTGCCAGCTGACAGACCATACTCACCTACCATCCAACTTACGTTTGATAAACAAATCAATACTCTGTTAAACGAGAGAGTTTCTTTAATGGAACTCCCCATCCTGCATCCCCCACTTTGGTTGCTTTCCAAAGAGGGATTGGAACCATCGGCAGAGCCTTCACTCCTCAAAGAACGAAAATCCTTACTCGCTGGGGATTTGTCGGTTCCCCATCCAAATGAACAAGATGTGATTAATTTCATTCGAGAAATTCCAAAGACGGAAGTACACTTACATTTAGAAGCATGTGTGAACAAAGAAACTTTGAAGTTTCTCTACAAAAAGAATGGAATCGAAGTTACCGACAAAGAATTTGAAGATAAATACAATTTCAAAGACCTAAATGGATTCATTCAGGTATTTTTCTTTGTCCAAGGCTCAGTAAAAGAGGCATCTGACCTTGGTTATTTTATCGATAGTTTAGCTGAATATTTACGTTCTAATAATATTATCTATTGCGAAGCGTTTTTTGCTCCATCAAAGTTCATACAAAATGGTTTGGATTTTGATGAAATGGTGGAAGTGATGGTGAATCGTATTCGCCAAATCGAAGCAAAAGAAGGAATCACCATTCGTTTGTTAGTGGATGTATCTCGATCCTTTGGTCCTGAGAATGCGATGAACAATCTCAAAAGAGTATTGGGATTAAAACAAAAAGAAGTGATTGGGATTGGCCTTGGTGGTGCGGAACTTATGGGTCCTGCCAAAGATTATTCTGAAGTTTTCAAAGTGGCACGTGAATCTGGTTTACGATGTGTGGCTCACTCTGGTGAAGATGACGGTCCTTGGGCCATTTGGGATGCGGTAAACCTCTGTAAGGCGGAAAGGATTGGCCATGGCACTTCCGCCATCCAAGATCCAGAACTTGTCCGTTATATGAAAGAAAACCGAATCCCCATTGAGATTTGTGTTACTTCCAATGTTTTTACTGGAAAATATGTTCGCAAAGAACAAAACCATCCAGTTCGTTATTATTACGATCAGGGGCTGATGCTTTGTATCAATACAGACGATCCAGATATCTTTAATGTAAATCTAACTTACGAATTCTTTAAACTATATCGCTTTTTGGATTTTTCTATCGATGAAATCATTGATTTGGTAAGACAAGGTGTACTTTGTACTTTCCATCCAGAAAAAGATTCATTATGGAAGTCGATGGAAGAAAAAATCGATTTAATCAAATTGAAATACAATTTGGTTCCGGAAACACAAGTAGCGACTGTTTGAACGCGGTAAATTAACTTACCGCTTCTTGCAATGTTGCGATATCAATTTTTCTCATCTTAAGCATGGCTTGTGTTGCGCGTTCGGCTTTGATTGGATCTTTATGTGAAATAAGTTTTAAAAGAATTTTCGGGGTCACTTGCCAGAACATTCCGTATTTATCCTGAAGCCAACCGCACATACTTTCTTTACCACCATCTGCTAAAAGAGCATTCCAATAATAATCTACTTCTTTTTGAGTTTCTACACTGATCATAAAGGAAACTCCCCAAGTGAATTTAAACTCAGGCCCTCCATTGTAAGCAGTAAACTTTTGGCCGTTTAAAATGAACTCTCCTTGCATTGGGTTGGCAGTGATAATTTTTGTTTTTTTAAAAACCGAAGCATAGAACTTTGTCACCTCTTCAATGTTTGCATTAAACATCAGAAAGGGTGTAATGCTATGAGTTGGATTGCTCCGATAATCTAACTTTTTCGAAGTAGATTTTGTTTTGGTTTTTGTGCTCTTTTTCTTCTTTGGTGCTGCCATGGTTTTAACCTGTTCGTTAATTCTAAGGATACGATTTGTTACAAATTCTCTGGTGATTTGGTCGGAAAACATAAGTATTTAGATGCAGAATCAAGGATTGATCAATCTTTTATTGGGCTTTTAGGAAATTTTAATTTTAAATATCAATCAAATGAGGAAGAGAGTTACAATTGAATTTCATTCAGAAAGTTTCTTGTTTTCATAATTTTGGTTTTCCATTAAAAACCAGACGTTGGTTATTAAAGCATTTTTGGTATCATCAATTGCTAATCAATCGATACTTCCTTTTTACCTCTGTAAAAAGGATAATTTAGCATTGAGTTCAATCAAATTAATTTGTTATTCAGCAACGAAACCTACATCTCTGCCTGGTGTAATTCCAAAGAAACGTTTGTATTCTCGACTAAATTGTGAAGCGCTTTCATAACCAACTCGAAGGGAGGCAGATATAGCATTCAATCCGTCGTGTGTCATTAGTGCCCTTGCTTTGTGTAATCTTACATTCTTTATATATTGTAAAGGGGAAGAATTAGTTACCGCCTTAAAACTAGCGTGAAAAGCGGAGACACTCATTCCCGCATATATTGCTAGAGTATTTATATTTAGATCATCAGAAAAATCTTCATGAATTTTATCCAACACTCTTGCGATCATGAAAAATCGTCGATTTTGGTATGCCATTGCTCGCAATGATTCACCATTTTCACCATAAGATGCACGATAGAGTAACTCTTTTAAAATAATTGGGCCAAGGATCGATGCCTCCTTTTTTGAAGTCATGGTTTAACAGTCAGCGAAGTAAAAGAAATTTTGGTTCATACATACGCTTATGCAGGCTTTCCTCGTAGTTTGAATGGACTGAACGTTCTAATGCAAGTGTTGAAGATACGCAAACAAAATGGAATTAAAGACAAAATAGGAACAGATGCACGGCCTCTTTTAACTGACAAAAGTAAGTTGGAAATAGGCACAGAAATTCAGACTAAATTAATTGGCGCACCCAATCATGGTGAAGTTTATACCTTTGCTCCCGTGATTGATCAGTTCTTAAAAGAACATCTATTTGCAGATATTTTCAGTCGGGATACGTTAAACTTTCAAAGTCGCGAAATCGCAACAGTTTCCATTCTTGCAAGCCTCGGAGGAACAGAAACTCAACTAAGATCGCATATGAAAGTTGCTCTTAATGTTGGCCTTACAGAAAATCAACTCCAGCATTTAGTCTCGATCTTGGAGTTAAAAGTCAGTTGGCAAGATGGACAAGTGGCAAAAAGAATTTTGGACCAAACCTTGGTTGGGGAGTTAACTTTCGCGGAAATCTCTCCAAACGAGGTCGCCATTAAGAATCAGAATTTTACAGGTAAGGTCTGGGTGGAGATTCTAGTCGCTGACGATCGAACATGGAACACTCAAATTGGAAATGTTACTTTTTCACCAAGTTCTCGAACCAATTGGCATTATCATCCAGGCGGTCAAATTTTATTAGTAACAAAAGGTAGTGGATATTATCAAGAAAAAGGAAAGCCAGTTCGTATTGTGAAAGCAGGTGATATCATTCAATGTCCGCCTAATACACATCATTGGCATGGAGCCACACCCTCGGAAGAACTCAGTCATATAGCCATCGGAACGAACATGAAGGCTGGCCCCGTAACTTGGTTGGAACCAGTGAGTGACGAGGAATATTTAAGGCAATAAAACATAGCACTTGTTAGATAAAAATATTGAGTAACGATAGGTATCAATCAATCAAAATTTTATTTTCCAATTCGACTTGACTTAGACATCAAAGCACCGAGAAACTCGGAGTTATTCCACTCTTCCATAATCAATCCATTTTTAAACCTGGACACAATCATCTCTTCCCATTTGATTAATTGGCCCATCTTTAAGTTTTTGTTTTTTGAAGGTTTGATTTTTCCTCGTAGAGTTCTTTTCCAAACAATAAACTCATCTGTCTGAACAAGGAATTGAATTTTGATAACTTTTAAATCAGAGAAGAAATTATGTAAATCTTTACTCCATTTAATGATGATCTTATGTCCCAAGTAATCTTTTTTAGATGTATGTACTACATAATTATTTGAGAAAAACTTCGGAATGTCTGAAGTATTTTGATTCGAAATGAGTTCGTTTAGTATATACTCTATTTTCTTTTTATTTTCCATAGGAAACCTCAAAATCAGACAAGATGTTTCACCCTTTACTTTACCTTCCGTTCCAAAATTGCTCCCATAGCTATGGCAAAAAACAACAAAGACAAATATCGAAATCCAATTTGAATAAAATATACATCCATAGGCATTTTTGACATTGGAATCAGAACGAGAATGTCTAAAAGCCAATTGATAAAAAGCCAAGAGATTCCAATGACAAATCCTTCTTTAAGAAATTTTGAATCAACTAACAAAAAATAACGATATAGTAAAAAACATCCACTGAGGGATCCGACGACAATCATGATCGTTTTGAAAAGAAACAAATCAATTTGTAGTCCGCCATCCTTTGAGAAAAAGAAGATCGAGACAAAAAACGGTACAAACCAACTTAAAAAACCATATCCTATATTCCATTTAATTGCTTTCATTTTGGAAAACCCTCGTTGTAATCTTTAATGCATTTTGGTTAGAGATTACAGACGATGAAAAGAATTATTTTTGTATTTTGCAGTTTGTGAATAGATTGACAATAAGTAGTTTAATATTAAACTATCTATAGAGAGGGATCGGAGGCGAAAAAATGCTCCGAAAAACCGTATGAACCAGACAGAAACCAAAGAGAATTCGAATGTTTTTCCAACTTCCGATACAATGCCTTCGTTTTTTTTAGGCCATGGCAGTCCTATGAATGCGATTGAAGAAAATGAATTTGTGGATGGAATACGTGACCTAACAAAACAAATTCCAAAACCTCAGGCAATCCTTTGTATTTCGGCACACTGGGTGACAGATGGAACCTTTGTCACTGCTATGGAAAAACCTCCGACCATACATGATTTTGGTGGTTTTCCCAAGGCTTTGTTTGATGTACAATACCCTGCTCCCGGTAGCCCTGAGTTAGCAAAACTAGTTCAGTCAGTGGTAAAAACTCAAAATGTAAAATTAGATTACGAATGGGGGCTGGATCATGGGGCGTGGAGTGTGATCAAACATATCTACCCTCAAGCAGATGTTCCGATCGTTCAATTGAGTATGGATTACAAAAGTTCTCCAGAACAACATTTTCAATTAGCAAAAGAATTAGCCCCTCTCCGAAACAAAGGAATCCTAATCATTGCTAGTGGAAATATAGTGCATAACTTGCGTATGGTGGCATGGGACAGGTTGAACGAAGTGTATGGTTTTGATTGGGCACTCGATGTGAATCAAAAAGTAAAAGATTGGATCAGTAAAGAAGATTACCAATCACTCATTCAAATCCGAAATCACGGGAAAGAATTTGAATGGGCCATTCCAACAGCGGAACATTATCTACCACTATTGTATACTTTGGGGACAAAATTGAATTCGGATACTGTCTCATTTTTTAATGACAAACCAGTCGCTGGAGCATTAACAATGACTTCGGTACGACTTGACTCTCAATTAAATTAGGGATCTTGAAAAAAATGGAAAAACCATTAGAATATTTAATTCGTAAACCAAAAGTTTCTGTAGAAAAACCACCTCTCTTACTTTTGTTACATGGAGTTGGTAGTAATGAAGAAGATTTATTTTCCTTAACCAATTATCTGCCTGATTCAATGTTAATCGTTTCAGTTCGAGGACCTCTGACTTTAGGACGGGATAGTTATGGATGGTATGAAGTATTATTTACAACTGGTCAGCCGAAAATCAACTTAGAACAAGAAAGAGAAAGTAGAAAACTTCTCTTAGAGTTTTTGGATTATCTTAAATTAAATTATCAATTTGATGAATCCAAAGTTTGGATTGGTGGATTTAGCCAAGGTGCCATCATGTCTTATTCCATCGGTCTACTACATCCAGAGAGAATTAAAGGTATCATTGCTCTGAGTGGGAGATTGTTAGAAGAAAACAAAACAATTGTAGATGCCACTGAGAAAGTTCTAAACAAAAGAATATTTATCTCTCACGGAACGAATGACCGTGTTTTGTCAGTGGAATATGCTAGATCGGTAAAAGGATATTTAGAATCTATCGGCATCCATCCTCATTATAAAGAATATGAAGAAGGTCACAGTATCAATCGGGAGATGTTAAAAGATTTAATCCAATGGTTGGAAGTGGAGTTGGAAAATCCTAAATAAAAATCCTATAGACCAGAGTTGTTTGGCCTATAGGATTCATTGGAATTTTGAGTAAAAGGATCATTCACTTACTATCGATGAACATAGCAAAGAAAATCTAATCAATAATCCCTAGTCGTTTGAAAATGAGCGGAATTCGTTCCAGATAAGGTTTGATTTGAAAAATTTCCTCCAAATCGCTATCTTTCAGAATGGCAGAACATCTTGGATCTTGTTTCAAAAGGTCACGAAGATTTTTGGATTGGTCTGCCCATACGGCCATTGCATTTTCTTGCACGATAAGGTATGCATCCTCGCGAGTGATTCCCCCTTTTTCGATGAGCCAAAGCAAAACTTTTTGAGAGAAAATGAGTCCACGTGTTACGTTTAGTGTACGTTCTGTAGCATCAGGATAAACATGAAGACCTTTCAATACAAAGTTCATTTTTTCTAAAATGTAATCGAGTGCAATTGTAGAATCGGGAAGTACAATTCGTTCTGCTGAGGAATGAGAAATATCTCTTTCATGCCAAAGTCCCACATTTTGTAATCCAACGTTTACATTAGAACGAATGACTCGGGAGATTCCAGAAATTCTTTCACAAACCACTGGGTTTCGTTTGTGAGGCATTGCGGAAGATCCTTTTTGGCCTTTGGCAAATGGTTCTTCTACTTCACGTCCTTCTGTTTTTTGCAAAAGTCGAATTTCTGTTGCCATACGGTCTAAACTGGCAGCAACCACACCTAGAACAGACATATAGAAAGCATGACGATCTCTAGAGATCACTTGCGTTGCAATCGGATCTACCTTAAGACCAAGTTTGTTTAAAACATATTCTTCGATTTCTAAATCAATATTGGAATAGGTTCCTACAGCTCCAGACAATTTACCTACTGCAATTTGTTCCCTTGCATCTTTCATCCGTTCTAAGTTGCGGGTCATTTCTGCAAAGAAGAGTGCAAATTTTAATCCTAAAGTCATTGGTTCCGCATGGATCCCATGAGAACGTCCGATACAAGGAAGGTCTTTGTACTCTTTTGCTTTTTCTTTTGTTGTTTGTAAAAGTGTTTCGGTTCTTTGGATGAGAAGGTCCATCGCTTGAACCATTTGTACGCAAAGCGCCGTATCTCCTACATCACTGGAAGTCAGTCCAAAGTGAACATGACGGCCAGCAGGGCCAATATATGAATTCAGGTTTGTTAAATAGGCAATCACATCATGGTGAACCTTCGATTCTATTTCTAGAATTTCTTCTACATTGAATTTTGCCTTCTGTTTGATGGTTTCGAGATCTTCTTTGGGGACCTCTCCTCGGTTGGCGCGTGCCTCGCAGGCATAAATTTCAATATCTGTCCAAATTTTAAATTTGTTCTCTAATTCCCAGATGGCGGAAATCTCTGGGTGGCTATAACGATCGATCATAAGGGCAGTCTTTCAGTCGAAACTTCCGTTTCAACTGGGAATTTTACGATTGCCGAACGATGTTCGAGATTCAAGTTTAGAATCTAGTAATAAATCCCAGGGGGGCATATGTCCAAAGAATTCGAAGGAAAAGTAGCACTGGTAACAGGAGCTGCCTCTCCCATTGGTTTGGGAAGAGCAATCGCAAACCGTATCGCATCGCATGGTGCAAGTTTGGTGCTTGTTGACTTAAATCAGGAAAAAATTGAAGAAGCTGCAAGAGAAGTAGAAGCAAAGTTTGGTGTGAAAGCAATTGGTGTTGCTTGTAACGTAACAAAACCAGAGGATTGCGATGCTGCGATTAGCAAAACAAAGGAAGCTTTTGGAAAATTAGACTTTCTTGTGAACAACGCGGGAGTTTTGAAAGATAACCTTCTCATTCGTATGTCTGAACAAGAATACGACTTCGTAATGGATGTGAACTGTAAGGGAGTTTTCCTTATGACAAAATCCGCAAGTAAATTGATTCTTAAATCTGACTCTGGCCGGATAGTCAATATCTCCTCAGTTTCTGGACTTACAGGACAACCAGGACAAGCAAACTACTCCACTTCAAAAGCTGGTGTGATTGCGTTAACAAAAGTTTCTGCACGTGAATTTTCAGGTAGAAACGTACTAGTAAACGCAGTTTGTCCAGGATACGTTCAAACAGAAATGACTGGAACACTTTCTAAAGAAGTACAAGACAAGTTGACAGATCCTTCTGTAATTCCTCTCAAACGTCCGGGAAAACAAGAAGAGATTGCCTCTGCTGTTAAGTTTTTCTTAAGTAACGATGCTTCTTACATTACTGGAACTTACCTCCGTGTAGACGGTGGTGCAGCTATCGGGATGTAGATTTTTTATCCTTTGCCTTAGGTGCGGCAGTGATCGATTTGATCGCCTTTTGCACCTTAGGCGAAGATGGCTTAGATTTGGTTTCTTTAGTATTCTTTTTTTCTTTTAAAGTATCTACACTGTGGTTTTCAGGAGTAGGTTTCTTTTTTTCTTCAGGCACTGGTGGTGATTGGATTTCATAATCATAACGAACAGTCGAACTCCAATTTCCTGCAAAATCTCTTACACTGGCAAGCACCGTGTGTTTTCCTGGTTCGTATAAAATTTCTGGTTCAAAGATTTCCAATCGTCCATCTTTTGGAAAAAACTCTGCTTTGCCCGGAATTCCATCGACAGTGATATCAAATCCATCGGGCATAATTCCTGATCCTACATCCACTGCCTTCAAATAGAGGGCAAAGTCTTCTCTTGGATAAACCGTTTTATTCATAAACTCATGTAGATAAATATTGGGAGGTGTTTGGTCAGATAAAACGACAAAGAGACCAGTTTTTCGAAGTCTCACTTTAAAAAACTGACCCCAAGAACTAAAAGAAGATCCATTGATCTTTTTCACATTTCCATTCGCCAGTACTTCGTACAAATCAGCAGAATTGATGTCTTTGGTTTTGGGAACTTTTACATAAAGATCATAACCTAAATTGAAGTCTTTAAAATCTGGCCCGATTTTATATACACTAGAGAGTTGGTTGAGTCCCTGTGTATTGATTTGGATTTGTTCTTGCGCTTCGATTTCGAAAAATGCTTTCGAATATACTGCATTTACTGGGAAAAAAAGTTCTACTTTTGTATCTTTGGATTTGAAGGTAGTATAACGATCGTAATACACATTGTATTTCCATTCCTTAGTAACAATGTGACTATAATCACCTTGGTCTTTTAGAATAAAAAAGGAAGCAAATGACATTTGACCTCCCATCCCTGTAGCACGTATCGTAATTTCTTTTGGTTCTCCCATACGCATCTGTTCGCTATCAAGAAGTCCTTGTTCACGACCATTACTTCTCATACCTAAGAGGTCGTTTCCATCTCTAGTATGTAGATAATATGAAAATGGATTTCCGTTGGGTTTACTTACAGAACTATCATATAACAATACATTTTTACGAGTATGTTCTTTTAGAATTTTAGAAAGTTGGAAACCTTGTAAAACGTTTTCACCAATTAACATATCCAAGGTGAAAATTCCAAGACGATTGCTATTTGATTTTTGATGAATAGCAATTTGAATTCCAACTTTCCCTTGGATAAAAAGAGTAGGAGATTCTAATAACTCAAATCGATTTCCAGTGGTTTCATAAAATGGAATTTCTACAGGTTCATTTCGACCATTGATGAAGGTGCGAGGTGTTTGTGGAGTAATACGCAAAGCGTTGAATACAATAGGTTCTGCTACATTATAACCTAAGCCATAATGCACAGGGTTGTAATATACGTTATCTTTAAAAAGTTCAAAATGAAGGTGAGGTGGGCCAACTCCTGTATCGCCCGAAAAAGCAATAGTTTCACCTGCATCTACTTCCACTGCCTCCGGAAGAGCAATATCAAAATCTGTTCGGTCTTTGTATCGTTTTGCTTGTTTTGATTTTAAAATTTGTTTGATAATTTTTTGTGAAAACTTATGCAAGTGACCATAACGAGAGGTCATCCCATCATCGTGTTGTAAGAAGATTGCATAACCAATGCTAGTCCATCGTCTTTGGACTCTGGTTACTTTCCCTTTTGCGACAGCAAGAATAGGAATACCAATTTTGCCACCAGTGGAAAAGTCCTGGCCCATATGGAAGTGACCAGTTCTAAATTCTCCAAATGTTCCAGTGATTGTATCATATCCTTTTACTGGCCAAACATATGGATTTTTTAAAACAAAACCTGGTGGGAAATCAGAGACAGATATTGCAGAGAGTGGATAAATAGAGAGTATAAGTACTAATACGAATGAACGCAACATCAGATTTCAGTATTATTTTCGGCGCTTATGGTGAAAAGACTTATAAGAATCGAGGGGTGTTTGTAATTTTCCCCTCGATCATGGAGATTTTTATTTAAAAACGGGTCTACGTTTTTCCTTAAGAGCTGTCATTGCTTCTAGTAAATTGTCAACGACACCTAGTTGTTCAAAAGATTTGATCGTATCTTTTTTATACTGATCAAGGTTTGCGAGTAGAGCTCCATTTAATGTATTCTTTGTAGCACGATATGCAGCAGATGGAACTTTAGAAAGTGTTTCCAATTTCTTTAAAGCAATCTTTCTTACATCTTCTGGAGTTGGAGCAATTTCATCAATAAGCCCAATTTTTTTTGCTTCCGCACCTTTGTAAGTGGTTCCTTCTAAACAAACTTCTGCCCAATACCTTGGATCCACACACATCTTAATGCGATCGATAAAACTTCCAGGCAAAGGCAAACCAACATTTACTTCTGTAAACCCAATCCTTCCCTTTCCATCCAACATATATTTAAAATCGGATGCAACAGTGATCACGGCACCGCCACCCATGGCATGGCCTGTAACTTCTGTAATCAATGGTTTGTCAAATTTGACAAGTTCGCCAAAAAGAAGTACTATCCCACCAACTTCATCAATCAGTTTGTCACGGCTTGTGGAAAGTAAGTTTTCCGCATCAAGACCATTACAAAAAAATTTGGGGTTATCTGTAGTAAGGATAACACCACGTTTGGAATTGTCGGCTTTGATTTCATTTAAGATCTCACTTAGGTCTCTCATATTTTGACCAGTCAATGAGTTTTGATCATTCATTTGAAAGCGAATGATTTCGCCTTTGCCGTTGGGAATATCGATAACTTCGCGTTTGTAGTTCATTGTTTACTTCTTTCGTTTTTTTTTATAAAATTATGATTGGGAAGGGGGATTCGCTGAATCAGAATTAGGTTGTGAATCTGTCGATTCTGCAGAAGAATTTAAATTTTCTGGAACAATCGGAGGATTAAGAGGAATTTCTATTTTGACTTGGCTTAAAAGAGTCGGTGCAGGCGGAGGTTCTTTGCCTGTTTCCTTTACAAATTTTTCTTTTTTTTCTTTTTTCCTTTGTTCTTCAATTTTCTGCTCTTCCATTTTTACGTATTCATCGAATTCGTTTGGAGCCATAAAAACTAACATCTTTTCATCATCAGTGGCATGCTCAATAAAAGCACCCATATGACGACCAGCTATGAATACAACTTTTTCATGATTGGAAAAAAGTTTCATTACACGTTCAAATACTTCTACTTCATCTTTTCCTAATTCTGGAACAACACGAACATCAAAACAAATACGTTCCGCTTGAATTGATTTAAGAAAATTGGGCGTAAAGATTTTTTTGAATTCAGGAAAAACATATCGTTTGAGATTGGCACGGCATTGAAAGAGAACTCGTCCATGGCCACGGTCTACAACGACAAAAGACATATTATCTCTTGTTTTAGAAGACTCACTAAATTTATATTCTTCAATATGAGAATGAATTCTATCTAGTAGTGGCTGTTTGATCAGAGGTTTTACCATATAATCTGTAAAACCAAGGGCCTTTAGATTTGCTACAAAATTGGCGTCCTCTTTCGGTATCATTGCCATGATGGGAATGTTATGGGTGATTACGTCGCGTCGAAGTTCCAAAACAAATTCCAATTCTTTTTTATCTTTAAAAGTTATCCCCATAAGAATGATATCGGGGTTAGAGGATTTAACATACTCCTGTACAGTTTGCGAAAATTTTGTTACGACTACTCGTTGGCGTAAACCAAGGAAGATGTTTTCCAAAGCCTGTGCAGAATTCAGATCGTTTTCAATCGCCATAATGAAATGCATATGTTTTTTAAATCAAACCCTCTTCCGAAGCAACTCGAAACAAATTCCCGACTTTCTTTTGTTTTTCTGATAAAATTTTATCTGTCAATACTTCTTTCACAACATCTTCATGTATGGAATGGAGAAGTTCAAAATCCCTTTTGTAATCAGAGATTGTCATTTTACCAAAAAGAATGTTTGCTTGGAACTGATAGATTTGGTGTTCCATTAAGAAACGTAAAGTATCATAATCCTCAACGGCTTCCGCTGTGATTACGGCCTCCCTGTTATCAGCAAGACGTTTGCAATAATCAATAAAAGCTAGATTGTCTAAAAATTTAATCTGGTCTTCTTCAATTTTAAATTTAAAACTAATCGGGTCTAGTTTGAATTCTTTGATCATTATTCCAAGATCCAAAACAATTTGGTGCGACTGGCTTTTGACACCAAAGTCATCTGCGGCAAAACTCATTCCATGAGAATAAAAAGCATGGCATACGTCTTTTAATGGATAATGCGAATCGTCGTATGGTTTTTCTACTAACTCAAAGCGTACGTTTTCTGGAAGAAGATCCTTATTTTGAATTAGTTTTTTCAAGCGATCGACTCGATCGACATGAGAAAAAGTATCAATCAAAGATTGAGGAGAAATATTGAATTTTAAAAGTCCCGGGGCTCCTTCACAAGCAACGATCAACTTTTCTAAAATCAAAAGTTCGATTCGATTTAAGTCTTGGTCAGCAGGGATATCGTTGATTAAATCTTTATATCCAATGTAAGCGCCACCACCCAAAAAAACTTCCCCACCTTTCACTGCATAAGTTTTATCTTTTGGATTGAAGATTACCGTCGGTTGGATCATGGCTTCATGAACTGAGCCAGAAATATAAGTGTTGGCTTTATTATAATAAGTCCAACTCCAACGAACCAAGTTATCGTTTAGGTTTTTTTCTGAAGATTTATAAAGTTCGTTATAAATTTCATCGCTATCAGAAATAAAATTGGATTGGGTTCTTGAGACTCCAAAATGAAAGGATGCTGTTTTGTTTTGTAAACATTGTTGTTGAAATTTACCAACGGCATTTTCGATATTGGGAAATCTTTCAATGTCCCACTCAAAGAGAGGGGAAATTCCCATGATCAATATATTTTGTTTTTCTATATAATGGAATCCAAAACAGATATCTTCCAAATCCAAACAGGCATAAAATTCTGTACGAAGTAGATCTAAAAAATCAGTCAGTTCAATACCGCTGATATTTTCAAACCGAATGAGAAAGAGAGGTTTCCCTTGGTTCTCTTGGATAAAATGTTTTTTGAACACATCTAAGTCCTTCATACCAAAGTAATAGGGACCTGTTAAAAGTTGATTTTTCAAATGTAGCCTTCGTATATGATTTGATTCTCAAACGACTTGTTGTAAATTTATGAGAATTCAAAAGAAAAGGCAACAAGGATAGTAACTTATGATTAGTTTTATTTGGTTTTTACTCATTGGTCTTGCAGCAGGTTGGCTTGCCGGCCGTATTTTACGTGGAAGGGGATTTGGACTGATTGCCAATTTGGTAATTGGTGTGGTTGGTTCCTTTTTGGGAGGAATTGTATTCGGTCTTTTGGGTTTTCGCTCTTACGGCCTAATTGCAGAACTTCTAGTGGCAGTGGCAGGATCCATTTTGCTTATCTTCATCGCAGGGTTGATCAAAAAAAGATAAACCATTGGTTTCGGTTCTTAGTGGTTACTTCGCAAACCTAAGGAACCAAATCAGATGCAGACAGGGCGACATAATCAATCGTCCCTGTCTTCGGGAGAAAATTTTTAATCTAACTCGACTCCATCACCTAACTCAAAGTTGGAACTCACACCTTGCACATCATCATTGGCTTCCAAGTTTTCAATTAACTTCATTACTTTTTCTGCGGTTTCTTTATCGTTCACTTCCACAGTGGTCATCGGAATGTATTTGATTTCCGATTCTTCCATATTCAATCCTTTCGTGGAAAGAGCTGATTGGACTGCTTCGTATTCTGCAGGCGTTGTAAGAACAACATACATCCCATCATTGACTTGGATGTCTTCGGCACCGGCGCTCAGTGCTAAATCAAATAGAGCTTCCTCTGAAATTTGATCTGCTTTTAGAGTCAATTGTCCTTTTCGTTCAAAAAGACGAGAAACGGCACCTGCGTTGGCTAGCGACCCTCCCAATTTAGTTAGAATACTTTTAATTTCAGGAGTGGTACGAGATTTTTTATCAGTGAGGACATCAACCATAATGGCAACGCCACCAGGTGCGTAACATTCATACAGGCACTCTTCGTAGACCATCCCTTCCAAACCACCGGTTCCCTTTTTGATGGCACGTTCGATATTGTCCTTTGGCATGTTGGCAGCTTTTGCTTTTGTAACCGCTAGGCGAAGTCTTGGATTTCCTTCTTGGTCTCCACCACCATCTTTTGCTGCTACGGAAATTTCTTTGGCAATCCTTGTAAAGATGGCGCCTCTTTTGGCGTCAATGGCTCCCTTTTTTCTTCGAATCGTCGCCCATTTCGAGTGTCCTGACATTGTTTTCTCCCAAGGCTAGGATTTTGGATTCAAAAGATTTTTCAACAGATTTAAGTCGCCCTAGTTTCTTGACTCAGAGAGAAAATTCCAAAGTACTGTAAAAAAACATCAATAAGGCATACCATGATCGACTTTTCCATCACCGATGAACAAAAAGCCCTCCGCGATTTAGCGAGAGATTTCGCCAAAAATGAAATGATTCCCAAGGCGGAACACCATGACCACACAGGTGAATATCCGAAAGAAATATTAAAGAAAGCTTTTGACGTAGGCCTTATGAATATGCACATCCCAGTGGAATACGGTGGGGCAGGCCTCGGTGTTTTGGACGAACTCATTGCTTCTGAAGAGTTGTTTTATGGTTGTTCAGGAATGGCAACTGCTATCCTCGCAAACAATCTTGCATTAGCGCCTGTTTTGTTAGGTGCTGATGACTATGTCATGAAAAAATTCATCCAACCAATGTCGGAAACCTTCACTCTCGCAGCATACGCAGTCACTGAGCCAGGTGCAGGATCAGATGTTGCGGGAATTCGCACAGTAGCAAAACGAGTGGGTGACGAATATATTATCAACGGATCCAAAATGTGGATTACAAACGCAGGTCATGCCGACTGGTTTTTTGTTTTAGCTAAAACAGATCCCAATGCTGGTCACAAAGGTATGACCGGATTCATCGTAGATGCAAAATCTCCTGGAATCATCATCGGTAAAAAAGAAAAAAATATGGGACAACGTTGTTCTGACACTCGCGGTGTTACCTTCGAAGATGTAAAAGTTCCAAAAGAAAACATGATCGGTAAAGAAGGGGACGGATTCAAAATTGCAATGGGTGCTTTTGATAAAACTCGCCCTGCCGTTGCGATTGGAGCAGTCGGTGTGGCTCGTGCAGCACTTGATCATTCCATTCGTTATGCAAACACACGTAATGCGTTCGGAAAACCTATTTCCGTTAACCAAGGTGTTAGCTTTATGATCGCTGAAATGGCTCGCGACATTGAAGCAGGAAGACTACTCTGTTGGCAATCCGCTTGGCTTATCGATAGCGGTTACAGAAACACATACCAAGCATCTATTGCAAAAGTATTTTGTGCTGATATGGCAATGCGTGTCACAACAGATGCAGTTCAGATCTTTGGTGGTTACGGATTCAACGAAGAATACCCTGTAGAAAAATTAATGCGAGATGCAAAAATTTTCCAAATCTACGAAGGTACTTCTCAAATCCAACGTGTGATCATTTCCAAATTTCTCAATGACGGAGTTGGGATCGAAACTCCTAACGCGTAAAGATTGGATAAAGGACAGGTGGAATCAAATGTTGACTCCACTTGTCCTCTCCTAGTATGTTTCTTCTCATCGACAACTACGACTCATTCACCTATATTCTGTACCAATACCTGAACCAAATCATACCAACGACTGTCATGCGGCATGATGAAGATTTACCTCTGGATTTACAAAAAAACTACAAGGCTGTGGTTTTGTCTCCAGGACCCGGTCTTCCCAAAACTTCAGGAAAACTCATGTCTCATTTAAACTCAATGTATGAGACAATGCCAATCCTTGGAATTTGCCTTGGCCACCAAGCCATCGGAGAAATGTTTGGAGCCACTTTGGAACAAACTCCAGATGTGTTTCATGGAAGGCCTTCTGAAATCTTTCACAATGGCGAAGGTATCTTTAAAAACATTCCCAATGGCTTTTTAGCAAACCGTTACCACTCCTGGTCGGTATCGAAAGTTTCCTTTCCGAGTGAATTGGAAGTGACAGCCGAAACAAAAGATGGAGTCATAATGGGAATTCGTCATAGAAAATGGAATCAGGTCTTTGGGGTTCAGTTCCATCCCGAGTCCATCCTCACTGAACATGGGGAAACCTTACTCCGCAACTTCTATGAGGAAGTGATCCAATGAAATATTTTTTAAGATTACTTTCCTATTCTGTGCGTTACCGCGAACGTTTTGTTCTGGGTTTGGTATTTGCACTTTTGACAGCCGTCCTGAATGGTATTTCTCTTACAGCACTGATTCCACTTTTTGATTCGTTAGGTGGAGATAAAAACAATCGTTTTCATTTGGATTTGACCTTGCCAGAAAAAACTATCTTAGTCCAAGAAGTATTACTAGGTGCGGATAGTTTGGATGGTCTGGAAAGAATCAAACGTGTTATTATCTCAGCAAAACTCCAAATCAATGAGTTCACAGCGGATATGGAACCTAAGGAAGTGGTCTGGGCAGTTTGCGTAGCTGTTTTTCCGTTATACCTTTTAAAATTAGGAACTTATCTTTTATCTGTCTTTTGTATTGCCACTGCAGGTTATAAAGCGGTCAGGGACATTCGCCAAGAGTTATTTCAAAAAGTTCAAAGACTCCCGCTGACATATTTTTATAAAGAAAAAACTGGTCTTATCATGAGCCGTGTCATAAACGATGCGGAAATTGTGGCGGCCGTTATTTCGAGTAACCTGCGTGATGCGGTGATCAACTTTTTTTATGTTTTAACGCATCTAATGATTCTTATTTATCTAAATTCAGAATTATTGGTATTAGCATGTCTTACAATTCCCGTTGTGATTTTGCCTGTAACACTCTTTACGCGAAAAATTTCTTCCTCAACTGCCAGGTTCCAAGAAAAAATCGCCGACTTAAATAGCCATATCCAAGAATTCATTTCAGGGATTAAGGTCATCAGAACCTTCCGTCAAGAGACTCAAGATCTAAAAAAATTTGATAATATCAACTATAAGGTCTACCGTCGTACATTTAAAGGCCAGTTCTATTTACAAATGGCACCAAGCCTTGTAGAATTAACTTCTTCCATCGTAGTTCTCGGATACTTTGCCATGGGAGCAAAATTCATTTATTCCGGTAAATTCACTCAAGGTGAGTTTATGGCCTTCCTCCTTACCTTGTTATTTTTATTACGTCCTCTCACTCAACTTTCACAAATGGTTGGAAAAATCACCCAAGCCAATTCCGCAGGGAAACGTATTTTCGAAATCATTGATCGCGATTCTGAAGTGGTGGAACATGGCGATGAAACTGTTCTCGAAAAAATTGAGAAAGGAATCCAATTTGACGACATCCATTTTTCCTATCCAGGAACAAACCAGGAAGTTTTAAAAGGAATCAACTTGGATATCAAACTCGGGGAAACCTATGCATTTGTCGGAACTAGTGGATCCGGTAAATCCACTCTTATGGATTTAATTCCCCGATTTTTTGATCCGACAGCTGGGAAAATTCGAATCGATGGTGAGGATATTCGAAATTATTCACTCAACTCACTTCGTAAAAAAATCGGAATTGTGACTCAGGAAATTTTTCTCTTTCACGGAACCATTGCAGATAACATAGCTTATGGGACGGGTGCAGCTTCTCGAAAGGAAATCGTTCGTGCAGCTCGTCTTGCAAATGCCCATGACTTCATTACCAAAATGGAAAATGGATATGATACTGTCATTGGGGTTCGTGGACTCGACCTTAGTGGGGGACAAAGACAACGTCTAGTCATTGCTCGAGCCTTGTTACGAAATGCAGAAATCATGATATTGGATGAAGCAACCAGTGCTCTAGATGCCGAATCAGAACGTTTGGTCAGTCGCGCTTTGGAGCGACTCTTTAAGAATAGAACTACTTTTATTATTGCCCATCGTCTTTCTACTGTTCGCCGAGTGAAGAACATTGTTGTCATTGAAGAGGGTGAAATCAAAGAACAAGGGGATCACGATTCCCTTTTGGCCGAAAATGGAATTTATAAAAAATTATACGATAGTCAATTTGCCGATGCGGAGATTCAGATATGAAACGAGTTTTAATTGTTGATGATAATGATCGTTATGCGAACAATTTAAAATCATATTTTGATTCTCTAAATATCCACTCGGACAGAGCAGTGGATGCTAAAGAAGGCCTGATTCTATTTACTAAAAATCCAAATTACGATATGATAGTTTCTGATGTGACTATGGAAACACAAACCTCTGGACTTTGGATGATGCGTAAAATCTACAAATCCGGTTACAAAGGAACTCTTGTTATCGCCTCGACTGGATTTGATGTAATCGGTGTGATGCCTTTTTCTTCTTACTTTTTAACTTGGTTTTGTGGCATTCATTGGATGATTCCTAAAGTGCCTCTCAAACAAGGAACGGTGGAATGGGTTCCCACCGCCCTTACCAAAGGAAAAATTAATCCTTTCTAGGAACTTTGATTTCTTCAATCGGATCGAAGAGATTATTATGTTTTCCTTTTTTTAGATTAGAGTACTTCCCTGATTTCCCATCACTTCCTAATTGTTTTACTTCAATGATATCCAGTTTTGGATAAAATACCCAACCAGTCACAAAGGCACCGCGTGCTCCTGGAAGAGTGGATTCCATTTTCACTTGGATGTATTTATCTGTTAAAATATCTTCGCCAATCCGAACTGCAAATTCCTTTTTCGTTTCAGAAAGGATAAGACCAATTTCCTTATTTTTGATATAAGATACTGGTCTCGAACGTTCGTTAGGTTCTGATCTCAGATAATCATCCTCTATCAGAATGATTGCATATTTTCCAAAGGCTTTGCGTCGGAGTAAAGATTCACCAATGCGTTTGTTTATTTTTTCGTCAGTTTGGGATTCATTCAATCGGATGAGAGCAAAAGTCGCCGAGAGCGAGTGATTTTTGCTTATTTCATCCACGGCCATTAGAGCAAGATTTGGTTCTTCAGCCACAACTCGTTCTAAAATCCGTAAACTTTCTCTACTTCCATGAATGGCAAGTGCTTCGAGAGCGGCTTCTTTGATTTCTTGTTCATTTGATTTTAGAAATTTATCAAACACTTCTACATCAGCATCTAATTTATGATGGGCGAGTCCTCGGAGGGATCCAGAAACAATCACTACATATTCAGATGCAAGACCTGTAGTGAGTATCATTTCCCTACCAGCTGGATCTTTTGTTTTGCCTAGTCCTTCGTAACTGACAGCGATTACTTCGGGATCTTCGGCTTTGGTTCCAGCGATGAAATAAGAAAGAGAACGTTTGTCTCCAAGATCAGACAGAGCTTTGTAAGCCGCAGGCCTTACTTGGTATCCATCTTTATCAATAGCAGTTTGTAAACTCACTCGACCAGCTTTTAGGCGACCTAGTGCGAGTGCTGCTGCAGATCGAACACGGGGTATGGGATGCGTGGCTAGAATTCTTTCTAAGTTCTTGGGATTGCGATAGTATTCCCATTGAAATACCTGAACCAATCCATTTCGAATTTGTTCTGTATACTCTCTGTCTTTTTTTTCTTCTTCAGAAAGAACGTCTTCTTCTTCTTTTTTTACTAACTCATTAATTTGTTCAGAGACTTTTGCTTTTCCGGTAACTTTTGTTTTGCGATTTAGACGTTTGATTGAAATTTTAGAACTGTTATCTTCTTTTTTCGAAATCACTTTTTCCAGTTTTTTCGCAGCTTCCTTTTCATTTGTTATGATGATAGGATCTTCAACTACTGGTTTTGTTTCCTTCTCTAGAGTATCTTTTCCTTGGTTGTAGTTTCCTGAATCTGATCGTAAATGACGGATTGCATTCTGAATTCCAATTGCCTTGGGACTATTCTGTTTTAAAGCCTCTAGAATATTACCTAATTCATTACTCACTCGGCCAATGGCTGGGCCATCAAAATCATTCGGCGTACTTTCAATCAAATCTTCGTTGGTTTGAATAAGACCAGGAAGTTTCGCAATCAATGTTGGGAGGTCTTCTTCTAAATAAGCGGCTGCTTGCATCTCTTTTTCAACTGGTTCTCCAACTGTCTTTTTGCTATCAGCACGGAGAGCAACGTTCTCACCAAATTCTAATAGAGCAATGGCCTTGTGTGCCTCTTGGATAAACTCATCGTACTTACGATTGTTCGTTACAGGGATGATAACATCTTTTGATTTATGAGGATCTAAATCACTTCCTTGGTATTCTTTATACTTTGGTGAAACGTCTGTTAATTGGTATGGTTTTGATGTGGAACAACTTATCAATAAAACAAGGACCACCCATAAACTGCTCTTCCAAATTATGTCTTGACCCTTTTGAATCATCTGATAGCCTACTTCCATACTTTGAATATCGGATACTTACTATAAGTAAAATTAGCGGCAATCTAGCTGGTCTCAAGCCAAACCAGCTAAAAAAGTTAAAATCTCTCTCCGAAAGGCGTCTTAGAGAGGATTCTATCATATCTATGGACCTTGCACGGCTCGTAGGTGAGATTTCTGTAGAAATCGGTAGGCAGGTGGGACTTCTGATCGAACGTTCCGGTTATGTCACCCATCTGATTGTGGGAAACGACCACTCCATCGAAATTCCTCATTTGGACCGATACCGTGTGGCCCATTCTAGACTCCGAGGTCTCCGTCTCTTTCACACACATCTCAAAGAACACCCGTTAAACCAAGAAGACCTAATGGACCTTGTCCTCAACCGTTTTGATTCCATCACTGCGGCTTGTGTTGGTTCTGATGGAATTCCTAAATTCTTTTTTTCAGCCTTTATCAATCCTGATCCTGATGCGAAAGAACCTTGGATCCTTTCTCCCAAACAATATCCAGGCCAATTGAAGTATGGATACTCAGAACAAGTAGAAGCATTAGAATCTGAATTCACCAAAAAAACTTCGAACCTAAAGGAATCACAAAAAGAAAATCGAGCATTCCTTGTCGGTGTTTATGATGTGCGGAAGATGAAACGTTCCCCCGACCATTCCATGGCAGAACTCAAAGAACTCTGTCGCACAGCTGGAATCCATGTGGTAGATACCTATGTTCAAAAAAGAGATCCCGATCCCAAAACCGTTGTCGGAAAAGGGAAATTACAAGAGATCATCTTAACCTCTGTTCATAAAGACATTGAACATTTGATTTTTGATTTGGAACTGACACCATCTCAGGCAAAAAAAATTTCCGATGCTAGTGATTTAAAAATCATCGATCGGACCCAACTTATCTTAGATATATTTTCCAAAAATGCAAAATCGAGAGATGGAAAACTCCAAGTGGAACTTGCCCAACTTAAATACCTTAAAAATAGACTTTCTGAATTGGATGACAATATGAGTCGCCTAACAGGAGGAATTGGAGGGAGAGGTCCTGGAGAAACCAAATTGGAAATTGGGAACAGACGAGTAGAAGAAAAAATCACACGTTTGGAAAATGAACTTAAAGATCTAAAACGACGAAGAGAACTGAATCGTAAGTCCCGAACTAGAAATGAAATCCCCATTGTGGGAATTGTCGGTTATACCAACGCAGGTAAATCCACTCTCCTCAATGCCCTAACAAATTCCACAGTGATTGCTGAAGACAAATTATTTGCAACACTTGATCCTACGACTCGGCGAATTCGTTTTCCTGAAGAAAGAGAAATCATTATTTCTGATACCGTAGGATTTATCCATGACCTTCCTCCCGATTTGTCTCAGGCATTCAAAGCCACTCTTGAGGAATTAGGGGATGCGGATCTCCTCCTCCATGTCGTTGATTCCACAAATCCTAATTATGCGGAACAAATGGACGCAGTGGATACCATTCTCAATTCATTACAATTGAATGAAATTCCAAGGATGGTGGTTTTTAATAAAGCCGATGGATTGGATGAAGAAACTCATATCTCTTTCCAAAAAAATGGAAGTTTACTCGTTTCCGCTGTTACTCGTGAGGGACTCGCTCAACTTTTGGATTTGATTGAAGACGAAATTTGGAAGAAAAAAGAACAAAAACCTTTAGCTACTACTCCCAGTTAGAGATGGCTTCTTTTTTAGTATGGAAGATTTTTACTTTGCTTGGTAGATCCATCAGTCGAATTACATTTTCCAAAAAATGATTTAAACCCCCGATTAGAATTTTGCCGTGGTTGCTCTCTACGGTTTTGATGATACCTATGAGTGTTGCTACACCAATGCTATTGATGTATTCCAATTTGGTTAATTCCAAAATGATATTATAAACCGCATCACGAAAGATTACCGAAATATTCCGATTGATTTCATAGGCATTGGTGTTGGTGATTTGGCCCACAAAAGAAACAACGAGAACCCGTTCGCCTTTGACTTCAACGATTTCTGTTTTGAGATCTAGAGATGGAAATTCTAAATTCGCCATGGCGACTTACAGTTTTTCCAAGAGCCGAATGGCTACCGTTTTCTGTTTGATGATAGTAGACATAGTATCAATTTCCTGCAAAGATTTTTGAAATTCTCCTTCTGTTGCTGCGTGGGTGACTACAATCACGGACACAGGTTCGGAAGTGGATTCCTTCTGTTGGACGGAAGCAATTGAAATATTATGACGACCGAGGACTCTAGAAATTTCAGCAAGAACCCCCGGTTTGTCTACTGTAGAAAAACGTAGGTAATAACGAGCCAAGTTGTCCGGCTCTGGATATGCTTTTGCTTCTGGGAATAGGTTATTTTCTTTGGCAATGTCTTTGCTACCTAGTCTCGAGGCATAGTAGATGATATCAGAGAGAACTGCACTGGCAGTAGGCATTCCCCCAGCACCCTTTCCTGTGATCATACCAGAATCTGCTTCTTTGGTTTTATAAAACACCGCATTGGATTCATTCATCACATTTGCCAACGGATGGTCGAGAGGTACAAGAGTTGGATGCACCTTGGTAAGAACACCCGCCGAACTTCGTTTAGAGATTCCTAAAAGTTTAATTCGGTATCCGAGTGATAATGCAGATTGAATGTCTAAAGATTGTAAGTCAGAGATCCCTTTTACCGATAAAGAAGTGAACGAAACGTACTCTCGGAACGCAAGACTTGCAAGCAAACTGATTTTGTGACCTGCGTCAATTCCTTCCACATCAAATGTTGGATCAGCTTCGGCAAAGCCCAACTCTTGGGCTTTTTTTAAGGCAGTAGAATAGTCCCAAGATTCCTGTTCCATTTTGGTTAGGATGAAGTTGGTGGTTCCATTCAGGATTCCACAGATGACTTCAAATTCGCAAGAAGCTAGGCCGTCTCTTAAAGTGCGGATGATCGGAATGGAACCGGCGACGGCTGCTTCGTAACCAAGTTCGACCCCAGTTTTTTTTGCAATTGGATATAGTTCTCTTCCTTTTTCGGATAACAAAGCCTTATTGGCGGTGATGACTGTCTTTCCATTTTCCAATGCAGAACGGACGGCTTTGAATGCCATGTCAGTTCCGCCTATCAATTCAACAATCATGTCGATATCCGAACGATTTGTAACAGATAGTACATCCTCAGTTACTGGAACGTTCGTTTTACCTTGGAGTTTTCCCGGACTCCGAGTGGCAATGGCCGTTAGTTGTAAGTTGATTCCATAATGATTTTGGATTTTTTCTCGGTTTTTATCCAAGAGTTGGAGTAAGCTTGTGCCGACGACTCCGGCACCCAATAGACCAATACGAACTTCTTTCATCTAGGATCACGATTTCGTAGGAGAAAAGGAAACACACTTAAAAAAATTTTAAAAAAAAACAAATTTGAGAAGAAGTTCTTCAGCTTTTTCTGATTTCATGTGATAACTATAATTAGAATTGTCTCGGCAATAAGGATTATCATTATGGCAACGAAAAAATCATCATCTGCCGCTAAGAAGAAGGCTGTCAAAAAAGCGGCTAAGAAAACAAATACGGTTAAGAAACAATCTAAAAGAAACGAGAGTGCTTCTCTATTCAGAAACGATGAGTCTGCACAAGTTTCTCTTCAATCCCCGGTATCTCACTCCGACGGATCTTCCCACGGTACAAAAGAATCTGGAAATGGAGTGTATCTATTTTTAGTTTTGGCAGGTGTGCTTGCCATCGGGTACTTAGGATACGTGAAATACTTCAAAACAAAAGCTCCCGTAGCAGTGACGACTGTTCCTGCTGATGCGCAAACCAAACCAGTGGCTGCAGAGCCTGAGAAAAAGGTAGAAGAGGCACAAACGGAAGCTCCTGCTGCTGGATTCTTAGTGGACAAAGTCGCATCAAAAAAATGGACAGAAGCTTCTGCTTATTGTAAAACCGTTGGTGGTGTTGTTCCTTCTAAAGATGATCTAGTAAAATTTGCTGCGACTGCTCCCAAAGAGATCAAATCTAGCGAAGAGAAATATTGGACTAAAACAGAAGTGGATAAGAAGTCCGGTTTGGCTTACCGTTTTTCAAACGGAAAAGCACCAAAAGTGGATAAAGCTACTTCCTTAAAAGTTCTTTGTAAAAATTAATCTCTAACGAGAGTTCGATTGGATCGGGGCTAGAATTTCTCTTCTGATTTTGTCAGCAAGGTCAGAAGAGGCAAACATCTTCCCCGAAACATCGGTTAAATAAAAACTGTCTTTAGCGCGCCCTGTTTCGAAGTCAGTTTCGATGGTTGCACTACGAATATTAATTTGGTTTTGCATTAGAATTCGCGAAACATAATACAACAAACCCCTTCCTGCACTACTTTCCAAATACAAACAAGTTTCATTCCGTTCGGGTAAATCGCTAAAAATAAATTCTGGTGTTTCTCTAAAGAAAGTCGCAACGGCAGGCTCTTGGATTTGTAACTTCTCCAAAATTTCTTCAAACTTCGTATTCTTAGAAAATAAGGAATCCATCATCATTCCAAGTTTAAATGCCGCTTGGGTAGTATCACCACCATCTGCCTGTAAAATGAACGAATCGATTGTAAATTCCCTTCCTTTCTCAATCACCGTGCTCAGTTCTCCTGAAAGGATGTCCATTTTCAGAGCATAAATGATCGTAGCAATTCGGTGGAAGGTACCAATCTGGGTAGTATCCGTTTTTAGGGAAATGAGGATGTTTTCCTTCTCTCGTTTGTATTGAAACTCGATCAATGTGGCATTTCCCTTTCCCACAGATTGTATACATGCACAGGAAATTTCAATCAAAAGGTTTCTGCAAAATACGCCGATGATGATAAAAGACAGTATGAAAAAACTACTATTGATTCTATTCGCTTTGGGGATTGTAATGGCACCCCTTGTTTCGCAAGAGGAAACTTCGGAAGAATCACCCTTTGCGACAACCAAAAAGAAAGTTCAACTCTGGAAAGGGGAAGTGGTTGGTGTTTATAAAAACAGATTGTGGATCAAAGTTCGAATTTACCGCAACCAACGGATTTCCAAACTTTCTTTGAATGAAATTAAATCATTATTTGCAGATACAAAGGAATTTCCGGTGTATCAAAAGGTTACTGATCTCAAACAAGGGGTTCTCGTAGTACGTGACACTGTTTGGGAAGAAAAACATATCAATAAAAAAAATCAGTTCATCGAAGTAGTGTTAGTAGGTGATTATAAACCAGATCTCAGTTCTAAAATGAAAGAGATTACTACGGACGCTTATATTTCCAGTTATATTGAAGAAGATTTTTTTACTGAACCGGATGCCTTTTTTAAAGGAAGATTTACTCCGCCGAGAAAAACTGTCTTTCATCCTAAAGATAGAAAAGAGATGGTCCTAGTTTCCAGGGGACTTTTTCTTTATGGCCAAGGCACCGATCCGTCTTCTGATAGTTTCAATCCATATTATTTAGAACCAAAACCTTCGAACCTAAAAGAGATTCCTTCTTTTTATATAGATAAGTTTGAAGTAACAAACGCCGAGTATGCCTACTTTTTAAAACAAACCAATACACAAAGTCCTCCGCATTGGATTGGTGGAAAGTATCCCGAAGGAGAAGGGGATTATCCTGTGGTCCATCTTACGTATCGCGAAGTGGAACGTTATGCAAGTTGGGTAGGCAAACGAATTCCAACTGAATGGGAATGGGAAAAAGCAGCGCGGGGACCAGGTGTGATCGAATTTACCAATCGGGATGAAACCCTCGGATACCAAATCATAGCTACCAAATATCCATTTGGTGATGAGTTTGATTCTTTGTATTGTAATACGAGAGAATCGAAATTAGGTAAGGCTCAGTCCGTTTATGAGTTATCTTCGGAAGGAGCAAGTCCTTACGGTGCTATTGGTATGTGTGGGAATGCAGCAGAATGGACATCTAGTGATTACCAATTGTATCCTGGCCATCATATCAAAAACTTTTCTTTTGGAAAAATTTACAAAGTCGTACGCGGTGGTTCTTATTCTGATTCGGCTAAAAATTCTACGGCTAGCGCTAGGTCTTATGGTGGGATTCCTAACCTATCAGAAGATAGGCGAGCAGGATTTCGTCTGGTGATGGAATATAGGGACTAAACTATTTCGCCAAAACTTCGTTTCTTTTTCCTAATTTTTTACAGATCTTTCCAAGGACTTCTTGTTCGTCTGGTGAGAGAACTGCAAATTCTGAAGTGATTCGTTTCACATGGTCAGGAAAAATTTGTTCGATGAGTTTTTTCCCTTCCGAAGTTAAGTGGACAGAGATAAATCTTCTGTCTTCCACACCACGTACACGTTCTACAAGACTTCTTTTTTCCAAGTTGTCGATCACGAGGGTAATGTTTCCTGTACTCTTAAGAATTTTGTCCCCAAGATCTTTTTGGCAAAGTGGACCCAAATGATACAAAGTCTCTAAAACCCCGAACTGGCTTTCCGAGATATTCCACTTGGTAAACTCAGAAATGAGTCGAGAAGATAAAGATTCTGCTGCGCGTTTCAGTTTGATGAACGCATCCAGAGCTTGTACTTCTTTTTTAGATCCTTTAAATTTTGTTCCCATTAGTTTAATATCAAACTATCAAATCTTAAATCAATTGTCAACCGGTTTCTTGGCTCTTTTGGAAAAGATCTTTCATGAGCCGAAGAGTACCAGTGAGCCCTAAAACCACAGAGGAAGCTGCTACACCGCCCATAAGAGCGCCGGCCACCCCAGGAGAGCAAGCATCCGCTCCTGTTAGGTAAAGATTTTTGATAGTTGTCCTCACACCTAACCATTCTTGTTTAAAGCGTTCCGGTGTACAGGAAAGTCCATAAATCGAACCTTCTTTATGTCCGGTAAAAAACTCTGTGGTAATGGGAGTAGAGAGTTCAGTGAACTCGATAAGATCTCGAAATCCAGGAAATCGTTCCTCTAAAAAAGTTAACATTCCTTCTATAATCGTTTCTTTCAATTTTGTATAGTCTTCGCCACGTTTTTTCCAAGGTTCGTCTTTCCATTTAGCAAAGAGAGAATAGTCAGCAAAACTAATGGCTTCTGCAGTATGTCCTTCGGCCTCTGGATTTTTTAAAGAAGGAAAGGATAAATACATCATGGGTGGATTTCCGTTGGCCAAATCATTTCTTTTCGCATAACAAGCGTCATGATTTGTGTCAGGAAAAATCCAGTGATTTTCGCCATGGAACCCTAACTTTCTAGGAGATTCCTTAAATCCAATGTAGAGTGTGATGGATGTGGTTCCTTGTGTACTCAAATTTTCCAAAGGCTTTTGAAAAGAAACCGAATGTTCTTTTGGTAATAATTTGTTATAAGTAGTGTAGGCCCCCGCATCAGAGACGATCACATCAGCAAAGAACTCTTGTTCCGAAAAAGTTTTTCCTTTTTGGACTTCTACTTTCACTCCAATTGCTTTATCCCCTTCGAGAAGGATTTCTTTTACGGTGTGGAGAATTTTTAAACTTCCCCCATTTTCTTCTACGATTGGTTCTATGGAATCTACAATTTTGGAAGATCCACCGATTGGAAAGTAACCACCATTGAAATAATGGGCAACAATCATGGAATGAATGGCAAAAGAAGAACTAGAGGGAGGAAGTCCGTAATCACCCCATTGGGAACAAAGAACGGCTCTTAATTTTTCATCACGAATATGTGTTTCCATATATTCTTTGGTGGTGATATAGGGGGTAGAGATATGGTTAATGTTTAAAAACTTGGCTGCCTTTTCAAAAACAGCAGGTAAGGCTTTTAAAGTAAAATGCCTACCAAACCATTGAGTAAAAATTTCCACATCACGGAAGTATTGGTCAATGGCCTCGGATTCTAAGGGAAACTTTTCTTTTAAGTCTGACTTAAACCTTTCCTTTTTTCCATACACGGGAAAACTAAAATCTGGATAATCAAAAACTTCGAAAGGTTCTTCCATTTTATTCCAGGTGACACCTTTTCTTGTGATGGCATCAAATAGAGTTCGCAACATCGAACCTTCTGCTAAATCCCCAATATAATGGATCCCCACGTCCCATTCAAATTTTCCAAGTCTTTTGAATGTATGGGTAAATCCACCTAACTTAAAATGACGTTCAAGTACTAGTACTTTCTTTTTAGCAACTTGTGAAAGGATAGAGGCGGCCGTAAGGCCACCAATACCAGATCCAATAATGATTACGTCATATTTATTTTCCATCAGTGGTATTTAGTCTCAACAGTATATTCCACAGTGACAGTTTCATTAGCTTTTAAAGGTACATCGGAGTAAGCTTTCGTTGCAGATTCTTTAGTAAATTTATGAGAAGATTTTGTGATATTCCAATCTCCCCAGAGACTTGCATAGAACCTAACTTCGATTTCTTCTTTTTTTCTATTTCGAATTTCTACCGAGTAAGTAGATTTATCTCCACGAGAGAGTTTGAATACTTCATTGGAGAGTCGTTTTCCATTGGCAACTACATCAAAAGCTTGACCAGTGCGAATCTTTACTTCTTCGTTTTCGGGAGTATGATCAATTGTATCTTCTCCTAGAAGTTGTTGGCGGCCTTTAGAATCAGCTTTAAAAACACGAATGGTGCCTAGTGGGAGAGGTCTTCCTAGATTGTTTTTCTTAGCATTTTTAAAAATGTATTTGATGTTTGCATTGTTGAAATTCTTTTCATTTCCTTCATACATAGGGAGATTTTCAAATACGAAATATTTTTTGATTTCGATTCCTTCTGATTGGAAAAGTTGGACTTGTTTCGTTTGATTATAACCAATGTTTGTTGGTTGGTCCAAAGTATATAAATAGTATTCGGATAAATTTTCCTGATTGAACTCAGGTGCTTCTGCCGATTCATCATATTCTTTGACCATTGTTTTTTTCACAGATCGCGGATGTGCTGCATAGGATGTTACTTGATTGGACACTAAATTGACTTTTCCAGCAACGAGTTGTAATATAGCGTTTTTGAACTCCGCTCCTGAATTGTTATTTAAGGTGACCCAAGAATTTAGACCGCATAGATTCTCTTCCTTATCCAAAACGAGGATGTAATCGGCTGACCATCCAAGTCCATTGGTTTGGTAAGATACTTCTAAAGTTTGTTCCTTTTCTGTTTCGTTCTTCAATTTCCATACAAGTGTAGGTTTCGCAAATAGGTTTTCGGGAATTGTAGGAACAGTCACACGTCCATTGTAACCCAAAGAAATTTCATCGCCAATTTTATAGACCGGGCTACCGTTATTTGCGATCAAAGTTGCCTTTACAGAAGTAGTTTTATCTTTCCCTTCTTTGTGGAGAGTCACTTCTTTTCCTATGTATTTGTCCATAAGGCGTTCTTGGGAAATTAAATCGTATTCATAGTTTTGTTCGAAGACTGTGAGTTTTTTTGGATCTTCCCCTTTGACTCGCACAGTTTGCGGGATGATTTGTGACGGAACATCTTCGAACCGTAAGGTGCGAATTCCTTTTGAGAGATTCAATGTCCGAGTTTCCCTTACCAGACCTATCCCCCCATTATAGATAGTCACACTTACTGTTTTGCGATCAGATTGTGTGGACATGTCAAAAGCGGAATCGGATGTGATATTGCCTGCAGTAAAAAACAGAAGTGTTAGAGTGGTTATCGATAGTATTTTGGATTTCATGTATTCTCCCATGAGCATTCTACAGTCTGCGAAGTTAAAAAACGAATGCAACCAAAATCGTTGGGGGAAAACTGCACTTTAAGAGGATTCATATGGCAAATGTAGTGAAAATCGGGGTCATTGGTGGAACTGGCCTATATTCAATCGATGGAATGGAGATCATTCAAGAAATTCACCCGGAAACTCCTTGGGGTAAACCTTCAGACACAATCACCATAGGACGTTTCAAAGGGAAAGAAATTGCTTTTTTGCCACGACATGGAAAAGGTCATTCTTTAAATCCAAGCGAAGTTCCAGTTCGTGCAAACATTGCCGCCTTAAAACAGTTAGGTGTTGAAGAAATCATTGCATTTAGTTCTGTGGGAAGTTTGCGTCAAGAAATCGCCCCAAGAGATTTTGTGATCCCGTCACAAATTATTGACCGTACCAAAGCTCGTCCGTCTACATTTTTCGAAAATGGTATGGTGGCACATGCTCCTTTTGCTGATCCATTTTCGCCGGGTCTTGGTAAAAAAGTAGAGGAAGCTGCGAAACTAATCAACCTTCCCATTCATACAAACAAAACTTTGATTTGTATGGAAGGGCCACTTTTCTCAACAAGAGCAGAGTCCCATATGTATAGGTCTTGGGGTGCTGACATCATTAACATGACAGTATTACCAGAAGCAAAACTTGCTAGGGAAGCAGAGATCCTTTACCAAATGGTTTGTATGTCTACAGATTATGACTGTTGGAAAGAAGATGAAGCCCATGTAACATTGGAAATGGTTTTGGGTAACTTAAGTAAAAATGCAGAAACAGCAAAGAAGTTACTTTCGGCATTAATTGACCTTTTAGGAAAGTCGGATGACACAAGTCTTGTGGGAAGCACAAAGTTTTCTTTGGTGACTGCTCCAGAAAAAAGGAATCCAGAACAGATTAAAAAACTAAAATTCCTTTTTCCTACTTATTTCTAATCTGATTTTACAGCTTGTTCCAATGTTGGAAAAATTTGGAGCAAGCTACGAAGTTTTGTAAGTTCTAAAACGTATCTGACTTTTTCAGATGGGGAGATGATACGGATATATCCCTTTTGTTTCATAAGTCTGGAATGAATTCCCAAACACACACCGAGTCCAGAACTATCGATATAACTGACTTGTTCAAAGTTTAGGAAGATATAGTTGATACCTTTGGAAATGAGAATTTCCAAATTTTCTTTCATAACTTGGGAATTGTAGAGGTTGATTTCTCCCGACAATTCAAAATACACAGCGGTTTCTGGAAGGGGGACAAATCTCTGTTGGAGAACTTCCATTTTAAAGTCTCCACTTTCAACTGTGTAATCACTCCAGTTTTCGATCATATTGAAATTTCCTTTACCCCGTCCGAAATTTGAAACTTGTAGAAGTCTATCTCAACGTTAAATTTTTGTTGATAACTTTTTTTTAAAACTGCATCGATTTTGGAAAAATGGTCTTTCATATCTAGTACGAGTACGCATCCTCCAAAGCCACCGCCGATCATTCTGGCACCAGTGACGCCTAGACTCTGCAAAGAATCAACTATGAAATCAATTTCGGGACAAGAGACTTCGAAATCTTTCGATAATGACCAATGTGTCTGAAAAAGGGAAGTACCAACAGTTTTAAAGTCTCCTGTTTCCAAACCATCGATTACAATTTTAGTCCTTTCTCGTTCCGATGTCACGTGTTTGGTTCGTTTTAATTCTTCATTTGTTAGGTGGCATTCATCTAATTCTTTGTCAGATAGTTCAACTTCATATAAATGTGTAAATTTTGGATACTTTGCTTTGATTTTTACCAATGCAGACTCGCATTCTTCTCTACGTTTGTTGTAAGCACTATCTTTTAAACTATGTTTCACTTTCGAATTGATAAGGTAAAACTCATTGTTTCCTAGTTCAAAATGATGGTACGAATATTTTAGTGTACTCGTATTTAAGGATATACAATCATCCTTTTTGCCAACTGCAATGATGAATTGGTCCATGATTCCACATTTGGTTCCTACGAAATTGTTTTCTGCCCTTTGTCCTATGAGAGCAATTTCTTCGCGTGAAATAACCAACCCAAAGGTTTCTTGGATCGCATAACCAGTTACCACTTCAAAAGCAGCCGATGAAGAAAGGCCAGATCCTTGCGGGATATTTCCATCTACTAACAAATCAAATCCTGGGACTATATGACCCTTCTTTTCAATTTCAGAAATGACTCCGGATATATAATCTGTCCAAGGTGATTTTGAATTTGGTTGGAGTGGTTTTTTAAGTTCTACAGTTTCGTTATATGTGACAGAGTGTAAATTGTAAGAAGCTGTATTATTCGGGCGAAGATACACTTCGACAAAAAAGTCGATGGCGGCCGGAAGTACGATTCCACCCAAATAATCTACATGTTCCCCTATGATATTGATTCTAGCGGGTGCCTGGAACAAACGAGGCAGCTCTTTTGTTTTTCCAAATAATGATTCAAATCGATTCAAATTTTCTTTACTTCTTAAAGAATCCACTTCATCTTCCTTTCGATGCTATACTTTATTCAAGGATCGGTGCTATGTCGAACTTAAAAATTTCGGATAGATTTGCGAAATCTTTTCTTACTGAAACTTTGATTCAAAAGGAATTGGAAAATGCCGAAAAAGCCCGACAAACTTTGCTTCAAAAAACTGGACCCGGAAATGAGTTTTTAGGTTGGGTAGACCTTCCAAACAAAATAAGTTCTGAGGACCTCCAAAAGGTTCGGATCGCTGCGGAAACAATCCAATCTCATTCACAGTATTTGGTGGTGGTTGGAATTGGTGGAAGTTATTTGGGAGCAAGAGCCGTTATTGAGGCTTTAACACCTGAATTCAGTGCTCCTGAAACACAAAAGAAATCGGTAAAAATCATTTATGCAGGCCATCATTTAGATGCAGATTATCATTCACGAATGTTGGCATTCTTAGAGAACAAAGAGTTTTCAGTGAATGTAATTTCTAAATCCGGAACTACTACGGAACCTGCCATCGCCTTTCGTTTGTTACTTTCTCTTCTGGAACGTAAATATGGAAGAGAAAATGTAAAAAATCGAGTCTTCGCTACGACAGATAAACAGAAAGGTGCACTCAAACAATTGGCAGATGAATATGGATTTCCCACTTTTGTAATCCCTGATGATGTAGGTGGTCGATATTCTGTTTTTACACCGGTTGGATTGTTGCCGATTGCTGCCGCAGGTTTTAGTATCAATAAACTGATAGATGGGGCAAAACAAATGGAGGCAGAATTAAAAACAAAATCTGCTGCCGAAGGAAATATTGCCACAATCTATGCAACGATTCGAAATTGCCTGTATACAAAAGGCAAAAAAACAGAAATATTAGTTAGTTATACCCCCGCTCTGGCTTTTTTATCAGAATGGTGGAAACAACTATTTGGTGAAAGTGAAGGAAAAACTGGTAAAGGAATTTTTCCTGCCTCCGTTCAATTTACAACAGATCTGCATTCTATGGGACAATACATCCAAGATGGGGAAAGACATCTTATGGAAACAGTCATTAAAATAGAAACACCTAAACAAGATGTATATTTAACTGAAAAACCAGATGATCGTGATGGATTGAATTATTTAGCAGGAAAAAAACTTTCTGAAGTAAACGAAAGTGCAATGCTTGGAACTCTGATTGCTCATAAAGATGGTGGAGTACCTTGTTTGGAAATCGCATTACCTGGATTAAATGAGGAAACAATTGGCGAACTTTTATATTTCTTTGAGTTCGCTTGCGGAGTTTCTGGATATATGTTAGGTGTAAATCCTTTTGACCAACCAGGTGTGGAAGACTATAAAAACAATATGTTTGCTTTACTTGGAAAAAAGGGATATGAAAACAGAAAACAAGAAATCCTAAGTCATATATGAGGAATTTAGGAAAGTTTGGATTTTGGAAAGATTCGTTCCAAATATATCCTTTGTGGAGTATGAATTCCAGAGTTCTTTTGTTCCTAAATCTAGAACAGTGCCGGAGAATACTTCTCCGGTAATTTCCTTTCGTTTTGCACATTCTTTAAAGATATCAGAAAGATCAAAATATTGATTTTTTTCTAAATGAAGAAGGCAGCTTGGATTTAAGATCGCAAGTCCAATATAGTAATACGACCCACTTCCAAAATTTAATAGTCCTCCTTCATCGATATTTATTTTTGTATAAGAATGACCTGCAGGCGTAGGAAGTAAATACAGATGAATTTTGACATTTTCCGATAAACTTGTCTTAGGTGAAAAGTTTTGATTCGGAAAAAATAATGTATCAGGATTAATAAGCAAAATAGGATTCTCAAAATCATTATCCGATAATCCTGTTCGAATTCCACCGGCAGTTCCCAAAATTTTTTCTTTTTCTACCAATAGTTCAATTGGATACTTTATAAATTTTTGAATATGTTCTTTAATTTTTTCGCCTAAATAGTGTGTGTTGATCCAAACTTTTGAAATCTTCCATTCATATAGGAGATACAAACTATAATCAAGAAGAGTAATTCCTTGGATTTTTAACAAAGGTTTCGGACAATTTTCAGTGAGCGTTCCCATTCGTTTTCCATATCCAGCAGCTAAAACAAAGGCTTTCATAAATTTTTGAATTCCTTATGCCGACTAAGTTCCTCTCTCAAACTTCTAACAAAAATATACAAGGAGTCAGCAAACATTCCCAATTGGATAATTTCTTCCAATTGATTCAAACAAGAGATGATTGATGTTTTGAACTTATCTTTCTTATGGTCTGTTACCATTCGAAAGTAAGTCCCGAGCGCTTTAAAAGATCTTTGTAAAGCTTGCAGGTAAAATGTATCGTTAAATTTTTTTGTTTGGTCAACATTTCTTTCGCGGAAAGATTTCAACATTAAGGAACGAAAATCTCGAGGCAAAGGATAGTAGGCATCGTATAAAATAGAGGCCAAATCATATTGCGGAACTCCCATTCTTGCATCTTGAAAATCTATTAATGCATAATCTGTATTTGGAGCGATTAAGATATTTCGACAATGGAAATCTCTATGAGTAAAAACATTAATAGGATATTTGTTCAAATAACCAACAGTCTCTTCAATAAAGGCTTTAGCTTCATTGGTAATATCTGTTTTAATTTGAAACTGTTTTCGAAACGCTTCGAATTTATCTAAAGTTAAGTTTGTTTCAAAACTAAGTTTTTCCGTATCAAATTTTCTGGTTTTGACTAATGAAGGTGGGTCTAGTGATTGGAGTTTTAAAATTAAATCGATAAGAATTGGAAATTTATTTTTGTAATCATTTAGGTTGTAAGTACTAAAATCCTTCAATCCTTCAAAACTCATAAAGGTGAGTCCAAGATTTTGATTTGTATCATGAATTCTCGGAACACGAATTCCGTTAGCATTTAAAAATTCAGAAATAACGATAAAATCCTCGTTTACCGTTTCATCTGCACATACTACCTCTTCTTTCCCGTTTACAGATGTAATACGAAAGTATCGCCGAGTGGAGGCTTCTTCTTGTAATGGCTCAATTTTACAATCTTTACCATAACGAGAAAAAATGAGTTCTAATTGTGTTTCATTTATTCCTGGGTACACTTAACAACTATGATTCCAATGCTTTAGGAAAAATAAAATGAAATTTCGAGCCTTTACCTGGTGAAGATTCAATTTCCAATCGAATTTCAAAATTATCTACAATTTGTTTGACCACAAACATTCCAAGTCCCGTACCCTTTCCCAGCTCTTTTGTTGTAAAATAAGGTTCATAGATTTTATCTAAGGTTTCGGGTGACATACCGTCGCCATCATCACTAATAATAAGATGTGAATTTCTTTGGTCCTGGTAGGTAATAATTTCTATCGTGCCGATGTTGTTAGTGGCATCAGCTGCATTGAGAAGAATATTTGATAGTAATAATGCAAATTGATCTGAGTTCATTCGGAAAGGTATTTCTTCCGAAGATTCCTCTCTTTTAATATGACAGTATTTTAATTTTGCTGTTTCTTTGAAAACTTGAAGAACGGAAGAAATTTCTTTGTTTAAATTCAATATCTTGGATTGTTCATTATTTGATTTTAATGATTTTCCAAGTTGTAATAAGTTGGATGTGAGTGCTCTTAATTTTTCTGTCTGATTTAGAGTCACTTTTAACGCTCGATCTTTCAACATTGTATCAGCGTTTTCTCTAGAAGCCATTTCCACAAAACCTTGGATTGCAGTTAAAGAGTTATTAATTTCGTGACCAATACTAGCTGCCACTACGGATAAAAAAGCTCTACGCTCCGAATGGATTAGTTGTTCTACCATCACTTTCTTTTGTGTCACATCTCTAATGACACCTGTGTAATACGTATCCCCATCTAAACTATAGGAACAAATGGCAATGTCAGCTAAAAAGGTAGATAAATCGGAACGTAATAAAGTTACATCTGAAAGTTGCAATGTGGATTTATTTTCTTCTTCACTCAGGACCTTAGAAACTTGTGCCATATACTTTTGCATTTTATTTTCGGTAAATAAGATTTTCACCGATTGACCAATGAGATCTAGCGGTGTCTGAAATCGAAACATCTCAAAACTTGCTTTATTTGCTGATACTATTGTCAGTTTAGAATCTATAGTGATTACTGCGTCTGAAGTTGCATTCAATATGGCAGCGTTCTGTCTGTTTAAATCTAAATTTTGAGTGCGTAGAGCTTTTTCTAGTTTCTCCGATAACATTAATTTTTCTAAATCGGAATCTTTTTGATTTTTAATTTCTAATGCTCGTTTAACAACTGATAGAATCTGCGTTCTGTCTACAGGTTTGGATATATATTCAAAAGCATGGTAACGAATCACAGATTCAGCAGAAGAAAGATTTGGATTTCCTGTAATTAAAATCACCGGTAAGTTAATGTTTTTTTCGGCAACGAACTTTGTGAAATCAATACCTGACATTCCAGACATTAGAATATCTGAAATGACTACAGAAAAAGTTTCTCCAGCAGATATTCTTTGAATTGCTTCTGAAGCAGATTCAGCGAGTTCGATTTGATAACCTTCGCGCGAAAGAACTCTTTTTAAGGCTATTCGAATGTCTTCTTCATCATCTACTATTAGAATTTTATCCATTTTCATCCGTATGGGCAGGAAGGTAAATTTCTACCTTTGTTCCTGTTCCTTCCTTTGTCTTAATGTAAATTTCACCGCCATGTTCAGCGATGATCTTTTTTGAAATAGAAAGACCCAATCCTGTTCCTTGTTTATTTCTTCTGGTTGTAAATAATGGTAAAAAAACTTTTTCCAAAGTATTCTCATCGATCCCAGGTCCGTTGTCTTCTACGGAAAAAACAACCCATTCTTTTTTTTGATTTTTAACTAAATCTATCCCCAATTCAATTTTTGGAAATTGTCTCGCTGTTTCCATTTCAGAAAGTGCGTTGATGGAGTTTACCACACAATTGATTAATACTTGTTCAATTTCTTGCCAACGAACAAAAATTCCAGGTAAATTTGGGCCAGCGTGGCGAGTAAAATTGATATTTTTTTTTCTACAACTGACTTCAACAAGTTCGCTGGTTCGAACCAAAATATAATAAGGTGATACAAAATCTCGATTTGGACTTTCCATTCTTCCTAAATCGAGTAATGACTTCACCAAATCACGAATTCTTAAATTAGCAGATTCGATTTTTTTCAGAATATTTCTTCGTTCATTCGGATCCGATTCGTCCACAGTAATCAGATCATCTAAATACAATAGAGCACTTTGCAAAGGGTTGTTAATTTCGTGTGCAAGGCCGGCTGCTATTTCTCCAATGCTTGCAAATTTCATGGATTCGATCAGTTGGCGATCCATTCGCTTTGCTTCTGTAATATCAGAAAAAACCAACATAATTTTTTTATCATTGGGATTATCACGCCTAACTGGAATGAAGCGAATTTCAAAAGTTTTTTCCTCTCCAAGCAGAATATATTCAAATTCTGTTGTTTGGATCGTTTGGTTTTCCACAACAGATTGTAATACATTCATCAATTTAGATTTCGTTTTTTCATCGAAAAAATGGAAAATACCTTCACCAACTTCAAATGCAAATACTTGGAATAACAAAAATTTAAATATTGGAGCAATTTCTAATATGATTGCATCTTGATTAATAATTACAAATCCATTGTTCATGGTTGCAAAGAATGTTTTTAATTTATCTTCACCATATTTTACGATCCTTTCTGCATTTTGTAATTCAGAAAGATCTAACAAAATCACGGTAATCCCATTGGGTTTTTCTTGGGTTGTGGTAATAAAACTTTGTAATTGGAAAGTGATCTCTTTCCCAAGCTGAGATTTAAATTCGAGAATTCTTTTTGTATTTTTGACTAAAATTTCTCTTTTAATATCTTCAGGTAAAGAAAGAACATCAGAAATATAATATGAATGAATTTGATTAGGTGATAAACGGAAAAAATGGATTAAAGGAGGATTTGCATATAGAATTTTTCCGTTTAGATCTGCATGAAGAAATGGAATTTCTAAATCATCAATGATCTCAGATTGTTTACTTGAGAACTCATAATTCCAAAGGATTGTAATCGAATAAATTTCTGAATTAGAATCAAAGAATTCGGTAAGTGAAGAAAAGTGAACAGAAACCGGAATCTTTTCTAACTTTTGATTTTTTAGGAACCATTTGTATTCACTTTTTGATTGTGGGTGGGTTTGGATTTCTGAAATTAAAAGTTCGTGGTCACAAAAGAGATTTTGGATTTCCATAGAATTTGGATTTTTTAGTTCCAATCTTTCGATTGTTATTTCATTGGCATAAAGGATTTGTTTGGATTTAAGATCGACGAAAACCAATCCATTCTGGGAATGGGAGAGGAGCTGCGATAGTCTTTCAATTTTTGAATTCAACATTATGATTAAATACGTTTACCGAAGCCTTTTTAGAAACTATCAATTCCAGAGACGTAAATCAATGAAAAATATGGGTGGAATTCCCTGTTTCGTTGATATGGGCGGACATAAAATCTTTTATTGGAAATTTGGAAATGGCAACCAAAAACCGATAGTTTTTTTGCATGGTTTGCTCGATGAGAGTTTTGGGTTTCGCCGAGTCATTAAAGAACTGTTAAATGATGGTTATCCACTTTACGTGTTTGATTTGCCAGGATATGGAAAAAGTAAATTACCATTAGTAAAATATTTATACCAAATAGATGTTTGGGCAGACTTACTATTGGAGTGTTTTCAAAAATTAGAATTAAAAGACATTTGTTTGGTAGGACACTCGATGGGAGGTCTTACTTCACAACATTTAGTATTACAAGACATCCAAAAAAGAGTTCAGAAATTAATTCTCTTGGCACCGGGTGGGATTCCTCATCCCGAAAGAGAAAGAATGCGAAAAATACTATTTCCAAAAACGGAAAAACAAGTGGTTTTACTTCTTCGTTATCTTTATGGCGAAGAATTTCCCGAGCCTGGATTTTTATTTCGCCATACACTTGTTACTATTTGGAATGGAAAACCAAATGAGTATTTACAGGAAAATACCTTAAGACGAGAGGATGAGATTTTTTTTGATTCAAAAATGAAGGGGATTCAAATTCCTACTTTGATTTTGGCTGGGTCAGAAGACCAAATCACCCCGCCATTTATGATGAAAAAAATGAAATCCTATATCAAAAAAAGTAAATTAGTTTGGATTCCGAAAGTTAGGCATGCAATTCATTTGGAAAAACCAGAAGTGGTCGCAAGTAATATCAGAATATTCTATAATACTTAATTACTCGCCATCATCGCCAATTGCATCCACGGGACACATCGCCATGGCCGCTTTTGCCTGTTTTTCCTCATTTTGGTTAGTTGGTTGTTTTTTGACAAATATGTGACTTTCGTCGGCGCTGTACTGTAAAAGGTTAGGGGCTTCCTTAATACAGTCGTTACAAGGCACACAGGTCTGGTCGACATAGTATTTTCCTGGGACATTTTCGGGTTGTTTGATACTTTTATCAGCCATAGAGTATTTTTACTTTTTAACAGACCCCCCCTTATAAAATAAAGCATATATGACGAAAAAGAACATCCTCATCGTTGAGGATGAACCCTTCCTCGGACTCAACATCAAACAGAAAATCGAATCTTTTGGTTTTCATGTGATCGCAGTTGTACCTTCCGGGGATGAGGCCTTCCAAATAGTTTCGGAAAAAGTTCCGGATCTCATCCTAATGGACATCAATCTGGAAGGTTCATTAGATGGAATTGATACAGCTGAGTCATTGAGGGAACAGTTCTCTGTACCTGTTTTGTTTTTGACCGGGTTTTTAGACGATGCTGCAAAACAGAGAATCAATCAAAATCCATCGTATGCATACTTGATGAAACCATTTACTACAGACCAACTAAAAGAAGCTGTGTCCGGTTTTACAGTTTAAGTTTTTTATCCTTAACCTTTCCATTCCCAGCGAATTAAAAATTCTCGATTCCCATCTGCACCTTGGATGGGAGACTCAGCAAGTCCCAAAAATTTTAGTTTAGAATCTATCCTTTTTATTTTATGCCATACAGACCTTATCGTATAGCCAATCTTATGCGAATCTTTCAAAACTCCTCGGTCCAATTGCGAAGGATGGACTTCAAATTGTGGTTTGAATAACGAAATCCCTTCCCAAACAATTTTGGGACTGGATCGAAATAAAGTAACGAGTGATCCAAAGACCGGCACAAGAGAAATAAAACTCAAATCCATTGTGATCCAAGTTTCAGGTGTTAAAGGATCCAACTGAGTAATGGTAAGGTCTTTTAAATGGGTACGGTCAAAGACTGTAACTTTGGGATCGTTTGCAATTTTTTGCGCCAATTGCCCGTAACCAACATCCACGGCGATGACACGTGAGGCCCCTTTTTCTAGAAGAACCTGACAAAATCCACCAGTAGAAGAACCTAAATCAATACAGGTTTTGTTTTGGACATTGGCATCGGGAAAAGAATCAAATGCTCCGAGAAGTTTATAGGCACCGCGAGAAACATAAGTTTTGATTTTTTCTTTCGTACGC
Organism: Leptospira terpstrae serovar Hualin str. LT 11-33 = ATCC 700639; assembly: GCF_000332495.1. Taxonomy (NCBI): domain Bacteria; kingdom Pseudomonadati; phylum Spirochaetota; class Leptospiria; order Leptospirales; family Leptospiraceae; genus Leptospira; species Leptospira terpstrae. The sequence goes on along the minus strand of NZ_AOGW02000006.1, from coordinate 352,998 downwards.
ACAATGTCTTTTGGTGTGATGTTTGTTCCCACTTTGGAAACTACTACATCATTTACTAGGACAGAACCGGAGAGAACTAACGATTGAGCAAATTTTATATCAATCGCATAACCTTCGCGAACGAGGTAGTCATCGAGTCTAATTTTTTCTTTCGGCAATGTATTTAGGTAATCCTAAAAAGAATTCATTGTTAAGTGATGGTAATGCGGATACAAGTGTAATTGCTTTTTCTACAGATTCATCTCTTAACTTTTTGGCAGTATTCATTCCGTAAAGACCTGGATAGGTGAGTTTTCCGGCTTTGGCATCTTTTCCTGGAGTTTTTCCCAGTTCCTGCAGATTTCCTTCCACATCTAGAATATCATCGGTGATTTGGAATAATAATCCAATTTCTTTCGCATAACTAGAAAGAACAGCTTCTCTTTCTTTCCAATCAGGACGGAGACGGTTGCCCAAACGAAAGGAAGCCTCTATCAAAGCACCGGTCTTTTTTTCATGAATCGAAGTAAGTTTAGATTCTAGATCCTTGTAGCTTGGATTTTTTTCTTCTTCAATATCTTCCATTTGCCCAAGGATCATTCCTCGAATACCAGCACCTTGGTGAAGGATTTGAATGGAGTCGCGAATGGTATTGGGGTCTTTGGAATCCAGTAAAGACAAGAGATAGAAACTAAGGGAATTAAGAGTGTCTCCAGCAAGGATTGCGGTTGCTTCATCAAATTGAATATGGCAGGTAGGCAAACCTCGCCGAGTGTCGTCATTGTCCATAGCTGGTAGGTCATCATGGATCAAAGAATAAGTATGAATACATTCTACAGCTAGAGAAGCCAAATATACAGACTTATGTTTTTTGTGATCTGACTCTTTCAACAAATCTTCTGGATTAAAAAAAGAATTAATTACAAAAATGGGTCGGATTCGTTTTCCACCAGCACTGAGGCTGTACATACAAGCGTCTGTTATGCGAGTTTTTGGAGAAAATAATTCTTTGGTATAGGATTCAAAAAAAGAATCAAAAAGTTGTTTGGATTTTTTTAGAATATTTGAAAGGTGAGTTGGCACTTTGTACAGGACCGGTTCTACCTAAAGAACCGATCTTTGTTTTTGTTCGAACTTAGTTAAGTTCATACCCTTTGAAGAAAAACGCAATTTCTTGAAGTGCGTTTGCAACAGAGTCAGAACCGTGAACGGCATTTGCTTCCTTGCTTTCTGCAAAGAGTGCACGGATAGTTCCAGCTTTCGCTTCTTTCGGGTCAGTAGCACCAATGACATCTCTCCAATGTGCTACCGCGTTGTCTCTTTCAAGAGCGCAAGCAACGATCGGACCAGAAGCCATATAAGAGCAAAGGTCATTGTAAAATGGACGAGCTGCGTGAACCGCGTAAAATTGTTTTGCGTCTTCGAGACTGAGTTTTAGGAATTTCATTCCTAGGATTTTAAATCCTTCTTTTTCAATTCTTTGAAGGATGTCACCGATGTGTTTGTTTTTCACAGCATCGGGTTTAAGCATGATAAAAGTTCTTTCCATATCTCCAAAAGCTTGGAGAAACCGAAAAAAGCAATCGAATCTTTAAGTGGCTAAAAAACGAACCAAAAGAAAAGAAGTGGGGAGAAGATCCATTTTTTCAAATCCCATTTCTTCCCAAACATTCAGATCTATGAGAATCAGTGAAAATCCTGTGATTTTATTCAGAGCAATTGGGTAAGGATTCAAATCTGTTTCTGGTTGTAACAGGTCTTCTACTTTGATTTTGTTCGACTTCATTCCTTTGAGTGAAGTTAGTTTTTGGGCAAAACCTAGAATGGGGTCTTTTTCACCTTTATAAAGAATAGCCACTTTTTCTACGGATTCGAGGCCATTGTCTATGAGTACTCCGACCGTTGCCGGGCAATAGTTTAGAATCCCTTTGATTTTTCCACCCGTATAACTGCGGGAAAATAGAGGTTTAGCAGCACCAATCAGCAGAATATCAGTATGTTTAATTTTTGCAAAGTTGACAATTTCATATGTAACATTGTCTGTGATACGATATTCTGTTTGGACTTGGATTCCCATACTAGAGCCTGTTTGGCGAATGGCTTCAAAACTTGCATCGCGATAACGTCGGATTTCTTCATTAGAAAGCGAATCGTTTGGTGAAATGTGAAGTGCAGTGATTTCTAAGTTTTTCTTTTGGTTTCCTGATAGAGAATAAGCAAAACGAACCAAACTTTTTCCCATTTTTTCTTGGGCAAATGCCACTAACACTCGTAACTTGTGGTCGGCTGGTTTTTCTGTTGGAATTAGTTTTTCTTGCTTGGAGAAAAACTTTTGGATTCCATCTAGGAGTGGACCTGTGGAGAGAGTGGTTACAAGCGCCATTAGAACAAATACAGCAAAGATTTCTGGACTTAAGATTCCGAGATCATATCCAATATTAAGTACCACAAGTTCCATAAGGCCACGTGTATTCATTAGAGCACCAATCGAAAGAGAATCCTCCCAGTTGGAACCCGCAATTTTGGCAGCAAAGGCACTTCCCACAAATTTTCCCACTACGGCAACAAGGATCACCAAACCAAAGACCAACCATAGGTGGGAACCGTTGAGGAGGCCTATTTCTGTTCTCAGTCCAGTGATAACAAAGAAAATCGGTAAAAACAAAATGACTGCAAGGTCTTCAATTTTTTCCGCGATGAGTTTCTTTAAATTTCCTTCTGCTGGCATAATCACACCGGCAAGAAAGGCTCCAAATAAGGCATGGATTCCAATCACCTCCGTTGTGAGTGAGGATAGGAATAAAATCATTAGGATGAGGGCCACAGCTGTTCTTGTTAGGTTTTCACGGGAGATGTAAATGGAACCTAATCGTTTGAGAAAGGGGGCAACCAAATAAATCATAGTGAGTATGTAAGCGAAGGATAAACCAATCGTGAAAAGAGCTGTATTCAGGTTTCCGGCTTTGGAGATGGTAACAATGATCGCAAGTAAGATCCAAGCAGTAATATCATCGGCAGCAGCACAAGTGAGAACCATGGCACCGAGTGGTGTCCTTGTGAGGTTCCTTTCCTGTAAGATTCTTGCCAGTACCGGGAAAGCGGTGATACTCATCGCAATTCCCATAAAGAGTGAAAAAGATAAAAATCCTACATTTTCAGGAGCATAATCTGTATAAAAATAGTAAGCCAGAATCATTCCTAAAAAGAAAGGAAATATGATGCTCGCATGACTGATAATGATGGCTGAGTGGGCTTTGGTTTTGAGAACGGATAAATCAAGTTCCATCCCAATGATAAACATAAAAAGAACTAAACCAATTTGGCTGAGTGTTCCGAGTGTGGGAAGACTGGCAGGTGGAAACAAAAATCCCATGGTTTCTGGGAAGTAATAGCCGAGAAGGGATGGCCCAAGCAAAATCCCTGCAACGATCTCTCCCATAACAGATGGTTGTTTTAGTTTTCTAGAAAATACATACCCAACAAATCGTGCCGATCCACATACGATTATGATTTGTAGGAAAAGAAGAGCTAGTGGGTGGTGGAATCGGTTAAAGAAATTCTCAGTGTCTAAATGTTCATTTGAGACGGAGGCTATGTTTTTAGCAACTTCCAGTAAACTTCCCGCTTGCAAAAGAAAGTAACCAAGGGAACCAAATAGAAGTAAGGTGAAGCCATAAAAAAAAGTGGAACGTGTTCTCATAGAATCCTCATTTTCGCCTTAAACGGAGAATTTTTTTGTAAGGGCATCGCCCACAATATCTGGGACTTGGTTGGATACAGCTCTTCCATGTCTTGCTACTTCTTTGACGATTGTCGAGGATACAAAGGAGTACTCATTGTCTGCCATTAAGAAATAAGTTTCGATTTCTGGGGCTAATTTTTTATTCATAAGAGAAATCGCATATTCGTAATCAAAATCCGTTACTGCCCGTAGTCCCCGCAAAATGACACGTGAATTCTTTTCTTTGCAATAATCTACGGTGAGACCTTCAAAAGAATCGATTTTGATTTTATCCCATCCCTTAAAAACTTTTCCGATCATTTCTACCCTTTCTTCTGGTGAAAAAAGAGAGCTTTTTTTAGAGTTAATGGCTACCGCAATGATGATCTCTTCAAATAACGGATGGGCTCGCCGTATGATGTCGAGATGACCGTTGGTGAACGGATCAAAAGAACCTGGATATACGGCGATATTTTTCATCTTACTTGTTTACCCTAGCCCACTCTTTCATAGGAAGTCCGTAAAGGTTGATAAACCCTTCGGCATCGTACTGATTGTACAACTCTTCTTTTTCAAAAGTGGAAAGTCCAGCGTTGTACAGAGATTTGTTGGATTTACGTCCCACTACTGTACAATTACCTTTATACAATTTAATGCGAATAGTACCGTTTACGTATTTTTGTGTGTAATCCATATATGCTCGTAGAGCATTCATTTGGTTGGAATACCATTGGCCATTGTAAATATAACGAGCAAATTCTTGAGAAAGTTCGTCTTTTTTGTGTTGGGTGTCTCGGTCGAGAGTGATGGATTCTAAATCGCGGTGGGCAATGTGTAAAATGGTTCCGCCTGGGGTTTCATAAACACCACGAGATTTTATTCCTACGAGTCGGTTTTCTACAATGTCTACTCTTCCGACTCCGTTTTTTCCACCTAAATCGTTTAATGTCTCCATCACTTCGAGTGGATTCATTTTTTTTCCATCGATAGAAACGCAGTCCCCATTTTCAAAATCCAATTCCAAGTAAGTTGGTTTGTCGGGAGCTTTTTCAGGAGAAACCGTTAAGATAAACATATCTTCTTTAGGTTCATTGAATGGATCTTCCAAAATTCCACCTTCAAATGAAAGGTGCATTAAATTTCTATCCATACTATAAGGTTTAGCGGCTGTTACGGGAACAGGGATTCCTTTTTTCTTTGCGTATTCAATAAGATCAGCTCGGCCACCAAAATCCCAAGTCCTCCAAGGGGCAATGATTTGTAAATTTGGGGAAAGGGCTTTGAAAGTAAGTTCAAAACGAACTTGGTCATTTCCTTTTCCTGTGGCGCCGTGAGAAAAAGCGTCGGCTCCTTCTTTGGTAGCCACTTCTGCCATTGCTTTGGCAATGAGTGGTCTTGCTAAAGAAGTTCCTAAAAGATAACGCATTTCATAAATTGCATTTCCGCGAATGGCGGGGAAAATAAAGTCACGTGCAAATTCCAAACGAAGGTCTTGGATGTAGACTTTAGAAGCTCCTGTATTTTTACCTTTTTCTTCGAGACCGGTTAGCTCTTCTTTTTGACCAACATCGGCACAAAAAGCAATGACTTCACAACCGTAAGTATCTTTTAACCAAGCAAGGATGACGGAAGTATCTAGTCCACCGGAGTAAGCGAGAACGATTTTTTTGGGAGCAGGTTTCTCTTTCATAGAATAAGGTCAAAATAAAAGAAAAAACTAAGAACACAATTAAATATTGTCTGAAACGAAATTGTGTAGTAGATTTGGTGGATGCGTTTTTTCGTTTCTTTCTCAGTTTTTGTAAGCCTCAGCATTTTTACGATCCAGTGCCAAAAGCAAGTTGTACCTCAAGAGGAAATCACGAAGTTCCTACCCAAACCAAAAGTTTACATCCAAACAGTGGGAACGGGTAAACGTGGAAGTTTTGTAGGGATGGAACCCTATCTCAATCAGTACAGCTACGCAACAGAAGATAGTTTTTATCTCGCCTTACGCGATTACTTTCAAATGGCGAAAGAGAAGGAACTTCTCTTTGTCGATCGCAGTATCATCGTCCTTCCGGAATATATCGGAACTTGGCTTGTAGTGACAGCCGAAGACAAATCTATTTTTGCAACGAATACAATCCAAGAGGCTATGGAAGTACTCGTAAAACAAAACCTAGGTTCCTTTCTTTGGCATTATCTATTTAGTAATTCTTACTCTGCAGATAGTTTGAAAGAAACACTATTTCGGATGAAGGCTTGGCAGATGTCTGACAGATACCAATCTGTGTTTCTTAGACTTGCACGCGAATATAGGGTAGCAATTGTAGCAGGTTCCATTGTCCTCCCTCATCCCAAAGTCATTGAAGGAAAAATCACTCCCACCGATGGCCCTTTGGAAAACGTAAGTTTTTATTTTCATCCCGATGGACAAGTGGATGACCAAATCGTTCGTAAACTCTTTCCCATTATCGAGGAGAAAGAATTTTTAAAAGAAGGAAAATTAGAAGAAAACCCTACTTATCAAACCTCTCTCGGTAAGTTATATACGATGGTTTGTGCTGATTCTTGGTTTCCTGAAGTGTATGAGGAATTACAAAAATCGGAAGCAGAACTTTTGGCCGTTCCTTCTTTTGTGGCACCTGCTGATGCCTGGACAACTAAATGGAATGGTTACAACGGTTATGCGAATCCGAAAGATATAGAAAAGAAGGATATTGGTTTGATATCGGAACGAACAGCATGGAAAAAATATGCCATGGCTGGTCGTTTGAAAGATCCTAAGGTTAAAGCCGGAATTAATGTATTTTTCCGGGGAGAAATTTGGGATCTGAAAGCAGGTGGAGATGCCTTTTTATCTCTCGGTGGTAAACCGGTAATCAATGTTGTCAAAGAAGAAAAAACCCAAGGAAGAATGTATGTACTCTTTCTCTAGAAAATCCTTTCTCGCACTTTTGCTATTTTGTGCGGGCATCAAATCCAAAATCCGGTATTTCTATTTTAGTGAATCGGAAACAAAAACAGTCGCTGCTTTTTCCGAAGTAGTTCTACCAATTACAGAACCAGGAATGCCAAACTTAGAAGAAGCAAATGTTATGCGAAGATTGGATGAAGAATTATACTTTGTGTCTGAGGAAATTCAGGAAGATTTTCATTCCGCAGTGATGGTTTTGGAATATATCCCTCTGCTCTATGGACATTTTAGTTTTTTTTCGAACCTTACTTTGGTAAAAAGGGAAAACCTTCTATCCACATTGGCAGAAACAGACTCTGATATTCTCAGGGCAGTGGTAGGGAATTTAAAACTATTGGTTTGTCTTGTTTACTACGGTCATAAGTCCACTTGGAATTCGATTTCCTATCCTGGTCCCTTTGCCAATCCTCCTGAGAAGTGGAGTGAAGCAAGAATCCACTACCAAAATTTAGTGAAAGGAAACGGGGTATAATATGAAATCGGGAGTCTATCGTGATTATAAATCCTACCAACCAAAGGAAACCATTACCGTTGATGTTGTGGTGATTGGTTCTGGGTGCGGTGGGTCTACCATGGCCTACGAACTTTCCAAAAAAGGATTCAAAGTAGCCCTCATCGAACAGGGAGGAAACTACCATACGGGAACTTTTGACAACAATGAGTTGAATATGGGAGGAAAGGTTTCTGCAGAGAGAAACTTTCACACCACTGCAGATGGTGGAATCAACCTTGTGTATGGAAACAATTTGGGTGGGGCATCAGTCCACTACTGGGCAGACAGTTACCGCACACCCGAAGACCGATTGTTACTCTGGAACCGTAAATATGGAATTGAACACCACTTACCGGAAGATTTAAAATCCTTTTGGCCGGAACTGGAATCGGATCTTCATGTTACGCCAGCCGGTGAAGAATATTTTAATCCTATGAATCGTTTGTTTCGTGGAGCCTCACAACGATTAGGTTGGGAAGGGCATGCGGTTCCCCAAGCACGAAAAAACTGCCAAAAATCCGGCCATTGTATGCAAGGTTGTCTATTCGGTGCCAAACAGTCGCAGCTAGTAACTCATATTCCGAGAGCAGTACAACTAGGAACTGATGTTTATACTGACCTTCGGGCAGAAAAATTAGTATATGTTGGCCAAAAAGTCACTGGGCTTGAAGCCGTTGTCATCGATCGGCGCACCTTAAGACCAACGGCCACAAGAGTTTCCTTTCAAGCAAAAGCCGTTTGTGTTTCCGCTGGAGGTTTTGGAAGTTCTACTTTTTTACTTCGTAACGGTTTAAAGAAACGATTACCCGCACTCGGACAATTCCTTGCGATCAATCCATCTCCCATGGTACATGCGTTATATGAAGAACCTATCATCCAGTGGCGTAATATTCCGGCGGCCTATGGAGTGGAAGGATTTCGTTTGGCACGTTACCAAAATGGAAAATACCGTGAAGGTGGGTATATGCTTATGCCAAACCAATTGCAACCGGCAACACTTGCAGCCCTCATACCAAGTTTTGGAAAAGAACACTTTCATTATATGAAACAAATGGAACATTTAGGCGGAACAATCGGCTGGATTGATGATGTGGATGGTGAACTTGGTTCCATCGAAGTGGATTTTTCTGGAAAACGTAAAATTCATTATCCGTTCGGAAAAATCACCAAACAAATCTTTAGCGATCTTACTTATAAACAAATGAAGTTAAACTTTGAAGCCGGAGCGAAAGAAGTATTCCTTGCTGGGATGAAACTAAGGAAATATTCTAAACTACCTAAAAAAGAAGAAATCGATGCCCTTGCATGGCGGCCTGCTGAATTTCCGATGGCAGCTCCTCACCCAGCGGGAGGTTGTCGGATGGGAAATTCGCCAGAAAATTCAGTGGTGAATTCTCGCCACCAAGTCCACGGATTTCAAAATTTGTTTGTAGCTGACTCTTCTGTATTTCCTACAGGAGTGAGTGTGGATCCCAGTTTTACCATTATGGCTTTTAGTAAAAAAGCCTCTGAATTTGTAATGGATGTTATGTGAGATTTTTATTTCTAAATACTGCTACTGTTTCCACATGATCAGTTCTTGGGAACATATCAACTGGTTGAACAGAATTTAAAAAGTACTGTCTTGCCAGTAAATTTGTGTCTTCTCTCAGACTCATTGGATCACAAGATACATAGACAATTTTTTTAAATCCCATTCCTAAAATGGTTTCGGCCACTTCGGCACCGAGGCCATTACGTGGCGGGTCAAGAACTAAGGTGTCGTAGTTTTTTCCAAATAGGGAAGGCAATACTTCGGCCACTCTCCCTTTGCGAAACCGTACGTTATGTACGTGATTGTATTTAATCGATTCGAGAGCCGTTCTATGAGAGTTTGGATTTTCTTCGATCCCCATTACTTCTTTACAGTTTCCTGAAATCCAAAAGGAAATGGTTCCAATTCCGGAATAAGCATCAATCACTCTGGCTTCTGGTTCAATTTCATCGAGTACTAAGTTGTATAAACTCGGAGTTTGGATGGGGTTTACTTGTAAAAAAGTGGAAAGGCCAACGCGGAATTTATGTTTTCCAAAATGTTCATGGATATAAGGTCTACCCCATAACAAATGTTCTTCGCGGCCTAATGCCATTGTAGTATGTCGCGTATTGATATTTTGAATGATCCCAACAATTTTTCCGAGTTTGCCAGTTTTTCCAATGCGGTTCTGGATGGCTGTGTGGAGTCTCTTGGAAGCATCTTTAGCATGGGGAAGGTCTTCCTTAGCAGTCACAAGTCCAAGAATGATTTCCCCTGTAGAAAAGGATTTTCTTGCTACAAGATACTTCATCATTCCCCGTTTGGATTTTTCGTTATAAGGGAGAAGACCTTCTCGCCTAGCCCATTGTTTGACGGCCAGAGCAATTTCAGTAAGACCTGGATCTTGGATATCGCATTCAGTTTGGTCTAGGACAAATGTGGATTCTTTATTGAAGAGACCTAAAGTCAGAAGGGTTTTGTTTCCTATAATCCTCCTTCCAAAAGGAAGTTGGATTTTGTGCCTGTAAAATTCAGGAGAGGGACTGGGAACAATGGTACGAAATTCTAAGTGGCGATAGGTTTTAAAAAGTTCTTTAATGTTCTGTTCTTTTTTTCGAAGTTCTTTGGTGTAATCAATATCTAAGTAATTACATCCACCGCATGTTCCGAAGTGTGTACAGATTTTTCCACCGGGTTTTGTTGTTGTCATAATGAGTTTCCGGTTCCTATAAGTTCGGAGATATGGGAGAGACCTTTTTCTTTCACCGCTTTGTCTAGGTAACAACAAATTTGGTAAGGTAGGAATGGTCCTTCATAAATATAAGCAGTATAAATTTGAATGAGGTTGGCACCTGCTTCCATCATTCGGAGAGCTTTTTCTCCAGAGTCAATTCCTCCCACACCGATAATCGGAATTTTTCCTTTGAGAGTTTTGTAAGCAATGGATACAAAGCGAAGGGATTTTTCGAAGAGTGGTCCACCGGAGAGTCCTCCTTCTGGGGGATTATCTTCCCTGAGTATTTTTTTATCTAATGTAGTGTTGGTGAGAATGACACCATTAATTTTATAATCCAAACAAACTTTTAGATTTTCCACTAACTCTTCTTCTGACAAATCAGGAGCAAATTTTAAATACAAAGGAATGGGAAATTTTCCTTCAAATGCAGATTGGATTCCTTCGATGAGTTCGATGAGACTTTTTTTGGTTTGGAGAGAACGTAATCCTGGAGTATTCGGTGAACTAATATTGATCACAGCATAGTCCCCATAAGGAACTAATTTTTTTAAAGTATATACATAATCACTTACCGCATTTTCTAATTCTGTGACTTTGGATTTGCCAGCATTGATCCCACGAACTCCGTCTTTTTGTTGGTTCTTTAAATTGGATTCTGCCATATCGGCACCAGGGTTGTTGAATCCCATCCGGTTGATGAGTGCCTTTTGTGTGGGATAACGAAAGAGACGAGGTTTTTCATTGCCTGGTTGTTCTTTCGCAGTGATGGTACCCACTTCGATGAATCCAAATCCCATATGGATCATTGTGGGAAAAAGTTCCGTAGTTTTATCAAATCCTGCTGCAAGTCCTAATGGATTGGGAAACTGAATTCCTTGGATGGTCTGTTTTAATCTTTCTGATTTGTATTCAAAAAGAGAGGAAAGAGTTTTATGGAAAAATGGAATCTTTTGGGAAAGCGAAAGGAAACCTGACACAAGATGGTGTGCCGATTCTGGATCTAAATGAAACAGGATTGGTTTGATGAGGTGATTGTAGAACAAGAGGAGAATCCTTACGTTGATTCTTTTTTCACCGTCATTTCTTACAATTTCTTTCCGAAAATAGCGATCTTTCAGAGATTCATTATCAGGACTTTACAGAATGGCACTTAATTCTTCATTTTCCCGGATTTGGCAGAATCCTTCCGACTTTCCAGCGGAAGCTGTGTTACGGGAATTGGAAAACCTTCTCCGGTCCAATCCAGACTTTTGGCTTAAAATCAATCGCGATGGAATCATTGTTGATTATAAAACTTCCCGATTTGTGAACATTGGAGACAAACCTGAGACCCTTTTAGGTAAACATATAGATGAAGGCCTTCCCACATACCTTCGTGAAATCACTGCAGAAGCTCTGGCTTATTTATCTGAGAAAAAAAGTCAGGTGTTTTGGAAAGAGTATTCTTATGGAGTTGAACCAAACATTCGTCATGTGGAAGTTCGATTTGTGGTTTTGTATGAAGGATACATCATGTCCAATCATCGGGACATCACAGAAAGAAAACGATTAGAAAATGCATTTTTAGAAAGTGAATCTAGATTTCTTTCCATGGCACAGAATGCTGCCGATTCCATTATCATTATCAACGATGAAGGAATTATTCAATTTTTTAATAAAACTGCTGAGAAAACATTTGGTTATAGTCATGAAGAAGTAATCGGTAAAAAATGTTACGATTATTATTCCTGATGGGTATAGAAACAAACATGATACTTTCCTGAAAAGATATAAAGAAACAGGTGTACAACATATCATTGGTGTGGGAAGGGAACTAGTCGCACAACGAAAGTCAGGTGAAATATTCCCTTGTGAATTGTCCGTGGGTGAATTCAAAACCAAAACTGGGAAAATGTTTACGGGAATTTTGCGTGACATTAGTCTTCGGAAACAACAAGAAGAAGAACTTTATCAATATAGAAATCATTTAGAAGATTTGGTAGAAAGCCAAACTATGGACTTAAAAATGTCCAAAAATATTGCAGAAGAAGCATCCTATATGAAATCACTTTTTCTCGCCAATATCTCTCACGAACTAAAAACACCTATCCATGCAATTTTGAGTTATGCAGAACTGGGGGAAGAAAAATCAGCTTCCGTCCCACCAGAAAAAATTAAAGAATACTTTCAAATCATCGATTCTTCAGGAAAACGATTGTTAGGTTTATTGGAAAATCTGTTAGATATTGCCAAACTAGAGTCTGGTAAAATGCGATATCTATTTGAAAAAAATTGCCTGAAAGAGACTACAAAATTTGTAATCAACGAAATGCGTGTAATCCTGGAAAAAAGGGGGATCACAGTTGTTTTACTAGATAAGGAAGAACGTTGGGAAGCAGAGTTTGATTATGAGCGAATCCAACAAGTAATACGAAATATTTTATCAAATGCATTAAAATTCATTCCAAATGACACTAATATTGAAATTAGTATGGTTCGAAGAGAATTTATTCCGAGAAAAACTCAGTCATATGTGAACGGTATCGGAATACAAATTCGTGACTTTGGACCAGGCATTCCTCCAGAAGATTTGGATAAAATTTTTGAAAAGTTCATCCAGTCCAAACAAGTGAAAGCAGGAACAAAAGGAACGGGACTCGGATTGTCCATTTCCAGAGAAATTGTCAATGACCACCACGGGTTGTTGTATGCCGAGAACCATGAAGAAAGGGGAGCAATTTTTACTATGTTAATTCCTTGTTCTCGTGAAGGACTCAGATGATTAACTTACTAGCAGTAGACGATGAAATGATCAATTTGATGATCATTGACGAGTCGCTTTCTGATAAAGGTTTTAATGTTGTTAAAGCAAAAGACGGGGAAGAAGCATTTCAAATCCTCAGTTCTGATTCTACATTGTTTCATGCAATTATTTTGGATCGGCTCATGCCAAAGATGGATGGAATTGAACTCTTAAAAAAAATCAAACGCTCTGAAAAGTATAAAGACATTCCTGTTATTTTCCAAACTGCTATGAGTTCCATCACCGATATGACAGAAGGATTGGATGCAGGAGCTTTTTATTACCTTACCAAACCTTACTCAAGAACTTTATTGGTTCGAATTGTTCAAACAGCAGTAGAACACTTTATCAAACTCCAACGTGCAAAAGAAGACCTCCATAAAGGAATGGGAGCTCTTAGGCATATGATCACTGGAGAGTTTAGAATTCGTTCCATTCGAGAGTCACATGAGTTAGCACCACTTCTTGCCAATGCATGTCCAGATCCCGAACGTGTGTTAACTGGGATCATGGAAATTTTAAACAATGCCATTGAACATGGAAATTTGGGTATATCCTATCAAGAAAAATCGGAACTCCATGATAACGACAAACTTATGGAAGAAATTTTTAGAAGGTTAGAAACTCCAGAATTCAAAGATAAATTTGTTAAAGTTACTTTTGAAAAAAATGATCATCATATAGAAATTCGTGTGAGTGACCAAGGCAAAGGGTTTGATTGGCAAAGGTATTTGTCGGTGGAAGCAATGACAAAAAATGCCTTCAAAACGCATGGTCGTGGGATTTTTATGGCTCGTAAATTGTCATTTGATGATCTTTCTTACACTGACGAAGGAAGGACTGCCGTCATTCGCATTGACCTATCCAACAAACAAGGAAATTTACTCACCGACTTTCAAGAATAACATTTGTTTATAAATGAAAGACAGTGGAATCATTGAAGTCGCGGATGATTTGGCTTACATGACTTTTTAGTTCTTGTTCCGTATGGGATGTGGCCACACCAATAATGGAACATCCTGCCGATTTCCCTGATTGTAAACCTGCTAGAGAATCTTCAAACACTACACAATCTTTAGGATTTAGTCCCAAACCTTTTGCACAGAGTTCATAGACTTGCGGATGGGGTTTGCCTTGACTTACCATTGGTCCATCTACAATCACATCAAAAAAATCTCTAAGAGATAAAGAATCTAACGTGAAGTTGACATTCATTGTGGGAGCTGAGGTTCCAAGAGCAATCTTTAGATGATTGTCTTTTAAAAATTTTAAAAAATCTAGAAGACCAGTATGGGGTTTCATTTCGTTTTTATATAATTCTTGGTACCAACTTTCTTTTTCATCGCCATACTGTTTGATTTTTTGATCTGATATATTTCCAAAGATCATTCGGAAAAGGTCAGCATTGGTTTTGCCATTAAATGTATCTCTATAGATTTCTGCATCTAGTGGAAAATCATACTTTTTAGAAAATTCCATCCAAGCTTTGAAATGAAAGGAATGGTTATCAACAACAACTCCATCCATATCGAAGATAAATCCTTTATGTTTCATTTACATTCCTTTCATACCCACCGACAAGACCTGAGATAAAACTTGGGATTTTTGTTTCAAATGTAAGTAATTCTTTGGAAAACGGATGAGTCAATTGGATTGAAAAAGAATGTAATGCCATTCGAGGATAAGATTTTGTATCGTTTCCATACTTTGTATCGCCGACGATGGGATGTTTTTTGTCTGAGAAGTGGACACGAATTTGGTTTTTGCGACCAGTAAGTAGTTCTATTTCCAATAAAGAATATAAGTTGGTTTCTTTTAATACTTTGAATTTTGTTTTGGAAAGTTTTCCTAACTCAGGTTCGTCGGTAGAATAAACACGGTGTGCTTTGGATTCTACAAGAAAAGATTGGATGGTGCCTGCCTTTTCTTTCCAAACTCCATGGCTAACTGCAAGATAGATTTTTTTTGTTTTCTCCCAGGATTCTTGAAGAGTTTGTTTTGCTGTTTCTGTTTTTGCAAAAACCAAAATCCCCGATGTTTCCCGATCCAACCTATGAACGATAAAGATTCTATTTTTAGAACGATCGCTCCCTTTTTTCACGTAATCCATAAGGGCAGCATAGGCAGTTTTTGATTTTTCAGATTCGGTTGCGATTGTGAGCAGTCCCGCCGGTTTGTCTACAATGAGAATGTCGCGGTCTTCATGTAAAATGGTAAGGCCTTTGGGTAAAAAACGGGTATTGGTCTTTTGTTTCATTCGTACTTAAGTAGGGGAAGGGGGAATCCATACCCTTCATAGGAGTCTAAGAAAAAGTGCGAAAGGGGTCAAGACTTGTCCATTTCTCTGAAAATTGGCCTTAGAATCGCGTAAAGAACTGGATTAGTTTAATTTATTGAATTTATTTCCGTTAAAACAGACGATGGTTTCCAAGGAACCTAAACGATTTTGGAATCTACAGTAATATCTATGCAAGTGAATCATTATGTCCCTTTATTTCAGCCCATCTTTTCCGTAGAGGAACAGACGGTGGTTGCGTACGAATCACTGGGCCGCATACGAGAAGAAAGTGGGAAGTTAATTTCGATTCCAGAGTTTAGCGATCCTCATGTATCAGCACTTCGGATGAGTGTTATCGATAGACAGTTACTTGGACTTGCACTAACTAAAATACAATCAACGAATGATCTTTTATTTGTAAACATGTCTCCCGACCAAGTCATTTTGGAATATGAAGAAAGCCGTTCTAATACATTACCAATTTCAGATTTGGTAAATAGTTATGGGATTCCTTTAAATCGAATCGTGATTGAGATCACTGAAAAATCTGGAAGTTACGGAACTGATGTATTGGCTGCTGGAGTGGAACTTTTAAGAGAACAAGGATTTGGAATTGCATTGGATGACGTAGGATCTGAATCTTCCAACTTAGAACGATTAGGTGCTATTAAACCTGACATCATCAAAATCGATTTGAATTTATTAAAAAAATCCATCGAAAAGAGAGAATTCCAATCCATTTTAGAATATTTAAAACAAATTTCATTAAGTATTGGTTCTCAATTGTTATTTGAAGGAATTGAAACAGAAGAAGAATTGTATCGTGCCATTGGTTCTGGGGCGAGTCTTTTACAAGGTTATTTTTTAGGAAGACCATCAGATCTAAATCATGATAAACAAAGTATTTGTGATACTGTAGTACCACACTTACAAATATATCATGAAAGGAAACGAAAAGAGGTCGCTACTGAAATCGAATTTGAAAAACAAATAAAATCAAAACTCAATACAATCAATTTAAAAACAATAAAATTGGATAATCGAGTGATTATTGATCCAAATTCTTTCTTCAAAATTGATACCCATGTCCAAAGAGTTTATGTGACTGATTGGTTGGGTACACAAGTTTCGCCTTATTATGAAAGGACAAGTGAGATGGGTTTTACAGAAAACCTTCAATTAATTCAGAAAAACTGGTCTTATATGCCATTCTTTTATAAACATGTAAAACAAGTATTTAGAGATTCTGAAAATTGGCAAGTCAGCGATCCTTATTGGGATAAAGAATTAAAAAAGAACGTAATAGTATTATCTCGAGTGAACGAAATGGGTTATTCCTTTTTTGTGGACTTAACTTTAGATTGAGATAGAATTAAGTAGATATTGGTTCAGATTTTCGAACCTTTCTAGAAATTTAGCACAGTATTTGAAACAAATTGGAATCCAATCACAAGAGTGATTGACATTGAATGAATCTAAGCCTAGGATTTGTTTTTTTGGAGAACATCTATGTTTCGAATCAAACCACATCTGCTAAACAACTTAGGAATTATATACATTTGTTTTTGCATATTCAATTGTTCTAATGCTAAACTAGAACCAGGTCAAGTTGTAGACCAACACGGAAAAACCATCATCTTAATTCCCGAACCTGGCGCAAATCCTACCATTCAAAAGGAAATCAAAAGTTCAATTCCACTTTTATTAGCAGATGGAAATTTAAATGTCTCTGGTTGGTCGAGATATCCTCATTTTCAAATCAACGAATCTTTTATAAAAGCGGATCCAAAACGATACAAACGTTGGGAACATTACACATTTTATAATGAAAAGTTTGGTGGGGCAGTGACCATCACGGATATTGGAAATTTAGCGATGGGTAGCATCGAACTTTTAGAGTTTGCCACTGGGAAAGTTCTTTTTTCTAAAACAGAATTAGTGAGACCAGGGGAAATATTTTTTCCAACCAACACAACTGATCCGATTGAATTTAAAAAAGGAAATCAATTCATTCGAATTATAAAACTAAAAGACAAAAGAATCATTGAATATTCCATTGTCGGTGATTCTAGTTCTGAATTCATTAAGGGTAATTTTGAGTTAGAAGAAAAAGCACCGGAGGCTCTGGCTGTCATCACTCCCTTTTCTGAATCTACATTTTTTTATGAATATAAAATGCCTAGTTTACTTTGTAAAGGCTCCATCCAATACAACAATATTACTTATGAATTTAATGACAAAAGTTATGCGGTGCTCGATTGGGGAAGAGGGACCTGGCCTGAAAAAAACAAATGGCTTTGGGCTGCCGGTGCTGGCCTTGTCCAAGGTGAATTACTCAGTCTAAATTTGGGTTATGGTTTTGGAATTTCAACCAATGCCACCGAGAATGGAATTGTTTACAAAGGTAAAGTTCATAAACTCGATAAAGTTACTTGGAAGTATGATATCACAGATTATAAAAAACCATGGAAATTCATCAGTAACGAAGGGCGGTTGGAATTGGAATTTACACCAGTTTACCTATTGCATTCAGACATTGATTTAATGGGTATGATAGGTTTTTTAAAACAATTGTATCAAAACTTCACTTTCTCTGAAATTTTAGACCTACTCAAAACAGAAGCCTATTTAAATAAAGCATTTGGACATTACAATGGTTATGTGATATTGGACAATGGAACCAAGTTAGAAGTGAAAGACCTTGCTGGTTTTGCAGAACAAATGTACCAGCAGTGGTAAATTATCGTTCATAATTTCTAAGAATATCTAATCTGATTGTGCTTAAAACCACAATCAGAGTGATTGCGGTTCCCGCAGTGAGGACTGCAGTTGCTATTGGTATCTTAACCAGAAGTAGTCCAGATAAAAGTCCGGATACAGCAGGAACCACTTGGCTTGTGATTGTATACAAACTCACAAGCCTACCTCTATATTCAGTAGTCACTTCTGATTGCAGGATTGCCACGATAAGACTGATGCTGGCCCCGGCTCCAAATCCGCTGAATAGTAAAAATAAAACAGATACCCAGACAATGGTACTAAATCCAATGCCTATAAATCCCAATCCACAAATGAATCCAGAAAGGAGGATCATCTTACCGTAACCCACCGTTTTTGCGAGTTTTAAGGAGACTCCACCACCAACTAACAAAGCAAGAGCCAGAGCTCCCAAAAAGAAGCCACGTTCCAGTTCTCCCAGTAACAAAACTCCTTTGGCATATCTAGGCATCATAACTTGAACAGGACCCATAGAACAATAGATCACTATGGAAAAAAGTAGGGTTTGTTTGAGGAGGGGATGGTTTTTTGCATAAGATACTCCACGCAAAATTCGATCCCATGCAGAGGAAGATTTTCCGAGTCCATCAGTTTTGATGCCAATGAGAAGAGACATTGCAATTAAAAAGAGAATAGCGCCCGTTTGGTGGACCATTTCCCAAGAATTGATTTTTCGGCAGAAGGCAAGGATGGGAGGAGCGGCCCCAAAACCAAGCATCACAAGAATATTAAAGACAACTGCTAACTTTACTTGGCGTTCCCCTGCAAGTCTTCCAAGTAAAGACATACGTGCAGGTGCAAGAACAGACCAACCCACACCGGCAAAGCCTGCACCTAAGAGATATAAGATAACGGATAACTCTCCTTCGATTCGAGAAGACAGATGGAGCAAACCAAGAGAAACTAAAAAGGATAAGTGAGCGCCTTGCGCCAATTTTTGTGGAGAGTAAGAATCACACCAGGCGCCGGCAAACCAACCAAGGATCAGTGGCACTCCAAAACACAAACCAAATCCTAATCCTGCTAATGCATCTGCATTCCAAACATCTTGGGCATACAAAATAACACTATAGTTTGTTAGGTGGCCTGCTAAAAATCCTAAAAAAGATGCCGATAAAAAACGAATGATTTGGCCTTGGTTATAGTTTTCTTTTGGATTCATTTTGATTGTTTGATTTCCATAAGTGTGGGTTGTCCATCTTCAATATGCCAACTAGGAAATGCTCCATTACAAGTATAAGCCTTTCCATCAGTAGCAAATTCAACATCTCTAGTAAAAGTAACTTTTCTGCTCATGGGATACACTTTCCATTCTTCCGTTTTGATATCCATTGCCATCAGGTTGTCTGAGGAAGTGCCATTCACCCAAACCAGATTTCTTTTTCGATCTACATTGAGAGAGTAAGGTGTTTCTACACCGTCAACGGCTGTGGGCAGTGGATAGAGTTTGAATTTTCCATCTTCAGGAGTGTATTTTGCAATAGAACCTTCGGGAAAGGCTGAGATCCAAATATGATTGTCTTTATCAATTCGCAATCGTCGTGGTCCTTGGAAAGGAGTTTCAATCAACTTAAAACTATCATCTTTGGGATTGATGACTCCAATGGTATCTGCATGTAAACGAGTGAACCATACATTTCCGTTAGGTGCGATATCGATACCATAAGGAAGTGGCATTCCACTCACACGTTCATCCACTGGCAATAAATGCATGGGGAATCCCCAGTTCATCAGTTTGACAATGAAACCACTGATCCACAAACTAAAACTTTCTTTCGTAGTCCTTGCGGGAAGATTGTAATTTTTGAATGTATTTTTTTTACGATCAAACATTCCTACTTGGTTTGAAAGTGCGAGTGTAAACCAAACTCTATCTTCATCATCTATACGAACCGTATGAGGATACAACCCATCAGCAAACATATGATCCGTAAATTTTTTTGTCACTGGATCAAATTCAGTGATGCGTTTTTGTAAAGAAGGTGTGATAAATATATGTCCATCGACTGGAGACTCTGCTAAGGAATGAAGGCCCACGTAGGTTTCATGTTTTTGGAAGGAACGTAACCTTCCTGGTAGTAGTCCTCCTAGTTCATCCTCTGGTTGTTTCGGAACTTTATAAACAACCGTCTTACCTGTGTTTGTATCGATTTCCCAAAGTCTATCTTGGATATTGTCACCCACATACACGAGACCTGATTTTTTATGATACAAAAGGTCATGCATCTGAGAAAAACTATCACCCATAGGCCATTCTCGAATCACTGCACCATGAAGTTCTTTCCCCCAAGGTCTGCCAGGTTGCACACGTTCAGGATGTTTCAGCAAATCTACATAAGCATGTGAAAGAATGGCTGGGAGTTTTTTTTTGGCTTTGCCATGAGGCCTTGCGCCATACCCCATCATACGATTGATGATCTCTTCCCAATCTCCTTCTGTAAAAGCTCGGCGCATAAAAAAACTACCTTGTTGGTGACAGAACCCGCATTGTTCTAAGTAAGTTTTTCTTAAATTCTTATCTTCCCCAAAATCTAAAGCGGCCACCCAACTATTGGAAGGGTACTGAGCTACTAGTGCATTCTTATCCACTACGTTTTCCATTCGAAAGGACTGACTCGATCCAGAAGGAAAACTTCGTAAGTTTTGGTCTTTGTATCCAATCTTACGCAAACGTACTATCACAGAAGGGGAGTAAGGAAAGGGAACTTGCACTCGGCCATTGGGATTGGTAAACATAGTTACTTCTGGTGTGATCGTAAAAACCAAACCTTCTGGTGGATATCCATGATCATCTCGTGGTGCCACTTGTGGTTTTTCTGCTTTGACAGTGACCATCACTAAATCTAAAGGTCTACCTTTAGCATCTTTTACTTCAATTTCAAAAGCATATAACGGAAAGTAGGTGAAAAGAATTAAAAAGAGGATTAGTTTAGTTTTCATGGTAAGGAACTCCTTTGGCTTTTAAATATAAGATAAATGTTTCTTTGGATGAGTATTTTGGAGTGTAACCAAATTCACCCTTTAGTTGTTTGTTGGATAATACAGGTCGATAACGTAAAAAATCAATTTGTTCGGGACCATATTGTGTCAGTCGAAAGATCCGTAACAGAAAAAGTGCCGATTGTAAAATCAATGCAGGTATGGCTATGTATGGTTTTCCTATCATAGAACTAATTTCTTTCAAACTTAAGGCTCCATCCCCTGCAAGATTGAATTGTCCTTCTTTATTTTCCAAAATTCCTTTGGTTATGATTTGAATCACATCCTCATCCCAAATAAATACAAAGGGACTTTTGTGGCCCAAGATCCCAAAAACAAATGGTTTACGGAACATATCAGTGATTAGGTTATTCACGGTGGCTCCTAAAATAGTTCCCGGTCTAAGAATTAATTGTTTTAACTTAGGATGATGTGTACGGTATTCGGAAAGCATTTCTTCTACTTCCTTTTTGTGTCTTGAGTATGCGAAGGCAGAATGGCCGCGAATGGGATCTGTTTCTTCAATCCAATCTCGATTTTCTTTATGATAGCCATATGCCGCGCCAGAACTTGTGATGATGATTTGTTCTGTATTTGCCTGAACTGCTCCATCTAACACATTTCTAGTGCCTTCTACATCAATTTTGTGCTGTGTTTCTTCGCTCATCCCTGGTGGCGGATTTAAGATGGATGCTAAGTGAACAATGGAATTGGGATTCCATTCTTGTATAAGATTTACCACCTCTTCTCTCTGGCTAATGTCTAAAGCTCTAAATTCTAAATTGGATGTATGATCCAAACCTTTCAGAGGTTTGATATCGGTGGTTAGAATTTTCCAATCGGGAAAGGTTTTTGTTATATGATGGATCAGGGAGGTGCCAATGTATCCAGCTCCGCCAGTGATGAATACTCTCATCTCAAACTTGAGATCCTTCGATTGGGGCAAACTTTCGCCAATACAAAACGAGAAGCAGTCCCGAAACAATATGCCAAATTCCCCAAAAGGCAGCCACCAAAGCCATGTTTGGTTCTGCTTGGAACTGTGTTAGGATTAATCCAAGGGCAAGCCCTGAGTTTTGCATACCCACTTCAATGGTAATGGCTCTTCGATTGTAAGGGTCTTGGCGAAACACTCTTGCAATTATATTTCCAATTGTTAGAGCTACTAAATTATGAAAAACAACGATTAGGAAAATATATCCCATATTGTCGACAAACACCTTCCAGTTTCCGCCAACTGCCACAACAACAAACAAAAGAAAGGCGACAGAAGAAATCTGTTTGAAAAACGGAGTGATTTTATGGGCCGCTTTTGTTGCAAAATTACCAATCGCCATTCCAAGAGCCAAAGGAAATAAAAGCAGAACCACGAGACCTTTAATGATCGCAATGTTATCAATATGAAGTTCACCGGTTCCAGAAATCATGGCATGTGTGACTGGATTCAAGTTTGCCGTGATAGTAAAGTTAAGTGGTAAAGTGATAATAGCAAAAGCACTGGAAACTGCTGTCATACTTACAGAGAGTGCTGTATTTCCATGGGCCAAATGGGTAATGATATTGGATAGGTTTCCGCCAGGACTTGCAGCAACTAACAACATACCCAACTCAATCCCAGCGGGTAAGTCGAGAACTAGTGTGATGAGTAGAGTGATCCAAGGTAAAAAAATTGTCTGACCAATGAGCCCAGCTAGAGCCGAGACCGGACGTTGTAGTACTGCTTTAAAAGCGATGAACCTAAGTTCTAAAGCAACACCGAAGATCATCAGGGCCAAAACAAGACCTAAAATGATTTGATAGTCGTTATTATAATTCATCCTCATTAATTCCTTTAGAACAAAACGTATCCAATAAAGAACACACCTTTGCTAAAAAGATGGTTCGCAGGACGTTATCTTCTTCTAAGGAAAATTAGGTTCTATCTTTTTTTGAATGAAGCGAAGGAGGATTGGAAGTTATTTCTGAACACTAACTTCTTTTCGATGGGACATTGATACAAAAAACGAAGTGGAGATCCTTACAAAATTCACAAAAGGATAGTGGTTTTATCCTTTTGTGAAAAGAGTCTTAATGAAAACTAAAAATCAAATCAAAAACCTGCCGCTGTGATGGCTGATCTCGCACAAGGGTTGTTATTCGGATCACAAGTAAACATTTTAAAAGTGAACACATCATCTGGATTAGGTCTTTGTGAGCTTGATCCAAAATTAGTACCACTGGCAAATCCTAAATCCGAACAAGACGAAGTGGATACTGCATATTTTTTGATATTAGTATTAAGAAGTCCACCAGCACCACCGGGAGGAGTGTTGAAGTATGCTGTGGGTCCCACATTTCCCCCGTTCAGTTGGAAGGTGTCATAACAAGATCCAGTAAACGATCCACCTAGATCAGCAACTTCCATCACCACCAAGGATTTGTTTCTGTCAGCAACTCCATTTAGTAAATTGTTGATTACTAATGAGGAGATATCTTCTCTGCTCTGTTCTTTGGATTGGCAATTTCCAAGAAAGATCGAAACTATCATTATAATTAACAATCGATTCATTTGGTTTAGATTCATACGGGTTCCTCTTAGTTTGGTCTGTAACTGTAAGCTTCAGGAGAAACAACTCCGGTCCAAAAGTTTGCCTGGAATTGTAGGTAAACTCTTCTATCATCAATGGGCATTGCGTTTCCAGTACTTGGATTCACATCAAATTGATTTCCAAGAACTTGGTAATAAAGTTGGGCTTTAAAATGGTGTTTGTCACCGAATAGGTTTAAACCTGCCCAATACACTCGTAAAGAGTCGGTTGGATCCACTTTCCCATTGCGATTAAAATCTCCTTGGATGTATTCATATTTTAATACTGGCATAATGTAGTATTTATCTAAAATCGGGATGTTATATCCTATAGTCCCATGATAACCAAATAAATCATTGGAAGCTGCACCACCAAATGTGGTATAGGCGCCAGATAAATAAAATCCTTTGTAAGTAAAGGTACTATCATAGGTATGCCCAATGAGTCCCATCTTTGGCCTACCCAATGTAGGAACTGAGTTTTGGACTAAAAAATTTGGATTTCCATTGGAATCTAAACTCCCACGATCCGGATTGGACCCTTGGGCTGTGAGGAGTTGAATTCCACTTGTTGTTCCGGGTGTGTATTCGGGAACATAAAGTGCTGGGGTGATTAAATTCTGTGTTTGTACATAACCCGCACCGACAGACCATTTTAGTTCTCGTTGGAAAATTTCTTCCCCTTCTTGCCAGTTCACCATCTTACCATCAGACTCCCGTTTGAGTCCACCAAACACATTCACTTGTGCACGAGCATAGTAGATAGGAGAAGTATTTACTGTTCCATATCGGTTAGCAGTAGTTAAGTCTTGGCGTCTACCTGTTCCATAATCTCCACCTCCCCCTTTCCCGTTACCTACCATTAAGGATACTTGTAAGTATCTTTCCCATTTATGATCAATTTCTTTGAGAGGAGTTGCTTGGATCATCACCCCGTTGTCAAACTGAGGAATGGCATTCACAATCATACTACGTTCTAAAGTCACAAAGTTAGCAGAGGATTGCAAATATTCTCTACTGAATTGAGTTGGCAATTGACCGAACACAAATCGTAATCCACCATAAGGAATTTTTGCATACGCAAAGGCTTCATGGATATAACCACGGTTATCCTTCATCCTAGTGTTACTTACATAAGTTGTACTGGCAGCCCTTCCATTCGCATCCAAATAATTCAATGTGTTTGTTGTCTGAACCACATCAGGTCTATTCAACATATTCTCCAAACGAAGTTGGATGTTTGCACCCCACCAATCGTTTTCGTACTGGGCACCTAACCGGAGCCTTCGAAAGTTCCAATCGACGGTATTAAAATCACGATGTCCATTATTGAAAAGTGAGTCTTCGGATCCAGAAACACCTCGAAACTGCATCCGCCCGGTGATTGTTAATTTTTCTTTTGCGGTATCATCGGGTCTGTGGGCAAAGGCATCAGGAAGGGTAGTTGTATTAGCATTGCTGAGGGGACGGTTGTATTCCACCTTCACTCGGTTCGGACCTGGTTTTGTAAAAATTTGGCCTGATTCCGTATCCTCATAGAGTTCTCGGTAAACTTTCGCTTGTGGTTCTTTTGATTCTTTTTTATGTTCTTTGGCTTCTGTGGGGTTGGTTCCCGACGGCACCTGTTCTTTCGTTTGAGGAGCTTCGGATTCTGCAGAAACTGCCCCAACAAAGAATAGAATGGCCAAGATGGCTTGGGAGATAGTCTTCATTTGTTTTGGTTACGACTGATTTGGATTTATTACAAACAGAAGGACACTTCCGTTTCAATGTTTCAGTCTAGTTACAAACGTATTGAAGTACTGTTGGGTTTCGATGACAGTATTGTTACAAATTGATTACAAGGTCAGGATTCGCCCTGTTTTTATACATTTTTTTCCCAAAATCTCGGTTTGTCATAATAGAAAGGGTATTTTATTACAAAATCATCACGAATGCAATTAGGTGGAAATGGAAGATCCTTTTGCTTTCTGGGGCAGATCCGCCTGCGACGGACCGGGCTCTACGCTCCAATCTTTCCTTCGGAAAGGATTTCCGCTGCGATCCCTTCCGCAAGGTTATGTTACAATTGAAACTGGTCGCAGATACCTTTCAATTTATCTGCGGTGTTCGAAAGATTTTTTGCCGAGGATGACATCTCTTCTGCGCCTGCAGCTGTGTTGATGGTATGTTCGTTGATTTGAGTGATGACATCAGTAATCTCTCGAACAGCTCCCCTTTGTTCATCCGCTGCGACCTTGATTTGGTCCGACTCCCCTTTGACAACACCAGAGTTTTCCAAAACCGATTGGTTGATTTCTGCTTGAGAACCCATAATACTATAAAGGGAATCCATTGCTCGGGAAACATCATTGATGTTTTTAATGATTTCTTGGATGAGGGAAGTTGATGACTGGATACTTTTAGCACCTCCATCTAGCTCCTTCGAGTTTTTGCCAATCATTTCTGAAATGGATTTGATAGAAGAGGCAGTCCGGATGGAAAGTTTGGATATCTCTTCTGCCACGACAGCAAATCCTCTACCTGCATCCCCTGCACGAGCAGCTTCAATCGCTGCATTCAATGCCAAAAGTTGTGTTTGGTCTGAGATTTCATTGATAATGGCTATGATTGCTTTCATCTCATCTGATGATTTCAATATATTGCTAATCATTTCATTCATACCAGTGAGAGACTGCTCTCCTTCTTTTGCCTGATTAGAAATCGATTTCATCCTGTTTATCGTATGGTTGATTTCATCAGCGACTTGTTTTACACTATTTGCTAACTCTTGAATTTTAATTTGAAATTGAGAGATATTATTGTGTTGGATATCGATAGAACCAGTGATGTTTTCCATACTGGCAGACATTTCTTCTACCGTTGCTGACATCTGTTCGGTGGAAGCTGCAGTTGCCTGAGCACCTCCAGAAAAACTATCTGAACTAGAAGAAAGTTGCCCCGCGCTCGATGCAAGTTCTTGTGATATAAATTGAATCTCGGAGACAATTTTTCTAAGACTTTGTAAAAAGAAATTTGTATCACCGCTGAGCTCACCAATTTCATCATCATGTGTGATTTTTAAATTTTGGCTAAGATCACCGGCAGACATTTTTTTGAAAAGATCACGTAGGCCCGAAATGGGTTTTAGTCTCTGTGTGATGAGTTTTGAAAGTGCATAAATGGAAATACTCAAAATGACAATAGCAAAGATTCCAATCTTTAACAACATATCATGAACAACACTTAGAATCTCTCCTTTCGTTGCAATGGTTGCCAATCGGATATTGTATTGCCCTAAATCGAATACAGTAGCGATTTTTTCTTTCCCGAAAAAATATTCCATATGTTCATTTGATTTTAGAGCGAGTAACTTTTTCCCCCAATCTAGTTTTTGGAGGTCTAGTTTTAAAATTAATGATTTATCAGGATGTCCAATGACTTGTCCTTCTCTATCTGTGATGGCAACAAAACCTTCCTTTCCAATTTTGACATCCTTCACTACTTCATCTGTAAGGTGGTTTAACGAAATCGCAAATGCAAAGATTGCTACAACTTGTTTTCCTTGGAATACAGGCATTGTTAGGACCGCAACAGGTTCCTGTGTGACAGGAGATCGATTCACCTTACTTAAGAGAGGTTTTCCTGAAAGTACTGCTTTTATATTTTCATTGAATCCAGTGTTCCCCCAACGAAACCCAATGGCTTTGCCTGTTGCATCGGAAAAAACAACAGGGTTCTCTTCTGCAGTGGATAAAAAAACATTTTCATAGATTCCAAATTTTTGGCTTAAATTGGCTAGGAGTGGATCAAGATACTTACGATCTTTTTTAATGCATCGTTCGGCAAATTCTGGGTTGGTGGCTATAAATTCGGCCAAAAGAAATTGTTGGTCAAAAAAATTCTGAATTTGCCTACCGGAGAGCCTAGCGACATTTTTCATTTCCCCAATGTAGGCATCTACGATGTATGTTTTACCTATGATGTAAGCAAATGAGGAGATCCCAAAGGTAAGCACCATAATTACGGCAATGCTCAGGGCGACAATCACAGTCTTAAGGCTATTGAATTTCATTTCATCCTGTCCTAACAAAAACAAATAGAATCATATGTCATGATATCTTGTTTGGATTTGTCAAACCACATATTGGGATGTAACTACTGAAATCCTCCCACTTGCAAATAAACACTTCCGGACATTTTGTTCTAGCCTTTTGGGGAGAAATACGTAAAGTCAGTTCTCTATCTGTTTTCTTTTCGGATGACTAATTTCAGTCCAGACCAAACATCGTCGACAGCGCAAACCTTAATATCAACAAGTCCTAGTTCTAAAGCAAAATCTCTGATCAAATTTTCATTCATGTCGGTAGGAAATTTGGATGATTTTTTTGGCCAAGAGATCCAGATCATCCCTGCAGGTTTGATGAACCCCATAAGTTTCGGTAATTTTAGTTGAAACTCTTTAGATGAAAGCGTAAAGAAATGAATCATATCCAATCCAGATTTTGGTTTGTCTAAAATTTGAATATTTTTAGGAAGAGTTCCCCAATCCTTCATGAAATCTTTAGAGGGAAGGTTGAGAAAATAAAGGATCATGTTTTCTTTGATCCCCAATTTATCTACGAGTGGTTTTCCTGAATATCCTGCTGTCATCAATTTCTCCCTCAAATATAAAATCTTTTAATATTATCGACAAAATACTGTTAGTTTTAAAATCCAATCAGCTTACCAAAACTTAATTAACCGAAATTTGGATACATTCTTTCTATAACTTTGATTCTTGGTACCAAAAATATAACAAAGAGAAAAAGGAATATACTGTCTTTCTAAATTATACTCGATCGGAATGTGGCTGTGATTGTTTTGAAAGTAAATCTGTAGACAACCAGTGTTGGACCGCAGGAGAAATGATTAAAATTCGTTTTCCTGGCAATGCGATTTTGAATAAAGATTTTTCAGAAGCTAGAGTAAAATTTGAAAATCCAAAAGATGTTCTATGTAATGAACCATTGAATGAGTGATTCGCCTCGTACTTCTTCGAGTTTAATCGATAACTCTAGATAGATTTCTTCTAAATTCTCCCGCTATGCGGGGGAACTAAAATACGCACTGTTCGTTCTCCTCTAAAAATGCAAATTTCTAGGATTTTTTTGAAAAATCCCGATCATTTCCTTATGTTTTGATCCGTCGATGAATACGACCAATAAAATATTGCACCTAATTGCCATTGTGGTGATTTCATTGAATTGAGGGTATTTAGTGTTAACAATTGCTGATCTTTGGAAACAAGGGAAAATCATAATCAACAGAATCAGATTTGGATTGGTTCTTTTATTTCTCCTGGCTATGATCGGTGCCAAGGACGAGTTCCAACCAAAGATGTTTGTGATCCACATGGTGGGAACTTGCACTATGGGTTTCTATTGTGCGATTGCTTATATCTTAGAAAGAAAAACAAACCCACCCACTTGGTTTCACAAGTCATTGATCTTACTTGATACATTGGTTCTTGGCGGAACCATCATCATGGACTGTACTTTAAGCTTAAAAGAAGCACAAGCGGCCCTTGCGAATGCTGTTGTTTATTTTATCTTTTTCTTCAACGCAATTTATTCAGGATTTTTAGGTGATCGAAAATTTGTTTTGTTAAATTCATTCATCGGTGCGATGACTTCGGCAATTGCTCTCTATTGTGCCGTCAACATTGCTGGAATCAAACTGTCAGTTGATCCAGAATTATCACGTCAGTTGGGGTATGTAGGTTTAGCTGGTGAAGTGATGAAACCAATTTTTATTATGATCGCAGGCTACATTGTGAGTTTGCTTGTTCAGCTGTTAACAAAAATTAGCTCCCTTGCCCAGATCAAAGCGGATGAAGCAGAACTTCTGTTAGACCAAACCAAAGAACGAAATAAAATATCTGCGAATGCGGCAGTAAAACTAGAAAGTTCCATCACCAACTTTAGTAACTTTGTTTCACAGACATCTTTGAAACTGGAATCACAAGCCGCGTCCTTAGAAGAAATTACCGCCGTCATTTCGGAACTTTCCAGTTCTTTTGAATCTAATGGATCTTCCATTGAAGAACAAAACAATAAAGTGCAAGGAATGGTTTCCGATACAGAAGTACTAAAAGAAACTGTAGACCAAATTCTTGTTCAAAGTGAACGCCTCGTAGAAATTGCAGAGATCAATAAAAAAGAAAGTATGTCTGTTACAGAAGTGGCTGACCAGACGGCAAACCACCTGGAATCCATTCAATCTTCGTTTGACCAAGTCAATGAAATCAATAATATAGTTGCTGAAATTGGTGAAAAGACAAACTTACTTGCGTTAAATGCTTCTATCGAAGCAGCAAGAGCTGGCGATGTTGGAAAAGGATTTGCCGTAGTTGCTAACGAAGTAAGTAAACTCGCGGAGTTTACAAAAAACAACGTAAAACGAATTTCCATAGTAGTCAAAAGTTCCAAAGAAATCATTGCAAATGCTAGAAATGCTTCCAAAGAAACGGGAGAATTGGCAAAATCTCAAATTGACAGATTGAACCAAACACTATTCGAAATCCAAGACATGAATCGTCTCTATATCGAACAAAGAAATACTTTATCTGCCATTTTGTTGGAGTTAGGACAAATTCGAGAACTCTCCAAACAAATTTCCGAATCGACCAAAGAACAATTACTGGGCCAGAAAGAAGCATCCAAAGGAATTGTCCAACTAGAAATGGAGGTCAACGAAATCAGCCGTGCCTCCAAAGATCTAGAAGAACATATTGAAATGATTAAATCGGAAGCCAATAAACTGGCTTCTATGAGCCAGAGTTAGTTTATAACTCCGGCCCTTAGACTCTTAACCCTCTTTTAAAAAGTTTAAGATTTCTTCCTTAACACTCTCGGTTCGCAAAATCATTTTGTGACCGAGTCCTTTGGTTGGCACTAATTTGGAATTTTTCCAAGCCTTAGAAACCGCAAGGCCCATCGAAAACGGAATTTCTACATCATCCTCATCATGAATGACTAGAAGTGAGTTGTTGAATTTAGGGCCAGCTGCTTCCAAATCCAAACTGCTTAAAGGTTGTTTTACCTTTCGCTCTAAAACTGAACGCATAGATTCTTGTTCTACTTCAGTCAGTTGGTAATAATCACTAAAACTCTTTCTTAAAATTTCTAATCGTAAGGGTGGTGCGATATAAACTAACTTACTCGCATTTACACCTAATTCTTGTGCTACGGTTGCCACAGCCCCACCAAAAGAGTGTGTAATGATAAAATTTGGATTACCTATATCGGAAACAAGTCTTCTTACCATCTTTGCTGAAAGAACAATATTGGAATACCTTCCAGAAGAATACCCATGACCAGGCAAATCAATGCCGATCACATTATAACCGTCTTCTAAAAGTGCAGGGACTATCCTTGCAAAATTGCCAGTGTTTCCATTCCAACCGTGAACCAGAAGAACGGTTTCTCCTTTTCCTTTCCAATGAAAGTATTGAATGCGGTGTTCGTTCTCTTGGAATTCCTTTTGTTCTGCCAATGCCAACACATCTAATTCTTTACGAGATGGTTTTTGTTTCTGGGTAGATAAAAAATATTGGGCAGCCACAT
Organism: Leptospira terpstrae serovar Hualin str. LT 11-33 = ATCC 700639; assembly: GCF_000332495.1. Lineage (NCBI taxonomy): Bacteria > Pseudomonadati > Spirochaetota > Leptospiria > Leptospirales > Leptospiraceae > Leptospira > Leptospira terpstrae. The sequence goes on along the minus strand of NZ_AOGW02000006.1, from coordinate 322,124 downwards.
AACCAAAAAACATAGGTTTTCTTCTGGCAAAGGCCCATTTTTCTTCCATAGGGATGGGGTAGGTTCTATTTAAAGTACGAACGATCGTGCTATTTGTATTCATTACTAATTCCTCTTTTAGTGAATCCTTCTAATCTTCATTTTGAAATCGTTTGATTAATTCGTTAAAACTTTGTTTGGTTCTTTTTTCGCAATTTTTGTCTTCTAAAAGTCTGTTGTAAAAATGAAAGCCTAAGATGAGTCCCCAAATTTCTTGCACCATCTTATCGACGTTTGTGTTCTCATCTAACTCTAAAGTATCTTTTGCATCTTGGACAAATTGTTTTAGAGTCTTTTGCCAACTGAGTTGTGTTTTTTTCAAATGGTCTCTGACGATGCCAGGTCTATCATCAAATTCAGAACTAGAAGATAAAAACAAACAACCACCGGGTAATTCAGATGTATTAGCCCAGGTCAACCACATCTGAAAGGCTGTTTTGAGTCTTTGTAATCCAGGTTTTGTTTTTAGAGCTGGATAAACTACATTTCGTCGAAAGAGTTCACTTCCGACTCTGAGCACTTCGATTTGAAGGTTTTCTTTGGAAGCAAATTTGCCAAAGAGGCCACTTTTGGACATGCCCAACTCATCGGCTAAGGTTCCAATGGTGAGTCCTTGTAAACCTTGGACACTTGCCACTTGGACTGCTTTTTCCAAAATCAATGATTTTGTATCCTCACCTTTGCTCATAAATAAAAGTACGACCGTTCGTTTTGATTTGTAAAGAACTTTTTTTAGACTGAATTCAGATTTTTTTAACTTGAGTTACTCTGAGAATGGAAACAATCGTGGCCTATGCAACAGTTCACACTTAACAAATATTTTGCCAAAAAAAGTTTCTTAAAAATCTTTGGTGGAGAAATCCGTATCTTTGATGAAACGAAAAGTAACCTTTTATTTTTTGTAAAACAGAAGGCCTTCAAATTAAAAGAAGATATTACCGTTTATGCAGATGAAACAAAAACAAAAGAACTCTTAAAAATAAAAGCTCGAAGCGTAATTGATTTTTCTGCTATTTATGATGTAATAGATGTTTCTACAAACCAAACGATAGGTGCTCTTCGAAGAAAAGGTTTTAAATCAATCTTAAAAGACGCTTGGGAAATATTGGACACAAAAGACCAAGTCATTGGTTCTATTGATGAAGACAGTGTATTCAAAGCAATACTTCGACGATTTTTAACCAATTTAATTCCCCAAACATTTTTCATTTCGCTAGGGAACAAACAAGTGGGATTACTCAAACAAACCTTTAATCCATTTGTGCCACAATTCAACATTGATTTTTCCTCTGATACTGTAAATGCCTTGGATAGGAAACTGGGGATAGCCATTGTGATCTTATTACAAATCATTGAAGGAAGACAAAACTAAAGTTAAACTTAATTTTGGAATTTGTATTGGTTAGTCTTCTTTACATTACGGGGCAAAGAGCTTAGTCGCCTGCCATCGTTAGATGGTGTTGGTCGGAGGCGGATGCACTGAACAATCCTGAAATTTTTTTTATAAGAATAGTTTCACATCGATAGATGCCTTTCAACGTCACGATATTCATCATTTTGTTTAATATATAAAGATAAATACGACAATATATCTGCTATATTGAATATTATTTCTTTAAATTAGAGGTCCTGACTTCATTCTTTCCCTAGGTGATAATTTGTTTCTGTACATTTTGTCTCTCAAGGAAATGCAATGAACAAACAAAAAAATAGAATCTACACCTTTTCCTGGACCTTTGTGGTATTTCTTAGTTTTCTAGGAACTCGCTTAGAAGCCATTGACGGCCTTACTAGAAATGCATTTAACGCACGTTACGAGGGACTTGCTGGAACCAATACAGCATTAGGTGGTTCGGCGATTGATGTGGCCCTCAATCCCGCAAACCTTTCCTTAAAAAAAGGCAAACTCTTAGAATTTGGAGCCACGAATTCAACAATTTTCACAAGATACCAAGATCGTTTTTTAGATACTAATCCTCAGTATGTTTATTCAAACGATAAAAAATCGGCCATCAATGCGCCTGCACCTTACATCGCATTTAAAACCCAAGTCACGGAAAACTTACATTACGGGATAGCTTTTTATGTTTCAGGTGGTGCCAAAGGAGGTGTCGATAAAATTACTCGAAATACTCCCACAGGACAGACGTTAAATGATTGGGGTGGTTTGAATCTACCTGCTGGGATCGGAGACAATCCTCAGGTCAAAGAATCCAATTCAAATGAGTTTGCCATTGCCAGATTAGTCAATGGAATCTCTTATGATTTTGGTAAACTTTCTGTTGGTATCAGTATTGAAGGATTGTATGGATACCAAAGATTGAACCAAAAGTATTATGATTTAACAGGAACGATAGAAGTTCCTGGAACCGGATCTTATTATGAAAGTAGTAAAAAAGCCTTTGCCCTAGGGGGAATTTTCGGATTAAACTATAAAGTAAACGATTGGTTACGAATTGCCTATTCTTACCAAGCGCACGCCTCTATACCAATGAACGGACATTATACGGTGGGAATTAACAATCCTGCTTATTACAGAACGACAGGTGTTTCCTATTTTTTCAATATGCCAGAAAAACATTCCTTGGGTTTTGCCTTCGGTGCTGAAAATTTAAAAGTTGGATTGGATTTTGTTTACACAAATTACGGATCATACTTAAGAAAAGTAACACAGAAGCTAGAAGACCCTTGGCTTGCTACACCCATTGGCAACGTGCAAGCAGGGGATGCGCAGTTGAATTTCAGAGACCAGTTTGCGGCTCTCATTGGACTGGAACACAAAGTATCAGAAAGTTGGATTTACCGATTGGGGTATAGTTACAATACCCTTCCTATCAAGAGCAATGGATTAGGCGGATCAACAGGAGGATTCTTTTCCTTACACCATGTAGTTGCTGCTGGATTTAGTTATCTCTTTGATAAATGGAGTATTGATTTTGGGATTAGCTACAACGGTCCAAGAAACAAAATCACTGGTGCCAAAGGAACAGATTGGGATTTATCCCACTACATTCGCACTGGCCCCACTTCTTTTAATGGTTTAGGATATAGTTACAATGCCGAATCTTCATTCGTAAATGTAACCTTAGGTGCTAGTCGATCATTTGATTGAATTAAAAAATTTGGATTTTAAAAACAAAAATCCTTAATTCTAACTAACTCTTTTATAGAAAGTTTCCGTTGCCTTGGCATCTTCTCCTTCTGGAGAAATGTTATAGGCAGTCAGGGAAAATTCAGATTCACTGATAAATTGAAATTCTGTTCGCCAACCCCAGAGTTTTTCGCCATACTCTGGGTTTCCATAAGAGCCTGTCACAGAAAATCCTTTTTCCGTGGATATTCCACTAGACAACATAATTTGAGATCCCATATGAAAACTATCGATCCAGGAGCTTGTAAATTTTTGATAGGGAATGTCAAAACCTACAATCATCTTTCCTACAAAAGGTTTTCCATCCAAACTACTATGATAATCGATAGAAATAAATCTCCCTTCCAACAAACTAGTGATAGATGCTTGTGCATCTGATTCATCTGCTAGAACATCTTTTTCAAACCAGGTTTTGGTTTTTCCACTCCAAAGGCCGATGAGTTTTTGTAGTTGGTTGTGTGGGCCATTCTCTAGGGACTGTTCGAATTTGTTTGTTGTCATATATGTATATCTATACCTGCTAACTTGAGCTGTTGATTTATTCTTTTCCTATTGGTGCATAACGAAGGATGATACCACCAGTAGTGAGAGGGTTTGTTTCCAATAGTTTGAGTTTTTGATAAGGAAGTCCCTCGTGAAACAGAAGTCTACCATTTCCTAAAAAAACGGGAGCCAGGCACAGACGATACTCATCAAATAACTCTGCTTTCATCAAAGACTCAGAAAGCTTACCACTCCCAAACACGAACATATTGCCATTGCCATCCTTTTTTAATTTATAAATTTCTGATACAGCATCTTTTACAATGGCAGTATTATTCCAATCGGCTGTAACAAGGGTTGAGGAACATACCACTTTGGGGATTGTGTTCATGAATTTGGCGACTTCGCCTTCCTCTTCTTTTGCATTAGTCCAGTAATCAGCCATACCTTTGTATGTAGTCGAACCAAAGACAAGCATGTCGGCAGATCTCAATTGAACGAGGCTGAATTCTTCCAGCTCTTTGCCCCAAACAAGGCCATGAAAACTCAAGTCCCAGTTTTTTGTACCCTCAAAAAAACCTTCTTGGGTGATCACATTCCACATAATCAATTTTCTCATATGATTTTCCTTCTATACGGAATTAAACAAACAAATCTATCCTATTTAAAAAACAGATTCTCCGTTTCATCAAGAGAATTATTATAAATTTTTTTGTTTATACTTGAAAAGACCAACGAAGTGAATTGGAAAATTTTATAGTTAAGATTCTTAATGCACTCGTTGGTTTTTGTAGTTTGTTTTGAAACGTCTTAAAGCAAATGTCCACCTGATACTTCAACGTCTTGAGCTGTGACCCATCCGAAATCATCAGAGAGTAAATTCACAATGACTTTCCCTATATCTTCTGGTAATCCAATACGACCAAAAGCAGTTTGATCAGCTAAAGGTTTGATGTATTCAGGATATTTGTCAAATACTCCATCTCCGAAATTACTATGTGTTGGTCCGGGAGATACTGTATTAACACGGATTTTGCGAGCAGCTAATTCATTTGCTAAATAACGACTCCATGTTGTTAGAGCAGCTTTTAATGATCCGTAAATGGAATACCCAACAAATGCCTTAGTACTGGATGAACTAGAAGTGTTAACAATTGCACCATGATTTTTTATAAAACTAACAAGTTTTTGGGTAAGAAAGATCGGTCCCTTATAATTGGTATTAAGGATTTGTTCAAAATACGTATCTGTTAATTCTGCGAAGAGCATTGGTCCACCGACGCCACCGTTATTTACTAAATAGTCGAAACTGTTTCGGTTCCAAATTTCAGCGAGTTTGCCTTTTACATCTTCTACAAACTTTTCAAAAGTTTCTATTTTTGTAAGATCTAACTTCAATGCAACGGCGCGCACTCCTGGGTTTATCTTCTCAATTTCACTTACGACAACATCTGCTCGATCTTTGTAGGAATTGTAAGTAAGGATCACACCTATTCCTCGTTTACCGAGCTCCATGGCTGTTGCTTTCCCTATACCGTTACTTCCGCCAGTGACGATTGCTATTTTCATAATATTCTCCTATTTTGAACTTGAGTAAAAATAAGTTTTTAAAATGGAAGAAAGAGCATTCGTTCTTTTCCACTTCAAAACAGATTCATTGTTTGCAAGTTTCGTTATAGGAAATATAGCCTAAGGAAATTTTTTCACAAGATCCGATTTTACCAAATTATTGCCTAAAACTACCTTTCTTTAATTTTTTGAATGAAATATTTTATAGGAATTATTCATTTTTTTGAAGAATCGAATGCCTAAAAGCCTCTTTTATGTTAGGATGGGGTGGTGCAGAAAATACTGAATGAAATCGCGGAACTATGTAGTAGTGCCACAACGGAACCTACAAAAACAGGACTTCCGCGTGTGCTTATGATTCAAGGGGAAGTTCCGACACACCAACTTGCAGCCGTATATGAACCGTTAATCGGCCTTGTGGTCCAAGGTGGCAAAACAATATCGATTGGCACACAAGTTGTACATTTGGAAGGTCCGTCGTATTTTGTCATTCCAACGGAAATGCCTGCAACAGGTTATGTGAGACAAGCTGCCAATGGTCGTCCCTATTTATCAGTGGCTCTTCAGTTAGATCAAAAAGTGTTACTGGATCTATTAAAAGATACACCGAATACGGTGGATGGTAAAAATAATCATAATGAATTTTCTTCCTGTCCTGCCACAGCACCATTTTTAGAAGTTTGGTTACGAATGTTGCGGTTAATGAAAACACCAGAACATATAGCTGCTTTAGCGCCACTCTATGAAAAAGAAATTTTATATCATGTGTTGATTGGGCCGGAGGGATGGCGTCTTCGGCAATTATTTCATTCCCATCAAAAAGGATCGAGTATTCACCAAGCTATCCAATGGGTCAGGCAAAATTTTACAAATACTTTTGAAATAGATCAATTGGCAAATAGAGCTTGTATGGGAATCACAACCTTTCATAGGCAATTCAAATCCATCACAGGTTTAAGTCCCATACAATTTCAAAAACAGTTACGGCTTTTGGAAGCAAGAAAACTTTTAACCTATAGTGGCTATTCGGTGACTGATGCAGCGTTAGATGTAGGTTACGAAAGTGTATCTCAATTCAATAGGGAATACTCTCGTTTTTTTGGAGCCTCTCCCGCTCGTGATGCGAAATTACTAAAAGAAATGGGGATATAAGGATTTAGTAATAAGATATTGCAAAATATAATTATAATTCCATGTTTTACTTATGAATTCAGAAATAGTAGAAATTGATCAAAAAATTATTATTGGAATGAAATTAGAAATGTCTCTAATGGAGAATCAAACACAAACATTGTGGCAAAAATTTATCCCAAAATCAAAAGATATTTCAAATCGATTGGACTCCAATTTAATTTCAATGGCTGTTTATACTTCTGACTACTTTCAAAATTTTAATCCATCCAACCGATTTATGAAATGGGCAGGTGTCGAGGTGAGTGAGGTTTTTGAAAAGGCAACGTTATCCGAAGATTTGGAAATCATAAAAATTCCATCAGGTCTTTATGTTCGATTTTTGTATCATGGTTTACCAAGTCAGGCTGGTCCTTTTTACCAAAGAATTTTTCAAGAATGGTTTCCAAGGTCGGGATATAGGTTGGACCAACGACCTCATTTTGAAGTGATGGGAGACAAATACAGAAATAACGATCCGAGTTCTGAAGAAATGATTTTTATTCCTGTAATGAAGTAATAGTCATCCTAACAAACATTTGATTGATCTAAAGCCATGCAGCATTTAAATCTTACTGGTAGTAGTCGATTTCTTAGTTGATTCGAATTTCTATCTCTAATTTGATCTTCAATGCATGCGACAGAATATACTTAGGAGAGATTGAAATTCTATGGATAAAGATGACGAGATTCCCATAAAATCGTTTTCTTCTCAAAATAAATGGAAGGAATGGCTTAAGATACATTATTCCAATTTTCATAAAGGTATTTGGTTACAAATTTATAAGAAAGATTCAGGTAAAAAAACGATAACTTATGATGAGGCATTAGATGAAGCACTTTGTTTTGGCTGGATCGATAGCCAGAAAAAAACGTATGATGAAAATTCTTGGCTTCAAAAATTTACTCCACGTAGACCAAAGAGCATATGGTCAAAACGAAATAGAGAACGAGTTATTTCGCTTATCAAAGAAAAACGAATGCAACCTTCTGGATTAAAAGAAATTGAAACTGCAAAAAAAGATGGAAGATGGGATAAGGCATATGATTCTCCCAGTAAAATGGAAATTCCTTCAGATTTTTTAACTATAATAGCAAAAGACAAACCAGCATACGAATTCTTTAAAACACTGAATAAAACAAACTTATTTGCAATTGCTTGGAGACTACAAACTGCAAAAACTCAAGAGACCAGAGAAAAACGAATGAATGCTCTTCTCGCAATGATGAAGAATCAAAAAAAAATACACTAAACTATTTAATCAGCACCAAAATCAATTATAATAAAAGGGATTTAAATGACTAAAATTCTGCTAGAAGTTGTACCAAGAGATATAGATACATTATTGAGTGAAGTAAACTTTGTAAAAAATAATTTTAGTCAAATATCTGGCATTAACATTCCAGATTTGTTACGATTTGAAACTAGAAGTTGGGTTGCTGCTTCAGAGATTAAAAATATTTTTCCGAATGTAATTCCCCACTTACGGGCCATTGATTTTGATTTGGATAACTGTGGTGATATTATAGAATATTTACAAAATAACCAAGTGTCTTCTGTTGTTGTAATAAAGGGTGATCCGCCAACGGATATGTCTAAAAGAGTTTATCCAACAACTTCAATTAAAATGATTAAGAAACTAAAAAAAGAAATTAGCCACTTAAAAGTTTATGCTGCCGTTGATCAGTATCGTGTTGGGATAAAAGACGAATTTGATTATATTGAAATGAAAAAAGATGCTGGGGCCGATGGATTCCTTACTCAACCTTTTTTTGATTTAAGACTGATAGATATTTTTACTGAAAAACTTAGAGGAATGGAAGTATATATTGGAATCAGTCCCGTGGTTACTGAAAAATCACAAAGTTATTGGGAATCGAGGAATAGAGCTTACTTTCCAAAAGATTTTAAACTTACCATGGATTGGAATGTACAGTTTGCGAAAGAGGTAATTGCTTATTGCTCACAAAATGAATTAAACATGTATTTGATGCCAATTCGCCTTAATCTTGAAGCTTATTTAAACAATTTATTCAAATAAACAGTTGATACTCACATAACAACAGAATTGTGCCTGTGGCAGTGTAGAACAAGGGTTTAACTCGGCGAAAGAAGTTTTTTTGAGAAATCATGCTTGCAAATATAGTTCGGACACATAGACATTACCCCATGTCCTCTTCACCGAAACAATCTCTCTTTCATTGGTTTTTAGGTTTTTATTTTCGCCTGCTCTGTATACTAGCTGTTGATTTGGTGGTAACTTTGATCAATGGACGGGTATTGGGTCTGACGAGTATATATGAAAAACCCGTTGTAACTTTGATTGGTATGGGTGTGATCCTTTTGCTTTTTTTCTTTTTGTTCTCCATCATAGATAAGCTAACAAAGATTGTTTTGAAAATGACCGTGGATATAGGAAATCTTTTGGTCTTTCGCAAAACGGCCGTCTTTCTTATCTTATGCGGGATATCATTTGGAATTTATATGCTTTATTATCATACTTGGTTCGGTGTCTGGCCAAAGATTAAAATTGAATCTTTTATTTGATGAAATCATATAGAGTTGCAAATACTTTATCAACGATTCTGATCTAATAAAATTTCTTTATATCTGTCAGTTATTTGCCAATCACCTTTTCCATCTGGTTTCATCATAAACGCAACGTTAGATTTAGTCCACCAAACCAAAGTTTTGTCATCCGTATAACGAACTCCTGAGGCAGCAGCTCCTTGATTTAAGGTGATCGGTTGCCCACGAGGTATTTCTAGAGTTACAGAGAATTTGTCTACATCATTTGTTGGATTGTGATAAACAGCCGTGATCCTTTGGCCATCTTCCGCTTGGTAAACAATTTCAATTTCTTCATAAGCGGGTGAACAATCGAAAGAAATGATGCAAATAGCGGTTGTTATGGTTAAATTAAAAATATAGATAAATTGCGAGTGCTTAGATGTTTGCAATGTTACTCAGTCTTTGACTTCCTACCTTGGACTCCCGTTGTAAATCTTTTGTTAGATGATACTTAGAAACAATACTAAAAGGAATTTTAGTAAACTTTAGCTAATTACCTGATGAAGGCGTTTGTTGTGCACAACGTCCATGGATGGACGTGGGCGGGAGCTCTGGCCACGGAGGGCCAGGCGAACGCTGCACAATGAATGCCTGAATGGTGGAGACGCCGGGAGTCGAACCCGGGTCCTATCGCCCTCAAATGCAGCTTCTACACGTTTAGTTTGCAAATAAATTTCGGAAAGACTTACCCTACAAACGGGGGACTAATTCCTATCCTACTTAGAGTTCAATTCGGCCCGAAGCGGGCGACAGATCCGAAAGGTCCTTAGAGAGGTGTCGGTTTCTTGGCCACCTAAGGAAACAGCCATGGAAACCGTAGAGCTTAAAACTAAGCTGCTAGAGCAAATTCGTTATTTGCAGTTATTGTTTTGAAGGTTTTTAAGAGGTCCCTCACCCCTACGTGCCACTGAATCCAAGCCAACAACAGTCGAAACCAATGTCGTCCCCAATTCTTACTACTTAGACGAGTAAAACACGAGAGTTCGAAAGGAAAAGCAAAAAAGGTTGAATTGGAGTTTTGGTATGCTGGAATGAAAGAATTCCTATGAATTTATCCAATCGATTTCTTTTTCCAGTGACTTTCCTTTTTGCACTAGTTTCTTTCGTTTCTTGCTCTCAAAAGGAACTTCCTTCGGATTTGGAAATTCGGGAGGCGGTTTATGGAAAGGATTCTGGACAATCCGTTCGTGTTTTAGGCCAAAAGCAGATCAATTTGGACGAATCACCGGAAATGGAAACTTTGGTTTTATTCCAGTCGGGGACCAGTGAGGTTATTGCGGCATTTCGAAAAGAAGGAACCAGTTGGACCTTTCTTTGGAAGTTGGAATATTTTTTACAAAACTTGGGGCCAATGTTTTATGATGCGAAATTAAATTCTTGGGTTTCGGGTTCCGCGCCAGGAAAAGAAAAATCTACCTTTGCGGGAGATTGTCTCCGAAGGATCGTTGTTGCGGAACTTCCTGGAGATAATTTTAATTCTGTTTTTATTGAAGTGCTCGCCGAAGAACCACCGTTAGGTTTATTTTCTGTTCCCATGGGTTACCGCAAAGGGAAAAAAATTTGGGACGGATTCCAACTCAAAGAACATGAAGAGTTAAAAAGAAGCAAACGAGTGGATTTTGAATATAGTACCAAAGACAAATCATTTCGTATCTTTCCATCCAATCCAAATTATTCCCAAGAATTTGTTTATAATGGTTGGGAGATGCTTGCTAACCTTCCCATGCAGCCAGTACCTTCTTTTGTATCTTTAGAAGTAACGCCTAAATTTGAGATAGGAAAAGAATCGCAAGTGACTTTGCAACTTAAGAATCGTGGAAACTATGTAAGTCTTACCTATTTGTCCTTGTCATTCCCAGAAGCAGGATCCGTTCGACTCGCGGGAGAAACACAAGGAGTTCGGGTGTATAAAAAAGGCGATATAGTTTATAATGTTGTCTCTAATAAAAAAATTCCTGCTGAATACCCATTGTTAGAAGTAACTAAAGAAGGTTGGGCCAATAACTTTCGTTATGGAATCAAATTCTTATATACACCAAAAGAATCGGTAACTCCAAAAATTTTATTTCGTTCTACTTATAAGTTTTATCATGAGATAGTATCTATTCCTAATCAGTTTTCGATAGCTCCATTTGAACGTGACCAACAAGGATTTCCTTCTTATCTTTTGGGAGTTTCAACTAACTAAAAGTAAATGAAACACCAATTGACGGAAGAAGTCACACTTGCCAGAAGAGAGATTGTTCGTGTCCAAGTGGATCGATTTCATCTCTATTATTATGATTTTTTTCACCGTAAAGAAACTATTGAGATGGCAAAATTCTTCTTTGAAACTGTTTATAATTTAGATGGAAAAGAAGAGTGGGAAACTTTGGCTTTTACTACTTACGATAAAGTCAAAAACATGATGAAAGAAGGCACTAGAGAAAGTGTGGAACGTCTAATGGAACTTAACACCATAACAGACGATTTAGACATTCTAATGGCCAAACTTCTTCTCGCCAAAGGATGGAAGCCGGGAAGAGAAATCGATCAAGAAGAATACTTCACACTTTTTTGCGAGTTAGATGAAAGAGAGACGCGAAAAAAACAATTAGAAGTTGTACTCTTTAATCTTAAAAAATTCTATGAATTGGCGCACAAACCAGTGAGTGCTTATATTATAAAACCAGCTGCTATGATGTCTCGTTTATTAGGTGTTTATCCTTTATTTAAAAAAGTGGAACAAGGTTACTATGCAACTTTACCCGTTGGCCAAGATTTATTTAACGAGTTCTATGTGAAAGTAAAGGAAAAGGAATGGGAGTTTTTATATAAAGCCTTTCCAACGCTCAAAGAGGAAATATGAGAAGACGATCCCGGTTTGTATCTAAAGAAGAAGAACATGTCGAGGCACATGATCGTTGGTTATTGACCTATGCCGATATGATCACCTTATTACTTGGACTATTTATTATCCTCTATGCCATAAGCAAAGTCGATGCTAATCGACTCACTGAAGTAGCAAAAGATATCAAACGAGGGTTTGGATTGAATGTCAGTTCGGTGGGTGCTATTTTAGAAGGTGGATCCGGAATATTAGAAGATGACACAATGGAACCAAAGTCTCAAGTGTTTCGCCTTTGGGAACGGATCGGTTTTGCATTAAAGACACTAAGAGAAAAAGCAAAGTTAAAACTTGGACTTGCTGAAACAGAAGAACTCAAATTAACTTTCGCAGGTTCTGATTTGGCTTCTGATGATATTTTAAAGGCAGATCCAGATCTAAAATTTGCTTTTGAACAATTGGCTGTTTTATCCAAAGGTATGGATATTGATATAGTGGTTCGTGTTCAAATTCCCTATGAATCACAAATTGATAAATCGAAATTCCAAAATTCATGGGACTATCATTCACATCGGGCTTCTTTACTTGCTGAAAAATTGGTGAACGAATATGGGATCCCCAAAGAACAAGTGTCTGTCCAAGGTTATGCGGTCTTTCAAAAAGCAAAAGAATCGGACACACCAGAAAAAAAAGCCAAAGAAGAACGAATCGAAATACTCATTCGTAAAAAAGATACTTTAGAAAATTCGAAATAAAAGGGAAATCATTAGAATCAATGAACTTACAGAATAGAATAAACACGCGTTCAATCCGGGGAAATAAACGATATACCAGCTTCACACGAGTTATATTCGTTTTTAATCGAATTACGAATAACTTCCAAAATTTGTATCTACCTTCAATATTAAACTGGAAGTCAGGATTGATCATTTTTTTAGTCAGTTTGAATTTTGTTTTTGCAGTATCTTGTAAAAAGGACAAAGGCATTTTTAATTTGGAATGGCAAAATGAATCTTTAAGTTTAACTGCAGAGATTTGCGCAAAGTATAGAGAATGCGCTGACAAAGAATGGATGTCCATCCCAGAGAATTTAAAAAAATTTACTGAAGGACGATTAGAAGAGTCGCAATGCCAAAAACGGTTTCGCGAAAGTAATGCATACAAACTCATTGGAGCAGATCCATTAACAATTCAAACAACCTATAAAGAATGCCATTCGCACCTTTTAAAGTTTAGCTGTAAAGATTTACAAGAAGGAAAGATGGAAACAATTCCTTCCTGTGTTTCGTTTCAAAAGATCCAGAGCGGAAATTAACGTATCGTAAACCCGTTTTTGGAATAGGGAGAAGGCGGATTATTTCTATCTATCGTGATGGTTCTACTTCCTATGCTGAGTAAACGCAATACGTTTCTTTTCTACACTAACAAGTATTATATTTATATAAAATACCAAATAGAGATACAAACAGTGAAATAGATGATGATTAAAAAAATTACAATAATTAGTTTATTAGCCTTTATTTTTACTTTAGTTTTGTTCAAAGCACTTGATTTAGGTTTGATATGGTTTGTTTATCCTTCCGAAGAGAAATATCCGATTCGAGGTATCGATGTTTCCAATCATCAAGGAAAATTAAATGGAAGTTTGACTCAGTTAAGTAACGTTAAGTAAATCATGGAAATCTTGAAAAGAATTTCCTTTTATACATTGTGATTCTAATCTAAAAATCGAAATCCGAATGATCCAAAAAAGAATGGCATGATTCAGGACATTTGTAATTTTCTGGATACGGTTAGCCGGTTATGAAAAACATTAAAATCATCATTTTACTTTCCTTACTTTTTGTGATGGAAGTCTTTGCAGAAAATCCAATAACGCCAATTAAAAATCCAAAGAGTGAGATGGAAATTGTTGTGGCGGTTGCAGCAAATTTTAAAAACCCAATGGAAGAGATCCGATTAGCTTTCCTAAAACTAAATCCAGAAGCTAATATAAAATTAATTTTCGGTGCGTCCGGCCAACTCACGAATCAAATACAGAATGGAGCACCGGTAGATATATTCCTTTCTGCCGATATGGATTTTCCTTTGGCTCTATATAAGGATGGATATGGTTTGCACCAACCTAAAGTGTATGCTGTGGGAGTGCTGGTTCTTTTTTCACAAAAAGAAATCGATAAACTTAAGTCCATTTCTGAACTATTATTAAGTGATAATATTAAATTCATAGCAATCGCAAATCCAAAGACTGCTCCATATGGTAAGGCTGCGGTGGAAACTTTACAATCCTTGGGTATATACGAAAAGTTAAAACATAAGTTTGTGTTTGGAGAAAGTATCACTCAGGTAAATCAATTCATTTCGACTGGATCTGCAGATGTTGGATTTAGTTCATTTTCAACTTTATATGGAAATGAAGATACATTCCGCTATTGGAAACAAGTGGACTCGACTACTTATTCCACAATTCACCAAGGACTGATTATTATTCATACCAAAGAGACAAAATCGGAGGAAGAAAAAATAACCATAAATAAGTTATTTGACTTTCTTTTTTCCTCTGAAACAAAATCAATTCTACTAAAGTATGGATATAAAATTCCTGACAAATAATGTTTGTTTGGTGATTAAAGTTGGTTCGTAATTTCTCCCTCAGGTATGTTATTGTATGATGCTCAGTTTTGATCCTATATGGTTGACTCTTGAACTTGCCATTCTCACAACCTTTGTTTTAACACTGATCACAATACCGATAAGCTATTGGCTTACCTTTTCCTCATTTCGATACCGTTTTATCATAGAAGCCATACTTAACTTACCACTGGTTCTACCACCGACTGTGCTTGGATTTTATCTTCTCTTAGTTTTTAGTCCAAATCATTGGTTCGGTGGATGGATCGAGAAGCTTTTTCATTTCCGAATAGCCTTTAGTTTTTTTGGAATTCTCATTGGTTCAATTTTATTCAGTTTGCCTTTTATGTTACAAGCATTACAAGTAGGCTTCTCTTCCATACCGAAAACCCATATAAACACGGCTAAGGTACTTGGAAAATCAAAGTTAGAGATATTATTTCGTGTGATACTTCCAAATTGTAAACCAGCAATCCTTGCAGGTATGATTTTAACTTTTGCACATACCATTGGTGAGTTTGGAGTGGTATTGATGATTGGTGGAAGTATCCCTGGAAAAACAAAGGTTACTTCGATAGCCATTTTAGAAGAAGTTGAGGCGATGAATTATCATTCCGCACATATATATGCGTCGGTATTAATAGTAATTTCTATGATTGTACTCTTAGTTCTCTTTCGTTACAAACGTAGTGTTTCCATGGTATTCGCTGAGAAAGATTAAATTCTATAGAGTTGAGAATGATAAAAATAGATATTCAAAAAAAATTTGTCTCTCGCATAACAAAACCAATAGAATTAAATTATCAATGTGAAATCCCATTAAACCAGATTAGTTCTCTTTTTGGAGAATCGGGTGCTGGAAAAACAACACTTTTGAAAATGTTATCTGGTTTAATGACACCTGATTTTGGTAACATCTCTGTGGATGGTCAAGTTTGGTTTGATTCCGAAAATAAAATCAATCTCCCAATTGTTTCGCGATCCCTTGGATTTTTGTTTCAAGATTCTTCTTTACTCGCAAATATGAATGTTCGCCAAAACTTAGAGTTTGCTTTTCGTAAAGGGAATGAAGACAAACAGTTTTTGAATGAACTCATTAAAATAGCTGAAATCGAAGATCTTTTAAATAAAAAAATTGTAGGTTTGTCCGGAGGACAAAGACAAAGAATCGCTTTGGTACGAGCTCTTGTGCAAAAACCAAAAATTCTTTTGTTGGACGAACCATTTTCTTCTTTAGACCAACGGATTAGAAGCCAATTGTATTCCATGATCCTTTCTTTACAAAATCAATTTGCAATGACCATCATACTCATTACTCATGAAATTCCAGAGGTCATCCAATTATCGAAAAAAGTGTTTCTAATTTCCGAAGGACAGATTGTATCTAGCGGACATCCCTTTGAAATCTTTAATCCAAAAGGAAAACCGAATTCTTTGGAAGGAGAAGTGATTAGTATCGACTCATCAACCAACCAAGCGGCTGTTTGGTTTAAAAATCCATTAGCTGTCCTGGAACCAAAAGATAAAAAACAAAATTTTAAGTTAGGGGATAGGATTTCCACAAAGCTTTCATTTGGGGAAGACGAGATTAAAAACCCATAATTTCTTTGATTTTATTGGCATTCTCTTCAGAAGTGATCATTTTTAACAGAAGCAAGGCGACGCCTGTTGCTGTAGCAGGACTCCAACTTGTGATAATGTTTTTATCTATAACTATTGGCGTATTTTGTACATTCACTCCCATTTCTTGAAGTTGTTTTTGCCTAATGCTGTTTTTATGATTGTATGTAGTAGCCATTCGTTTGTTCAAAACTCCTGACTTAGCGATTGGCAATGCTCCAACACAGATGGAAGCAATGGTTTTACCTTGTCGGTCAAAATCCCGAATCAACTCTAGAAATTTAGGGAGATAGGCTTCTTCATAGAAACCGTATTCTTCAAACCCGCCAGGAATCGCTAAAGCATCGAAGTCATTTACATTCACTTCACCAATTAGAAAATCCACATTGAATCTAACGCCGAAAGATCCTTGGACTTCTTTTGCGAAACTACAAGAATAGAGTTTTGTTGTTTGGTCTCCTTCTACTAAGTTCCAGCCGATGACATCTATGAAAACGCTGGCTTCAAAAGATTCGAAGCCTTTTGCGAGTAGGAGTAGAACTTTTTTCATACTCTAATCCTCTACTTTGACTTTGCCGGCTTTAATACCCAAGGATTCAAACGATACAATTTTAAATGGAGTTTGTCCATCTATGGTACCATCCACTTCGGCAATAAGAACGGGAAGTTTTGCGACGCGAAGGTCTAACATCAAAATTCCTTCTTCTTGGTAATCGTTTCCAGTGGCACCATCATCGACAATGTAAGCGAAAGGAATGACTCCTTCTTTTAGTTCCGGTGAAAATATCTCATCGTCTCCATTGTCAATGATGTATTTACCGAGAACATTTTCTTCATCAATGTCACCAAACCGATCATAGAATTCGATTTTTTTATTTTTACTCATTTGAAACCAATCGAAAAGACGAATGTTCTTTTGGATTTTTTTCTGACCTTCAAATGGTATAGTTACATTTGCCGATTTGCCATAAAGAATTTTATATTCCCCGATGACTTGATTGAGAATTGCTTCGTATTGAATCATAGATTCTCTTTTTAATACAAATTCATTTAGATTCAATGTTGGTGCTATTTAGAATGAGAAATGAATGCATTAAAATGTCTTTCCATTCTTCCTCTGGAAACTTTGGATGATAGATTAGGTTTATCGAAACCTTATAAGTTTCATTTGTTTCTTTTACGTAATAGAAAGCGTTAATCTTGGTTCCGAGTAATTCCCCTGGCCCCATTAAGATTTTTGTCTTATCAGTTTTAAATGTCAGAAGTTCGACCCATTTGTTTACTTCGTAAGGTGGGTTGCCGAAGTCAGTAGCCCTTGACTCTTCAATTAAAGTTTCAAACGATTTTAATGATTCAGGAACGACCGATACGCCAATCAGTAGCGAAAAACATTCTTTTTCTTGAGTGCAATCAGCTTTGAAGAAAGCAATAGGGAACTTATCTTTCATATGGATGGAGTCGGATCTTTTTGCTATTTTGGGAACTGTAATGGTCATAGCCTTTACTTTTTGAACTTCAGTAATAGAGAAATCAATTCCGCGGAAAATATCGGAACTATCCGATTCTGTAGCGAAAATCGTGAGGAAAGGGAAGGCAAGTAAGGCAATCAGTAAAAGTTTAGCTTTCATTTTTTCTAGGATTCCGTATTACTATATTAACATTCACCTAACTGATTTGTTTCACAGAAAAATAAAAAATTAAGCGAGCTGACTAAAGATCATCAATAAAGTAGATTCTTTTTTCATCAAAACCATTAGGAAATATAAGAATGAGAATAGGAATAGGAAGGTGGATTGCGAAAGTCTGTCGGATGTTTCAATACTTATTTTTTATCAGTGATTTCAAAGTTTCCACCAACATGTTTAGTTGGCGCAATCCTACCAATCCCATAAAGACAATTTAAAGTATTGATCAATAGGATCATTAGAATTATATAATTGAGTCGTTTCATTGATTTACTCTTTTTGTGTTTAATTCGTCAATTTTTTCTTTAAGAAAGTAAATGTTAAAAATGGAAGATGATAAATCAGACTAAAGAACGTATGCTGGCCATGAGTCCAGAGGGGAAGTTAGACTGGCCACAATATTTGCGCAAGTAAGGGAGCACCAGGAGAGTTTGTCTTGCAGGGATGTAAGTTCTGAAGCGCGTCGTTAACCGTAACTTCCCTACCCCCACTCCACCACTATCCCATCCCCCAATTTCCTTGTAAACCCCTTACACCAGTTACCCTATCCCCCACCGAATCACAACCGCTGCTATCGCCGCACCGACTAACGGGATGACCACGGGAAGCCAAGCATATTTCCAATTTGAGTTTCCTTTATTAGGAATCGGTAATATCCAATGGGCAATCCTTGGGCCTAAGTCGCGGGCGGGGTTAATCGCATAACCAGTAGTTCCACCTAGCGAAAAACCAATGGCCCAAACGAGTAATCCTACAAATCCAGTTCCCACAACTCCCGTGGCACCACCGTTAAACGGAGAGAAGATGGCGTGAATTCCTATGATGAGGATAAAGGTTCCGAGGCCCTCGCTGATCATATTGGAGGCGGTATGTTTGATGGCTGGTGATGTAGAAAATACGGCTAGAATGGTTCCAGAATCTTTGGTTTCTTTCCAATGAGGAAGATAGTGCAAATAAACGAGAGTGGCACCAAGAATAGCTCCGGCAATTTGGGCTAGGCTGTAGGGGAGAAAAATCGAAAAATCACCCGATTGGATGCAAACAGATAGTGTGACTGCAGGATTTAAGTGAGCCCCTGGACTTCCCAAGGCCTTTGCGACCAGAACCCCAAAACAAACGGCAAGAGCCCAAGCTGTAGTGATCGTAATCCAACCACTGTCTTTGGCCTTCGACTTTTCTAATAAAACACCTGCAACAACACCATCACCGAGTAGAATGAGAACCGCCGTTCCAAAAAATTCACCAATAAGTTCCAAATTTGCCCCCTCTGGCATTTCGTAAGGACTTTATCTAAAGGGACATAGGACTTCCATCAACCCTTTTTGAATGGGCTTTCCACCAATTTATTCTAGGATTTTCCATCGAATCATAAATCGTGGGAAAATAGACCATGAAAAATAGCGCGCTTGAGTATCACTCTAGGTTTCCGAAAGGAAAAACCAAAGTAGTTCCGACAAAACCAACGGAGAACAGTTATGACCTGTCCTTGGCATACTCACCTGGCGTCGCTTACCCTTGCCTCGAAATTGAAAAACAACCGGATCTCGTTTATGAGTATACCAACCGAGGAAATTTAGTTGGAATCATCACCAACGGAACTGCTATTTTAGGACTTGGTAATATTGGAGCTTCCGCTGGAAAACCAGTGATGGAAGGAAAGGCAGTTTTATTTAAAAAATTTGCCGGCATTGATGTGTTTGATATCGAAATTAGTGAAACCGATCCAGAAAAATTTATTACAATTGTAAAGGCCCTTGAACCAACGTTTGGTGGGATCAACTTAGAAGATATCCGTGCTCCGGAATGTTTTCATATTGAAAAAACTTTAGATGAAAGTATGAAGATTCCAGTGTTTCATGATGACCAACATGGAACTGCTATCATTTCTACCGCGGCCTTACTTAACTCACTTGAGATCACTGGTAAAAAAGCTGGCAACTTAAAAGTAGTAATCAATGGAGCAGGAGCGGCAGCCATTTCTATTGCAGGGATGTTAACTCATATTGGAGTCAAACATGAATCCATTTATATGTTGGATTCTCGTGGTGTGATTAATCACAAACGAACCAATTTACATGAGTCAAAGTTACCTTTTGTTCGCACAACTGATGCGGAATCTTTAGAAGATATCTTTCCTGGGACCGATCTTTTTATTGGAGTGTCTGTTGCCAATGTGGTAACGGAAGCTATGGTAAAGACGATGGCAGAAAAGCCGATTATGTTTGCTCTTTCCAATCCAGATCCCGAAATTCCTTATCCCGATGCAAAACGTGCAAGACCAGATCTCATTATGGCCACTGGTCGCAGTGATTATCCTAACCAAGTCAATAACGTACTCGGATTTCCTTTTATCTTTCGCGGAGCCCTAGACGTTCGTGCAAAGGTAGTAAACATGGAGATGAAGTTAGCTGCCGCCTATGCGTTAAGTGAACTGACTAAACTTCCAGTTCCTACAGAAGTTAACGAAGCTTACAACGAATTAGAAATTCGTTTTGGGGCCGATTATATCATTCCAAAACCATTAGATTCACGTGTTCTTTATCATGTTGCACCGGCTGTGGCAGAAGCTGCCGTAAAAACCGGTGTGAACCAAGTAGAGTATCCTGGTCGTGAGGCTTATGTGAAATTTTTGGAATCGATCATGGCCCAACAAAAAGAACCTATTAGCGTTTTAGAAATCTAAACCCATCTAAATCGAACAAGCAGTTCTTTTGCAAATGAACGGCTGTCTTTAGATGGATAGTGAAACGATTCCCACTCAATTAGATTGGATTTTATTCGAAATCCAACTATCAACCGCTAGTTGACCACCGCCCGCAATCATCAGAATCACAGCCATTCCAATGGCCAAGATATGGTATTCGAATCCTTCGCCTGATTGTTGGTTGAACCAATTCATAAAAAATCCATTTTTTCTCACATAAATGGCGGCTCCTATCATAGTGATTCCAATTCCAAAAGAAGAAATCCTTGTGAATAGGCCAAAAATAAGACCTAGTGCCCCGAAAGATTCGGCTACGATGACTAAAAATCCAATCGCATAAGGAATCCCTTCTGATTTAAAAAAATCGAGAGTAGCCGAATACCCATATCCGCCAAACATCCCTAGTAACTTTTGTAATCCGTGAGGAAGGATCACTAAACCTAAAACCAATCTTAATAAAGTCAAAAACCAACTGGCTTCTGTGTAGAATAATTTTTCTAACATTCCATTCTCCTAAATTCTAGGTTTTATCTTACGAAAAAATGGAAGTTTGGTAAATGGAGAGAATTTGATTTTTATGGTAGTTTTCGTTTTTGAAGTCTAAAATTTTCTGGTGAATCGGATGTATGACTTTTGAAAAATTTGCTAAAGTAAGAATTGTCAGCAAATCCTAAAGTCAAAGCAATCTGATTGATATTAAAATCTGAATGCAGTAACAATCGTTTGATTTCCAATACCAATCTTTCTTGGATGATTGCTTTTGCTGATTTTCCGTATTGGTTTTGGCATAACTGGTTCAGACTTCCGGTAGAGATTCCCATTTCTTTTGCATAATAGGATGTTGTTTTTTGGTCTTTGAAGTGATTATCTAATAAACTAAAAAATATGTATAACTTAGATTCAATTTTTGTATTTTCCTTTTGGGAATGATTGAATTCTTTCAATGATTGTTGTAATACCAACTGAATTAAAAGATAGGTCATAGAAGCATTCGACTGAGATATTGTTTCATTCAATAATCTTTCAAAATCATTTCTAAGTTGTTTTGAATCATCGATTGTCAGATTACAATTTTGATTTCCTAGTTGGAAAAAAGGATAGTTTTGAAAGCTAGTGATCGATCCACCATGTTCGGAAAGATAGTCAGGATAAATCTTCAAAGCAAAACCTTTCACTGGTTTCGTAAAAATCCAGGAATGCACTTGTCCTGGCCTTAGAAAAAATAATGTATTTTCTGTTATTGGGTGGGATTGAAAATCAATAGTATGAGTTCCCTCTCCCTCGGTGAAATAGAACAACGCATAATAGGAATGTCTATGTGAACTGTCAAACGACTGAAAATCACTTGGCAATTCTTCCAACCTACCTACATAAAAGTAGGGATTCGTGGTATCCTTTTGAATTTCTGTTAGGTGGATGATTGGAATGTTCTTTAGTTCAGTTTGCATAAAACAAATTCGCCATTTTGCAGCGTTAAGGATCCTCTCCTAAACCTCAAATTAGAATATTCAGAGATTCGGGCGAAAGCCAACCATCCACTAATTCCTTTCTATCAGAACAAAGCTCCCATCTGCGACGTTAAAAAATCTGAAAAAATATAGAAAATAGGATAAAAAAGTTCTTGAAAGATTTTGTGCAACGCACATAACTGTGTTGTGCAACGCACAAATAGGTGAAAACCAGGAGCTAAATTATGGAAAAACAAATCATGGACATTCTCAACGCAGGTATCGGACTTTTCCAATCAGGAAAAGAAGGTCTTGGGAAAGCAAAAACTCAGTTGGAAACAACTTATAATGAATTAGTATCAAAAGGTGCTTTGGATAACACGGAAGACTCTGTAAAGATTCGCCAATCCGTTGACAAAATCCTAACAGACATTAAAGAATTCTCTAGTGTTGCAGGAAAAAACTACGATGAAACTCGTTCTAAAATCGTAGAAAACTACAACAAAATTGCAGAAGAAATCAAAGCAAAAATGCCTGAAGGAAAAATTGAATCCGTAAAAGCAAAAATCAATGAAGTTGCGGAATCTATCAAAAAGACAGGTGCTGCAAAAGCATAAGTTTCACTAATAGAAGAGGAGGTCGGGTTTTCCGACCTTTTTCTTTTTTCTAACTTTATCTCAATTCACTTCCACTCATTCCTTCGATTCACTTTCCCTATTGACAGACGATTCTTTTTCAATCATTCTGGAATCAATGTTTCGTTCCAGTGCCTTAATCCTATGTATTTCCTTTTATTTTATCTCTTGTTCCCTTGCTGACTTACGTCCCCCCACCTTACAAAAAGAAGGTTTAAATCCTGATCTTAAAAAGAAAGGCTTGTCAGTGATCACAAGTCCACCTGTGAAAGAACTCACACCAGGAGATTGGAAAGGGTACAAACAAATTCAGTTTGTTATCAAAGATGTTTGGCATTCAAAATTTGTTCGTTTTTTTACTCCTATCAAAGAATCAGAACAACGACTTCGTGTGTATTTGGATTTTGAAAAAGATGCTATGGAGATTGAATTTCTCGGTGGTGAAAAAAAAAGGTCTTATCCTTGGACTTGTCAAAAAAGATACCTACCAAATTGCTGCGGACACTGGAAAGGTTTTTACTGGCGACGATGAAGTCCGAGTATATTTAGAATCACTCAGACTTTACCTAACATTGCCTTGGCGGTTGACAGAGTTTTCTATCATTCAATATGCGGGTCCGATCCAAAAATTAGGACAAGATTTTGAAGTGGTTTATTTTACTTCCGTTCAGGCAAATGCAACTCCTGATACAGACCAGTATGTGGGTTACTTTGAAAAAACAAGCGGTGCCTTAGAATGGATGGAATTTACTTACCGCGAACTCTTTAGTTTTTACAAAGGTGTATTGAAATACGGTTATTATGAATCTTGGAATGAGAAACAATACCCGAGAAGGATTACGATTTTAGATCGCTTTGAAGATTCTGATTTTGTTCATGAAATCCGAATTGAGAAAATGGAAATTCCAAAACAACCAATGGAAGAAGAGGATAAGGTTTTGGAGTTAGGGGAATAAGGCAGGAGTCATTGCGAAAGGGATCGTAGCGGAAATCCTGCAAAGCAGATTGCAGCGGAGAGCCCGGTCCACCACTGTTCCAGTGGTGGATTCGCCCAATGAATTAGTTCAATGTAAATCGAATGGGGACAAGAACTTTTACCGTAATTGCTTTTCCTTCTAAGATAGAAGGGGAAAACCGTTTTCTACGATAAACTTTAATTGCTTCTTCTTCGAGTCCACCACCTAACTGTTTCCCTACGGATCTTACTCGTAGCACTTCACCAGTGTTTCCAATGATGACTTCTAAAGTCATGGTTCCCGTAACACCTAATGCTTTCGCATCAGAAGTATATTCAGGACGGACATTGGGGGAAAGGTCTACCGGTGAGGTGGCACCAGAAACGATGGGGTCGGAAGCTCCAGCAATCCTAGGGTCTTCTTTTTTCTCTTCTTTTTCTTTGTCAGTTAGATCAAAGTCTCCATCAGTTGGTTTAGAATCAGTGGATGGTTCTTGGATTTGGACATTGTCAATAAATGCCACTTCTTCCACGAGACTATCCAAACTGTCCGTTTCCAAATGAGGAGTGAACCAAAAGAGAATGATGATGGCTTGTAAAAAGGCAGAAATGGCAAGACCAGTTTCGATTCGGTACCTATCGATAAATCGATGGATCCTTTCTCGTTTTGATCTTCTCGGTGTAACAGCTGTTCCGTTCACTTTACTTCCCTTTTAACCCGCCACCTTGAGTGGTCTTGGTAACAAGGGAAACCTTTAAGGCCCCTATTTCTCGGAGGGTTTCGAATACACTGTCTAATTCTTCGTATGTCAAATCTTGGTCCGCATGAATCAAAACTTTGAGGTCTGGTGTGGTCGAAAGTTTTGCACGGATTTCACTCATGGCTTCGTTGAGTTCCATTTTTACTGAGTTGAAATAGACAGTTCTCTTTTCATCAGCTGTTAAGTAAAGATTGGCGATCTTTTTGTTTAACTGTTCTCCACCAGGAACGTCTGGTAGATTGATGGGAAGGTCTGGATCCGAATCCAATACGGAGGTTACCATAAAGAACACGAGAAGTAAGAAGGCAATGTCTGCCATCGAACTTACGGGAACTGAAGGTGCGACTCTCTTTCTTCGTAACATATTATTTCTTCTTTCTCACTGAGATTTTTTCAAATCCACGCAGTTGGATTGCTGATAATGCATCCAACATCTTTGCATATTTGGTATCACCGGTTGTAACAATGAGTGCTAGTTTGTTTTTAAGATCCGGGATTTCCATTTGGTTTAGGTCATCACGGAATTCTTGCAAACTAGTGTATTCTTTAGTTCCGAAAGCAGGATTACGCATTTTGTATCTGTCTTGGGTTACCAAAATTTCATATACATTCTTTCGTAAAAAAGGCTGAGGTTCGGATTGTTTGCGAGGAAGAGAAATGTTAAGACCTTCCTTTACAAAGAATACAGCAGTTACCATAAAAAATACCAAGAGTAGAAAGGCAATATCCGACATAGATGCTGCCGATATCTCCTCTAGTTCTTGTTTTTTCTTTAACTTAATCATGGTTAGTTACTTTCCGTTACTTACGCTTTTTTACCGGCTTTGAGTTTTAAATATTCTTTGTAAATTTTGTTTGCAGCTTCTTCCACTTCAGAAGTAAAGAATCCCACGCGGCCTTGTAAGTATTGGTAAAATGTCATGGCAGGAATCGCAACTATCAGACCAGCAGCCGTAGTGATTAGGGCTTCTTTAATACCGCCAGCAACTACTTTTGCGTTTACTTGGTCAGCGTTTGCAATCGCATCAAAAGCGTTGATCATACCGGATACAGTTCCAAGGAATCCAACGAGAGGTGCGATAGTGGAAACAGCAGAAAGAACAGTGAGTCCTTTTTCTAGAAGTGTCATGACTTCGCCTGCTTCTCTTTCAATTCCAGAAGCAAAAATCTCTGGATCGTTTTGAGAAATTTCCATACCATTTTTTAATACGTCAGTAATTCTTTGGCCTTCATTTGCTTTTAAGAATTCTTCAACACCACTCATTCCAGAAGCATCAATTGCATCTTGTAAGTCTTGGTTGTATCCTTTTCTAACGAGTTTTGCTGTGAAGAAAAAGTAGAGTCTTTCAAGGATTACACCAAAGCCTACGATCGAAGAAAGTAGGAGTGGCCACATAGACCATCCACCTGTCACAAACAACTTCACGAGTCCGATTTCGGATTCTTGTTGTGGTGCTTCCGCTGGAGCTTCTGCAACAGGAGCAGGTGTTTCCGTAGGAGTCTCTGTAGATTGTGTGGTTTCAGTCGTTGGGGCAGCAGGTGCTGTTTGTGCTTCGAGTTTTCCTGCAAGAGTAAAGATTGTGATGAGTGCGATCACAAAAGACAAAGTGAGTTTCGCTTTTGTCTGGTTACATGAGAATTTCATGAATGTCTCCATATCTAATTGATATGTTTCAAATCTAGAATATCCTTGTTACAAATAGATTACAAGGGTATGACAAAGTGGGGAATTAGAAGGAGGAAAAGATCTCTTTTAGTTTGGGAATCCCTTCCAAAAATAATGCAGGACCTGGTTGTAATATAATGCTTGGATCCATTTCAAAGATTTTGTTTTTCTTTAGGGCAGTTGTATTTTGCCATTCGGGTTTATTACGCACCCAGTCCCAGTCCATAGCCTTCCCACACCAGGAACCTACATAAATGTCTGGATTGGCATCTTTTACGTCTTCTGCGGTGATGATCCGGTCTTTGGCGAGTTTTCTGTCTTTTAAGTGGGAAAAACAATCGTCTCCACCTGCAAGTTCTATGGCTTCGCTCACCCATTGGATTCCAGTGATCATCGGTTCATCCCATTCTTGAAAGAAAACTTTCGGTTTGTAAGTTTTCTCGTCTGCTTCCCGTTTCCATTCTGAAATACTCTTTTGCCAACCACCTATGAGTGTTTTGGCTTTTTCGGCCTGACCAACTAGGTTTCCTAACATTTGCATATTGGAAAGGATCTCAGATATGGACCTTTGATTGAAGATAAGGACATTTAACCCGCGTTCAATGAGATCTTTGGCAAATTGGGATTGGATGTCAGAAAAACCAATGACTAAGTCTGGCTCGAGTGATGTAATTTTTTTAAGGTTTCCACTGATAAAGGCTGAAACCTTTGTTTTTTCTTCCTTGGCTCGAGTGGGCCGTTCGGTATAAACGGAAATTCCGACTATTCTTTTCTCTTCACCTAACAGATAAAGCATCTCTGTTGGTTCTTCTGTCAAACAAATGATTCTTTCTGGACCCATATTGAATTGGTGATTAGTTTATGATTCTAAAAATCGTGTGATGTCTGATTGCGAGCCAAATAATACAACTACATCGTCTTCTCGAAGGAGAGTGTTTCCATGGGGAATTCCTAATATCTTTTCCCCTTTGGAATCGGAAGCTCTTTTAGATTCTTTGTTTGTGATGGGACGTTTGATTGTGATCACATTGATATTGTATTTATGACGTAAGTCAGCTTCTGCAATAGTTTTATTGATATAACGTTTGGGGACTGTGACTTCAACGACACTGTAATCATCAGAAAGTAAAAAACTAGAACGCATTCCTGAAAAAGAAAAGGTTTCGGCCATACTCCTTGCGGCCCTTTCTTCTGGATTAAAAAGATCTTTGATTCCCAGTAGTTCCAAAACTTTCATTTGTAAGGGAGTTTGGTAACGAGCGTAAATGTTTTTGACTCCGCATTTTTTTAAACTCTCAGCACAGATGATGGAAGTTTCAAAATCATCAGCTAGTGCAATCACTGCATAATCCACATCCGCAATTCCTTGCGATATTAATGCATGTTCATCAGTAGCATCTAAAGCAACTGCAATCGTCACAGAATCTTTAATAGAATCGATGATGACTGGATCCTTATCTATTGCGATGACTTCATGTCCATCTTCAAATAAATATTGAACAAACAACTTTCCAAAACTTCCAATTCCAATGACTGCTATTTTTTTTCTTTGCATACCAAACTTTAGCCTACAACCACATATTCTTTCGGATACTCATACGAGATATGATCTACTTTTCTAGAGAGAGCCACGAGTAGTGTTAAAATTCCTACCCTTCCTACAAACATAACAGAACAAATAATGATTTTACCATAATCACTTAAGTGAGGAGTGAGACTTCGTGTCAAACCGACTGTTCCAAAAGCTGATACTACTTCATAACATAAATCAATAAAGTTTGCATTTTCGGTTAACAACAAACAAAAAATAGCAGTAAAGATCACAAATAAAGATAATACGATGGTCGCACTGGCTCTGGCAATTGAGGAATTAGCAATGGTTCGGTGGTCAATTTCCATTCTTTCTTTTCCACGGATTTGATTGGTAATATTCAGTAATGAGATGGCAAAGGTTGTGGTTTTAATTCCTCCCCCAGTGGAAACAGGGGAAGCCCCCACCCACATAAGGAAAAAGGATATAAACGTGATGGGAAATCCCATTTGGTTTAAATCTAAGGTATTGAATCCCGCAGTCCTTGTGGTAACGGAATAAAATAGAGAATGAAAAATTTGTTCTGCAGTGGTTAAACCTTTTAAACTAGAATTACCTTCTAAAAAATAATAGGAAATCCAACCAAATAACAGAAGAAAGCCGGTCATCCAGAATACTAATTTGGAAGTTACCGACCATCGAAACTTAAAATCAAAAGGATTGAAAAGCCTAGTTCGAATTTGGAATAAAACGGGAAAACCAAGTCCTCCTAAAATAATGAGAAACATGACCACAGATAAAAAACCTTCGGAATGTTTGAAGGCCTCTGTGGCGAGCCCATTCGGCATCAAACTAAAACCTGCGTTACAAAATGCTGAAATGGAGTGAAAGATTGAATAGTAAATTTTTTCGGAAAGCGCAATTGGGAAGTTCTCTGGAAAACTATAAAATAATAAAAGTGCTCCAACTGATTCAATGAAAAGTGTTTGGAGAGTGATTTGTTTTAAAATTTCTTTGGCACGACCCATCGTTTCTTCGGATAACAAATCTTTGATCATCATGGTATCACTTACAGAAACTTTACCTGCAAGGAAGATGGAAAAAAAACTAGTTAAGGTCATAAGGCCGAGCCCACCCACTTGGATGAGAAGTAAAACAACCAATTGTCCTGTTAATGTAAACTGTGTTCCTAGATCTACTGTGGAAAGTCCTGTTACACATGTGGCACTTATAGTTGTAAAAATAATATCAATCGAACGGACCGTTCCATTTGTAGATTTTGGAAAATGTAAAAAACAAACACCGAGTAAAATGATGAATGCAAAGGAAGATACAAATACAATCGATGGATTTAACTTTTTTGAATCATTTTTTCTGGAAAGGCGAAAGAAATGAGCCAAATTGGAAAAGAGAAATAGAACTTGGTTAGCAGATAAAAAAATGAGAGTAGTGTCATCCCCTGAGATATGATATGATTTCAGAATAGCAACTATGTTTTTTTCATAGATGAATTCAAGACCTAACATTGATAATATGATTAGTTCTATTTTGTGAAGGGAAACATACTCTCTCCATCTTTTGTTTGTGAAAACTAAGTGAATGGATTCATATAAAATAAAAAATGTCACAAGAGAACGAATGGAGAATGTCACATAAGATTTCCATTCTTCTGGATAATAAAATCCAAAGTCTAAAAGTAAAATGGCGACAGATAAAAATCCAAATAGAATATAAAGAGCCCTTCCAATAAAGCGAAGGTGTTCCATATAAAACTTTCGAATTTCGAAGCGTAGTAATTGTAGATAAAGGAAAAATCGATGGAAAAAAACGAAAAGTCGTTTGAACTTCAAGGGTAAACTTCAGCTAGTTGTTTTTTCTTTTCGCGGTGTTCTTCTAATCTTTGTCTGTCCAAGTAGACATTGGTTCCAGAAAGACCGGTAGTTCCAGTGATCATAATCCCACTGGCTATTGCTGATTTTTGTAAGGCTACAGGAAGTAATGCGACACCTCCTGCCGAGGCAATGATTGCAAATGGCAATGTTAAAAAGAAAATAATATAAGCCCTACGGAATTTAGTTTCTTCATAAACAGCATCTTCATCAAATTCTTCTTTTTGTTTTTTCTTTAACTCTTGTTTAATTCTGCTTTTTTGTAATTGGTTTTGAAGGGCTTGTTCGTTGATTTCACCAGTAAGTGGATTGATTGGCAAATTTTGGGAACCGGTTAGACTATAAGGATTAGTTGCATTTTGACTGGAGTTGGATGTGGTTCTAGAGTTGAGTAAGGAACCGGCCCCCGGAATGGAATCAATCCCACTGTATTGAGTTTTTACATTTTTCGGAGTGGCAAGAACGGGAGTTTCGAACTTGGGAGGTAGAGTCACATCTTGTAGTAAATTGGATTCTGGATCCGACTTAGGAAGGTTTCTTAAGTCGTAATTATTTGTGTCATAAAATCCTTCTTTTGTTTGCCCAAGGAGTGGCCCCATAGTAAGTGAGACAACAATCATTGGAACAAAAACTTGAGAAAAACTCCGCATACATTCCAGTTTACCCTATCCGTATCAGGGTCAATCCAATTCACGACCGGAAAGTTTGGTAGAACGATAGGAAAATGACTTTTCACGGATCATTTCTAAATCTTTTTCGGAAACTCCTGCCGTATGAGCATGTCCATACTCTTCAGGCATAGTGGTTCCAAATAACCCTGGGTCATCGGAACCAATCGAAACTTTCAAATCATTTTGTAAAAACCGTGTGATGGGATGGTCTATGTGAGATTCTAACATTCCAATGTATAAATTGGAAGAAGGACAAGACTCAATCACAACATCTGTTTTCGCTAAAGTAGACATAACATAGTTTTGAAAAGTATGTAAGTATTGGGACTGTGTTTCATCAAAAGGAATTTTAAGAAGTTCTGAATCTGGTTTTGTTTTTAATTCCTTTCGTTTGAGTTCGAGTTCTTCTTTGGGATAAAACGGGCCAAAACTTGTAATTTCTTCATAGGATTCTAATTCACACTCCAGTTGGTCCTTGGCTTCAGAAACTAGTTCTGTCCTTTCCTCACCTAAAAAATAATCTGAATCGATTCCAAGGGCCAATGCATGTCCCAGTCTATGGGCTCCATAATTTGCTGACTCTAAAATCCAACGTACTGCTGAGAAGGGAGTTTTGTCTCGGAAACTTTCTCCCACGTGATATAGAATCGATAACGCTGTGTTAGGTTCTGCTTTGTTGTCCTTAATTACCGATTGGAAAAAAGATTTTTTGTCTTTGGGAGGATGGCCTTCTTCGATATGACAGAAATCAATTCCCACAAGACCGTTTCGAATCACAGATTCTTTTTCCATCCAATTTTTCATCCAATCATAATGCCGTTCAAAGTTTAAATCTCTATGTAAGGACATCACAAGTTTCCCTTGGATGGGTTTTCCTTCTTTTTTGGCAGATTCTTCGCCTTTTTTGAGTCCTTCCAAACAAGCCATGAGTTTTGTATAAAAACTTTCTTTTGGTTCTTCTTTTCCAAACATCAAACGATATTCTGCGTAACTAATATCTTCTAAACTATTGGATAACACTACATCATGTGTGACTTCAGTAATTTCTCTTTCATCAAACTTTACTAAGGCGATGATTAAATTGAACTTTGCTTGGAAATGTAAAAAGGGAGCCTTTTCTCGAAAGTGGTAAAGTTTAGAAAACTTTTGAATGTCAGCATAATCTTCAAAAAAAGTCGAAGGTCGGATTTTTATTCCGTATGCTTTTTCATAGGAATCCAAATACAAATGCCAACGAGGTTCTGGGTTATTTTTTCCAATTCGAAACAAAGTTTCGGGGGGTAAACATCCATAAAGGTGGTTGTGTAGATCGCAATACATATAAGAATGACAAAACTATGCTTCACAAAATTAGACGCATCTTGAAGCCAACTCGATTGAATCAGAAAATTCTTGGATTAGCAATCCCTGTTTTTTTTGGGATGATTAGTTATACAGCCATCATGGTTGCAGATACAGCTATGGTTGGTAAATTGGGAGAGGTTCCTCTCGCCGCAGTTGGATTCGGTGGAATGGTTTATTTTTCCATCTTTGCCTTTCTTATGGGTGGATCTATGGCGGTTCAAATCATCGTAGCACGTCGATTTGGCGAAAAAAATGACAGAGGGGTCGGAATCACCCTAATCAATTCAGTTTATTTGTCCTTAGTTTTAGGATCTTTATTGTCCTATTTTGGATTCCTTTATGCCCCACAATTTATGGGTTGGATTGGTGATGATCCACAAGTGATCGAAGTTGCTGGTGTGTATTTATCTTATCGATTTTTAGGAACAGTCTTGTTCTTTGTAGGGTTCGCCTTACGCGGATTTTTTGACGGAATTGGAATTGTACAAGTGGGTATGATTTCTTCTATCTTGGCTGCCGTAACAAATATCTTTTTCAATTGGTTACTGATTTTTGGAAACTGGGGATTCCCAGCTTGGGGAGTCAAAGGAGCAGCCATTGCATCTAGTTTGTCATCTGTTCCTGCTCTACTGATCGTGTTGTTTTATTTTTTCCGCAAAGATGTAATGAAATTTTTTCAATACGAAATCTTTGCACCTAGTTTTGCCATCATCAAAGAACTTTGTATGGTTGGGTTTGCACCAGCACTGGAAGGGACACTCGTGAACTTTGCCTTTTCTGGATTTTATAAAATTGCAGGTATGATTAGCACAACAACACTCGCTTCCGCAAGCGTCGTATTAACATGCCTTAGTTTGTCTTTTATGCCTGGTTTTTCTTTTGGAATTGCTGCGACAACCATACTTGGCCAATCCATGGGACAGGGCAAAATACGTTTGGCTTATGAAGGAACCATGCGTTCTGCCACTTTTTCGGCAATTGTTATGGGAAGTATGGGCCTCTTTTTTATCATCGCAGGCCCTTGGCTCATCGGGCTTTTTACGGATGTTCCTGCGGTAATCAAAGAAGCATACCCGGCACTTTGTATTGTGGCCCTCATCCAAGTGGGTGATGCCTATCATATGGTGATTGGATCTGCTCTTCGAAGTGCGGGGATGATGTACTATGTAATGTTTGTTTACCTCATCGTTTCCTTTCTTGTCATGTTACCACTGGCCTATCTATTCGGGATTGTCCTAGCATGGGGAACGATTGGAATCTGGTCTGCGTTTTTTATTTGGATTTTACTTATGGCAGTGCTTTTTGTCGGAAAATTTCGTAGGAAGGAGTGGGTAAGTATACGAATTTAATAGAGCGAGGGAAAAATGAAACGAACTGAATTAGAAAGGCAGGCCATACAAAAATTTTTAAAGTCTGTGGATTTGTTCAAAAAACTTCCCCCCTCTGTTTTGTTACGACTCGCGAATAATGTCCAAGAAAAATTAATCCGAAGCCACGAAGCTCTCTACTACAAAGGAGAGTCTTCGGAGTCCATCTACATTGTTCGGTATGGAGAAATCCTTCTTGAAAATGTAGCAGGTCAAAGTCATGTATATGTGGGTTCCGGCCAAGTGTTAGCCGAGAACTCACTCATTTCCAGTTCTAATCATTCTACTTCTGCTATCGCTGTTATCGATTCCCTTGTTTATGTTTTGAATGGAAAATTATTTTTACAATTAGCCTCACAAGAAAAGGTCTTTGCCCAAAATATCATTCAAATGATGGGATCTCGAATGCGAGAGAACTTAGATAGATCCAATCATAATCAGAAAGACCATTCTATCGGCTTACGAAGGTTATGTGTACATATTCCTTTAGAACCAGAATATCATTTTGGTGAAAAAGTAAAATCCTTCTTAGAAGAATATGGAGAAGTAACCAAAAAACTTTCTACCGCCATTCCAATTTCCACCTTTAAGGGAATGGATCCCACACAAATTTCTGAATATCTAACTAATCTCAGAAACAAAACTCCCTTACTCCATATATATTTCGATGAATCCACTTCCAGAATGGATTTACATTATCTTGTGGTTCAATCTGATTTCTTAGTTTTTTGGGAAGATGAACCGGAAAAATTCTACAAGGAAAAAGAAGAAATCATTCAGTTTTGGAAAAGTCGAATTCGCAACTTTGAAGGCCGTGCCATTCGTATGATGGAAAGTGGCGTTCGTAAAAGTTATCTTCCCCAAGACCAGTCACTCAAAACCTTTTACCAAAAGGATACTCTCGCCAGATACCTTGTGGCAAAAACGAGAGGTTTGGCGTTAGGCGGTGGTGGAGCGAGGGCTCTTGCACATGTTGGATTATTAAAAGTATTACATCGAGAAGGAATTCATTTTGATTTTGTATCGGGTGCATCGATGGGGGCTGTGATTGCTGCCTTGTATGCGAGAAAAAATTCACCAGAGGAAATCGAAGAAATGGTCAAAAATTTCTTTGGCGGATTGGAAAGTGCCTTTGACCCCACCTTACCCATTGTTGCTTTTTTTAAAGGCAAAAGAATGAAACGGATGTTAAAGAAAGGATTTGGTGACCAAAGGATCGAAGAACTTCCTCTTCCTTTCGCAACTTCCGCAGTGGATTTACAAACGGGTAAAGAACATATCTTTGACCAAGGACCGATTACCGAAGCATTGACTAGTGCGATGAGTTTGCCTGGAGCTTTTCCTCCTTACAGGCTTGGTGAAAAGTTACTGGTTGATGGGGGGATGATCAATAATGTTCCTGAAAATCTCATCCGCAGCAAAGGTGCCGATGTGGTGATGGGAATCAATGTATCTCCATTGCAAGAAATTGTTCCGGTAAAACTCTTTGAAGATCGTAATACAACAGAAAAAGGATTCTTTCGTTATATTTGGGACACTCTCAAATATCCACCCATCTTACAAATTATGACAAGAACCATTACTTTGGAAGGTAGAGAGATCACTCGTCTCAAACGTCCTAAAATGGATTTGTTTGTGCATTTTCATTTAGAAGAATTTCAGTTATTTGATTTTGCCCGTTACCAAGAGATCATTGATAAGGGAGAACAGGAAGCAGAAGCCAATTTAGCAGAGATCAAACAATTGTTTTCTTAATCCACCTAACGAAACTTTGTTAGCATCGTTAAGTGGATTCATTGATTCTGGAAGGCCGAGTTTACATAGAGGAAAGAATTTCTTTTTTCTTCGCTTCAAATTCCTCTGCGTTGATGAGTCCTTGGTCTAGCAGTCCTTTCAGTTTTGCAATCCTTGCAGCAGGGTCGTTTGCCGCTGGTGCCCCGCCACCTTGTTGGTTTCCGCCTTGGTTCATCATATTGCCCATCATTTGGCCCATATTCATCCCCATTCCCATGCCCATTCCGGCACCCATCGCTCCGCCACCTTGGCCTTCGTTTTCTGCAGCTGCTTGTCCAATATCGAACATTTTCTTTTGTTGGTATTTATCACCGAGCATATCAATTTCAAATTTATCGGTAATGATTTTTTGGATTCGTTGGTAGTTAGGATCGTTTTGGTCAAAGTTCACCGAAGATACGTTAAACTCTGTTAAATCAATTCCATACTTTTCGAATTCAGGAGCCAGTTTAACCCTTCCGGCAGTGGAACTTTCATCTCTAAACTTATTAATTTCTACAACGGAAGTGTTGTTGTTTAAAATGACTTCAGAAATAAAATCTCCGATTCCACGTACAATATTTGGTTTCAAAAATTCATCAATGGATTCGTTTGTGGTACGATTTCCGCCCTTAACTACGTTGATTAAAAAGGATTTCGAATCTTTGATTCTAAATTTGTAATCTCCAAAGGCACGGATGTTGAGGACAATTTTGTATTTAGGATCTTCCAAAGGAATGGGAGTGTTGGTTCCCCATTTCATAGCAAAGATGGCTTTGTTTACGTAATAAACCTCTGCGGTAAAAGGAGTTTTTCCGCCAAACGGAAGATTGACGAGAGCCTCAAGTATTGGAATATTTCCCGTTTTAAGCGTGTGGGTTCCTGGTCCAAAAGTATCTAACGCCTTTCCTTCTTTAAAAAAGATGGCTTCTTGGTTTTCATCGACTACTAGTTGTCCTGCGGTGCTGATTTCATCGGATGGATACTTCCAAACGATTTCACTTGGACTTCCTTCAAATTTAATTCTATCTATTAGTGCCATACTACTGATTCCTTATCCTATTTTTTTAAAAAAATTGAGTTTCTTGCTTCAAACTGTGTTTCAAAATCCAAAAACAATTTGTTTATGAATTCGATTGCGACTTCTGGGTTAGTTGCAAATGAAGTGGGAAGAGTTTCTAAAATTTCTTTTTGAAGATCTCCCACCTTAGTTAACATACCAAAGTCGTGATTCAGTAAATTTTCCATTTCTTCCTGAGTGGCTTTGACACCTGTGCCGAGTCCGTTTAGTCCGTAGCCTGCAGAGTTTACTTTCATAATGATTCGATCCAGAAGTGTAGTAGCCGGATTGGTTTTTCCGATATTTTGGATTTGTGCTTTTTGTACAAAACCTTCTTCGAGTTTGCGAAAACTTTCTTTAAAGGAATTTAAAATTCCTCCCAGTTCTTTGCGAATGAGAAGGTCTGTTTTTTCAAATTCTTGGTTGGCAAGGGCTTCCTCAAAGAGTTTGGTTTCTTTTAAGAACTTGCGAATCGGATCTTGTTCGTTCTTAAAACGTTCTAATGTTGTTTTTAACCAAGTTTGGTCCATTTTATTCCTCTGTCGCGCTTTCTTCTAACGTTTGTATGGTGTCACATGTGATGTAATTAAAGATTACACTTTTTTCAGTTTGGTAAAGGGCTTTGGCAGGTAGTGATTTCCATTTTGATTGGTCAAATTCGCAATCATGTTTTTCTCCCTTGGTTTCACCGCTAGATTCTGTGAAATAAACCATATACTTTTCTGTTTTAGCTCCTAACCGTTCACAGCCAATGGCAGTGTTTGTACATTCACGGATTTGGGGAGTGGGCCAATAAGGTTCTTGTGTGGTTCCAAATCCTTTGGCAACGGCATTGCGATCAAAGGCCCATTTATCAATCCGGTAACTGCAATGGTCATCATAGACAGGTTCTTGTCTGTATTTGGTAGTACAACTTTCACTTTCTGAAAAAGTTCCATCCCCACGATCCGAACGAACTGTATGGCAATCTTCTCCATCAGGTATACTATTATAACTTCTGATTTGACGACTTCTGGACACACTGTACGCACCCATTGGCATAGAATCACACCATTCCGATTCAGAGACTGGTTTGAATTGGTCAATGGCAATCGTACGAGACCATTCATGATGAGTGATTTGGAGTTCCACTTTTTCGGTCCATAAAACACCAAGACAAACAAATCCAATCCCACCAACTACAATCGAGCCGAGTAACCAAAGAACCCATTTCGGTGTTTTCGGATGAGGTTTGATAAATTCTGAATTGGCAAAGGCCAATTCTTCTTTTGCTTTTTGGACAGAATCTTCAGTGAGACCATCTTGGTCTGACCTGAGTTTTACGTTTTGTGCTCCATCGAGTGCTCCCCCGCAGTTTCCGCAGAAAGTGGCTTTGGCACCGTTGGCAGTTTGGCAAAAAGGACAAACCTTATCCACTCCGTAATAAATATGATCTTGGACTGCCACCTTATCCGCATCGTTTGGAAAGTATCTACGATTTGGATCTTGAGTGGCTCCACAGTTGGGACAATGCCTATGAGTTTTACCAAGTAGTTTTTTAGAACCGCAGAATTCGCAGTCCCAAAGCATTTCATAGATTTTTTCTTCTGCCATCGCAACCAAGGTTTATCCGCAAAAAATTGACATTTGCAAGAAAAATATTTTCAAATCCTAAAATCCAACCTAGAATCTTACAAATATGCGATTGGTACTAAATCTAATTCTAAAGTTCCGGTATTTACTTCTGTCTGTTGTCTTACTCATTCTTTCCGTTGGTTATGTTTTTTCTAGATCAAAACAGAATGCAGTTCATCCGTTAGATAGTTTGTATTTAAAACTATCACCTAATATTAGTAAAACGGATACAAAAGTATCACTGAGACGATTGTCCCTCCACTTACGAGGAGTGATACCCGGAGTTTCTGAATGGAAAGAGTTAGAAACATTGCCAAAGGACCAAAGTTTGGAATCCTTTGCTGTCAGTTTTTTGAAACAACCCGAGTTTGCCGAATATTGGGGAACTAAGTTTACCTCTATGTTAAGAGATAAATCCAAAGGCCGTAAAATTCCGACTGGTGCCTTCTTTCAATATGTTGCCGGTTCTCTTCATAAAAACAAACCCTATGACCAACTCGTACAAGAAATGTTGACCTCAACCGGTAATGTAAATGAATCACCGGCCACAATGTTTTACATTCGAGATGGGGCCGATCCTTTACAAACTGCCGAATACGTCGGAAGGCTATTTTATGCAAAACGTGTCGCTTGTGCCAGGTGTCATGACCATCCTTATATTTCGGATTTTACAAGAAGGGATTATTATGCACTGGCTGCATTCTTTAGCCAACAATTCTTTCGGGATGGAACTTGGGAAGCCGAACGTTATGGAAAGTCTTTAAGTTATGTTCCTAGAGAATTAGAAGTCCACCTTCCCATGGAAGAACAAAAGACCTTACAAGATAAAAATAATGAATGGAATCGGGACAATTGGAATAAATGGACCGACGAACAAAGAAAAGATTATCAAAAAAAACATGAAGTCGCATTCGCCACGTTATACTACGAGCCGAAACTCGGCCTTCGTTTTCCTCATACAGACGATGCACCTGGAGGAGATTTGGTGCGGCCCAAGTTTTTAGATGGGAAAGAAGCCAAATTAAAACTTGGAGAAGATAGAAGGAAAGTTTTTGCCAACTGGTTAACAAACAAATCCAATGATCGTTTTCGCAAAGTCATTATCAACCGAGTTTGGACAGAACTTATGGGTTGGAGTTTTTTCACTCCTTTAGATGATTGGAATGAAGATACTGTGGTGACGGGCGAAGAGATCCTAAACCATTTGGATTCTTATTTTTTAGCAAACCAACTCAAATTAAAAGAACTCATTTTGTACATTGTCACATCCAATGCCTACCATCGTTCTCTCACTAGTAGTGGTTCAGACCAAGATCCCATTCGCTATTTTTCTCCCAAACGTTTGGACAGTGACCAACTTCTAAACTCACTCATCCGCGTTTCTGACTTACAAAAGATCGGTAACATCAGGGAAAGAAATTTGTCTTGGCTTACAAACCTTATGGATAAAAAACCCTATGATCTGACTGGAACAGGTACTATTCGAATTCCCACTGACAATCTAAAAGAATTCACTAACGCTGTCGAAGTGGAAAGGCCCGCGCCTTATCATACCATTTTGTCAGTTTTTGGTTCTGGCCCCCGAGTGGATATTTCTGATGATATTGAAGAACTTACCATAGAACAAATGTTAACCCTCATGAATGGGCGTGTGGTTGGGAAATTAGTTTGGGATTTTGGAAACAAAGAATCCCTCGTAAAAGCAGAGTTTGACCAGCTAAAATCAATGGATCAAGTCATTGGCAATCTTTACTACAGGCTTCTCGGACGTTCTCCTTCGAATGGCGAAAAGGAAAAACTCAAAACTCTAATCTTAAAACCAGATAACGTTTTCGACAAAGACCTCCTCCAAGATATTTTCTGGGCTCTCCTCAATAGCCAAGAATTCCAACACATAAACTAAGGATTAAAAATGGACCGCAAAGAATTTTTAAAAAAAGCAATGATTAGTTTGGGTATCAGTCCCTTTTTGTTATCCTCTCCGCCTTTTGGTAATTTACGGGCTGAGGAAGAAGAGGAATCGATAACACTTCCTTCCAAGGTAAAGTCAGTGATCTTTATTGAAATGATGGGAGGGATGAGCCATGTGGACACTCTCGATCCCAAACCAAATAGTGCCTTTTCTAAAGTAAGCACCAGTATATCCGGACTCTCTGTTCTAGAACCATTTTCTCTCACCGCCAAACAGCTGCATTCGATTGGAATCATTAAGTCCACATGGAGTGAAGAAGGGGATCATGGGTTTGCCCAAATGTTACTCGGAACCGGATACAGAATGACAGAGGCTATGGGGTTTCCAGACATTCCCCATTTTGGTGCTGTGATTGCTTATGCCAAAAAAGCAAAAGTCAAATCATCATATTTCCCAAGTTATGTGACGATTGGAGGTAGGGGAGGGAAAAATGGAAATTCTGGATTTTTAGGAATCGATTATTCTGGTTACCATGTCGGCAATGTGGATGAACCCATCCAACACCTGCATCCATCTTATGGAAAGTTTTCCGAAGATCGAATCCTTCGTCGTAAGGATTTGGTTTCGTTTATGAACGAGGAATTTTCCAAAACCTATCCTACCAGTGAGTCCAAACATTGGAAAAATATGTTAGTTGCTGCAGAGGAATT
Organism: Leptospira terpstrae serovar Hualin str. LT 11-33 = ATCC 700639; assembly: GCF_000332495.1. Classification (NCBI taxonomy): domain Bacteria; kingdom Pseudomonadati; phylum Spirochaetota; class Leptospiria; order Leptospirales; family Leptospiraceae; genus Leptospira; species Leptospira terpstrae. The sequence goes on along the minus strand of NZ_AOGW02000006.1, from coordinate 282,337 downwards.
TCGTAATTCCAAAAACATAGATAGTTTTCGAATCAGTTTGGAAGATGAAAAAACAAGAGCCCGATACGGAACCACTTGGCAAGGGAAAGCTATGTTACTCGCCAAACGACTCGCGACACAAGAAGTTCCCTTCATTCATATTTCTATCGGTGGATGGGATACGCATACGGGAAACAAAGCACAAATTGCCAAAATTATGAAAGAAACGGATATGGGCATTGCTTCTCTATTAGAGGATTTAAACAACACTGGCCTCATAAAACAAACGTTATTCGTTCTTACTAGTGAGTTCGGTAGGACTCCAGATGTAGGATCTCGCGATGGTCGAGACCACCATCCAAAAGTTTGGTCTACCTTACTCGGAGGAGGTCCATTCTCCAAAGGATTTGTGTTTGGAGATACCGACGAAACAGGATCGAAACCTATAAAGCCCACAGAGGCTGTTCATGTCAGGGATTTGGTCGCTACCATTTACAAAGCGGCAGGGGTAGATCCGGAAGCTTCCCTCACCAATTCCTTTGGCCGACCTTTTTTGTTAACCACAAAGAAAGCCAAAGTGTTTGAAGGATTATTTTAGAGTCATTTCTTTCGCAATTTGGATATCATAAGGAGTTTCTCCCCTTTGGCAGTAGTGTAAAGGGGCTTTATTATGCAAAACTCTGTCTCATTTCACCTCGGGTTTTGATTTCATTGCTACTTTTTAGGAATATTTGCCTTTCTAGGTTCATTTTTCCTTTTCTTACCAAAGAAATTTAAAATACTGATCCCTGATCTATGAAAAAAGCACTCATCACCGGAATCACAGGCCAAGACGGTTCCTATCTGGCAGAACTCCTCCTCCAAAAAGGCTACGAAGTCCACGGGATCGTTCGTAGAACGAGCCTTTTCAATCGCAATCGCATTGAACATCTGCACGGAAACCCCAACCTCCACCTTCACTACGGAGATATGACGGATTCCTCGAACCTAAACCGAATCTTAGAAAAAATCCAGCCTTCGGAAATTTACAACCTCGCTGCCCAGTCACATGTTCAAGTATCCTTTGAGGTTCCTGAATACACTGCAGAAGTAGATGCCGTGGGAACATTACGGATTTTAGATGCAATCAAACAAACTGGAATCAACACTCGGTTTTACCAAGCATCTACCTCCGAACTTTACGGACTCGTCCAAGAAGTTCCACAAACAGAAAAGACTCCATTCTACCCACGTTCCCCATATGCAGTCGCAAAACTTTATGCTTATTGGGCAGTTGTAAATTATCGAGAAGCGTACAATTTGCACGCATCCAATGGAATTTTGTTCAATCATGAATCTCCACGTCGTGGTGAGGCATTTGTAACAAGAAAAGTAACTATTGGAGTTTCTGAAGTAAAGGCGGGAAAACTCCCACATATCACTATGGGTAATATTGATTCCAAACGTGATTGGGGATATGCTCCAGACTATGTAGAGATGATGTGGATGATGTTACAAAAAGACACTCCAGATGACTATGTAGTTGCAACCAATGAAACACATACGGTTCGAGAGTTCATCGAAGAAGCTTATAAAATTGCAGGATTCGAAGTTGTTTGGGAAGGAAAAGCTGACAAAGAAGTTGGTAAGGATAAAAAAACTGGCCAAATTCTAGTCAAAATCGATCCTAAATACTACAGACCAACTGAAGTAGAACTTTTAATTGGTAATCCAGAAAAGGCAAAACGCCAGTTAGGTTGGGAACCAAAAGTTAAGTTTAAAGAATTGGTTAAAATCATGATGGAAGCTGATTTAAAAAACCAAGGATTTTAATCAGACAATCCATTTAGTAGATTCAACCTTTATTTGAGATTCACATAGCGGATTTCAAATTTTGCGTTTGGTATATTGGGATGACCTTCTCGTTGTAACTCGGGAAGTAGTCCCAATACAAAATACATTTTTATTTGCCCTTTGTGTTTTGCTGGAACCTCCCCTCTGTATTCACATTGAAAAAAATCCTTAATCAATTCGTAGGTAGAAGAAGAGATATTGATCTTTCCTGTCATTCCTGATGATTCACATCGGCTGGCAGTATTGACTGTATCACTCCAAACATCGTAAGCAAATTTTTTATCGCCGATTACCCCGGCAATCAGTTCCCCTGAATGTATTCCGAGTCGAAGTTGCCAGTATGGTAGATTTTGTGCTGCTTTGATCTCTTTCATTTGGTTCATAAAGGCCTGTATTTCTAGTGCCGCTAAAACACAGTCTACTGCGTGAGTGGAATTTGATTTGGGAATCCCACCAACAAACATATAACTATCACCAATGGTTTTAAGTTTTTCTAGTTTATGACGTTCCATTAAACTATCAAAATAAGAAAAACAACGGTCGAGTTCATCCACTAACTCTGAGGGAGAAAGAGTCTCTGCTATTTTTGTAAAACCTTCAAAGTCGGTAAAACAAACGGTAGCAGATGCATAATGCCTTGGTTTACTCACTCCATTTTGTTTTAATTCTCTTGCTACTTCTAATGGCAAAACATTCAATAAAAGACTCTCTGATTTTTGGTGTTCTGCGATTAGTTTATCTTCTGCACGATTTACCGCTTTTACAAATTGATTTACTAGAAGAATAAAAAAGAAAACTAACATGATTAAGGGAGGCATTAAATAATCAGCGGGTACTACCCATTTTGGTGGACCATAAAGGCCCTCCGCACCAAGCACTCTATAATAATAAAAAGAACCTAAAAACAAGAATGAAGATAAACTAACAAAGAACAAACGGGGAATTTTGTTTTTTCTTGGAAAGATGATAAAGGGTATAATAGAAAAGATTAAAAAAACAAGGGGAGCCGGGTCATCAGCTTGAAAAAAGGTAAGAGATAGGATATGAAAATTGCTCGCAAGTAAAGTGATCACAGCACTTACCAAAAAACTTCCTTTGTAGAGTAAATAACGAGAAATGCCTAATGGTATCACTAGTAGAAAATAAGAGAGAAAGGAGGTGAGATGTGTTTCTTTTGGTTCCGTAAAGAATATGATCGGGATGAGAAGAGTCGGTATTAAAAACATTACCATTTGAAATGTTGCATTCACTCGTAAAGCACGAGCATTTTCGTCATTCAACCCTTTGGTAAGTTGGGCAAGTTGTATGCGATAGAAAATTTTTTGAATTCGTTTGGACATCTCGCGAAATTAATTACGGATACGATAGAAAATCAATTCTATTTATGATGATATGTGTTTAAAGAATATTGATTTGTAATGAATCAAAAGATTATGATCCAACTGTTTCCACTACCAGGAAAGGCAGTGGATTTTTAATTCAGTTCTAAAGCGGAAAGTATTAAAATTTATTTTGGTTTAGAGGCCAAAAAACTGATCCAACATCAACTTCTTCAGAGTTTCCTTGAGTTTTTCTTGGATATTGACAATCTTCACTGTCATTTTCTTTTCATCTGCTTTGTTTTTGAAAGAAAGCAGGCGAGAGATCCCTAGAGAACTCACAATCACAACTTTTTCCAAATCCAAATAGATTTCTTGAACGTTCTTTTCCAGGATCTCAGCTAATATTTCTCGGAGTTCCGGAGCGTTTCCATCCAGAATCTGGTCCATAAAGCGAACACGGATCGTGTTTCCCTTTTCTTCTACTAGTATCTTATCACTCATATTTCGTTGGCCTCTAACGTAAGTCAGGAGAGGAAAGCTGGCAAGAAGTTATTTCAGCTTCTTTAGCTTATTCTCCATGTTAGCCTTTTTATGATAGAATTGGACGAGTTTTTCTAGTTCTGCCATGTCGGAACAAACAATTTTTCCCATATCCATACGAATAAATTTATTATTCTTCATAATGTCAGAGATAATGAGTTCATCTTTTGGATCCGTAAGTCCCACCATTTTGAGAAGGTCTTTAGTTCCAATTTCGAAATTGTAAGCTTGTTTTGCCACTACTTTGATTCGATTCTTTTCTGCCAAGGTCATGAGTGTATCTACGATACGGCCTTGTGGGTCTTTTAGAAGTAGGTTTGCTAATTGTTTATAAGCAATCCAAATCCTTTCAGACAATAGAGTGATGAGCCTTGTTGCCAATTGTGGTTGGGCTTTCACCATTCCTTCAAAGTTGGCTTTGTTGATGGCAAGAAGTTCTACGTCACCTGCTGCCACTGCAGAAGCAGAACGAGGTTTGTTATCGAGAATTGCCATCTCTCCAAAAATATCTCCTGCTTGGAGAACAGCCAGCATCACTTCGTTTTGATTTACAATTTTAGAAATTTTTACCTTTCCACTTTGTAAAATGAAAAGTTCCTTACCAGGTTCGTGTTCACAAAAGATCATCTCACTATCTTTGTAGTTTCGATTGAACTTAGTGTAATCAATGGCAGCCGCTTGAAACGGCTGGTTCATTGTTTGTAATCGCAATTTTGCCTGTGGAACAAACTGTCCATTGGGTAAGTGCTTTAGATAACTTTGGTAAGCAAATGTGGCATGCGAAGTGTTTTGCTGTTGGAAGTAGTATTCACCAATTTTGAATAGTTCGTTTGGATCTTCTTCGACTGCATTACGAAAGGACAATCGTGTGATGGTTGTATCAAATTGTCGTAACTTCATAGAGAAGAAACGAATGATGTTCATCGCAACTGCTGTAGACTTTTGGATTAAGGTTCCAAATTGGTCATAACTAACAGAAATTAAAGATACATTGGTAAGGGAAGTGGCGGATTCAATTTGAGGGTGTTGGCTCATAGCGGCCACTACGCCAAAGAAGTCACCAGGTCCTAAAACTTGGTTGGGATCTTCTCCAACAACAGCAGTCTCACGAGTGACACGTACTTTACCCTCACGGATGATATAGAAATTGTTCGCATCCTTTTTCCCCTCTACAATGATGTAGGAGTTCGCCGGGAAAGTAACCATTTGAAAAAACGACATTCTTAAATCTCTGAACCCTTTTTGCTCAACGTGCCTAGTTTATTATCGGAGATCCCTAAGGCAATATTTTCGTAAAAATTACTTATTTTTACTCTCTCCCAAAATTTCCATCTGAGTCAGTTCTAATTCTGCTTCTTGTGCAATTTTGCTCGAATACGTATTTTTAATAATGTCCTGAAAAATCTGATAGGCTTTATCTTCCCGGCCCATTCGTACAAATGCTTTGCCGGAAATTAAGTACGATTCGAGTCCTTCTTCTGTATTGGGAAATTCTTTATAAATTTTCAGTTCGTTTTCGGCAAGAGCCAAAATATCCCCTGTCATTCGGAAGTTGGAACTCAAAACCTTTCGAACTTCTCGCGTTTTGGGATGGCTTGGATACAATAATAAAAAGCTTTTGCAGGATTCCACAGATTGGTAGTGGTTTCGATCTTCCAAAAATTCTTTTGCTTTTTGGTAAAGAACGTCACCTTGTTTGGTGCGTTCATTTGCGAAAATTTGACTCACCGAACGGTCCGCGGTAAGGGGCAAAATACCCATAAACAGAAGGATTCCGAAGGTGAAAAGGGCTCGTTTTCCTAAAGGAAAGACTGTCGAATTCTGTCTCATTACTACCAGTTTCGGTCGAAACCTAGGTTCTACTGAACGGGTTTTTCTTCCGATAGAGCAAGAATTTTCGGAATGCCCGTCATATCCCAAAGTTCGGCGGAGGCCCGCATTCGTTTTCCTGCTGGTAAAGGGAAGATAAACCGACCTTTTCCTTCTGGCCCCGATTGGAATTTAATTTGGTGTTTGGTTAGATCTCCCATCCTCCTCTCACGCAAAGGAGGCACCGGAAAACTTCTTAACTTTTCTTCCGCTGGGTAAAGATATAATTGCACCATATAAGAAGTATTGGCCATTCCTGTGTATTCGTAATTTAGAATGTAACCTGATTCAGGACCATCTTCATAAGGGAGGACACTTAGAATTCTGATTTGGTTTTGGGTAGTCGCCGGCGGAGGAACCAAATGGGTATGTGCAACTGTCGTAGGCTCTCCTTCTGAAGTAAAAAAAATACGTTTGAATGAAGAATCATAATCTTCAGGTCGTTTTAATGGAAAGTAATTTCCATCACCTAAAATCGAAAGCCGTTTTAGGTCTTCTTCTCCTTGGGGATCAATATCGATCCCAAGGACTTGCAAACGGAATTTTTTTCCTGATTGTTTCCATTGGTAAAGGACTGCTTTTGGATCACCTTCACAACTTTCAACCCCGTCGGAGATAAAAATAATTTCTGTTTCTTGAATATCATTCAGAAGGTATTCCCCTACAACACTTAAGGTTTGTGCAATGGGAGTAGAACCCGCAGGAACGATAGAAGAGATTTTCTGACTCACAACGGAAGCGGCCCCTCTTTGGATGGGATGATACAAACGAGCAGAAGAACAACCAGCGATTCTGTTACCGTATGCGACAAGCCCCACACTTGCGTCTTTAGGAAGTCCACCGAGTACATGTAATAATTTTTCTTTGGCAACTGCCATTCGAGTTTTGCCATCCCATTTTTCCGACATAGAACCACTGGCATCAAGTATAAACACATATCGTTTGTTAGGTTGCACTTGTGCGGGAAGGGAAGTGAATATAAGTAAAAGAAAACAACCGCCTATAAATAGAAAACGATCCAAATACAATTTGTTTATGTTTTCTTTTTGGTTCTGCACCTGTACAACATCGGCGAAAACTGAATTTGACCTTAGAGGGATTTAGGATCTAAAAACGGAGGTTTTGTGAGGTTTGGTTTGACTATGAGGGGTGTTCTATTGAAAGACGAGTATTCACGGAGGAAACGTAAAATCATTTCGCAGGTGGCACCCCAAAGAAGGCCATCCCCTAAATCAAAGTAGTAGGCAAAATGGTCCCTACCTGGGATCTGAATGGCATAAAATGGTTTTGTCCATAGGTCAGAAAACGGGAGAAGGATGACTCGATCCACTTCCGCTGTATTATGATAGAAGGAAAAATTTCCTTCGTAAGTGGCTAAAAAAGGGGTAATGTGGAAACCCGTCCTAGTATGCAAACCTTCCAATTTACCTAGGACTTGGAGTGTGGATCGATGGACTCCCATTTCTTCTTCCCATTCCCGAAGGGCTGTGACCAGTAGGTTGGGATCTTCTTCTTCCATCACACCTCCGGGAAAGGAAATCTGGCCCGGGTGAGATTTTAGGTTTTTGGAACGTTCGGTAAGGATGATTCCTTCTGCAAATTCTTTGGATCCGAAAAGAGGAAAGATGACTCCTGATTTTGTTTCATCAGTATCAGGAAGTGCATCAAAGTCCCTTGAAAGTTTTTCGACAAAGGACTGATAAGGTAACATCAACCCTCATCTTTCGCGTTTTGTTTTTTCCTACGTTTGGCAACAAATGCTTCTTTGGAACGGATTGCCACCAAACGATTGATCATCGAATCAAATGGTAGTCCTTGGATCGCAGCAAGTAAACTCGGTCCATAGTTTTGTACTTTCCAATCGGAAAAAACATGAAGAGCTTTTAGCTCCTCTAAGTTTTTGGGAGCAGCACGTAAAATGCTGATCAGTTGTTTATTCGAAGGTAAAAGAGAATGCTCCATTCGTCTAGCGCGCATAATGCGGAGTCGCCATTTTTTGGCATTTTGGAATTTATGATTTTCGTCTTCGTTTAAATCTTCACCATGACGTTTTGAAAGTTCTGATGTATCGATAGGATCGCTGTATTCTGCAATTAATAGTTTAAAGATTTCTGTTCCATCTTTTTTACCAAACCATTCTACACATTTCTCTTCATTTGGTTGTTCTTTTACTGCTTGTGAAAGTCTATCGTTATTAAAAACTCTAAAACTTGCTTTGTTAATTCGTTTTGCTTTTTCGTCACGATAACGTAAGAGTTCTAATATCTTTCTTCTTTCTAAAGGAGTAAAATTGAGAATGTCAGGAAATTTTCCAAGAGAGAAACCTTCTCCTTCTTTCGCTACATACTCTTCAGATGCGATGAATTCAAATTCCGATTTTGCTTCTTCATAGAGAGTTCTGCGTTTTAGTTCTTCTTCCATTTTTAACCAAATGGATTCTAAATAAGCAGTATCTAATGCAGCATACTTGAGTTGTTGTTTTTGGAGAGGACGAAGTTCCCAGTTAGACTTCTGTTCTACTTTAGAAAGCGTCACTTTATGATAATGTTCTACAACATGTGACAATGAACTTTGTTCTAGTGACAATAGACGAGAACTGATCATTGCATCTGCCGTGTTCACAAACTTAAACCCAAAGTCTCTTTTTAAGGCTTTGATGTCGTCTTGTGCCGAATGGAAGATTTTCAGAATGTTCGGATCTTCAAACAAAGGACCCAAAGCTGACAAATTTGTGATTTTTAGGGGGTCAATCAGGTAATTTTTGCCATTAGAATTGATCTGAATGAGACAAACTTTGGGGTAGTACGTGTAATAACCGGAGGACTCGGTGTCGATCGACATGATTTTGGACTGTCTGAGATTAATCAGAGCCAAATCCAAAGCTTTTGCTGTATCAACGAGAATATAGTTGGAATTGATTTGCATCTAATTGGGATTTTGGAAATACTGCAATTGTCATTCTAACAATGATTCTCCAATCTGACAAACCAAAAGAAGAATGTGCCATATACGGCATCTACAATAGCAAGGAAGCTGCTAATTTTACCTACCTAGGTTTGTACTCAATGCAACACCGAGGCCAGGAGTCCAGTGGGATCGTCACAACGGATGGATCTCACTTATACCGGTATGCCAATATGGGGCTTGTGGCAAATATCTTCACTCAACCGAAGATCAAAGAGCTCATAGGGGATTCGGCCATAGGCCATAACCGGTATTCCACAACGGGAGCGAGTTTTTTACGAAATGCCCAGCCTATCCGAGTGGAATCCCACTTAGGTCCTGTTGCTTTGGCACACAATGGAAACTTAGTGAACTCTTGGGATATCAGAAATCGGCTCGAAAGAGACGGATCTATCTTCCAAACCACCATCGATTCAGAAGTCATTGTCCACCTTATGGCAAAAAGCCATAAAACAGACTTACTCGAAGCCCTCTGCGAGTCACTTGGGCAAGTGCGTGGTGCCTACTCTTTGTTAGTTTTAACTCCAAGATACTTAATTGCTGTTCGAGATCCTAATGGATTCCGACCTCTTGTGATGGGAAAACGTTCTGATGGGTCGATTGTGTTCGCATCGGAAACTTGCGCCTTTGATATTACAGATACAGAATATGTGAGAGATGTAGAGCCAGGGGAAATGGTAGTGATTGATCATACGGGAGTACGTTCTCTCTATCCATTTCCAAAAGCAAAACCAAGTCTTTGTATTTTTGAATATATTTACTTTGCACGTCCCGATTCTTATATTTTCGAAGAATCTGTTTACAAAGTTAGAAAATCTCTCGGTCGACAATTAGCGCGTGTTATGCCCGTGGAAGCCGATGTGGTCATTCCTGTTCCCGATTCTGCCAATATTGCGGCACTTGGATACAGTGAAGAATCTGGGATTCCTTACCAAAGTGGTCTTATTCGTTCTCATTACATTGGTCGTACCTTCATTGAACCGGACCAAAAGATTCGGGATTTTGGAGCTAAAATTAAATACAATGTGGTGAAAGAAGTTGTGAATGGAAAACGCGTTGTGATCATTGATGACTCCGTGATGCGTGGAACCACAAGCCGAAAGATCATCAAAATGATTCGAAATGCTGGTGCTAAAGAAATCCATTTCCGGGTATCTGCTCCACCAACAGTATCTCCTTGTTATTATGGAATCGACATTCCTACTCATAAAGAGCTAATTGCATCAACACATAGCATCGAAGAAATTCAAAAGTATCTTCGTGTGGATTCCCTTGCTTATTTAACATTGGATACAATGCATAAAGCAGTGGAAGGACATAAAGGTGGTGGATTCTGTGATGCTTGTTTTACATCGAATTACCCTGTGGAATTCCAAGACCATGCGGGAAATCAAAAGTCATTGTTTACGGAATACGCGACGGAAGAGTAATGGAAGAGATTGAACTTTCCAAAACCTTTGGTTTTGAAGCGGCCCATTTTTTACCAAATGTTCCGGATGGACATAAATGCAAAAGAATGCATGGCCATAGCTTTCGTTTTGCTGTATACCTCAAAGGGCAAATTGATCCTCACACAGGTTGGATCATGGATTTCGGAGAGTTAAAATCCATCGTAAAACCAATCTTAGATGAACATTTGGATCATTTCGTTTTGAATGATGTACCTGGACTACAAAATCCCACTAGCGAAAACATTGCTGTATGGTTATGGAACCAATTAAAACCCAAACTACCGTTACTCGATAAAATTACTTTATACGAGACTTGTACTAGTTCTTGTGTTTACCGAGGTCCTAAATAGGATTATTGTATGTCTTCAAAATCTTCGGGAGCCGTTGTACTTTTGTCAGGTGGTCTAGATTCAACCACCTGTTTGTATGAAGCATTAGAAGAATATGGTTATCCTAAAGTCAAAAAACCACCAATTCTTGCGATCTCCTTTCACTATTCTCAAAAACACATCATTGAACTAAAAAAAAGTAAATTGATCACAAATCGTTTGGGAATTCGGCATGTGGTTCAAAAACTAGATCCTGGTTTTTTCCTTGGAAGTTCTCTAACAGAAAAGAAAATCAAAGTAAGAAAAAACGCTAAATCACTGTTAACTGGTGAAGAGAAGGAAATTCCAAATACCTATGTTCCAGGAAGGAATATTTTATTTTTATCTTTTGCGATTTCTTTAGCAGAAGGGCATGGATACGATTCCGTTTATATTGGTGTCAACGCTTTGGATTATTCGGGATATCCCGATTGTCGTCCCGAGTTTATCCGTGCTTACCAGTCAATGGTCAACTTGGGTACGAAAACAGGTGTTACAGGAGAACATTCGATTCAAATCAAAACACCACTACTTACAATGTCCAAAAAAGAAATCATTCAAAGGGCTTTGGAGCTACAAGTTCCGCTGAAAGATACTCATTCTTGTTACGATCCAGTACGAGGAAAACCCTGTGGAAAATGTGATTCTTGTCTGCTTCGAAATAAAGGGTTCGCGGAATTAGGAATGACAGATCCTTCTCTTGGATAAGTCAATGTCTGTAGTCTTCACTTTTTAATCCTAAGTCTTCTGTAGGGTCTTTTATGCGAATTCAATTTTGGATATTCTTAATGTTTATAATTTCATGGCATTGCAATCCTTTGTCATTGAATAATCCTGCGGACGTTCGTTCGGACTCTTTTTGGGAAACAGAAGCTCTACGTTGTATTTTGGGACAAATTGACTGTGTTGAGATTCCGCAAGACAATCAAGGTGTTCGGGAATGGACAAGGTTTTTGGGAAGTACAGGTGGAATTCAAACCGCTGCCCAATCTACAGCTACAGACCGGTTTGGAAATATTTATGTAGCTGGATCCACAACTGGTTCTTATGCAGGTCAGCCAAAAATATCGCCTGGATCCAATAACGATATCTTTGTTGCGAAATTTGATAGTAATGGAAATTTTTTATGGTCTAGGCAAATGGGCAGTACCAGTGCTGCAACAAGCTATGTAGAATTGGCACATTTCGATTACTTAGGAAATTTATATATAGTTGGATCCTCTGGCGGTCCATTCAATGAACTTCCTTCAAGCGGTGCAGGAAGTATTTTAATCAAACTCAATCAATCAGGTACAGTTCTTTGGACACGAATCTTTCCTACAAGTAGCGAAACCTTAGGATCGGGAGTTACTTCTGATTTTGATGGGAATGTTTACATCACAGGAAACACGGAAGAACAAATCATCAATGCAGATACGGCATTGGGAGGTAGGAATACATTTATCTTTAAGTACAACCGTAACGGAGATTATGTTTGGACAAAACTAATTGATAACGGAGGACCAAGTTCCTATGGCTATCAGATTCAATTTGATCCTTATTCCAGAAATATTTTACTAGCTGGTCAAGTAGGTGGCACAGGTAACTTTTTTGGAAATACATTGCCTGGTGGTTTGATGGATTCCTATTTGCTTTGTTTCAATCCCGATGGTGTTGCCCAGTGGGTACGATTTCTTGGAGTTTCTGGTGGATCTACCAATGTAAGAGCTCTTTCTGTTGATAAAAAAGGATCCGTTTATATTACGGGTGATGCAAACACAAATCTTGATGGACAAACCAAATCAGGAACAATAGTTCAATTTTTAACTCGATACAATGTTTTTGGTGATAAACTTTGGACACGATTATTGGGTGGCGCTGGGTCGAGTAACACATATCCCTATGGCATATATGCTGATAATGCTTCTCATATTTATACAGTTGGAAGCACTACCGGTAATTTATCGGGCGTTAGTTTGATCGGAGCGCAAGATGGTTACTTAACAAAATATGACGGTAGCGGAAACCTACTATGGATTCGTCCTTCTGGTAATCTTGGTGCTACGGTATTTGGACGAGGAATTTCATCCGATAAATTTGGAACTCTTTATGTTTCGGGTTCCACAGATGGAAGTTTCGACGGACAAACAAAACAAGGTACCTTTGATGGATATCTTATAAAATATAAATAAGTTAAATATTTTTTATTTGAAATTTATCAGCTAAACAGCGACTGAAAAACTTAAGTTGAATTTGAATTGAAAGAATGTAAAAAAAATAGAATAGTTAGTTGGATTATGTTTTATACCTTACGTATCAAAAGATTTGTATATCTTTTCGCTTCTTTATTTGTAATTCATTGTGACCATAAACAAAAAGCCAATAACGAGATTTTTTTTGCGTTAATGACTCCAACTTTAGGAATGTTTGGTGATAGTATTATGGCGCTCTGGCCTGCGGAAACACAGTTAAAACCTTTTGTAATTATTAAAAATGCATTTCCCGTTCGCACAACATCTGACATTCTAGAGGTGGTTAAAAATGATAAATCTCATTATACGGCATGTCTTTACAATGGTGGAGTTAACGATTTTTTAGGCAATTTTACACCACAAGATTACGAAATTCGTAATACAATTATAAATCAGTTACAAACTATACCTCTATTGTTGGAACGTTGCGAACATGTATTAGTTTTGAATTCATGGTATGTAGAATTTCCTTGGCCTTCGGAAGCGGTCTTAAGAATAAACAAATCAATGAAAGAAAGTATTGTAACTGTACCTCGCTTAGATTTAGAGAGTTATATTAAAAATTCAGATCTTTTGGATGGCGGCCATCTAACAGAAATTGGTTACAGTAAAATTTCTAATTTAACTTTGGAGCACTTTAGGACAAAAATCCCTTGGATTGATTTTGTTCCTAGATGATAAAATGTATTTACATGGGTCAAAGGGATGAGAACAATTAACCAATCATTGGGATATTCGAAGTGTTATTTAATTCATTAGTTTTCGTTGTTTTTTTTGTCCTTTTATACACCATTTATTGGCAGCTAAACTCCCGCTTCCAGAAACTAACTATCCTCTTGGGATCCTTAATCTTTTACGGATACTGGGATGTATTTTTTTTAATTCACTTCCTACTCATCGTATTCGTTAACTTTTTATTTTATCATTACGCTAACTATAAATTTAATAAAACAAATATCACACTGGTTGTGATATTCAATATGTTGAATTTGGTATTTTTTAAGTATTTCTATTTTCTTATCAATATAGTTACTGATATTTTTGGATTTCAGCAAATTGCAGAAGTAACAACAAAACTTCCCAATATCATATTGCCATTAGCTATCAGTTTTTACACATTCCAAATTTTAGCATTTCAGATCGATGTTTATCGAGGGAAAATTCAATCTAAGGTTACTTTAGAAGATTTTACAATATTCATCATGTTTTTCCCGCAATTGATTGCTGGACCAATTATGAGACATACTGATTTCTTCAAACAGTTACATGGTAAAAAAAGATTTTTGGAACTGCCTTATAATGCAGGGGGATACTTAATCCTACTTGGTGTTCTAAAAAAAGTGATCATTGCAGATAATATTTCTCCAGTCATTGAACCTTTTTTTAGTCATCCTGAAAACTATGATACATTCAGTGCACTTGTCTCTATCTATGGATTTGCAATCCAAATATACTGTGACTTTTCCGGTTATTGTGATATTGCGAGAGGACTAGCGTTATTGTTAGGATATGATATACCTGTAAACTTCAATGCTCCTTATTTTTCTACATCTTTAAAAGAGTTTTGGCAAAGATGGCATATCACACTTTCACAATGGTTACGTGATTATTTGTATATTGCGTTAGGTGGAAATAGATTCGGTAACTTTAGGACTTATTTTAATTTATTAATTACAATGATTCTTGGTGGACTTTGGCATGGAGCAAATTATACTTTTCTTGTTTGGGGAGCACTTCACGGAATTTATCTGATTGTAGAGAGAGTTTTTACTAACAATCAAAAACAGAGTCAAAAAGTTTTGATTCAGGTTTTTAAAGGATTAATTGTTTTCCATCTTGTTTGTTTAGCTTGGATCTTTTTTAGAATTGAACATATCCATGATATTCAATCTATAGTTGCAAATTTAGTTTCTCAATCAGGAACTAGAATGCCTGAAACTCCGAAGTTGTTAAGGTTAATTGGAGTTGGATTTCTATTACATACTTATGAATATTTTCAATCTCACGTCAGTTTGAAGTTTGAATACAGAAAACTATTATTACCTGGCCTAGCCATATTATGTGGTGTATTGGTTTTGACTCTTGCTTCCAATTCGGCACAATTCATCTACTTTCAATTTTAGGAATATTTCAATGAAACTTAAAAAATTTAGGCTACTGATATTATTTCTTATCCTTTTTGGTTTAGATAAAATTATTTTAATACCTTCTGTAAGAAATTTATTAACAAGTGAAAATATAGGCAATCCATATATAGAAACGTTTAATAATAGTTCTGCTACATATCTTGAAGATATTAAATATAAGGACAAAAAAAAGGTTTGGGCTTTTGGAACTTCACGTTCCTTTATTTTTTATCAATATTCGACTGCAGATTACAACAGGCATTCTGAATTTATCAGCGAAAAACAGAAACAAGGTTTGAATGACTATAAATTCTTTGGATTTGCAGCACCAGGATCCAATCCACTTATTTATTATACACGATTCAATCAATTGATGGATCAGAAATATAAGCCAGACATTGTATTTTTAGAAGTCTCTGCATTTTCTTTTAACAAAAACAATCGTTATTACAATATAACATTGTTGGAAGGTATGCCACTTGAATTTGCAATTCAGCATTTTAACGAACTTCCTTCTGATTTTGCTAAGGATTATTTCTTTTCTCGTTTATTTAGTTTAAGTCGATATAAAATTTCATCAAAAGCCATTTCTGCAAATGTGTTTGGAACAAAAGATAAAAATGCGG
Organism: Leptospira terpstrae serovar Hualin str. LT 11-33 = ATCC 700639; assembly: GCF_000332495.1. NCBI lineage: Bacteria > Pseudomonadati > Spirochaetota > Leptospiria > Leptospirales > Leptospiraceae > Leptospira > Leptospira terpstrae. The sequence goes on along the minus strand of NZ_AOGW02000006.1, from coordinate 267,028 downwards.
AGATGTTAAAGAGTTTTATGCCTTCAGGTGGAATGACTGCAGATCCTTTTGCTAATATATTTGATACAGAATCCAATCGAAAAGAATTCCCTTATGCACCAGATAGTTTTAATGATTTTTATTTAAAACCGAGTAACGATACAGATACCTATTTAAAGACAGTTATGATTGTCGATGTACTCAAAAATGAATTTTATGGAAACTTTACGTTTAACGAAAACAATCTAAAGTTTCTTGAAAATATTATTAATCGTTGTAAAGAGAATAAGATTCCCGTGGTTTTATGGATTCCAAAAGTTCACAAGAATCTAACTGACTTTTATGCAACGGCTCCGTTTTACCCATCTTGGAAATCAAAGATCCAAACACTCGCCGATAAAACTTCTTCTACCTTTGTTGATTTAAATGAAGCAGGAAAAATTCGCTGCGACTACTTTCAGGATGCAGCTCATTTATCAGGACGATGTTTACCGGAAATGAATTCTGTTCTACTGAACATTTTAAAGTAAGAAATAAAACAGAGACCTCGAGTTTAACGTCTCCATTTGGCTGGGCTAGAAAAGTTTTTGGTTCTTCCTGGCTTAATATGAAATCTGGAAGAATTTATTTTGGGAGCATTGAACCGGGCATTATTGAATTTAAATCTTCCCGGTTTGATATCCATTTTCCCTTTAGGAATGTAAGTTCTTTCTTTTAAGATCGAAAATAATCCACCTAAGTCAATTTCACCAGAGACTCCGCCTCCACCGCCACCACCAGCCAGCTCCTCTCCTTCTTCCTCTTCGTCGTCATCATCATCATCATCGTCGTCGTCGTCGTCGTCGTCGTCATTGTTTCCATTGGATTCACGTTTTGTACCGTTGTTCATAGCAACACCTAAGTCTATTGGTTTAGGTTCAATATATTTGGATTGGAATGTAACTTGAGGATAAAAATCTAAAATGTTTGACTCAGCTAACTTTGGTAATGTTTCTAAACTTGTTTCGTTTGGCAAACTTCTAGAAAGGATATAAATTTGGCTTTGGGATTTAAAACATGAGAATACAAAAAATTCTTTTTTAAACTGATCTTTTCCAGGATCCGGTTTTGCTACTTCTAAGGTAAACGTATAAGTTCCATCCCGATATTCAGATGTATAGTTTTCATGGATGATTCCAGACTTAGGATAGTTTTTCTTTACTTTATCTATAAGATTGGTAGTGATAAAGCTTTTCAGTGTTTTTTCAATCCCGTCAGAGATGATATCTGAATTTATTTTTTCATTCACATTGATGGCTTGGATTTTGTAAAGTCCATGGATGGGATCAAAAAAACTAACATTTCTTTTTCCATCACGAACGACCGCAAAACGCGTATCAACAGGAATACGAGTTTTGAATAGTTGCGAATCGGAAGTGTAATTGCCGCCAAGCACATCACCATAAACTGGATTGAGTCGTTTGATTGGTAAAGGTTGGCTATTTTTATTTTCTAATGCGGCCAAAAACTGGTCTTTTGTATGATCTACAAATCGGTAGTCTTGGTTATAATTTTCTACTTCATTAAAAAAATTGAATGTTGGTAACAAAAGCCAAGTGATAACTCTTCTGTAACCAAACTTATATGTGGTTAACTTTGGCGTTGTCTCGACAGACTTTCTTTTGAAAACAGTAAAATAATGATTTTCGTAATTTACTGTTGGAATGATTCCGAGAGAAATTAAAAATAAAACCAGGTTATAGTTATCCTTTTCTCTTCTTACATAATACAAGTTGTAATTAGTATCGCAGTTTTCAATATCTTGAAAAAGTTGAGAAAGATCTTCTGTATAAAGGAAGGTATCTTCATCTATGATTTCTGCATATTTTAGTAGTGTTTTTTTGTCCTGTGGATCAGCCGTCATAGACTGAATTTGTTTGAACCTTTCGAAGGACTTAATTGTGCGAAAAGATTCTAACTCTTTGATATAAGGCCATGATTTAGGAATTCCATGAATTTGTTTGATATGTCTTGTATTTGAATTTTTTAGTTTTAAGTTCGTTCGAATATTTTCTATGAACTGTGTATCAATGAGAGGTAGATTTCCTTGTGTAAAATCATTTGAAGAAACTGATTCTTGGAATTTTAAAATAGAAAAAAAGCAGGATGTTCCTGCCTCTGCCAAGATGTTTTCTCCTTCAGAAAGTGGGATTTCAGCGGTTTTGTTTGGGGATACCCGAGTGTGATACCAACTTACCTGACAATTGAAAAGGAACAGAATAAACAAAAGAAAAGATTTCATAGGAACCTATGCAAAAAAAAATGAATGAAACTAAGGCTTTGTCAAAGAGAAAAAGTAACACTAACAGAGAGTTGGTGTTCTCTATTCCCATTCAGAGTTAATTTTACTGGAGAAATTGTCCTAGAGTCAGAAAATTCGGGAAAACCACCTCTACAGCGAATCTAGGTGGCGAAACTATGTAAAATTTTGTTTCCAAAATGGCCAAATTTTCCATAACTACTTCTAGTATATGGAAATATTTGTTACAGCCGTCACGATTTTCGTCCTCGCGATCTTCGTGGGATTTGAAATCATCACAAAAATCCCTCCCATCCTCCACACCCCACTTATGTCGGGTTCTAACGCCATTTCCGGCATTACCTTAATTGGTGCGCTTTATGCTGCTGGAATCCAAGAAAGTAACATCACAAAAATTTTGGGATTACTCTCTGTTATTTTTGCTACGATCAACGTAGTGGGTGGGTTTCTCGTAACTCACAGAATGCTCGGTATGTTTAAGAAAAAGGATACACCAAAATAATGGAACTCGTAAGCATCCTTAACCTTTCTTATCTCGTTGCTTCCATACTTTTTATTGTTGGAATTAAACAATTGGCACATCCAAAAACGGCATCCCGAGGAAACTTACTCGGTGCTTTGGGAATGCTAATTGCAGTAGTAGCAACTCTCTTTGACCAAGCCATCTTAACTTATGATTGGATCATTGTTGGTGTTCTGATTGGATCAATAATCGGTATTATCTTAGCGATTAAAATTCAAATGACAGCTATGCCACAACTTGTTGCCGTCCTCAATGGATTTGGCGGGATTGCTTCTGTTTTTGTAGCAGGTGCTGCATTACAACTTTCTATTCCTAAGTATGCATTTGCCGTGAATTACCAAGAAATTGTTTCCATTGTCTTCTCTGCGATTGTCGGTGGGATCACCTTCTCTGGAAGTTTTATCGCCTTTGGAAAGTTACAAGGTTTCATTACAGAAAAGGCAGTTCGTTATCCAGGGGATCAACTTGTCAAAATTCTAGTTGGACTTACTGCTGTGGGACTTGGTGTTTACGGATGTTTAGTTCCTACTGACGAATCGATTTATTGGATTCTTAGTGGAGTGAGTTTACTTCTTGGAATTTTCCTCGTGATTCCGATTGGTGGGGCGGATATGCCAGTTGTGATTTCTCTTCTCAACTCCTATTCAGGGATTGCAGCATCCGCAACAGGATTTGTCCTTAACAATAACGTTCTTATTATTTCAGGATCACTTGTGGGAGCCTCTGGAATTATTCTAACACAAATCATGTGTAAAGCGATGAATCGTAGTTTGACGAATGTGCTCTTTGGTGGATTCGGGGCTGTCGCTACAGAAATGAAAGATGATGGCGATTTTTACTCTGGTAAAGTGAAGTCAACAAGTGCGGAAGAAGTAGCAATGTTGTTAGATGTCGCAAGAACTGTAGTGATTGTCCCTGGTTATGGTATGGCTGTAGCGCAAGCACAACATACAGTGCGTGATTTATACCAACTACTTACTTCACGTGGTGTCGATGTAACATTTGCAATCCATCCAGTGGCCGGCCGTATGCCTGGTCATATGAACGTATTACTTGCGGAAGCAGATATTCCTTATGATCGATTGAAAGAGATGGACGAGATCAATAGTACTTTCGAAAATGTTGATGTTGTGATAGTCAATGGTGCGAATGATGTCACTAACCCACTTGCAAAAACAGATCCAAAATCACCGATTGCCGGTATGCCGATTTTGGATGTAGGAAATGCAAAAACGGTAGTTGTGATTAAACGTTCCTTGAGTCCTGGATTTGCTGGAGTGCCTAACCCACTCTTCATTGCTGACAACTGTTTGATGTTGTTTGGTGATGGTAAAAAAGCAACTCAAGAGATGATCGCAGCTTTAAAAGAATCTTAGAGCCGGAAAATATGAAGAAACAAGTCTATATCGTTGATGACCACCCTCTTGTAGTAGATGCACTACAAAACCTAATTGCTAAATCAGAAGATTTAGAGTGCATCGGGAGTGCGGATAACATTGAAAAATCATTTAATGATATAGAAAAACTGCAACCAAGTTTGGTGTTAATTGATATCCAACTCAAACAAAACCAAAATGGTTTGCAGTTACTCAAACGCCTTCGAACCACTTTTCCAAATATCGCCGTCATCATCATCAGTATGTTGACGGATGATACCTTTGTAGATCGTGCTTTTAAACTAGGAGCGATGGGTTATGTTTTCAAAGAAGACACAACCACACAAATTGTAGAGGCCATCCACACAGTGCTTAAAGGGGATTATTTTGTAAGTTCGTCCCAAGCCACTAGACTGGCTCGGACATTTGTACAGAGCCTCTCAAAAAGATGAAAAGGATCCTATCGATAGGCTTTCCAATCGAGAATTAGAAGTGTTTCTGATGATTGGTGAAGGAATGCCTGTGAAGGAAATTGCTGCCAATATGGGCCTTGCTCCTTCCACGATTGAAACTTTACGCTCTCGTATTAAATCCAAACTTAGCATTACGGAAAACGAAAAACTCATCCGTGTAGCTGTTGAGTGGAAATACACCCAAGCCAAAACCGATATCGTCGTATCTTAATACCTAAGTTTAAAATAGTGATAGAGTAAGTCTTTTCCCTCGCGGGAAGAGAGTAACATTCTGTAAGCTTCAGCAATCTTAGATTCGTTTTGCGATTGTTTTTGGATAAAGTGAAAGAAATCATTAGCCCTTTCGTCATACCCTAAGTTTAAAAGTAAATTTAAATAAAAACTTTGGTCATATTCATCAGCAAACGGTGAATAGGCGATGGGTCTTAGTAGGTTTTCCGCATCTCTCCATTTCCGAATTTCAAAATAACACCTTGCATATACTTTTTTCTCTCTCCATCCAAGGAGTCTGGGATTTTTTACATAAGTCAGCGACTTTTTTGGATCTTTTTCTGTTATATAAACTACACGACCCATAAGGTGTGATGCCTGGATGTGTTTTGGATCCTGTTCTAATATAGTTGTAAGTTCGGCTTTTGCTTTTTCAGTTTCATTCAATTCTAAAAAAGTTTTTGCTAAAATGAATTTAGCTTCGTTGTAGTTAGCTTTATATTCTAATGATTTGTTTAAAGATAAAATGGCATTGTTATAATCTTTTAAGATGTAATAAGCAAGTCCTAGATTGTAATGATAAAAAGGATTGTATGGGGAAATTTGATTGGTTTCCATCCAAGTATTTTTTGCTTCGGACCAACTGTCTTCCTGTGCATAGATCATTCCGAGTAAAAAACTTGCTGCTTCATGGTTTGGTTCTTTTTTAAGAGCTTTGTTTAAACTTTCCTTTGCCTCTTGCCATTCCATTCGAGAATATAACAAACTTCCGTTTAAATAGTCATACTCAGGATAAGATTTATAAACATCCGATTGAATTTTTTTCCATTCTGTATCTGCTAAACCAAATCTTCCATATCGAAGTGCGTTGATAATATTACGACTGACTTTTTCTAATTCAATCTTTGCATTGATTTCGATCGTTTCTTTGTCTTCTGTTTCTGAAAATACAGGATTTGCAGAAAAAAGTAGTATAAGACCAAATAATAGAATTTGAATTTTAGCTTTCATAAATTGATTCTAACCATTTCAGAATTTTTAAGTGAGCATCGCGAACTAATTTTGTTTTTGAATGAGGAAAAGCAGTCGGAAAGTTTTGAATGGTAGATAACGTAGAAAGAGATCCTAAGTAAGGAATTCCCATTGTTTTTTCCGCAAATTTGCCTAAAGATTCGTGGACCTCTGTAATCCCGACTAAAGTTACTTTTTTCCCAGTGGCAACAGATTCCATCATGGTTTGGCCAAAATAGGTTAACACGAATTCAGAAGATTGAATTTCTTTTAAAAACTGGATATAGGAGATTCGCGAAAGGTATTGAATCCTCTCTGCTGTAGGAGGAGTTCCTCCGATTCTTGTCACTGCATTTATGTTAGGTGTTGTTTTTGTCTTGGATTGATTTAAAAACTGCAATAGATAATTATCAATCTGTATAGTTTCTGCATGATTTAGGTTTCCCGCATAGACAAGGACTTTTCCCGAGATTGTGATTTCATCCCAATCTAATTCGGAAAGTGGAGAACTAAAATAGGAGAAAGTATTTCCACCAATTTTTGGTGCTATTGGATTTGGTAAAAAGTAACTGGCATTGGGTTCATTCGGCAGGTGATGGAGATTATCTATATAAAACTGGTGAGCCAATGCAAATTCGTTTTCGCGGACATCCAAAATATGGGGAAGGTTTTCTGAATTTTTATCGGTTTTAGTTGAGAGTTCTACTTTGTAGCCTTTCATTTCTAAAAATAAAGCTAAAGATTTACATCGCTCAAAGTGTCCTGATCCAAACAAAGATGGTTCTGCATAAACAATTCTTACTCTTTTTTTTTCTTCGTTTAGTTTAGGCAGTTGGAAAACTACTTGTTCTACCGAGGAATTTATCGAAAAAATTTCTGGTTTGTCTTTTGTTAGTTGGATGACTTCTTTTGCTCCGAAAAGAGGATCTTTGGTACCTAATTCCTCCCATAGTTGACAAACAAGTTCATAATCTTTTAGTTCATCCACAGTAATTCGAAGAGAGTCAAGGCTAATGTCTGTTAATTGGCTAAGGTGAGGTGCATTTAGTCTGTATTGTTTGTGAATTTCTGGATGTTCTTTGATATGTAGAGAGACATGTTCTGTATACCTATCGGGGACTAATCCATCGGTTTCAAACAGCAAAGATTCTTTTGAAAAACATTCTACACCCATCCCGAGCGGAAGGCCCACCATAGAAAGGCTATAATGTGTATCTGAGATTTCTGAAATGGCTTCATACAAATAGCGAATAGATTCTAAATCAATATAAGGATTATCGCCTGTTAAACGAAAGATATGTTTTGCGTTAAATTTAAGACTCGCTTTACGAAAGCGGTCCCGCACATCCAATTCTGATCCAACAAAATATTGATAGTTTTTAAGATTTAATAAATCGATAAGTTCGCTATCGCTTTCAGGAATCAAAAAGACAATCTGTTCTTTGGGAAAGATAGTAGAAAGCCTATTGTGGATATGTTCCAGTACGGATGTGTTGGATTCTTTTGGGATGGATTTTAGAATCTTTTTGGGGAGTCGAGTTGATCCTTGTCTTGCCTGAATGAAGGCAAAACATTCACGCGTTGAAAGTATACCACTCATCACAATTCAAACAAGGAGCGGGAATTTTTCCATGATCCCCTTTAATGCTATAATTAAAAAAATCCAATCCTTTTTGCCAAACATCCTGTATGGATTCAGTATACAAATTTCCAATCACTTCGGTTTGGTTTTGTTTACAGATTGATACACTTCCATCAACAGATACAGATAAGTCACGAACCAAATGCCAGCAAAAATCACGATGGATCGGTGTTAGATCACTCACTCTACGTTCTGGAAGTTTGTTTGCAAAGGTATTGTATTTTTGAAGTATGATATTGATTCCTTTTTTTTCAAAAAAAGTAAAGTAGGGATCAATTTCTTCTTCTACTTCTTTCATTTTGATCATTTGAACATGTAATGATTTACTTGGGAGAATTTCTGCAAGTATATCTACTGTCTTTAATACATTTTCAAGTTCTGATTTTCCATATAAGGATTTGTACACTTCTGGTTTCAGAGTGGTAACGTTTACAATGATACAAAGTTTTTCTTTTTCGAGTGGATCCAAACTATTGATAAGAGACAGTAGTGATTCTGTATTCGTATAAAGTGCAGATTCAATAATGAGTTCAGATAAAACATTCAGTTTTAAAATTTCTTTGATAACCGATTGAAATTCTGGATGGAGAAGGGGTTCTCCGTTTCCCGTGAGACTAATCGTTATGGGTGATGAGAGTTCTGCATTCAGTTTGGAAATGGTTTTTTTCACATCCTCTAAAGAAACAAAACTTCCATCATTGGTTGTATCGACAAACTCACGTGGACAAAAAGTACATTTGAGTTCACAACCTTTATAAATTTCCCATTCCAAATAAGAGGGAGCACTTCGAAATAATTTGGGATTTTCTTTTAATTTAGGAAGTAAATTTTCGTAACTGATTTCACCAAGAGATAACAAACCTTGGATGAGAGTTAAAGATCGATAGGAAGCCAAACGGAAATCGAGTCGAAGTTGGCGTAGGTCGGGAGCTTGGAAAAAAATATCGACATCATATTGGTTGATATTCTTTAAAAAGAACGAATGGACATCGGTTGCCAATGTATCCGGCAAAGAAGTGAGAAACTCACGAGTAATGATAGTGGGCGTGAGTCCTTGTGGTAAATTCTCTGAATAAGAATACTGACTAAAAAAATTCTTATGTCTATTCCATGCTTTTTCTGTTAGGTGAGCGTCGAGAAGTGGAGAAATTCCCGTAAAATATAGAAAACAAACTTCGTCCCAATCAGGATCTTTGAATTTAGATTCGGGTAACAGTTGACCAAGTTTCAGTAAGAATTCATGTTCTTTGGAAACATCTTCATGGAGTTTCAATTTGTCTTTCAAAGAACTGGAATTTATTTTTTCAGAAAGTGTAGAGTTCGTGTTGATATGGATCTGAATTTCAGGAAAAACCTGGAACAATCGATCCAAAAACTCTTCCCACATTTCCAATTTAAAGTTTTGGCTTAAAAACTGAATGGAAAAATTGTCTAAATATACGACCGCAAAACTTGGATTATAGTCTTTACGATTCATCATCAGTCTAAGTTGTATTTTTCTTCCGGATTGCTGATGTTGTGTTCTTTGATATAGATGGGATCAAAGATTGATATAGTGGTATTTTTACGTGTATTGGTTACCCATTCTTCAAATGAAGTTTGTTCCTTTTCGCGAAATAAAAACCCTTGGATTCCTTTTCTAACAGCATCGAGGGGAGTTGGTCTCATCCCTTCAATGTAAACCAAACAATAACGTTTTCGATCATCTCGGAATACTTCAGAAATTTTTCCAGGACCACCTACTTGTGATAATACGGAGGCAGTAGTTGGATGTGTTTTGAACAATTCAAATGTAGGAACCCAGTTAACCAAACCGCCATTCAAACGATAACGTGATTCATTTCTTGGACCAGAAGCAACTAATTTGAAAAAAGAGGGATCTTTCAAAGATTTGTTTTTTATTTCGGTGAGTTCATTAAATACGCGAGTTTCTTCATCAATAGAAGCGTTGGCTGGTGATAAAACAATTTCTCTAAATTTAAATTCAGAACCCACCTTCGCCTTGTTTTTGTTATACCAAGCAAGAATTTCTTGTTCTGAAGGTAACGGAGGGCTTACTTTAATTTGTAAAAGTTGGCCTTTTTTGATTTGGTATGGTAAATCTTCCAACCAAACATCATAAGGTAAATTAAATTGGGTTTGGACAGCCTTTTTAAATTGTTCTAGGTCGTTAATCCCTTGCGCTTCCATCCTTTTTTGGATTTCTGCTTCGATCCGTTTTTCATTGACTTGGATGGATTCCTCATCGGCAACATTGTCCACCACTGCTCTATCAATTAAAAAATCGATCACTTGGGCGTGAAGGGACCCTTTTTTACGGTAGTTGGGAAAGAATCGGGATAAGTTTTTGTATCGTTCGATCCCTTCTTCATAATCCAAAGTAGAAATGGATTTGGGTCCCACAATCGCTAAAACTGCATTTAAGGATTCGTAGGAATTTAAACTCTGGTTAGGGGCAAAAAGTAGACTTAAGGCAAAAACCGGTGCAAAAAACAAAACGAAAACTCGAGACATTCGTGATCCTTTTTGCATACGGTCGTAAACTTACCCGATGAACGTGGTATGTAAAGCCTTTACTGCATCTTCCGCTTGGTTTTGTTTGATGACGCAGGAAATTTTAATCTCGGATGTGGAAATCATTTCAATGTTGATATTTTTTTCCGCAAGTGATTGGAACATTTTTGCTGCCACACCGACATGTGATTTCATACCAACACCCACTGCAGAAACGATAGAGATATTTTCATCAAATTCAGCCTTTCCATTTCCATGGTCTTTTGCGTAAGTTTCTATGATTGGTTTTGCAGCCGAAAGATCTTTTTTGGCAATGGTAAAGGAAATGGTATTAATTCCATCTCTCGGCGAAGATTGTACAATCACATCTACGATCACATCTTTATTTGCTAATTGAGTAAATAACTCCGCAGCTATCCCCGGTTTGTCTTTTACATCAGCAATGGTTACTCGGGCTTGGTCACCTTTTGCTGTGACTCCACTTACTTTCATTTTTTCCATAATTTTGTCCTCACTCATCACTAATGTTCCCGGTTTGTCGTGGAAACTGGATCGTACGTGGATGACCACGTTATAGTTCATACCTAATTCTACACTCCGAGAGTGAAGGACTCCAGCCCCTAGGCTTGCCAGTTCTAACATCTCTTCGTATGTAATTTGTTTGTGCATCTTTGCCGTTGGAATTTTGCGTGGATCAGCAGTGTAAACACCATCCACATCTGTATAAATTTCACATTCATCCGCACCAAGCGCGGCGGCAAGAGCCACAGCCGATGTATCACTTCCTCCGCGACCAAGGGTGACAATATTTTCATCTTTATCAATTCCTTGGAAACCGGCTACAATGACCACCTTGCCTTTGTTAAACGCTTCGTCGATCCGAGAACGATCAATCATTTCGATCTTTCCGTTGGAAAAGTTTCCATCGGTTAAGATTTTTAATTGGGAGCCGGTAAAGGACTGTGCAGGAACTCCAAGTTCATTCAATGCAATGGCAAGCAGAGCAATCGACACTTGTTCGCCCGTGGAGAGCAACATGTCCATTTCTCGTTTTGGAGGATTTTTAGAAATCTGATCTGCCAAATCGACAAGTTCGTCTGTAGTATGTCCCATTGCAGAAACTACAACGGCAACTTTTTGGCCTTCGTCGTGGTAACGTTTGATCCGTTTGGCCACATTTTGGATTTTAGTGGTGTCACCAACGGAGGTTCCACCGTATTTTTGGACAACGATTTTCGATGACATGGGTTTATGGACAGGGTGCTACAAGCAAATCGGGAATCAAGTAGAATGAATTTTTTTGCAACCAAACGCAAGTAGGGGACTCCAATAAGTATAGGTTTATTTGAATGAATTCTTCTTCCTCTACTGTTACACCTGTTGTCAAAGAACAGGCACCTTTACTTTTCCTTATTTTGTTCTTTTTGGTTCAGGCCACTGTACTGACTGTTTTTACTGTTCCGTTTTCTTGGTCTCTCGTTTGGGTCGCTGTTGGTTCTTATTTTTTAAGAATGTTTGGAATTACTGCCGCCTACCATCGTTACTTTTCCCATGCTTCCTTCAAAACCTCTCGTGTTTTTCAATTTGTATTGGCTTGGATTGGGGCGATGGCCATGCAGAAAGGCCCTCTTTGGTGGGCAGCTCACCACAGAAACCACCACAAGTTTTCTGATACAGAAAAAGACATCCATTCCCCTAGTCGAAAAGGGTTTTGGTATTCCCATATGTTTTGGTTTCTCCGAGATGATTATAACGATTACGAAGCGAAACTCATTCCTGATTTTTATAAGTATCCAGAACTTCGATTTCTAGATCGCCACCATTGGATTGCGCCATTGAGTTATGCGGTATTGCTTTATGCCGTTGGCGGTTGGGCTTGGCTTGTCTATGGATATGCTGTGTCCACATTTATCCTCGGACATGCCACCTGGACCATCAATTCACTTTCTCATGTGTATGGATCAGTTCGTTACGATTCCAGAGACACTAGTAAAAATAACCTATGGCTTGCCCTACTCACTATGGGCGAAGGTTGGCATAACAACCACCACTACTACTGTTCTTCTGCGAACCAAGGTTTCTATTGGTATGAGGTGGATTTCTCTTATTATATTTTAAAGGCACTCAGTTGGTTTGGAATTGTTTGGGACTTAAAAAAACCACCAAAGAAAGTTTTGGAAGAGGGTTTAGTTCGTGACGGCGAACAAAAAAAGTTAAAACAAATTCTGCGCCAGGAAAAACAAACGGCAAAGTTAAAGAATAAGGTAGGAGTACTTTCTACTTAAGAGTTTAAACTCCCAATCGTTTGCGAATGTCAGCCGGGATACTTTGGATAGAATCGTATCTTTTTTTCTTTCCTCCCGGCAAAGACACATAGTAAAATCCATTGATCATTTCTAAAAAATAATCCTCACCTTTCTCTCCTAAAGATCTGTTATCCAATTCCTTTACCATCTTTTGGTATTTGGCAGGAAGGAGATTCCAATTCATATAGTTGGTAACTACCCCTTGGTCGTTAACGGTGTAAGCCCCGTCTTGGTGGAGGATTTTGGTTCCATTATAATCAAAAATTTCCATGACCTTAAGATTGGTGTCTTTTGCCGACTTAGAATCCTTTTTGGATTTTCCTGCAGAAGAGTTGGATGGATCTTCCGAACCAGATCCTTGTTTAGATTTTAGATTGTTAGGTGATTCTTTTTTTCTAAGTTTTCCAAATAGGAGAAGGAAAATACCAGCAAACATAAGTGATGCGAATAAAAAAATTTCCGTTGTGGATAAATCAAATAAATAACGCCACATAACTATCGAAAACTCGTATTAATTGCCTTACAGGAGTCAGGAAGATATCCTTCCGTGTTCCAGGTCGCACAATCGATTAGTTCAATGGCTCGAAAACAAAGTTGAAGTTCATCAATTTTGGCTCTACCTAATACAAGAGTTCCAGGTAATTTGTTTGTTCCACAGGCTGAATTTTTTAACGCATAAGCTTCAAAGATTTTTTGGTTTCCTTCTTTACCGGAATAAAACAAATCATCACGATTTTGGATGCAAAGGAAAGAAAACCCTGCGAAAACAAAGAGGGTCCATACCCTCGAAACAAACCATTTCATTTTTTAAGTTTGATCCGAGAGATTTCCCGAACGGGAATGGGAAGTTTTCCAAACACACTATCCACTTCGACAGTTCCATAAATTTCAAACTCAGCATCTTCTCCGCGTCTTGCCGCTTCAGATAGTTGTCTTGCTAAAAGTAAAAGTTTAGGGAGGATGGATTGTTTTTGTTCGGGAATGAGTTTCAGAACTACCGTTGACTTCGAAATTGGTTCCACTTCGAGAGGAGTTTCGTTTTGAAGTTTTCCAATGTATTCTTTTCCATTCGCAGTGATGAGTTGGATTTCCAAATCAAATTTGTAAATACTCACCTTGGTATCGTTAGGATTCTCAACAGAAACTTGCGGATACAAATCCACTAAAGGAATTAACGGAAAGTTTGGATTTGGTTTTAAGTCCACACGAACATCCACCAAATCAAACTTACACGCCTTTAGGCTTTCTAAATTCTTCTTTGTATCACCGAAACAATGAGTGAACGAAAAGGAAGATACGAATGCGAATATAAATAAAATTCTACGGACCAAATACTACCTTCCCTTCGGTCATATGTTGTTTATAAAACTCCAAACCTTCTTTGTATTCTTCAAATTTAAATCGTTTGTTGATTTTGGTTTGGAAAACAGTTTTTAAAAATTTCTGTGCTTCTTTTGCTTGTTTTTGAAATTCTTCCAATCCAATTTCATAGATCCAAGAAGATAACCAAAACCCTTCGATCTTTTTGTTTTGGAATAACATAATTCCCGCATTGACCGCAAATGGTTTTTCGGACAAAGCACCGTAACAAACAACTTTTGAGCCATAAGGCATACATTCCACAAGGGATTGTGCAGTTTCTCCGGCCACTGCATCAATTGCATAAGTCGCGTTTAGTTTTTTAGAAATTTTATATAATTCTTTTTGGTAATTGGGTGAAGAGGAGTTGAGTATATTTTCTGCTCCAATGGCAAGAAGGCTGTCTTCTTGTTCTTTTTTTCTTACAATATTGATAAGTGGAATTCCACGTTCTTTACAAAGTCGCACTACCATTTTACCAAGAGCGCTGGCAGCAGCAGTTTGGATCATAGCAGGATGTCCTTCTTTTGTACAACGAGAAACCATGGCCCAAGCAGTCATTGGGTTTACAAAAAAACTAGATCCTTCGTCAAGAGTCACTCCGTCAACTAACGGTAAACAGTTGTCTTCGGTAGTGATCATATATTCTGCCCAAGACCCATCATTTTGCGGAGCTACACAGGAGACATTCATTCCCACTTTTAAAGTTTTGATGGCACTTCCCACGGCATCGACAACTCCGCTAGCTTCAAATCCTGCAGACACAGGTGCTTTTTTTTTGAAACCATAGAGCCCGCGAATGAACATTAAGTCAGAGGGGTTAATTGGTGAAAGATGGATTTTGATCCGAACTTCATTCTCTTTCGGTGTAGGAATTTCTTTTTCCCTAAGTTCTAATTGGGGTTCGGATTCGTCGTATTTTAGGATGGTGACTGCTTTCATCTCATCCCATTCAGTCATTTAAAATCTGCTTGCCAACTCTTTCTTTCAACGGAAAAATTTTAAGTCTGCCGTGAAATCAAAAAAGTTATCTAAGGAAGCCCTAACAGGAATCGTTTTTTTTTCTATTTTGGTCTTTGCTTTTTTCACTACCGTCATTGAACCAGATCGTCCTGCCAAAAAATATCCTTATCGGTTATCCCTTTTTTACTCTAGAATTGATGGAATCAAAGAAGGAACTGAGGTACGAATTTTAGGAATTCAAAAAGGGTATGTTGCCCATATAGATTCCAGGCCACTCATCGATGTACCGGATCGTCGATTTTTAGACCATAACATGGATCATGCGATTGAGCTCCATATTGCCTTGGAAGATCCACTCACACTTTGGGACAATTATGAAGTGGATTTTCAAACCATCACTTTGTTTTCCGGAAGGATCATTAATATCAATCCAGGAAGTTCCGATGGGAAACGTCCCTTTTTTAAACCGACTTTTCGTGAAGGGGAAAAAACACCTGATTATCTGCCTTCGGCTCGGTATTTTGATGATTTTTTTAAGGCAACCTCAGTCACTATGGAAGAAAATCGATCGGACCTCAGGCAAATCACATTGGATTTTCGTTCTATCTCCGATAAATTAAATCATACAGAAGGCACAATTCCCAAATTGATTGGCGAAACTGAAATGTATGATGAACTTCTTGCGACAATTAAGGACGCAGAAGCGATAGGAAAAGAAGGAAGGCGTTATATGGAAAGTTCCCGAAATTTAGAGAACACCATGCCGATTCCATTTTTAATTACTGCATCGTATTACGGACGTACAACGCCAATTACGGGAAGAAGGATTGGACCACAAGAATAATGAAAGTTGCAATTATACATGATTGGCTCACCGGTATGCGCGGTGGGGAAATAGTACTCGATAGTTTATTAAAAGCATTTCCCGAAGCGGATTTATTTACTCTTTTTTATTCCAAAGGAAAACTAAACGAAAGGATTGAAAATCGAAAGATCACAACGGCCTTTACTAATAATCTTCCCTTTAAAGAAAAATACTATAGGTACTACTTACCTGTATTCCCTACTGCCATTGAGTCATTGGATTTAAAAGGGTATGATGTAGTGATTAGTTCTTCACACTGTGTGGCCAAAGGTGTCATTCCCCATCCCGATACTTTTCATTTAAGTTATATCCATAGCCCCATGCGTTATGTTTGGGATATGTATTATGATTATTTTCCCGCAAGAAAAGGTTTTAAGTTTTTTCTATTACAATCCATCGCCAACTACCTTCGCACATGGGATGCTGCATCGGCAAACCGTGTGGATTATTTTACATGTAACTCGCATTTTGTGGGAAGAAGAATTCAAAAATACTATCGGCGTGATTACAAAATTGTGTATCCTCCTTGTTTACCCCAAGACTTCCGAGTGAATGATGTATCTAAAGATGATTATTATTTGATGGTTTCGGCGTTTGCTCCTTATAAAAAAATTGACCTAGCCATCGAAGCTTTCCGCGAAAATGGAAAACCACTCATCCTTGTCGGTGGTGGTCAGGATGAAGGAAAATTGGTCAAAAATTTACCAAAAAACATCCTTTGGAAAAAGGGCCTCCCTCGCACCGAAGTGGTGGAACTCTACAAAAAAGCCCGTGGATTTATTTTTCCCGGAATGGAAGACTTTGGAATCACTCCGGTGGAGTCCCAGGCTTACGCCACACCTGTCATTGCCTATGGGAAAGGCGGTGCCTTGGAGTCGGTGAAAGAGGACAGAACTGGGGTATTTTTTAAAGAACAGACCGTAAAATCCTTAAATGATGCCATCCAAAGGGCAGAAAAGATCCATTTCAAACGCGGAGATTTCCAAAATTCCATCAATCGATTTACTGAAGAAAAATTCGTAAGCGAAATTCGAAAGGTAGTCGATAGACATAAGTAGAAATCTCTGAAGGGGGATCTCCTGGTCATATTACATCGACTCAAAGGTGCGGAATTTGTTCTCAATGCAGATTTAATTGAGACTATCGAAGCAAATCCAGATACGATCATCACTCTTGTGAATGAGAAGAAATTTATCGTTCAAGAGCCTGTCGCGGAAGTTGTGGAAAAAGTGGTATCCTATAAAACTAGGATCCATGGTCTCCCCCGAGTCATAGAGAAGGCCTGAGGAAACATAAGAAATGGATATAGCTACAGTCATTGGTTTGGCCCTTGGAGTGGCCTTGATGTTACTTGGGGTGGTTTCGGGGGGTCTTGCATTAACAGACCTTATCGATATTCCCTCGGTAATGATTACATTTGGTGGTGCCGCCGCCGCTACGATCATTTCCTTCCCTTGGACTTCCACCATTGGGGTGGGAGCCGTTACAAAAAAAGCCTTTCAAAATCCTCCCTCAGACCTTCCTGGTCTTATTACAACGCTTGTTAGTTTTTCTGAAAAGGCACGTAGGGAAGGTCTTCTTGCATTAGAAGATGATATCAATGAACTTCCTGAAGAATTTTTAAAGAAGGGAATCCAACTGGTTGTGGATGGAACAGACCCAGAACTGGTTCGAAATATTATGGAAACCGAAATTGGGAACACTGCTACAAGGCATGCTTATGGTCGTGCTTGGTGGGATGCTTACGCTGGTTTTGCGCCAGGGTTTGGGATGCTTGGGACCCTGGTGGGTCTTGTGGGGATGTTAAAGAACTTAGGTGGTGGGGATGCGAGTGCCATTGGACAAGGTATGGCGACAGCCCTTATTACAACACTTTACGGATCGTTAGCACAAAACTTATTTGCAGCGCCGGTTGTAAGAAAACTTACAAGAAGATCGGAAGATGAACTGGTAATCAAACAAGTGATGGTAGAAGGAACATTATCCATTCAATCTGGGGACAACCCACGAATTGTAAAAGAGAAGTTGGCGAGTTTCTTAACTCCAGCAGAAAGAACTGCACTCAAAGACGACGGAGATTAATACCTAAACCATGGCGTCTAAAAAAGAAAAATGTCCTGAGTGTATCCAAAAAGTTCCCGAGTTCATGGCAACTTACGGGGACATGGTGACACTTCTTCTTTGTTTCTTTATCCTTTTGTATACAACAGGAAAAACTGATGCAAAGGAGATGCAGATCATTCTATCTGCATTCAAATCCACAACAGGATTTTTCACTGGGGGACAAACTCTTTCCAAAGGTTCATTAGAAGAGATGGGTATGCAAATTGAATCCCTACCTTCTCAAGTTGTGGGACGTAACCTTTCCAAAGCAAAAAAAGATGCTCATGAAGTGTTTAAACCGGAAGTAGAAGCTGGAAAAGTTCGTATTTCTGAAAATGAAAGAGGACTTGTGATCTCTCTTGTTGGTGCTGATTATTTTTATCCAGGTTCCGCGATCTTAACACCAACCATTCGAGAAACGTTACGTAAGGCGGCGGGTCTTATCAAAGGACTCGAACGATTTGTTCGAGTGGAAGGACATAGTGATGATGATGCTGTCAATCCTGTGAACCGACCCGGAAGAGAAGAAAGAGAATATATCAATAACTGGGATTTGGCGGGAGCTCGAGCTGTCAATGCTACTGTATTTATGATCAATTCCGAAGAAATTGAACCAAGTTGGTTCCAAGCTGTAAGTTTTGGATCCTATAGACCTCTTGTATTAGAAAATGAAGGTACACCGGAAGCTAAAGCTTTCAACCGAAGAGTGGATATCATCATCCTAACCGAGAAGTCTACAAAACGTGCGCCAGGGGAAAGCAAATACGGCTTACCTGACACTCGTTTACCGAACACTGAAACAAATGTAGAAGGAGAATTTTAACATGGGTGACCGTGAAGTAGATGAAGAAGAAGGTGGGTTAGCCGAAGGTAGTTCCGCCTCTGCAGGGATGTCCCCCATTGTAAAATGGTTATTGTACATCGCTGCAGCAATTTTCGGGATTATCATTGTAACCGTTATATCGATGTTTGTTGCTCAAAAGACGGCAACGAGTGTGTTCAAACAACAAAAGAATATCTCTCTTGTGAAAGCTCCCCCTCCTTTGGAAGTTTACACATTTCAAGAAGAATTTAGAGTAAATACTTCGGATGTTGGTGAATCACACTTTGTTAAGTTAAAAATGTCACTTGGATTTGAATCAGGCCAACCAGCACTTTCTGCGGAACTTGCCGCACGTGTGGCTCAAATGCAAAACATTATCAACTTAGTCATTGCTCGTAAAACAAAAGATGATTTAAAATCCATTACCAACCAATTGGATTTACGTGAGGAGATCAAAGCCCACTTAAATCACATTTTGACAAATGGAAAAATCAAAGAGGTTTACTTTACCGAGTTCTTGGTAAACTAGGACTATGTCCGACCAAATCCTAGGTGTGATCCCTGCTCGCTACGCGAGCACAAGGCTTCCCGGAAAACCACTGGCCCTCATTGGTACAAAACCAATGATCCAGTGGACTTACCATCATGCTTCCCTTTCAAAATCTTTTCACCGTTTGGTGGTCGCAACCGATGACAAACGAATCCATGAGGTTGTTTTATCCTTTGGCGGGGAATCTGTACTTACCAGTCCCGACCATCCTACCGGGACAGACCGCATTATTGAAGTCGCAGAAAAATATCCAAACTATGGAATCATAGTCAATATCCAAGGAGACGAACCGGGTATGGAAGCCACACTCATCGATGGAGTGGTGGGATTAAAAATAAAACATAGAAATTGGGAAATGGCTACAGCAGCTGTTCCTTTTACCGAAGCCGAAGATTCAAAAGATCCTAACAAAGTGAAGGTGGTCTTTGATAGAAACGGACGTGCCAATTATTTTTCTCGTTCTCCCATCCCTGCCTCTTTTAAAGGGGACGCTAAGTATTTTAGACATCTAGGAATCTATGCTTACGAACGGGATTTTTTAATGAATTATAACCAACTACCGGCTTCCGATTGGGAGACGGTAGAGTCTTTAGAACAACTCCGTGCCTTACAGAATGGATCTACGATTGGAGTGTATCTTTCTGATAAAGCCAATCTTGGTGTGGATTCTCCTGCCGATTTAGAAGTGGTAATCGCTGAATTCAAACGAAAGGGTTTGATTTAGATAGCTAACTGCACCTGGTCTTTGGCTGGTGAAACGCCAAAGTACCGTTTGTATTCTCTACTAAATTGAGAAGGACTTTCATATCCAACTTTTTGTGCTGCTGTGATGGCGTTCGTTCCTTCTGTTAACATTAAACTCCGAGCTTTTTGTAATCTTACGGCTTTTATGTATTGTAATGGAGAAGTATTTGTCACTGTTTTAAAACAATTGTGAAAGTTGGATGTGCTCATACCTGCACTGAATGCTAATTCATTGATGTCAAACTCTTCTGCATATTCTTTATGAATCCGATTTAGTATTTGTGCAATTTGGAAAAATTTTCGATTCCGATGAGCCAATGCTTGTAAAGTCTCTCCATTTTCTCCAATTAACACACGATAAATGATTTCTCGAACGATGGACTTTCCTAAAACACGAAGATCTGTTTTGGAAAACAAGGATTGAATGAGACGCAAAGAAGCATTTGAAATTTCTTTTGATACACTGGCTCCATAAATTCCTCGTGGTATGGTTTCCCCAGAATACTTTGTATCATCACTTAACAGTAGTATTTCGGCCACTTCTTGAGGGTCTACGTCGATTGCAAATCCCAAAATGGGTTTATTCTCATCGGCAACAGCATCACATTCCAGGGGAATGGGAACGGAAAGTACTAGGTATTGTGAGGGATCATAAGAAAAGGTATCTTCCCCTAAAAAAACTCGTTTGGATCCTTGGGCCATCAGGATGATGCGTGGGTGATAAGTCATTGGCACTCGAACAAACGACTCGTTGATCCGAAACAAAGTGAGGCCGGGAATCCCGGTTTCCAAGTTGCCAGGTTTGGGCAAAAGAGATTCTAAATGTTTGACTATGTTTTTGTTATTTTCTTCTACCTGGCCCATATCTTTCCTATGAAACTCCGAAAGTTCTAAATAACAAGAGATTATTTTGCATTTTGTAGAATTAGGCAAGAAAATAGACTTCTGTGTATTGGTTTAAACTTATAATTAGAGTATTATGCAACCATGAGACTACTGCTAATTCAAAAAGGTAAGATAAACAAATGATAAAAGCAAAAGGAATCGCTGCATTAAAATCAAAAGAAGCTCTTGTTCCCTATAGTTTTGAAAGAAGAGATCCAAAAGAATATGATGTTGTTCTCGATATCAAATATAGTGGGATTTGTCATTCAGATAAACACATGACGCGTGATGAATGGGGTTTTGGAGCTGCATTCCCTATGGTGCCTGGACATGAAATTGCCGGTATTGTGAAAACCGTAGTTTCAAAAGTCACCAAATACAAGATAGGCGACCGAGTGGGAGTTGGTTGTATGGTGGATTCCTGTCGGGAATGCGCACATTGTAAAGAGGATATGGAACAATATTGTATTTCAGGAAATACTCTGACTTACGGTTCTTTGGAAAAAGATGGATCTACTATCACACAAGGTGGATATTCTGATGTAATTGTTGTGAATGAAGATTTTGTTTTACGAATTCCAGACAATCTTCCACTAGACAAAGCAGCACCGCTATTGTGTGCAGGAATCACCACATACTCTCCATTAAATCATTGGAAAACAGGGCCAGGTAAAAAGGTAGCTGTGATGGGCCTTGGTGGTCTAGGACATATGGCAGTCAAACTTGCAAAAGCAATGGGAGCAGAAGTGACAGTTCTTAGTGGATCTGTGAGTAAAGAACAAGATGCAAAAAAATTGGGTGCTGACTATTTTCTTTTTACCAAAGAATCGGGGGTATTCCAAGGAAATGCACTTCGTTTTGATTTAATCATCAATACGATATCTTCTGCTGATTTGAATATGGCAGAATATTTTGGATTACTCAAAATGGACGGAACTCTCGTGTCTGTGGGTGCACCCGAAAAACCACTTTCGATTCACCCTTTTCCACTGATTATGATGAGAAGGAATTTTGCTGGATCCGTGATCGGTTCGATCAAAGAAACGCAAGAAATGTTAGACTTTTGTGGCAAACATAACATTACCCCAGAGATTGAACTTATCCAACCAAAACAGGTAAACGAGGCTTATGCGAGAGTGTTAAACAGTGACATTCGTTATCGGTTTGTGATTGATATGGGAAAAATCTAAATCCTTAGATTCATTTCTGAAAAGGGAGTAATTTAACTTCCAATTAGTTGAATAGCCGGCATGAATGTGCCGGCTTATTTTCGATATTTATTTTCTTATAACTTAAGACAATTTGATTCTACTTCACTTAGTAACGAAAAAATGACTACACCACTCTTTCGTTATTCCTCATTCCCCGAGAAATATAATCATATAAAAATTCACCGGTGATGACACCCGGTACGATAACCTTTTGTGCTCCATCACTTACTAATTTTTTTGCCTCTCCCGGTTCATCACTGGTTAAAATAATTTTTGCATTGGGCGCCAGTTTACTCAGTGTGGAAAGCAAACGGTTGTTATTGGTTCCTTTCAAAAAAGAATCAGAGATGGTACAAATGACCATCGAAGCATCATGAAGTCCAATATGAGATAAGGAATCGGGATGAGCAAGATCGGCATAAGCCCACTGGAATCCTTTGTTTGTAAGTTCTTCTTTGAATGCTGGATTATAGTCAGCAATGATGATACGTTTGATGAGAGATGGCGATAAGTCTTCTAAGTATTCCACAAAGGCTCGTGCAATCCGAAAGTATCCAAGGACAATGATATCTCGCACCATACCGTCTCCATGTCCTCCGTGCCCACTGTGACCTGCCTTATCCTCTTTGGATGACTCTTCGGTTTGGTCGGAGATTCCCACACGAGCGAGCAGTCTTTCTAAGGTGGCAGCAATGTCATGGTTGAACATAATGATGTATGTGGAAAGAACCGAGGCGATAATGGTCGATGTAAGAATCACTGCCTGTAGTTTTGGAGTGATGTGTTCAAATCCAGCACCTAACGCTAAGATAACGAGAGAGAATTCTGAAATTTGTGCCAAGTTAAGGGCAGTGAGGAATCCATTGCGAACCCCTTTGTTTAGTTTGATGATGACTGGGGCGATGGTAATCATTCTTACAAATAACATGAGAGCAATGATTGCTGCAGATAATCCAATCACTTCTAAACTAGGAAGAGGAACTTTTAGTCCTAAAGCTACGAAAAATAAAGTAACAAAAAAATCTCGAATCCCAATGAGTTTGGAAATTACATCTGCACCATAAGGGAAGGCAGCGATACTCATACCAGCAACGAGGGCACCCATTTCTTTGGAAAGTCCTGCTTCTCCAGCAATTCCGCAGACAAGAAAACACCACATAATCGATGTTAGTAGTATTAATTCGGGGCTACTAGCGCAGGCTTTGTATAACCTTGCGAGAACATACCTGCTGACGCTAAAACTAAAGGCAATTAATAGGACAATGATTCCGACAGAGGTTAGAATTTTTAATATTTCTGGATTGTTGAGGTTGGGTTGGACCCCCATAAACAAAATAGCCCAGATGTCTTGGAATACCAAAACCCCAACGGTTAACTTACCAGAGAGTGTATTGATCTCCACTTTGTCTTGTAAAAGTTTCACAACAATGAGAGTGGAACTTAAAGAAAGGGCAACGGCAATGTAAAGAAGGTCAAATTTTTCAGAACCAATAGAAAGACCAAAAAAAGGAAAAACGGAATAAACAAAGGCAACAGAAAGTGTAAATTGGAGGATACCTAAGGTAAACATGGCCTTGCCCATTTTCGCAAGTTCTGCTAAATTGATTTCGAGTCCAATGATGAATAACAAAAGAATAAGTCCAATTTCGGAAATGAGTTCTATACTTGCTTCGTTTGTGACAAGTTCAAATCCCATTTCTTTCCCGAGCATTGCTCCACCGATAATATAACCTAAAATTAACGGCTGTTTGAGGACTCTGGCGATGTGACTTAAGACTGTTGCGAAAATAATACTGAGACCTATGTCTTGTAGTAGTGATTCTTCCCCGTGCATAGAAACCTTCTTTAGGGAAAAGTTTAGGGATTCATTGAGTAGTGAAAGTCGTTTTTTTTTCTAAATCATAAAACAGACTAAGGAAAGGGTGAAATTTGCAAAATCGAAGCAGTTGCTGCTTGGAAATTGGCAATGGCTACATGATGATCGTACAAAGCCTTAATTTCACGTACTGCTGCTTCTGCACTTGTCTGTTCTCTAATATTCACAAATAGAAGTGTTGAATCACCAAGAGTAAATCGTTCTCGTTCCATCTCTTCTAACTTTCTTGCGAGTTCTACTTCATTTTGAGTAACCATTACGCGTTTTGCCGAAGCAATCACCTCGGAAATGGAATCTTGTACTTCAGTTTTGATTTTATCTTTTGAGAATTGTAATTCCTGATCCAGTTGGGCAATCTTAGCTTCTGCAGCACCAATCATTCCTCTCGGGCGTTTGGTTTGGATCGGAAGATTGAGAACAAGTGATGCTTCAAGTTCTGGTTTGGCTCTTGTCACAGAACCTGGTCCAAAGTCTTGAGACCCTGCGACTACCAAATCTACTTGCGGCTTTAATGCATTGTATCCCATATCTTGGTCAACACGAACTTTGTCTCGTTTGAATTCGAAGTCTTGTAATTCTGGTCTATACTTCCAAGCAAGTTTAATGCTCTTTTCCAGTTCCAGTTTTTTATACTCAATAGGTTTAGGAAATCCTATGGGGAGTCTATCTGTTGAAGGTAGGATTAAATTTCCATCTGTTGCACGTAAAAATAAAGATAAGTCAATGGCTGCTTTTTGCATTTCCCTTTCGGCAGATACAAATTGCGACTCTCTTTGTAAGATAGCGCGGTCATTTTCTGTTCCTTCCATTTTAGGAATGTCACCTAACTTAATACGCTGTATAATTTGTTCCTGACGATCCTTTGCCATTGCTAACAAGTCTTTGTTGACTAAGTATTCTTGGCCACTGGCAACCCATTTCCAATACCGTTTGGTAGCTTCTTTAATGACTTCGATTTTTAGTTTTTGAATGGAGAGTTCGGCGAGTCTACGGTCAAGGTCCGCTTTTTTGATATCGGCTCTGTTTTTATCAATCTCACGATTACGCATAAGAGGAAAGATGGCTCCGGCACGCACTTCACCATAGTCATTGGTTTCTCTTCTGCCATCATACACTGGAAAATTTCCCCTTCCTATCCGATAACCAGCAAAAAAAGATGTTCCTCCTAGTGGAGTTGGTTTTTCAAAAACTGCATCAGCAGCATTGTTCGTATAATAACCCATTGGTTTGGTTGTACCCATGGACTTAAATTGTAAATCAAAAGCCCCTTCAGCTGCTAAGTAATTGTATTCGGCTTCTGATAAAAGTTTTTCGGCGGCAAGGACTAGAGGATAAGATTTTTCAACAGACCGAAGTAGTTCTTCTAATGTGAGAACTCCTGGTTGTTGGTTGATATAATCTTGCGAATAGATATTGGGTCCATGTAAAGATTCAAAGGGATCTCGAGTAGGATCCGCTTCAATAGCGAAGGAAAAAAACATTCCAAAAGGACAAAGGAAAGCAAGTAAGGATTGTTTTAACTTAGAAATCATTTTTGATTCTCACCATTTCTATTTTCATCTAACAATGATTTAATTTCTGGATCATCCATGGGAAGGTTTGGTGGGAAGTCATTGAACCTTCTCCAAAGTTCATATCCCACACTCACACGATTGAGAAAAATCCAACCTTTGGCACGCACACCTTGTCTGAGGTAACGACTAGAAGGCCACTGCCTATCTTCTCTATCAGGAACCACAAGGACTCGAAAATTTCCAGATCCATTGTCAGTGATATCGACTAGTTTGACAATCCCTCCGAAAGTTCCTACAGCAGTCTCTGGCCATCCACTGATTTGCAAAACTGGATATCCTTGGAATTGTAAACGAACCTTTCTGCCTTCTCCAACTAACGGAATGTCGTTACCCGAAATAAAAAGTTCAATCGCTTTGTCTTCAGAATCGGGTACAAGGATGGCAACTCCATCTCCTTCTTTTACTTGTTGTGTGTCGGGATTAACCAAAATTCTCATGATGGTTCCGTCTCTTGGTGCAAATACTTCTTGGTTTTCTTGTCTAGACAAACGTGCTTCCAATTTTGGTAAATCTTCCAAAACACGGGCTACTTCCGATTGTGCTGATGCTAAGGAAGCTTTTGCATCGTTGATCGATGCTTCTGCATCTTGCGCGACTTTTCCAGAATCACTATACAAAGCCCTCTCTTCTTTGACTGCAGCATCAAAAGAGGCTTTCGCGCGATCGAGTCCAGTTTCGGCATTTGTATGTTCTAATTCTGCAAGTTCTAAAGTTCGTTTGGAGGTAAGTCCTTTTTCCCATAATTGTTTTTGGCGGTCTAAGTTGAGGTTCGCTGTTTTTAAAGCGGCTTTTGCAGCATCAACTGCTTGTTCGCTGGCGCGTACTCGGTCTTTTGCCATCATCCTTCTGGAATCAGCAGCATTGACGGCACTTCCCATCGAAGACCGTAAACTGATAATTCGAGAACGGATGTTATCTTCTCTGGATCTGGCTGCTTCTAATCGTTGTAAGAGGGCATTTTTTTCTTCACGAATCCGATTGATAAAGTTAGGATCGTTGTCCGAAATATCAATGATAGGATCTCCTTTTTTTACTCGAGTCCCTTCATGTACATGCCATTTGACAACACGACCGCTGATCGGTGATTCAATCACTTGTTGACGGTCGAGAGGTGCATAAGCAACCACTCTTCCAAATCCCATAGTAGTTTGTTGCCAAGGAACATAGAGTAGGATGATTACGCTTATGAAAAAAATAATAGTTAGGATATAAGCAAGGCTTTGCGCTGGCAAAGCCGTTTGCACCAATCGATAGGAAGGTAGATTTTTATAAAGTTTCCATTTCTGTGACATATCAGTTTTTATTTTCCGACTTTATGAATTTACCTTTAGGGAATGAGAATCGTTTTCTAAACGTAATATTTGGTCCATTTGAGAAAGAACATTCGGTGATTTGGAAACAATAATCAGTGTCCAGACTCTATTCTTTTGTAACAGAACTTTGAGAGAAGCCGAAAGAAGTTGAGGTGGCAATTGGTCTAAGTTTCCGTCGATTAACAACAGTTTTGGTTTACCAACGATGGCACGTGCTATGGAAAGGATTGTTGTTTGGATTGTATCAAAGGGATGTCCGAAAGTTAAAAGTGGTGTGTGAATCCCATTTGGTAAAGATTGAATCGTATCCCAAATTCCTAATTCTTCGAGGAGTTCTCTGATTTCAATGAGCGGTATTTCTTCTCGCCCCACCCGAATATTTTCCAGGATAGTTCCTTCGAAGATTTCATTTCCTCTGATTAAATAAGTAACAGAATGGATTTGTTCTTTGGAAACTTCGTGGATGTTTTGGTGGTTGTATTCCACAACACCTGAAGTCGGTGTTCGTAGGCCACATAACAGATCTAATAGAATATGGGCGTCATAAGGAGTGTTAGAAGATACTCCGATTGTTTTTCCTGCCGGCACTTTCCATTGGAATTGATTGAATATTTTATGGCCATTAGATAAAGAATAATGAATTCCAGACAACTGGATTTGAATCGGGCCATTTGGAATTTCAAATTCTACCGTTTTTACTGGGATTGTTGGTAAGTGAAAAACGGAATTAATTTTGTCAACCGCTGCAATCAAACTGTAAAAACTATCTAACTGTTTTCCAAATTTTGAAATATCACTTAAAACTTTTGCGATCACAAGTTCAGCTGCCACAAGTTGTCCTATGGTTAGTTGTCTATGAATGACTAAATATCCACCTAATCCAAGTACTATGGCACTTGCCAGAGCTTGAATTCCCACAAGACCAATGATTTGGCGAATATAATTAAAAAAATATTTTTTTCTAGCGTATAGGTAATCTCGAATCAAAGAATCGGCACGATCTAAAGCAAAATTGGAGCCAAAGGTAGAGTGGAATAGGGCAGAATGCCTGGAGATTTCTTCTAACCAAGCAGCTACTTTGTATTTTTCTTTTGAGATCTTGATATAGTTTTCTGCAGCGGGTTTTCCCAATCGGTAGATGACCCAATAGCCACCAATCAGTAAAATGAGAAATGAAAATACAATAAAGATAGGATGGTAAAAAGAAATCAGAATAAAACCAATTACAGTAGTTAACACAACCGAAAGTCCATCGACTAACAAGGAATGAATGGACTTTTGAATGGTCATCGTATCAAAGAAACGATTTACAAGTTCTGGGTTGTGGTGTTTGTCCAAAACAACCTGGCGAATTTTTGGGAACTTTACGGCAAACTCAGTGGCAATTCTCACAAAAACACGTCTTTGTAAAATTTCCACCACATAGATTTGGATGGTTTGCATCGCACCTGCAAATCCTAGAAAAAATACGACTAACAATGTCAATATGATGACAGGTTGAATCATCACACCAAAGGCTACGATATTGACAAGTGAGGAAGTGGCAACTGGAACAACTAGGGAGAGAATTCCAATTCCCACTCCATAGATAAAGACAATCAAAACATCTTTAGATTCCATTTGAATCAAATGTGAGATTTGTTTTAGCGCATTTTTAACAGACGAATCAGACTTATTTAGTTCTTTGTTTGTTGAAAAAGGAAATGTTGGCTCTGCAACGATCCAGTCCACAAATTCTTTATTTGATTTGATTCCTATGAGTTTCAACAATTCCTTTTCAGAATACCATTCTGCTTCGGCCTCTAATTGATTTAGTAATTTAATTTGATAAGAGGAAGTTTGGTAATTTAATATTGCATAAAACTCAGGTAGGTTAGTATTTTCATTTACGATTTGAAATACAAAGGGCGAGTTTTCTGTGGTATAGGATTTTATGTCTTGTAATGTTTTTTGAACAATGTTTAGGCGGATTTGGTATTGGTGGGAAGCGGAAAAAAGAAAATCATAGAAATTGGTCTTAGTCAGTTGTTTGTATTTACTGCGAAGGGAACGAAAACCTTCGATGATTTGACTAGGAACCGAATGAATGTATAAGGATTCAGAGAAAAAATCCAAAATTGACTTTGCCAAATCTTCATGTGAAGAAAGCCTAAGGCTTTGATTTTCTTCTTTTGGTTTGAAGAGTTGGTTCTTAAAATGAAATACCAACAAATGTATAAATTTTAACATGCGAATTGTGATTCGGGGATTAGACTCCACTTGACAAAACCTAGTTCTACATTTTCTATTTTCTAGTAGAGGTTTCTATGAAAATTATTCATTCGATTTTGGTACTAATCACACTCAGCGCCGCAGCACATTTGACTGCAGAAGAAAATTGCACTTACGAATACGACTCATCGCAAACCTCATTAGAGTGGACAGCGTTCAAATTTACTGAGAAAACAGGTGTTAAAGGTAAATTCGACTCAATCAAAGTCGTTGGCAAACAAAAAGACAAATCAAAGTTTGGTGCAGTAAAGTCTTTGCAATTCCAAATCGATTCTTCTTCAGTCAACTCGGGTGTTCCTGACCGAGATGGAAAAATTAAAAAATTCTTTTTCGGTTCCGTAAAAGGGAATAAAAAAATCGCAGGATCTTTTACCGATATCACCGCTGGAGAAACGGGAACAGCAAAACTAAATTTACGATTTGGTAACTCTAAAACTTCCGTTCCTGTGAACTTTGTTTGGAAAGAGGATGTTGTCGAAGTGACTGGAACTGTGGATGTAGTTACACTAGGTTTACAATCAGGACTTGGTAA
The DNA here is from genome assembly GCF_000332495.1 of Leptospira terpstrae serovar Hualin str. LT 11-33 = ATCC 700639. NCBI lineage: Bacteria > Pseudomonadati > Spirochaetota > Leptospiria > Leptospirales > Leptospiraceae > Leptospira > Leptospira terpstrae. The sequence continues at coordinate 237,626 of NZ_AOGW02000006.1, read as the reverse complement.
GTTAAATGCAGAATGTAATGACTTACATAAAGGTTCAGATGGAGTCAGTAAACTTTGGCCTACAGTCGATGTGAAAGTTGTATCTACCTTAAAGAAAATTTGCAAATAATTTGAGATTTTTCCACCGCAAACTGGGAAATTTTCAGTAGCGGTTTTATTGTTTTTGGAAGTTGAAATTCTATAATCCAAGAATTTAATTTCGAATTAAGATACAGGTTTTGCTTTATATCCTTGATATAATCTAAACCTGTATTGAAAACAACGGTGAGGAGAAAGTAGTGAGTCAAGAGATTCAAAAATACAATCAATCCCAATCCCCAGTGGATAGAGAAATTTGTAATCTTCTTTATGAAGAAATTAATTTAACTCTCGCGAAAGCGGAAAAGAAAATATGGCATGCACATCCTGTTTGGTTTTTAGAGGGAAATCCGATTGTTGGATACAGCAAACTAAAGAGTTGTATTCGTCTTCTCTTTTGGAGTGGGCAATCTTTTGAAGTCAAAGGATTAGAGCCGGAAGGAAGTTTCAAAGCAGCAGAAGCACGTTATACAGATGTAAGTCAAATCAATAAAAAAGAATTGAAACGTTGGCTCGGCCAAGCAAAGAAAATCCAATGGGACTATAAAAATATTGTGAAACGAAAAGGTGTCCTCGAGCGATTAAAATAAAACGATTCCCGTTTTCCTCAAATCATTTTTAAGAGATTAACCTATTAGAATATGTTAGAAAGTACGAACAGGAAAGACTTGGAAATTAAAAAACTTAGTGCCAGTGATTTGGATCAATTCATTGAACTCATTCGAGTTTTTGAAGATGTATTTGAAATGAAAAATTTTCAAATTCCAAACTCTAACTATCTACAAACACTTTTGGAGAGGGATGATTTTTTTGTATTTGTATCTGTATTAAACAACCATGTGATTGGAGGTTTGACTTCCTACACCCTTCGTCAATATTACTCAGAAAAACCGCTAGTATATATCTATGATTTAGCTGTGCTCACCCCATACCAACGCCAAGGAATTGGAAAATCACTCATCCAAAGTATCAACGCCTATTGTAAAGATTGGGGTGCCGAGGAAGTTTTCGTTCAAGCTGATTTGGTAGACGACTACGCACTCGATTTTTACCGATCTACGGGAGCCACTGGGGAAAGTGTGGTTCACTTCTATTATCCGTTAGGTTAGAATTTGATTATAAATAATAAAATAGGATTATTTTTATAATTTGAATCAAATTATATTTAAGAATTAGATCCTGCGCCAGCGATAGTAGCGGAAATCCTTTCCCGAAATCAATCATCATACAACCAAGAAACCATCGGGAAAGATTGAAGCGGATAGCGCGGTCGTTTCAGGATGATGGATTTGTTTAAGAATCAATTCGAGGCGCCCCAAATCATGTTAGGTTTTTGGCATTGTTTCAAATTTAGGTAAAGCCGGATCGAGGTGGTCCCAAGGAAATCCTCGAAGAGAGTATGTTACCGCTTGTGGTTTGTATCGGCCAGGATCATCCAAACTTGTGGCGTGTATTGTAAAGAGTTTTGGCATACCAGCAAACGTCATATAGACAGGCGAGCCACATTTTGGGCAAAAGCTATTTGTTTTGGTATTGCCGCTGTCTCCAATCCTATCAAAATGGGTAGCCTCTCCTTCGAGTTTTACTTGTGTACGTGAGGGAAAAGTTAAGTAAGATCCATGTCCCGTTCCGCTCATTTTTTGACAATCTTTGCATTGGCAGTCATTCATAAAGATTGGTTCATCTGAAATATGGTAACGAATGGCACCGCAAGCACATCCGCCAGTATAAGGTAAATTCATATAGTTTCTCCGTTCCTTCATTGATAAAAAATCACATAATGTATGTTATTTTGTATAACTAAACACTAACAATGTGTCCCGCTAATGGGCGACCTGATTCTAAAAATGTTTTGAGATTTGATAGAACACTCGGCCAACCTGAGGAAATTCCAGCTAACATTTGTGGATCTAGATCTTCGTGTGTGACTACCAAACGAACGAGTCCATTAGCATAAGGTTCAATGTCAAATGTAACTCGAGCATGTTTTGATTCCTCATCCATTTCCTTGGGACGAGCCCAAGTAAGCACCAAACGATGCGGAGGTGAACTTTCTATAACCTTACCGATGATATCCACTGTTTTGGCATCATCCAACTTTTCATGTTTCCATAGGGAACCTGGCTTCCAATCGGAAACATTGATGTGTGCCGGGTTCTTTGCTAATGGATCAAGCCAATATTGACTTGTGATTTCCGGATCAATGATTGCATTCCAAACTTTTTCCGGTGTGGTAAGTATATACGTGACATAGACGAAACTATTTTTTTCCATCGTTTTCTCCTTCAAGTTGCACTTTCAGGTCGTATAAAAACCCTAAGCGATTGGTTTCAAATTTTCGAACCCAACGTTCATAGACTTCATGAATTGGCACTGGATTAATAAAGTGAAGTTTCTCTCTTCCTCTCCAAACAACTGTTACCAAGTTGGCTTTGATCAAAATGTCTATGTGTTGTGTTGCCGATTGCCTTTGCATATCGAGTTGTTCACAAAGGGCAGATAACGTTTGGCCATTCTCAAGATAGAGGAGATCGAGTACTTTTCTGCGACTCGGATCCGCTAGTGCTTTGAACACCAGATCAGCACCTTCGATTTCTTTCGACATACAAGATTATTATGCAGGTAAATACCTGCATGTCAAGTATGATTTGATGATTTATGGATTTAGTTTTAAATAAAGCAGATCATTGTTTTAGGCTTTTTAGGTAGGTTACACTTTCTCTTTGCGCGATTTCGTGTTTTTTCAGATCAATGGCCAATGAATCTCTCAGTTCACAGTAAAGTTGAACCGAAGCCAAAATGGATTCAAAGATAGAGTCAAAATCATAAATAGGCAAAGTTCTTTTTAAATTGTTTAAATCCATTTCTGACAAAAGAAATTCCAATTTCCGAACTCCTCTCGGATTCTTTTCATATTTTAAATGAAACATAGGACCGAGGACATTCCCTCTTAAAAAGGAAAGAAAATCGATGGCTTCAAAGTATTCGCCTCTTCCCAGTTTTGTGGCCGCATAATGAATCCAAACCCAGAATCGATCTTCCATCCATTGAAAGTTTAGATTTGGCCAAACCGCTTCGGTGTTTTGGTATAGTTCGGGGATTTTGTGGAATCGATCGAAAATCACTTTTGGATTTTCTACTCGATTTCTGAAATCTTGGATTTGTATAAATTTGAGATCTACATGGAGTAGAGGGGAATTGTATAAACAGATGAGCAATCGATTTTCACCCACGTGTTCGCCTGTAAAACCAACAAGTAGATTTCCGATTTGATCTGCAAATTGTTTCATTTCTTCTGGTGAAAACGTCACATGATTTTCTGTAATTAAAACAATGTCTAAATCTGAGAATTTGTCTAGTTCATTGGTAATGGAAGATCCCGCTGTGCATACAGCAATGAATCGTGAATCCAATTTCACTCTTTTGATTAAGTTTTCAAGGTAGGCTTCAAAGATGTTCATAGAGGATAATTTTTCGTATCTTTTTTAGCTAAAGTTAGGCGACTAAAGATTAAATTATATATTTACTTAATAAAGAAATATTAATTTTAGTCAAATGCATTTCAACCTCTGTTGTTTAAACAAATAACGTTAAACTTCCATAATTCGATGGGAAGAAGCCTATCTCCAATTTACGGCAAAGGGATTCCTTCTTTTTTCAAGAGACTAAGGAATTCTTTTTCCGAAACCAAAGTCACTCCGAGTTCTGTAGCTTTTTCTAATTTGGAGCCTGCACCAGGGCCGTAGAGCAGGTGGGTGGTTTTGGAGGATACACCCGAAACTTTTTTTCCTCCGTGTTTGGTGATAAGGTACATAGCGATGTCACGGGGTTGGAAGTTTTCAAAACTTCCTGTCACACACCAACTTTGGCCAACAAACGGTTGTATGTCGCTTTTTTCGGTTTCGTCAGCTTGGAATTTTAGACCTAGTTTGATCAGAGTTTTGACTAGTTTGAGTGTTTCTTTATCTTTTAGGTGATTGAGTAAAGCTTCTATAGTTCTTGGGCCAATTCCGTGGATGGAAGTGAGTTCTTCTTCCGCATTTTTGGATTTGGAAAGAGTGAGAAGTTTCTCCCAAGAATCAAACCCGTGTTCAATGAGAATTTCTGTAACCTTGGGGCCTACTTCATTTAGACCAATGGAAGGAAGTGTGAACCGAAAATCTTTTTCTTTTGATTTTTCTATGGCATCGAAAATGATTTTTACAGATTTTTCTCCAAAACCATCTAACTCGAGTATGGTTGATTTGTATTTTTCTAATGTATATAAATCAGAAATGTCTTTGACCCAACCTTTTTCAAAAAAAACTTGGATTTGTTTTTCGCCGAGGCCTTCGATGTTCATTTGTTTTTTGGAACAAAAGAATATGAGTTGGTTTAATTTTCGTTCGGGGCAGTTGCGATTGGTGCAGAAAAAATCTACCGAGTCGTCTACCTTGGTGAGTTTGGTTTTACAAGACGGACATTCTTTCGGTAATACAAAAACAAACTTGGGGGGAACTGTTACTTTTTCTACAGCAGGAATGATCTCTCCCCGTTTGGAAATAAGAACTTTGGCACCAATTCCTGCACCCAGTTGGTCGATATAGTCTTGGTTGTGTAAGGTGGCGTAAGTGACAGTGGTTCCAGCAAGGGAGATCGGTGTGACTTTGGCTCTAGGTGTGATTTTTCCTGTCCTGCCAATGGCAAAATCAATTTCTTCGATTGTGGTTTCTTTGAGCAGGGCATCAAATTTGAAGGCTCGGGCCCAACGTGGTGACTGGCTTGTTTCCCCCAAATTTTCGCGAAGGTTGAGGTCATCCAGTTTAATGACAAGTCCATCCACGGGAAAAGGCATTTTGTCTTTTTTCTTTCGGAAGGATTCAATTTCTTTGATTAGATTTTGTCCTTTGATAATCTCCGTGTCAGGAGCTAGTGGAAACATTTCTTTTTTTAATAAGGATAAGATGTCTTTGTGTTTGTTAATTCCTTTTCTTGAAGAGGAAAAATATACATCGTATACATAGATTCTTAGCGGGCGTTTGGCGACGTCATTTGGATCTTTTTGTTTGATCGATCCTGCTGCTAAATTTCTGGGATTGGCAAACTTTCCACCGTATTCTTCATTGAACTCTTCAAAGTCATCGAAAGTCATAAAGATTTCCCCACGAACGGATAAATTCAATGGTTCCGATAAAGTTTGTGGGATAGTTTCTATGGTTTTGACATTTTCGGTTACTACGTCACCTATGCCGCCAGATCCTCTGGTCACACAGTGTGCAAGTTTTCCATTTTCATAATATAACAAGATGGAGGCGCCATCGATTTTCCATTCTAAAGAATAAAGTTCTTCCTGTCCTGTTTTTTCTAACCATTCCGAAAGTTCAGTTTCATTGTAAGTATTTTCTAAAGATAAAACAGGAACTTTGTGTTTGAATTTGCTGAATTGTGGGGAAAGATCTGATCCCACTTGTAAACTAGGGGAAGAATCTACCACCAATTCTGGGTTAGACTTTTCAAGAGATTGTAATTCTTTGACTAAAAGATCAAACTCTTTGTCAGAGATTTTAGGAGTATTGTCTTTATAATAAAGATCGTTGTGTTTTTGAATCTCTTTGCGAATTTCTGCGATTCGTTTGGCAGGATTTTCTTTCTTAGGCAATCAGTAAACTCCCGCTTGCATGTATTGTTCCGGATCCGTTTTTCCTTCTTCGGAAATAAAAATTTCGTAATGCAAGTGAGGCCCTGTTACGTTTCCAGTAGCACCCACTTCAGCAATTTGTTCGCCAGCTTTGACTTCTTGTCCGTTTCTTACGTAAATTCGTGAACAGTGACCGTATAACGTACTAAAGCCGAAGTCGTGTTGGATGATGACATGGTGGCCATACCCAACATTGGAATAGGTGACTCGCACAACTCGACCAGGTGCTGAGGCATAAATGGGAGTGCCCGTTGCATTTGCCATATCCAATCCGTCGTGGTATTCCCAATAACCAGTGGTAGGTGACTTTCTCATACCAAAGGGAGAAGTTAAATTGTAGGAATACATAGGATTAAAAAGAGGAGAACGAGATAAAATATCTGACCTTTGGTATAAAAATTGGTAATTCGCTTCCACCAAACGTTGGTAATTGTCCATTCGGTGTTTTAATTGGCGAAGGTCGTAGATTTCGCTTAAATACTTACGGCCCACATCCAATTGTTTATCTTCTTTTTCTTCTTTTTGGAGTGAATCCACTGCAGAAGAATCGATCCAATCCTCTGTAGGAATTTTTAGAAGTTCATCATCGCTTCCATCGATCAATGTAAAGAGTTCTAACATGTTTTCATTGAGTTTGGAATACTCCTCTTTCATCTCTTCCAGTTGGCTTGCATGAGTGATGTAAGTATCGAAATAAGTTCCGTAAATTTTCGAGAGTTGGTTGATTTGCGTTTGGGTGTTACTGGAACGAACAATTCCAAAGATGGCAAGGCTAAGAAGCCCAACGGTCAGTGCTAAAAAGAATAGAATGGTAAAATGAGAAATTTGGAAGTGGAAAGAACTATCATATCCATGAGGAATGACAAGAATGGTCATCCGTTGGTGACCTTTTTCTTTCACCTTATCAATCTGTTTCTTGATTTTCGGATTGTCCTGTGAAAAAACAGACGTAATCTCTTTAATTTTCTTCTTCATGACGAACCGCGTGTCCTACATAAATATAACGTTCCGATTCCTCTCAAGGGTCAAGTGGAAATCCCTGTTTCTTGGGATTGCCTTCGTTTTGGGAATTCTGGTTTTTGTCACATTGGCAACGAATTTACGATTTTGGTATGTATACCAAACCTCAGTCCATTCCAAGGAACTAATGGAAATCCCTGAAGCAGAAGTGGCGATTGTTCCTGGTGCTGCCGTTTATGGAAAAACACCTTCACCCATTCTTATGGACCGACTGGCTTGTGGGTTAGATTTATACAACACAGGAAGAGTGAAAAAAATCTTACTTTCTGGAGACAATGGTAAATCCGATTACAACGAACTCCGACCTATGTTGGAATTTATGTTAAACCACAAGGTAAAACCAGAAGATATTTTTGTGGACCATGCGGGATTTCGAACTCTAGACACTCTCATTCGTGCCAAAGAAGTTTTCCTTGTGAAAAAAGCAATTTTTGTAAGCCAATCTTTCTTTTTGCCTAGAGCCATTTATTTAGGAAGAGAGTTGGAACTTGAGTTATACGGTTACGAATGCAATTTACGAACTTATAAAAAAGAAATGTATTATGGATTTCGCGAATATCCAGCAAGAATTCTTGCTTGGTGGGACATCCAATGGGATACACCTCCTAAATATTTAGGCAAACCATATCCTATCGAAGGGAGCGGAGTGTCTACTTGGAAAGGTTCTATTCCTATTTCATCACATAAATGAAGTTAGTTGTCGCAGAAAACTATTCGAAGTTTTTGGTTTTGATTTCTATTGGATTTTCTATATTTATATTTAAATGGTTACCGAAAGAATTATTTGTTTCCTCCTTTGAAGCTAAGGTTTATAATTCTGGTTTTTATCTATTAAGTTTAAATCCTATTTCCGCAAATACACCATGGGACCAATGGTTTACACCTTTTTTTCTCTGGGCAACTGGACTTGTGTCTAGTCCAGAGGATATTGTTTCTATATTAGATTTTGTAAATATTGTTTCTGGTGTATCTATCGTTTGTTTTGTCACTTACCGTTACCATTGGTTTTTGGGATTGGGTTTGGGAGTTTTACTTGCTTCAAGTCCACTTTTTTTAATTTTTAAAACATGGATTGGTTTTTCAGATCCAATTACTTTTTTACTCATTAGCTTTTATATTATTCTTTTTTTAAGTCCGATTGTTTATCATTGGAAATGGATTTTATTAACATTGATTCTGTTTTTAGGATTTTCTAATCATTGTTTTCAGTTTATTGTTTTGGTTTCTATCGTGGGAATGGTTTTGTTTTTGGAAGATAAAACCCGATGGAAATTATTGCTTTATCCTTCTCTCACCTCGGCATTGTTATATAGTATTTTTCTCTTATTTCTTTTTTCAACTACTGATGTAGTTTGGAACCAAACTCGCGTTTCAGTTTTTTCTAATATGTTTGGAGAAGAGTTCATTCGTATGAATATTTCTGAACCGATTCTTGGGACAATTGGGTTATTTCATGGGCTCTGGCCATTTGTGCTTTTTCTAATGTATAAAAGGCCTGTATCTGTTTTTGTTCTTTTGTTTTGTTATCTAATTTCGATGTTAACCTATGATACCAATCGTGTGTTTGCGATTCTTTCAACTCCTGTATTCGTATTGTATTCACTAGAATTTTGGAAACATTCTAAATTTTTCGAAAAGTATTTATTCATTGGTCTTATGTTTTTATCTCCCGTGATGATTACTCTCTATCCTCTGTTTTATAAATGGGATGGAAGGATTATTTATTTACAGTAGATTTTATTTAACAATAAATATTGGTCCTATGTCCATTGCTTTGCTTGTGATTACTTTTTATAGTTATAGGATAGGTTTGAATTAATGAAAAAGAACATTATTTATTTGGCTCTGTTAGTATTGGGAGTGAATATTTTTCCAGCAGAAGTGACTCAAAAAAGTATAGAGTTTTATGTTGAACATACAACCAAAAATGTAAAAGGTGTTTGTGGCGAAATTCGATTAGAAGAACCAAATATCCAATCCTCAGGAAATCAATTCAAATTAAAGTCTCCTTTTTTAATCACAATTCCACTAGTAAAGATTTCTTCCGGAGACAGTAATCGTGATTCACACATTCAAGAAATACTAGGGTATCCGGATACACCAAATATCATTGTTAAAATTGAATCGGTGAATGTTTTAAAGGATAGAACTTATACGATTCAAGGAAAATTAACCATTCATGGAAACACAAAAGAATTTATTACCGAGTCCGTAGTTAGTCCAGAAGATTCAAAATTAATCAACGTTGATGGATCTTTAAATGTAAAATTTTCTGAATATGAATTAGAAAATCCTTCATTACTTTTTATGAAAGCAAAGGATGAAATTCAAATCAAATATCATTTTCAAATCAAACTGAAATAATTGAGAGTAAAGGGAATGTAAGTTGAGTTTAGGTTCCTAGAAGTTCGACAAGACGATTGTATTTAAGAATGATTCGTTTTGTCATCTCCTCACCTTTTTTATTGATGTCTGGATGATATTTTTTTAAGAGTTCTTTAAATTTCTTTTTTACGTCGTTGATACCTGCGCCAGGTTCTAAATCAAAGAAGGCGAGAAGGTCTTTCAGTTCGATAGAAACAGTTTTTACGATCTTTTTTTTTCTTCTTTTTTGTCTCTCGAAACCTACCATATAACTCGTAATAGGTTCTATCTCTAAATTCACGAGTGATGTCCCGAAAGTTGAGTATCTTTGTAGGGATCAGACTTTTTAAGTATTCATATAAAAATTCTTCAGCACCAAATTCTGGATGGATTTGGAATTTTTCTAAAAATTGGTGAATGGACCTTCTTACAAAAAAATCAATTTCGAATTTATCCATCAAATAAGAATCAATGGCATCATCAAAGTCCACAGTGGCTGCTGTTAAAAGTAAAATTAGCTCATGGTCGAGTTTGTGGTTTGCGACGGTTTTTTGGATGAGGGATTTGTAAGATTCGCGAAGTTCAAATAACGGACGTTCACTAAAAAAGATTCCACCTTTTAAGAAGTCTTCTGCGACTTCATCCAATTCCAAAATCCAAGCGAGAAAGTCGACAAGTAAGTCACCATCGACTTCATGGAAACCGCCAGAAAGTGTCATTTGAGGTTTTGCTGATTTGAATTGGTAAACTTTGCGAAGGCATTCTTCTTTTCTAATTTCTAAAAGTTCAGAAAGCCTGTCATAAGACAAAAACCATTGCATCGACTCAGAAACATTCTGCAGTTCAAAGATCACATCGTGCAGAATTTGTTTTGATTTTTTGATTTCCACTCTTTGGACCATAAAGAATCGACTCTAGAACCAATTTCAAACTTGGGCGACTTTTTTGCTAGTGAATCCTATTCCTTTTTTTGAACTGGAAGAATGAGCCACCATATTTCTGAACATCCTTCCTTACAACCTTTCGATATTTCCGAATACAAAGGAGTTCGAGGAAAAAACTTTTACGAAATGGACCCCGCCTTACAAAGGATGGTTCACCGTTATTCAGAAAACTATACGCCAGAACATAAAAAGGCGATGGAAGAACATATCCGTAAGTATGGGGAAATCGTGGGTGGAATTTTGGATGAACTCACGGAAGAGTGCCACAAAGAAGGAAAATACGGTGAAGTTGTTAAATATGACAGAACAGGCAAACGAATCGATTTTATTAAATACTCAGAAGAACAAAAATTAGCCCGAAAAATTTCTTATGACCATGGAGTGGTGAATTTAGACTTCCATCCAGAATGGAAATTCGATTTTACACATATCCACCGTTATGCGCTAACCTATTTGATGAATATGAATGGTGAGGGTGGAGTTGCTTGTCCGTTGGCAATGACAGACGGAATTATTTTAGCACTTAAAAAAATTGGAACTGAGGAACAAAAGAAAAAATACCTACCGCTGGTTGCAGGAAAGGGAAGTTCTTCTCATTTTATGGCCGGTCAATATGTAACAGAAAGAGTGGGGGGAAGTAATGTTTCAGCCAACCGCACCATTGCCAAAAAACTTCCGAACGGCAAATGGGAGTTAACTGGTGAAAAATGGTTTTGTTCTAACCCCGGTGACCTTTGGGTTACCACCGCAAAGATGGAAGGAACGAATACTGTGGGTATGTTTCTTGTTCCAAGGATCAAAGAAAATGGAGAACTCAACGGACACCATATTTTACGTAAAAAAGACATCATTGGTTCTCGCGGAAAACTCACTGTAGAAATTATCTATGACCGAGTGGAAGCAGAAGAGTTTGGTCGTCCCGGTCATGGACTCGTGAATCTCATTCGTTACATTATCAAAACCTCTCGTTTGCATGTAGGACTTGGTTCCAGTGGCAATGCAAGACGTTCTGTGATGGAGGCATCTGAGTATGCAAAGTTTCGAACTGCCTATGGAAAAAAGATTTTAGAATTTCCTTCCTTTACAAAGACATTAGCGGAAATGCAAATTTTGCAAACGGGAAATTGTTTTGTAAACTTTAGATCTGCAAATTTATCCGAGAAGGGTGATGATGCCGCAGAAATTACAGTTCCACTTATGAAGTATAAATCTTCTTCCCAAGCAAGTTACATCACACAAAAAGCAATCCTCACACTTGGTGGGAACGGAATCATAGGGGACTTTTCTCCACTCCCACGCCTTCATAATGATTCCATCATTAATGAAACTTGGGAAGGAACCCATCTCATCATTACCGATCATTGTTTGCATGCCTTACAAAAACCAAAAGTATATACGGCTTTCCAATCTTTATTAGATGAATTAACAAAGTCGGCAACTAACGTTCCTGAATTAAACAATGCATTCACAGTTTTCCAATCCAAACGAAAAGAATTGGAAGATTGTATCAAAAACCAACCTAAAGATTGGAAAGATATGAATCGTGTTTACATCGCCGATGTCACCTACCAAGTGTTTTTACTTGCAGAATTTATGGAACAAGCAGCACATGATAGCGAAAGGAAATTACAAACAAAGTATCTTTATTTTGCCAATGGATATGCAGAGATGGTCCGTGATGGCCTCGAAGCACCGAGACAAAAGGATGGTGTGTTTTTTGATCCTAAGGCCATAGAGACCTTTCTTTCTTTTTAGAATATGGAGAATTTTTTACTGTTAGGAATTTGTTTTGGACTTGGGTTATTTTTTCGAAGATTGCCCCAGTTTCCAGAATCCACTCCGAAAGTGTTGAATGGGTTTATTCTCTTTATTTCTTTACCTTCTCTTGTTTTATATCATGTTCATGAATTAAAAGTGGATGTTACCTCTCTTTTGCCTTCTTCCATGCCATGGCTTGTATTTGGTATTGCCTTGGTGTTCTTTCTTAGTTTGTACAAACTAAAGGTTTTAACTTTCCATACTGCTGTCTGTTTGGTCTTAACGGCCGGGCTTGGCAATACCTCTTTTGTTGGGTTTCCTCTACTCGAAACCTATTTAGGCAAAGAATCTTTGGGTTATGGAATTTTAGCGGACCAATTGGGAACCTTTATGGTTTTAAGTTTTCCTGGTATCATTTTGGCTTCCCTGGCAATGGATGGAAGATGGGATTTTTCCACACTATTAAGACGAGTACTTGGATTTGCACCAATCTACGCATTGTTTGTTGCCATCATCACTCGCCAATTTCCATATCCTGAAGCCTTAAAACTGGTGTTACTTCGTTTGGGTGATACTCTGACTCCACTAGCACTCGTATCCGTAGGGTTTATGTTGGATATGAGAACCATCGCAGGTCACGGTAGAGTTCTAGCATTGGGACTGGGGTTTAAACTTGTTCTTGCCCCTTTGATTGTGTATTGGATTTACTCTCCCTTAAAAGAAGATACGTTACTGTTCCAAACCATAGTTTTGGAATCTGCCATGGCTCCCATGGTCACATCCACAGTGATTACGATTGAAAAAAATATATCTCCTCATCTAGCAAGCCTTATGTTGGGAATTGGAATTCCTATTTCCTTTGGCACCACATACGTTCTCCACTTTTTGTTGAAAGGAAACTACATTTGAATCTAAAATTTTTACTTCTACTCATACTCGCCATGGTCTCTTGGGGGATTTCTTGGCCCATTGGAAAAATGATCGCAGGAACTGTTCCTATTTCTGTTTTAGTGTTCTGGAGATTTTTGGCAACTTTCCTTTCTGTCATTCCGCTTCTTCTTGTGATGCGAATTCCTTTTAAACTGAAAACAGGAAAGGACTATTGGAATGTTCTTATAGGTGGAATCATATATACTTTTTATAACCAATTCTTCTTTATGGGTCTTAAAAATGGACTCCCTGGTGCGGGTGGAGTTCTTGTCACAACTCTCAATCCTATCGTTACTTTTTTTATCGTTGTTTTAGTACAAAAGAAAAGAATTTCCAAAAGGCAAGTGATCGGTTTGTTTTTTGGATTTATGGGTGGGCTTGTGATTTTACAAGTATGGAAGATCAGTATCGACTACTTGTTGTTATCTGGTAATTTATTCTTTTTATTATGTTCCTTCGTGTGGGCCACACTTTCTCTCAATAGCCAATCCACGGGAAAATCCATGTCTCCTGTTACCTATAGTTTTTATGTCTACGCTGTTGGTTCGATTATTGAATTTCTATTTTGTTTTCATGATCCTAACTTTTGGAAGGTATGGGATATGGGCTTCCATTTTTGGGCCTCTATCTTCTATTTGACAGTGATTTCTACCACATTTGGGACTACTGTTTATTTTTATGCAGCTACAAGACTAGGACCAGAAATTGCGAGTAGTTTCATTTTCATCGTTCCTCTTTCTGCGTATTTGAGTAGTTTTTTGATCTTGGATGAAGTGATCCAAATTCCCGTTATCATTGGGGGATCGTTAGCCATCCTTGCGGTTTATTTAATCAATTCGAAAAAGAAACTAAAGGAACCAAATCTTTGATGAATAAGATCTCCTGGAAAAAAAGATTTAAAATTTGGTTATTCAACTTTTATCCTCCTTACTTGGGAGCAGGAATTCGTATCAAAGAAATAGCACCAGACTTATCTTATTTTCGTTCCGAGATGAATTTACGATTCTATAACAGAAATTATGTGGGCGTGCATTTCGGTGGATCTTTGTATTCTATGTGCGATCCATTTTTTATGTTAATTCTGTTGGAAAAATTGGGATCTGATTATATTGTTTGGGATAAAGCAGGGAATATGATCTTTGTCAAACCGGGAATGGGTAAGGTCATTGCTGAATTTCGTATTTCCGATTCCGAAATACAAAGAATTAAAGAAGAAATTGAAGTGAAGAAAAAAGGGGATTATCTATTTACTACTGAAGTAAAAAACGAAGAGGGAGAGATCATTGCAAAATTAGAAAAGACAGTTTACATTCGTAAACGGGGTAGGCTCCCCGTTCAGAATGGATAACAATTTTCGGATTTGATTTAGTACTTTTTATCTTCGTCTTCAGGAATCATGCTCGCATAATACAATAGCAAAGCATCATTTTTGGAATGAACCGCACGATTGGATTCTTCAATCATCTTTCTTTTTTCCAAAATTCGTTTTCCTTTTTCCCATACTTCTTCAGGATCTTTGATTAAATAATTTCCATCATGGCGTGAAATAAAATCTTCGACTAACATAGTACTTTGTGATAGTTCCACTGAAAAATCATTTTCAGCCAGAATTTTGGCAACAATTTGGTTTGGTAAAATTTTATGGTATTGTTTCCAACCTTTGGTGATTCGGTAACTGAGTTCAAGTGTTGGATCTTCCGTATGTGCATATTCAGAAATTGGAATTGGATCACAAAACTCTACATACACATTAGAACGTTTTGCAAGAAATCCTGCCATACCTAACTCTTCAGGTATATTACAAAACTGATTGTCCTCGGGAACGGTTTCATAAGAGACGGAGATCGGAACAATCACAATCTCTGTTCCAGAACTACGGAACGCATTCACTGCAGTAGTAAGAAGTCCCGTTTTTACAGGAACAATCGCACCGGTTCGGGAACGAGTTCCTTCTGGATACACAAGAGACGGAATTCCTTGTTCTAACATCACTTGTGAATAAAGAGTAAGACATTCTAAATACAAACTGTTTCGTGTTCGTTCTCTATCCACTGCGTATGCGCCAAGTGACTTCAACATCCATTCCCAAAAAGGATTGGACATCAAGTTGATTCCAGCCGCATAACGAGGAACAGGTAAACCTAGATGGAATAGAGAATATGCCACTTCTACCGAATCTAAGTGAGATCTATGCGTAGGAGCATACAATAAATTATACTTAGATGAGAGTGCCTTCACGACTTCAGTTTTTCCACCAATGTGAGGGATCATAGATCCTTTTAAAAAACCACCGGAGAAAAGACGGATTGGTGCCACAAAACGTAAAACCGATTCTCGAACTGTTGGGCTATAGTTGTCTGCAATTTCTGTTACATAAAAACGAACGAGTTCTTTAACTAAAGTATTCTCTTCATCTTTCTGGCAATTTTGAAATCGTTGCCAAACTTCTAGTTCCGCTTCGAACTTCACTTCATCTA
This sequence comes from Leptospira terpstrae serovar Hualin str. LT 11-33 = ATCC 700639, assembly GCF_000332495.1. NCBI lineage: Bacteria > Pseudomonadati > Spirochaetota > Leptospiria > Leptospirales > Leptospiraceae > Leptospira > Leptospira terpstrae. The sequence goes on along the minus strand of NZ_AOGW02000006.1, from coordinate 222,378 downwards.
GTTTTTGTTTTTTACGAGTGGCTTTAGTGAGTCTTTTTTGCGTGGATTCAATGACCGCAGAGGATTGTTTTTTAACTCTTGCGACTGTACCTGGAACATTGCTTATATGTTTGATGATTCGATCTACCAGTAGATTTTGAAAATCAATTCCTGACGTTAAGTTGAGTCCCACTTTTTTCTGAACAACGAGTGGAATGTTTTTCGATTCTGTTTTTTTACCGCAAATCAAATCGATTAGCGAATCGGGTGGTTGTTTTCTTGTAAGAACATCAAACAAAGTTCTATGTAAAGTAAAAGGAAGGCGTATTTCATTGGCAAGTTCGATAAGGATACTGAGTGCGTAAGTACCTTCCACATTGTCGTGCCACTTGGTGGATTCTCTTTCGATAAAGGATCTCGGTGCAAAGAAAATTTCAATTCGATCCTTGATACTTAATTTTTCACCACCTGACAAAAGTTCGCCGACAATTTTTTGTCCAAATCCTCGGTTTCTACTTTTGTTACTTGTTGCAGTTGTGATAAAATCAGCTAAGCCCGATCTTCCCATCACGGTATCTGGTCTTGCTCCGTAACGCATTGCAAGGTCTCTTACTTCCTGAAAACCAACAGAGAGAATTTCTCCGAGTAAGTTTGCACCATAACGAGGTAGAAGCGAAACAATTCCGCTGGCAATGGCCATTGGGTTTTTAGCAACACCTACAATTTCCATTCCGACTACATCATCAGTAACCGAAGTATTCATAAAATTAGAAGTTAGAACTTCAGAAAGATATTCCGAAGTTTCTTTTTCATAAGATCCAATGTTGAAGAAACTAAATTTTTCATCTAAAATTTCGCCTAGAAGAGATGGACCATTCACCACGGCAACAGAGGAGTTAGAAAAATTTCTTTCCTTTAAATAGTTTTGAAGGTATTGAGAGTAAGTAATGAATCCTGTTTTTTTTCTATTTTTTGAATCCAAAATACCTTTGGTCAAAAATGAAAAAACATAACTGTTGGTAGGTTCTAAAACTTCCAAAAGGGCATGAACACTATCCAAAAATGACCGAGAAGGTACGGCTACATGAAACGTCCAATCATCCCTTCCGAAAGAATCCAAACTGGATACAATGTCGATATGGTCAGGAAGGTCAATTGTCTTTCCCATAATCTCTGTTTGGCGGCGTTTTTTTAGCACCTCTACCAATTCTTTGTCGGGTATCCAGAGTGTAATGGGGTCGTACTTCTGTGCCAAAACGGAAGCGATGATAATACCCATGGGGCCGCTTCCCAGAACTGCTTGTTTTAAGTCGTTATAGGCTATTTGCATAAAAAATTAACATTACGAATCGAGGGGAAATCTCACTTTATTTGTTTGCTTGAAACGATTCGAGTCTATCGAAAAAGTATCAGGAGAGTGTAAATCGTCAAGTCACAATGATTAGAGCTGGTATTCTATTTTCAAGTCTAACCGTGATTCCTGCCATTTTCGGTTGGTATCAAAACTGGCTTGGTCTAAGCAGGCCGCAAGAAATCAATCTGGCAATTGCCTTATTGGTTTCCTTTCTTTGGGTAACAGAACTTTTCCCACTCTATGTTACGGGTTTTTTAGTTCTATTTTTGGAATTGGTCTGGTTACTTCCGGCTTGGGGTCCAGGGGCTCCAAAAACGATTACTTTCCTATCCTGTTATTTTTCAGAGACCATTTTACTTTTCTTAGGTGGATTTGTGATCTCTTCTGCAATCACATCCTATGGATTGGATTCTGCCATTGCACGGTTTGTGATTCGAAAAACTAAAGGTTCCGCTTTTTTACTGGTTCTCTCATTAGGTTTTGCCACTGCCTTTTTATCCTGCTTTATGAACAACACTGCCACGGCTGCCATGATGTTGGGTTTGGTTTCTTCTATGATGAAGTCTTTAGAAGAGAACAATCCTTTGAGAAAATCACTCCTTTTCATGGTTCCTTTTTCTGCCAACTTGGGTGGAATCGGAACCCCAGTTGGTACACTTCCCAATGTCATTGGCATTGGATACTTACAAGAAAGGGGATTGGAAATTGGATTTTTGAATTGGATGGGATTTGCTTTTCCTGTATTCATCCTTTCTGTATTTTCCCTTGCTATTCTTTTGTACATTGTGTACTTAAAAAAAGACAATTCGCGAAATTCTGTCTCTTCTATCCAAGTATTGGATACAAATTTATCTCTTTCGAAACGAGATCGATTCCTTGCATTGGGTATCATTGTCATTACAATTTTTGGTTGGATCACTTCTGATTGGCACGGAGTGTCCAATGGAACAGTCGCATTATTTCCTGTGATTGTTTTTTTTGGATTTAGGCTTTTAGACTTAAAAGAATTTCGTAATCTATCCTGGGATGTTTTGATTCTTATGGGTGGCGGAATTGCTCTTGGCAAAGCGTTTGAAGAAACAGGGCTTGCAAAACATTTTGTCCAATTATTTATGTTAGGTGACTCTGATCAGTTAGGATTGTTTTTGTTTTTTTCTATCCTCTCTCTTGGCCTTTCTTGTTTTTTAAGTAATACCAGTGTTGCCAATTTGATCCTTCCCATCACCATGGGTTTGCCAACGCAACTCATTTTGCCTGCAGCTATTGGTGCTACTATCGGTGCTTCCCTTGCCATGCCACTTCCCGTGTCCACTCCACCCAATGCTTTGGCCTTCAGTTACGGTGGAATCAGAAGCCTAGAGATGTTAAAAGTGGGAGGGATCATTTCCATTATTGCATGGACCTTTTTTGTCACTGTGGGAGGACTCATTTTACATCTATTGGGGATTGTCGATTTTTCTAAGTTTTAAAAAAAAGACTTTTCCTCTTTCAGATGTCCATTACTCTACTTTCGAATTATGCGAAAGTTTCGAGCTTTTAGATTTCTCTTCGTATTTGTACCACTTTTTCTTTTTTCATGTTACAATTATATGAGCGAAGATGTTCCTATCATCGCAAGACCCGAATTCAAACAACAAATTGCAATCCTTACAATCAGAGTTTCTACCCCAGAAAACGATAAAACCAAACGCGAAATCACATCCATTTATACAAAATATTTGATGGAAACTGGCTACTTTGGTCGTGTTTTATCCGATGGAGTCCGAGCCAACCATCATATCGATTTATATACAAGCGAAGTGAATGAATATGAACATTTCTGGGTTTCTTCAATTTCCACATTATTTATGTTAGGTACTGCTGGGCTTTTGCCATCAATTTATTCAAAAGAAAGAGTTCTCCACGCGGATTTTTACCTAAACGAAAGACTCATCGGTCGCGAGAAATACAGGCAAAAACATTCTACTCTATTTGGAATTCCATTTATGTTTATCTGGGAAACGGGAATTAAAGAAGCGAAAACAATTCATTTTAACAAAGAAAAGAATCTCATCCATAATGTGGTTCAAGATTACAATCGTTACCTATAGGAGACTTCATGAACGTTCTATTAAAATCTAATCTACCCACGATCCAATGTCGAACCTTCGTCATTGTTTTAATTTTAAGTACTGCTACCTTTGTTTGTAAAACTCCGGAAGTAAAAAAAACACCCGTTGTCGAAGTTAAAAAACCAGAAACGGTGGAAAAGGTTGTGGAACCACAAGATCCCAATTTGGCTTTTTTAGAAAGTATTGAAGATGGTAGAGAGTTACCTGATTCGGATAAGTGGAAAGTGGAACAGTATGATGTTTTTACAGAAGATACATTTCCTTCGTATGCTCCTGCAAACACTGCAATTGATTTTGCAAAAGTAGATTATCCATTGTTAAATGCTGCTATTTTTTATGTTACTTCTAAAGAAAGAAAATCTCTTGGCCTTCGCCCATTTAAATATTCAGAAAAATGTGAACAAGCTGCCTTTGGACATGCACAAGATATGGTAACCTATGATTTTTATTCTCATACAAGTAATGTGAATGGAAAAGAAACACTACGCGATCGATTGGACTTAGTGGGAATAGTCGATACTTACTCTGCAGAAAATATCATCAATGCATTTGGAATCCAATACCAAGGTGGACGTGCCGTATTCACTCCATTACAAAATGGCGGTCCTTTTTTCAGTTATACAAAAGCAGGAAACCCTATCCCGAACCATACCTATTTGAGTTTAGCAAAGGCTGTGGTAGAAATTTGGTTTAATTCACCTGGGCACAGAAAAAATATCCTAAACCCAGAATTTACCTATATGGGTGCAGGTACTTCCTTTTATAAAGACAAAAAGTTTTATGATATAGATAAGGTAAAGGCAGTGCAAGTGTTTACTGCGAAACCTTAAGCCATCATTTTCCTTTATAGAATCAAAAAACTTAACTTACAAAATTAAGACATCAAATAGAATAAAATAAATCGGACTTCTGATTGCTGAAGTTCGATTTAAGGAAGTTGTCTATTTGGATATTAGTGAATTAGATTTTCTAGCAAAACTTGCTGCACAAATATGCGATTCGAAAATTTCTTTAATTTCTTCTTCAGATGAAAAACTCCAAAATCCTGTAAGTAATTATGGGATAGAACCAAACCAACATTCAGAGTTACTTTCCTTTTCACTTCAGATGTTTGCATCTACAAGCGATATTATCATCATTGAAAATTACCAAAACGATCCAAAAACCAAAGAATCAGCCAAATTAAATACTAAAATTCCAATTGGTTTTTTTGTCGGTCTCCCTTTGGTTAATCAGGATGGAACTCGATTGGGTAATCTTTCTATTTTTGATGAAAAACCAAAAATACTAAGCTCAAAACAAAAAAAACTCCTCCAAGACATTGCCATTCGAATCGCCATTGTTATGAAAGAAAACAATACATTGGAACTCTCACAAAGAAACGAGTTGATTCTTTTTGGTCATATTGTGGATGGAAAACCAATGTCTGTTTTTGGCACAGAACATGCGTTAAGTGAAATTAAAAAAATGGAAAGGTCTCTTCGGATTAGCGAAGATGCATTTCATGGAAATTTTGATAATGCTGCAATAGGAATGGCCTTACTCGATGAAACCGGCCGATGGCTTAAAGTAAACAAAAGAGTTTGTGACATCATCGGTTATACTGAAAACGAATTGATGGGACTGACATTTCAGGACATCACTCACCCTGAGGACTTAAATCTCGATTTAAGTTATTTAGAGGAACTAGTAGCTGAAAAAAGAAAGTTTTATCAAATGGAAAAGCGGTATTTTCATAAAAACGGTAATATCGTTTATGCTATTTTAGCAGTTTCTATGGTAAAAAATGAAGAAGGTAAAGTTCTTTATTTTATTTCACAGATCATTGATATCACGGAATGGAAGTTAGTTGAGAAAAAATTAAAAATTGCTTTAGCAAAAAACCAAGCCATATTAGATGCGAGCACTTTAGTTTCCATTATAAGTACAGATACTGAAGGAACGATTACAGAATTTAATCATGGCGCCGAAAAAATGTTAGGTTATACTGCTGAAGAATTAATAGGCAAGTTTACTCCGAAAATTTTCCATATTGACAGCGAATTAGAAAATAGAGCCAAAATACTTTCCAAAGAATACAATCGGTCATTTGAAGGATTTGAAATCCTAACTTACAATGCAAAAATCGGAAAATCAAATACATTGGAATGGAACTATAAAAGAAAAGATGGATCAACTTTTCCTATTCTTTTATCCATCACTCCAGTAAAACAAAACGATAGAATTTCGGGTTACTTAGGTGTTGCCGTCGATATTTCCGAACAGAAAAAAGCAGAAGCTGAAATACAATCACTTCTCGATATAACTAATGAACAAAACCATAGACTGAAAAATTTTACAAATATTGTCTCTCACAATTTAAGATCACATAGTTTTGGAATTAGTGGTATGATGGATATACTTCAGTACTCTTATCCTGACTACTTTCAAAATGAAATGATGCAATTATTGTTTGGAGCTACTGAAAACTTAAAACGTACAATCGAAGACCTTACCGCTGTCATTAAAGTGAATCTTGCCCAAGAAAATTATGAGTCTGTAGATATTGGTAAAATGGTTCAGAAAAATATCGAAAGTTTGGCATTACAAATTATAGAAACTAAATTAGAAATCGAAGTGAATCTTCCAGAACCTTTTCTAGTAAGGGGAATCCCTGCTTATTTGGATAGCATTGTGCTGAATATGATTACCAATGCCATTAAGTATAAGGCCAACGATAGAATTAGTTATTTGCGAATCTCTGGATTACAAAAAGCCAAATTTATTGAAATTTATTTCGAAGACAATGGGCAAGGGATCGATTTGAGAAAACACGGAGACAAACTTTTTGGAATGTATAAAACATTTCATGAAAATAAAGAAGCCCGGGGAGTTGGACTATTCATTTCAAAAAATCAAATTGAGACCATGGGTGGAAAAATTGAGGTTGAAAGTACGGTAGGAGTTGGTACAAAGTTTACGGTATTTCTACCCTATGAACAAAATTAATTTAGCCTGTGTTGTTGAAGATGATCCTGTTCACCTTTTTTTGACAAAACAGGTCATCACTCTTTCTGGTCTCGTCAATCATACTTTAGTTTGTCAAAATGGAAAAGAAGCATATGATATGCTTTCCTCTCGAATTTCCTTACAAGAAAGTTTACCTGAATTAATATTATTAGATTTGAATATGCCTGTTTGGGATGGTTGGCAATTTCTTGATGAATTCACATTGATTCCAGTAATTCAAAAAATCACAATCTATATAGTAACAAGTTCCTCTAACGAAGAAGATTTAAGAAGAGCAGAAAAATACAATTTAAGAAGCAATTATATAATCAAACCAATTACTCTTGAAAAACTAAGAGAAATCATTCACCAAATGAATTGATATTTAGTAATCATGATTTGAACCACACAACAATTGATCTTCTTCGATAAGTTTTTGAATGTCTAAATCAAAAGCAGGGTATCCTACTTTGCCATTTTAACAACGATCTCAAATTCTTTTTTACTTACAGGTTGAATCGATAACCTAGATCCTTTTTGTGTTACCACCATATTCTCAAGACCTTTGGTGTTTCGAAGGGTATCTAAGGGAATCAGATCTTTAAACTTTGTATGGGGTTTTAAGTGCACTCCATACCATCTGGGTTCTGTACCTTTTAATTTCGGATCAAAGTATTTGTGGTTCGGATCAAACTGGTAAGGGTCAGGTGTTGCTTCTTTGGCAACTTCTGCAATACCTACAATTCCTGGTGGTTCCAATCTACTGTGATAAAACAGAACCAAGTCACCTAACTTCACTTCGTCGCGAAGATAGTTACGTGCTTGGTAGTTTCTTACCCCTTCCCAATAAGAGAGTTTTTCTCTGATTAGGTCGTCGATGGAAAAGACATCTGGTTCTGTTTTGAAGAGCCAATACTTCATTAAATCTTTTTATGAAGAGTATGCTGGTTTTGTAGCCGAAGCACCTTTGCCTTTTTTTGCACCGAGTCCCGATTTGGAATCTGCATATTTATCAAAGGAAGGTTGAACTATGTCCATTAACTCTTGTGCATCAATTGTTTCTTTCGCAAGGAGTGCTTTCGCAATGGAATCCAATTTCTTTTGGTTCTTTTTCACCAAATCACGGCCTTTGTCAAGGCAGGTTTGGATGATGCGTTTCACTTCTTGGTCAATGAGAGCTGCAAATTCTTCAGAGTAAGGTTTACTTGTGTGACCATAGTCTCTTCCCATAAAAGGAGAGGTTTCGCCTGATCCGTAATGGATAGTTCCGAGTTTTTCAGACATCCCCCATTCACAAACCATTCGACGTGCTATGTTTGTTGCTTGTTGGATATCGTTGGAAGATCCATTAGAAGGATCACCAAAGATGAGTTCTTCGGCAATATAACCACCCATAGACATCACTATTCGATCCAAACAATAGTTTTTACGATAAGAATGTCTGTCTTCCACCGGAAGAGATTGGGTGAGACCAAGGGCTCTACCACGAGGAATGATGGTAACTTTATGAACAGGTTCGGTATACGGCAGTAAGGTGCCAAGAAGAGCATGTCCAGCTTCATGGTAAGCAGTCATTTCTTTCTCTTTGTCAGAAATAAACATCGACTTACGTTCTGGCCCCATCATGACTTTATCTCGCGCTTCTTCGAGTTCTTCTTGGGTGACACGTTTTTTGTTACGACGTGCAGCAAGAAGAGCCGCTTCGTTGATAAGGTTTGCAAGATCGGCTCCTGTAAAACCAGGTGTTCCTCGTGCAATCGAGTTAAGGGAAATATCAGAAACTAAAGGAACTTTTTTGGAGTGAACGGCTAATATCTCTTCACGACCTTTAAGATCTGGAAGGTCTACAATCACTTGTCTATCAAAACGACCGGGACGTAGAAGTGCTGGGTCAAGCACGTCAGCACGGTTAGTCGCTGCCATTACAATGACACCTTCATTCATTTCAAATCCGTCCATCTCGACTAACATCTGATTGAGGGTCTGTTCTCTTTCGTCGTGACCGCCACCAAGACCGGCACCACGAAGTCGACCTACCGCATCAATTTCATCAATAAAGATGATACAAGGCGCATTTTTTTTCCCTTGGTCGAAGAGATCGCGAACTCGCGATGCTCCCACTCCCACAAACATTTCTACGAAGTCAGAACCAGAGATAGAAAAGAAAGGAACACCCGCTTCCCCAGCAACCGCTTTGGCAAGTAAGGTTTTACCAGTTCCAGGAGGACCCACAAGAAGGACTCCTTTGGGAATTCGTGCACCAATAGCTTGGAATTTTTTTGGATCTTTTAAGAATTCAATGATTTCGAGTAATTCCACTTTTGCTTCTTCACAACCAGCTACATCGTTAAATGTGGTTTTTACTTTTGGATCCACATTCATTTTGGCACGAGACTTACCAAAGGTAAATGCTTTGTTGCCGGAAGCTTGGAGTTGGCGCATCATAATGAACCAAATAATTCCAAGGGCAAACAACCAAGGAATGATTCCTGTTACTACACTCCAAAACTTGTTTTCTTCTGTAGACTTTGCAGTAAAACTGAGGCGTGACTTACGAAGTTTTGTCACCAAATCATCGTTCACTTGTGCGACGTTAGTTTTGAAAGGTTTTGGTTTGTTGTCTTTGCTAATTTCTGGGATGTACCATCCTTCAATCAGTTCTTTATCAATGATGATTTGTTGTTTGGAGGTTATATCTTTCCCATCTTTCGAAGTAATTTTTCCAATTGGCTTTTTCCCTTCGATGGGTTCTACCATATTCAAAAAATCGGAATAGCTGATTTCGTCGGGTTTACCGGCGAAGTCCTGACCTTTATAAACCGTTGCCAAAATGACAAGGAATACGAGCAAAAATAGAAATACGGTTTTGATGTTTTTATTCATGTAAAGACTTCTCGATGATTAGACTGAAATCAAAGGTGATATTTCTGAATCACTTCGTCAATATCCCCCATGGATATGGAACGAATCGCCGCTTCGGCGTCATTGATGATCTGCATCAAGCTCAGGTTCTCTAATGGCTCAAAATCTTCACGTAAAAATTCTTCCCTTTTTTTAGGATTGAAGCTCGAATTAAGAACACCGATCCGAATCCGTATAAAATTAGGGGAGCGTAATGAGACAGAAACCGAGTTGACCCCAGGGTTGACATCGTTTTCGCCACCTTTGGTGACCACAATTTGGCCGAGTTCTAACCCAACGTCCTCGTGAATGACAACGATATCTTTTACCTGGATTTTTAAAAAAGAGGCAATGTAGAGAACCGACTCACCAGACAAGTCACTGAAGGTCTGTGGTTTGAGTAAAACCACTTCGTCCCCTTCAAAGTCACCACGACCGATGAGAGATTTCTTTTTCTTTGTTTTAATTTCGATGCCAATGTTGTTTGCAATGACATCGAGAATCTTGAAACCAATGTTAGATCGATTGTTATTATATTTATCGCCAGGATTTCCTAGCCCTACAATTAACTTCATTGGTTCCTAAAAGTAGATCTTATTTCTTTCCAGCTTTTTTAGCTGCTGGTTTGCCTTTACTGTCGGCTTCTGCTTTTTCAGCACGTTCCGCAGCAAGGATTGCTTTTGTTTTGCTACAAGAAGCAACTATCGGATCCCCATTCACAAGGATTTCCCAAGAAGCTGGGTGAGGAAGTTCAGAAACTTTAATCATGTTTCCGATATCCAAACCACTCACATCAATTGTGATTACGTCAGTTAAATCTTCAGGAGTTGACTTCACTTTGATTTCGTGAACTAGGTGTTCGAATTGTCCACCAGCTTTGGAACCTTTTGCTACACCAGTAGTTTTGATTGCTACTGTTGTAAGGATCTTTTTACCAGGAGTTACTTTAAAGAAGTCGATGTGACGGATTTGACCTGTGTGTGGAAATCTTTGGATTTCTTTTACGAAAACTCTTTCTGTTTTACCATCAAGTTCAAGGTCAATTAGGGTAGCCTTACGGATTCCGGAGTCGATGAGTCTTTGGATTTCTTTTTCGACAACACTTGCCGATTTTGCTTCACCGCTTCCGATGATGTTCGCCGGTACTAAACCTTCCACACGCATTCTTCTTGCAGGACCTTTTCCTTTAGAAGTTCTTGTTTGTGCTTTGATACTGATTTTTTCCATGATTATGTTCCTTAAAGTTATGAAAACAGACTAGAGATTGATTCTTCGTTATGAATCCGCTCGATGGCTTTAGCAAAGAGTGGGGCGATGGAGAGCGTTTTCAAGTGATTTATTTTTTTGGTCTCCGGAATGGCGATAGAATTTGAGAGCACAATTTGTTTGAAGTCAGCTTCATTCAATTTGGCAGGTGCTTCACCAGAAAGAACTCCGTGAGATGCACAACATAATACAGATTTTGCTCCGTTTTGGTACAGTGCGGTTGCTGCTTTTGCAATTGTCCCACCTGTATCAATCATATCATCGAGTAATAAGCAGTTTTTGTCTTTGATTTCACCGATGACATGCATCACCACAGACTCGTTAGCTTTTGGTCTACGTTTGTCGATGATGGCAAGAGATCCGTTTACTTTTTTACCAAAGTTACGAGCTCTTTCGGCACCACCTGAATCAGGAGAAACAATCACTAAGTCTTCCATATTCAGTGAGTTGATGTATTCAGCAAGCACAGGTGAGAAGTATAAATGGTCTACTGGAATACGAAAGAATCCTTGGATTTGGTCTGCATGTAAATCCATAGTGAGAACTCGGTCAGGACCTACAGTTTCGATTAAATCGGCAACCATACGAGCAGAAATAGGAACCCTTGGTTCAACCTTTCTGTCTTGGCGTCCATAACCATAATAAGGAATAACTGCAGTAATGCGACGCGCAGATGCTCTTCTTGCAGCATCAATGATCAGTAGAAGTTCCATCAAACTGTCGTTTGCTGGGTAACTTATAGACTGAACTACAAATACATCCCGCCCACGAACGTTTTCTTCGATTTTTACAGAACTTTCCCCGTCGGAGAATCTCTTTACAGAGATTTGGCCATTAGGAATGCCCAGGTGTTTACAAATTTCCTCGGCAAGAGGTCTGTTTGCATTTCCAGAAAATACAACTACTTCGCTGGGATTCATACTCCAACCAACCCTTTATCTATATATTGTTTTGCGAGAGCCAAATCGTCAGGGGAATTGATACCGTGGCTTTCTAATGCATTTGCCAAAGTTTTTGCCCCGACTTTTTTCCCCAAAGATCTGAAAATTTTGATCACATCTGTGAGGTAATATTCTTTTTGCGCATTGTCATTACCGATTTGTTTTAAAGCACCGAAAAGATCTTCCGTTGTGAAACAATAGGTTCCTGTGTTCACTTCGTTTACAACTTTCTCTTCAGGACTTGCATCCTTTTCTTCTACAATACGTAAAAGACTGCCATCGTCAGCCGACCGAATGATACGACCATAACCGGTAGGGTTTTCCATCTTGGCTGATAGAACAGTCGCTGAGTATCCATTCGATTTATGAAGTTCTATGAGTTCGGAAAATGATTTTGCAGAGATCAGGGGTGCATCACCACAGGCAACGATCGTGTAACCTGAATAAGGTGTGAGTTTGGGTTCTGCCGAAAGGACAGCGTGTCCTGTTCCCAATTGTTCTGTTTGTTCGGCAAATTCTACACCGGAAAATGATTTTGCGATATCTGTGACGACATCTTTGCGGTAACCGACAACGACGACTTTTCGTTCTATGCCGGCAGATTCGATATTGCGAAGAACGTGAAGTAAAAGTGGAGATTCGTTCAGTACAACCGCAACCTTGGGAAGCTCACTCTTCATTCGAGTTCCTTTCCCCGCCGCCAAAATAACAGCAGTTACAGTATTATGTAGGTTCATCGTTCGTTCTATCGGATCTTTTAAAACTGGCTGGCCTGCTAGGATTCGAACCTAGGGAATGGCGATACCAAAAACCGCTGCCTTACCGCTTGGCTACAGGCCAGTTTCTAAAAAGAGAACGTTCGAAATTCCATATCGGGGAATCGATCGGAGACAATGCGAAGGGCCTCATCTCTCTCTCTATCTGAAGGATAAATGCCATAAAAGCAAGAACCCGAACCCGATAAAGAAGCATAGACTGCTCCCGACTCATAGAACCCTAATTTCAATTCCTTTAGTAAGGGTTGGGTCTGAAAAGCGATTTTTTCAAACTCGTTCTCGAGCCTGTTTTGCAGGTATGCCCAATCCCCGACCTGAAGACTTCGAATTAAATCCTCTGCCAGAGATTTCCATACTTCGGAACCATAGGGTTTTTGTAAACTTTTTTGAAGGCCTGTGTACATAGCAGATGTAGAAAGTCCAAAGGGTGGAATGGCCAAAATTCCCGACCCTTGTGCCACAGAAATCGGTTCTAGGACTTCGCCGATCCCCGTCACGTAACAAGGGGAGGACTGAAGAAAGAAGGGGACATCAGCTCCAATTGACTTTGCCAACGGAATCTGTTCTTCTTTGGAAAGATGGGTCCAGGGAAAGATTTCTTTTAGAAAAAAACCAGCATTGCTACTTCCGCCACCAATTCCTCCTTCGGGTGGAAGGTACTTTTGTAAGTGGATGGAGATTGCAATTGGCTCACGAAGGTAAGTGGCTAACTTTTGAAAGGCTTTGTGGAGAATGTTTCGTGAGAGTTCTCCCCTTTCTGAAACTTCTTCGAATTTTTCGTAACGGTAACCATGGAGATAGTTTTCTGACACTAGCTGGAAACTAGGTTTTTGGCCCGGAGATAGGGGCATGATTTGGATTTCCATAGGATCTCCAAAACTTATGGGCACAAAAACACTGCGGATTTCGTGTAAACCGTCTTCCCTTTTGTAAGGAATCAGTAAACCAATGTTAATCTTTCCTTGGGCAATCGATTTCAAGGAAATCATTCCTACGATTGAGTATGAAGATTAGGTTTCGAAGGAGCTATGGATTGTAAATGGAATTGAATTGAGTCTTTTAATTCTTTTGGTTCGGAAACAAGAACCGAGGTTCCATAACCTAAGATGGTTTGAACAAACCAGTTTTGGTCTCGAATCGATGTTCGAAATTCTCGGTATTGTGTATCTCCGATTTGTTTTTGGACTCCAGTAGATTCTAGTTTTAGTTTCATTCCCAAATGATAAGAGGCAGAATCAGTAATCCAAAGTTTGGCAAAGTTTGTATTTTCTATATCGGCACCAAACAATTGTTTAAAACCTTCCAAAAATTCGCCTGCCGTATCAGGTAAATTCGGGTATTTTATATCAGTAGTGATAATGTCTAAAATGTAATCCAATCGAAAAGACCGAAACCCCTCTTTGGTAAGATCATAAGCTAAAAGATAAGAATCGTTTTCTTCCCAGAGAATCCAAGGAGCTAAAGTTCTAGTTTCTTTTTCTTGTGTATCTCTTTTCCAATAAACAATCGTTAGAATTTTTTTTTCGTTGATAGCTGTTACTATTATCTCTTTGGATTTTTGATAGGGAGACCAATCACCCGAAGGAATCACTGAATCAATTTTTGTTAAAATAGAATGGTTTAGTTTAGAATCTTCTTTTGTTTTTTCTGTTAGTAAAAGTGATCTAAGGAGGGACCATTCTTTTGGGGAAAGGGGGAGAGCGGAATCGACTGCAATAGGGAGTCGGATTTTTACCTTCTCCCCATCAAAATCTAAATCCACTGCATCGGTAGGTGAATAAGGATACATCTCAATCATATACAATTCACCCAAATCTTTTTTGAGTGCTGTTATGGATTTGTGTCCCGTAACGCTTTGAATTTCTTCTAAACCAAGACCTTCTGGATGTGAATCCAAAAGGCGGATTAAATTTAGTTTGGAAGCAGCCCGAGCGGTAGATGGATTCATTATGCTTCTAGAATTACTTTTAATTCCTTAGCATTTGAAGCACATAAAGATTGTTTTTCGATGTTTTTTGCCTTTAAGTGTCCACCTGTTAATCTTTGGCTCACAACACTTGGTCCAAAGTCAATGATAGTGTTAATCGCACTGTCATTAAAAATCGGTGCAATCGCCAAATCCCAGTAAAGTGGCTCAATCAAAACCATCTTAAAGAGAATGTCGCGAAGGTTTCCATCTTTTTGAAGGTTATGACCATCAAAGATACTGTAGACCGGAACTTTTAAATCAGCACCAGTATAAGGAAATGGAACTACAGCGGCATCTTCTGTATTGAATTTGTCGAGAGAAGTTTCCATAAAAGGGCAGTGAAAAGGTGCTGTTGTTTTTAAATAAACAAATTTGAATTTTTTCTCATCCATCTCAGCTTTCCATTGTTTACGGAATGCAAGAAGAGAAGAAGGAAGAGCGGATAGAATCATAGAATCAGGAGTGTTATAGAGAGAAATAAAGACCGTATCTTGACCTTTGAGTCCGAGCGAGTCATTTGTTTTTTTCACTCTTTCTTCTAATTCATCTTTTGTATAACCAATCACTGCAACCATAGGTGCTGGATTTTTATCACCGTTTGCTTCGTTTTCTTTGACTACTTCTTCCGAAACAACAAAGTTAGGATAAACTTTTTGACCGTTAAATCCAAGATAGAAAACAAATTTTAAGAAGTCGGAGTATGCGTTTAAAAAATCAGCTCCGTCTTTTCCAAGACCAACAAGAGCAGATGCGATGACTCCTTGGCTATGACCACTGAGTGCTCCCGTTGCTTTGATAAGTTCAGCGGTTGGGTAACCACGTTTAGAAACCAAAACATAGTTTGCAATTTGAGTCATAAAAATTCCCGGCACAGAAATTGGTGCGCGAGCTAAATAATCTTCGGATGGAGCGCCATCTGGATTTTCGATCCAAGATTTAAAATCGAATCCTTCGTTAAGAAGTGGGCTTTTTCCATCCCGTGCCGAAATTTCAGCAATGGTTTTGAAACTAGTTTCGAAAAATTCTTTGAGTTCTGGTTCTGCATACAATTTTACGAGTTCTTTTAGGTAAGGTGAACCCTGTCCCCCAAATTGAAGGAAAAATTTTTGAGAATTTTGGAGGGTAGCAGTAAGGAGTTTGGCCGATGTCATTTAATCTTCCTGAGATGTGATTTTTCTGTTACCGTACAGAGAGGACTTCCTAGAACAAGGAGAAAATTCACATAAGGAACCTGGAAAACTGGCTTGGTTTTTACAGTGGGTTACTTTAGTGAATGGATTTCGAAGGAAAGTCGGTGGATTTGGTGAGCCACTGATTAAATGAAAGCGATAGTGAGAAGTATACTAGGAAAAGGACCGCTTGGGAAAGAGCGTGATGCCGGGTTTTGCTACCTAAGGAAACTTGTTAAAATTAGTAACTCGCTGGAAAAAGTAAGTCAGTTACCTTTTATATCGACTTTAAAAGGGAAGTTACCAACCAAAGAAAGCCACTTACCATAGATAACGACTTTCGAAATCGCGCCAGGTTCCTATTTAAGCAGCTTTACTTTGTTCAAGATTGGATTTAATTCGTTCGTGGTCTAGGGCGAGAAGGACAGTATTTTCAAAATACGTAGAAAAATCGATTCTTCCGGAAGAATAGTCTTCGTGGAGAAGGGCTAAAAGAAGATAGAACATAGGTCCTCCTGGTGGTTCCGAATCTATCAATGTGACATAATTCGAAAAGTCTTTTTCGGGAAAAGAGTTACCATGAGTGTCGGTAAGTTTCGAAATTTTTGAAGGAAAATAATCGCCGATAGGCGAGATTCGGGATTTCCTCTTTACAAAGCATGGTTTTCCAGTTTCTTACGAGCCTATGTTCGTAACCCTTTCCCCCATCGATTATCTCATCCTTTTGGTCTTTGTTGGGTTTATGGTTGTGATTGGAGTTTTACTCAAAAAATCCATGAACCAATCGAGTGATTTCCTTCTTGCAGGTCGTAAGATCCCTAGCTGGATTACGGGAATTGCCTTTATCTCTGCCAATATTTCCGCCTTAGAATTGTTAGGGATGAGTGCCAGTGGGGCAGAATATGGATTTTTAACCTTTCATTTTTACTATTTAGGTGCCATTCCCGGAATGATCTTTCTTGGGATCTTTATGATGCCATTTTATTACTCCTCAAAGATTAGAAGTGTTCCTGAATACTTACGTTATCGTTTTAACAGGCCTGCCCATTTAGTTAATTCACTGATTACTTTATTATCCCTTGCGCTTGGCTCAGGAATTTATCTTTATTCTTTGTCTTTGGTATTTGAAACGATGTTTGGTTGGAATCCTCACCTTTCCATTTTATTTAGTGCAGGGATTGTTTTGGTTTATACTTATTTTGGGGGACTCAGTTCTTCCATTTATACGGAAGTAATGCAATTTTTTTTAACAGTTCTAGGTTTGTTCCCACTAGTAATCATCGGATTGACAAGGTTAGGTGGCTGGGATGGACTTTTGCAAAAAGTTCCTAATTCGCACAAACATATGTGGCAAGGACTTGTGAGTGGACAAAATGAACTTGGATGGGATTTGTTAAGTGTCACTGTGGGACTTGGTTTTGTATTATCTTTTTCTTATTGGACTTGTGGATTTACTGAAGTGCAAAGAGCCATGGCGGCTAAAGATTACCGTGCTGCAAGAAGAACTCCTCTCATCGGAGCTATGTTCAAATTGTTTTTACCATTTTTAACTGTGATCCCCGGTTTAATTGCTTTAACGGAATTTTCAAAGGAGATGAATGGAGAATACAATAAAAGTTTTTTAATATTACTTAAGAATTTTTATCCTTCCGGAATGTTAGGTCTTGGAACTACAGCACTCCTTGCTGCATTTATGGCGGGCATGTCCAGTTCCATCACCGCGATGAATACTATTTTTACTTATGATATCTATCAAACATACATAAGCAAAAATAAAGAGGATAAAGATTATTTAAAGATCGGAAAACGTTCTACAATGTTTGCTATCATATTTGCCATTTTTGCATCTTACATAGCTATGCAGTTTGAGAATATAATGAACTACATCCAACTCCTCTTTTCTTTTTTTAATGCACCTCTTATTTCGATATTTTTGTTAGGGATGTTTTGGAAACGTGCATCCGGTTGGAGTGCTTTTTACGGTATGTTACTCGGAACAGGAAGTGGATTAGTTCACTTTATCCTTTACTCATTAGAGATTTTACATTATAAATCGGATATGGTCTCTAATTTTTACGGTGCCATTTACTCTGGTTTGGTCTGTTTTCTAACCATGGTCATTGTGAGTTATATAGAAAAAGAGGATACAACTAAGGATCTTCATGGTTTGATCTATTCAGATCGGGATAAAACAAATCCATTTTGGGATCCACGGATTTTAGCATGGGGTGTTGGACTTATTGTGCTTCTTGCAGGGTTTAATATCATTTTTGCATAAAGATTTATAGGAACGTAATAAAATAGTAATTGAATGAGAGTTCAATGATACTATGTTTGTTGCAGTATACACTAAGACTATGAAACCAAATCATTATACAGAAATTCCATCCACATTTGAAGTTCAATTGGAACATCTCAAGGATTATGATTCTAAAAAACATATCAGTGCTCGGGGGATTATGTTTTTCCACCCTTATGACATAGAAGTGCCTTCTATATTAAAAGTTTCCTTAAAAATGATTTCAATGACAGGTTCTGTCGACTTTCTTGTGAAAACTTTGAAATGTGAAAAGGTCGGGAACGAACCTCTGTATGAGATCCATTGTAATTTTTATGACACAAATGCTGAGAAAGAAGACGAAGTGTTGGGTTTTATCAGCAGTTATTAAATTCGTATATTAAAAATAACCGATTAGAGAGTTCCCCCTTTTTCGATTAGATAATGAAAACTATCCTCAGAAAAGGATTTTTCTTTTGGCCCATACTGCATCAGCCACCGAGTGGGTGGCAAAAACCCTTCTGTTTTTAATCCATAACCTCCACCTAACGAAGCACCGATGACCGAACGAAGTTCGAAATGTAAATGGGCAGGATAATTTCCTCCCGCATCACCAATCGTTCCAATCCATTCTGTTTTTTTTACCAATTGTCCCGGTTCTACGTCGATTGTATGGAGGTGGGCATAGACTGTTTCTAAAAACCAAAAATCCCCATTGCCTACATTGTGGTGGTGTACGATGCGAACAACTTTCCCCCAACCACCACCGTAGTCAGCGATTTCCGAAACAACCCCATTCCCAAACGCATAAACAGGGGCCGCATAATCGGTATCTCCACCAGTAATGGAATTCCAATCTTCCCCAAGATGTTTTCGGCCACCGAACTTTCCATTCTCGGCACCAAATTTTTGAGCTAAATAATATCCTTCGGCATACTTTCCACCGACTGGAAATTCGAAATCTGTGGCTTGGAAGGAGGGATATCTTTTTAAAATAGGATAAGGATCTGTCGCACGAATTTCACCAGAGGATTCCATCCATCCGAAGAGTGGGTTTCCTTGGTAGGAGTAACCTTTGGAAACACAACCTGTCCCGCAGATAGAAAGACAGGTTGTGAGGAATAAACTTAGAGTCTTTTTACTTGCGAACCAATTTCTTTTTTGAGAATTTTGCAGTTTCATTTCGGCCTTCCGAAAACAATCCTGCTCGTGCTTCGATTGGCAAATGGTTTCCGAGTTTAGCCGCTCTTTTTTTACCCGCAGCCATTTCCTCTTTCATATTGTAGATGAAGGTATCGTAATCCACTTGGATGGTATGGCGAGTGCTACTCACATACCTTTTTTTCATATCTTTTTGATCCTTTTCAATTGCCTTTTCCATTTCTTCCTTAGAAGGCATTTGATAGTTTCCCGTGAGATATTGGGCAATCCACTTACCTTGGCATTCAGCAAGTGGCATAATGGCACCTAACGGTTGCATAAGGCCTACAAAAAATAAATCATTGATTCCCGGTTTCATCATTTTATAGAAAAGAGGAATGTAGTTATTGGGAGCAGATAAAAAATTCTCATCAAAGAATGGAAACTTGATATTGTATCCAGTGCAATAAATGAGAACATCCGCATCCTCTTCTGTTCCATCAGCAAAAGCTATTTTTTTACCTTTGAGTTCAGTAATCACTGGTTTTGGTTTGATATCTCCTCTACCAAGTCTTACGAGTAAATCTTGAGAGATGGTTGGGTGAGCGGATCCAAACTTATGATCTGGTTTTGGTAATCCAAAGTCTTCCATTTTTCCGACACCGAACCGGATGAGAAGGTGAGCCAGTGTTTGTTGGATAAAAAACGGAACCCAATGTGGTGTATATTCTGTTAGTTTATCTAAAGGTTTTCCAAATAGATAGTTAGGAATGACATAAGCACCGCGTCTTGCAGACAAAAAAACTTTTTTCGCAACACCGGGTCTAGATAACTCAACTGAGATATCCATCGCACTATTTCCCATTCCAAGAACTACGACATTTTTACCTTCGCAATTAACGGGCGTTTTTGGGTCAACATAGGAGTGAGAGTGCATAATTTGACCAGAAAATTTACCAGGAAAGGCGGGGTCCGGCCAACGTTCACTCCAATGGTGCCCATTGGCGACAACTAACACATCATAGTATTTGGTAGGTCCTTTTTCGGGAGTGATTTTCCAAATTCCCTCTTCTGTTCGTTCTGCTTTTTTCACTCCATTTTTGAATTGGATGTGTTTGCGTAGACCATAGTGGTCTACGTAAGATAAAAAGTATTTTTGGATGGGATCGTGGTTTGGATAATCGGGATAGTTGGTTGGCATCGGATAGTCGCGGTATTCCATCCGATCTCTATGGGTATTAATATGAAGCGACTTGTAAATATTACTGAGTCCATTGTCGTTTTTGTAACGCCAGTTACCTCCTACATCACTTCCTTTTTCATAACAATCAAAAGGAATTCCGTGTTCCTTCAAAGATTTAATGACTGTGATTCCGGAGGATCCTGCGCCAATTACACAAACTTTAGGAAGTGCCATAGTATTTCTCTCGCTACTTAAGATAGGTTCAGGGAGAGATTTTGTGAATAGAGAACGTCGTTATCAAGAAGATTTTACATTTCTAAGGAAAAAAAACGATCATTTGACACATATTCAGTGTTTAACGACCGGATTTACTAGGTTTCTCTTGTACTTCTAAAAAGGCACGGATTTCTGATTCCAAGTTTGTGATTTGGATCTTAATAATCTTTCCTTCTTTTAAGTTGATGAGGGTAATAGATCCTTTGGTTCTAGGAATTGGATCGGCTACTGTTTCTTCTCTCACCAAACGTAGAGTGTACGGATAGGATTTCATTTTGGGTAATGCCACAAATTTTGTAATAAGGGATGGCATTCTATGGATATCAGAAATAAGCACGGCTTGTTTGGATTCCAAATATCCTTTTCCTTCTTTTTCTAAGATAGGGTGGATGATTTTACTTGCATCCATATCTGAAATGAATAATACCTTTGTGGTTTCTTTTGGAATGGGACTTGGTTCTTCCCATTGGTTTGTATAATTGATTTCGGGTAGTGGACTCCCAACAACTAAAGTAGGAGTTGTGATTTCTTCCGCAGAAAGAGAAATTGTTAAAAGAAAAGTAAATAAGTAGAGCGAGTATTGGATCATAGTTTTTATTTTTTTTGTGAATAAAAACTTTGTTAGTTGGGAATCTGATGGTTGCATAATTGCTGGTGGATTGTTTAAAACAAACCTTCTCCTAAAGATGGTGTAAATATTCTAACACTTGTTCTTTTGTCATCTTACTTGCGTTAGAGAATTCTCCTCCCTTGGTGGAGGTAAGAATTTTTCCCGAAGGGTCGATGACAACCAAAGCAGGAATTCCATTTTGGATGGGATTGCCAAGTGTATCGTTTAGACTTAAGTTTTTATCGAAGCGACCAACATCTACTTTAAAGACGAGGAAATTTTGAGAGAGTAGGGCTTTTGGTTCTGGTTCTTTGAAGATCCCATCTAATGCATTGCAGTCAGGACACCAATCGGCACCAAAAACTATAATGAGTTTGCGGTTTGAGTCTTTTGCCAAAGCCAAACTCTCTTGGTATTGGGAAAGTATTATGTCACTTTGTTTAGAGCAATGAGAGAGGGTAGTGAAGGAGAATCCAAGAAAAAAGAAAATGATTAGAATTCGAAACTTTCGTTCCATAAAAAGAGCGGAAGGAAACTTCCGCATGTTTTATTTCTTAGCGATTTCTTTGAGAATTTCTTGTCTTTTTTTATCTTTATCGATATGGGAAAGAGACAACCAATCGCGTTTCAATTGTTTTTCTGAAACACCTTTGAAGGTTGCATATTTGCCGAGGATTTTTGCTGTTTTTGCGTTCATGCCAACCAGATTCTTTTGCCTCCCCTTTCTGTCAATGCGAACCTGATGGTAGCTGTTTCATCCTTGACCCCTAAACTCTTTACGAAACATAGTAAAGTGCAAGAAATCCAAAGACCCTATGAAATCACAGCTACCTGACCGTTATGATCCCGAATCCGTAGAGCCCAAATGGATACAAACCTGGGAAGAAAAAAAAACCTTTGTCCCTGACTCAACTCGCAAAGAAACATTTTCGATCGTCATTCCTCCTCCCAACGTTACAGGAAACTTACATATTGGGCATGCACTCAATCATACCATCCAAGACATCATCATTCGTATTGAACGTAAAAAAGGGAAAAATGTAGTTTGGGTTCCTGGAATGGACCATGCGGGAATTGCAACACAAGTGGTTGTAGAAAGGGAGCTAGCGAAAGAAGGAAAGTCTAGAACCGATTTTACACGCGAAGGTTTTATTGAAAAAGTTTGGGAGTGGAAAGCTCATTCCGGTGGAATGATTGCCAAACAACAACGGTTACTCGGTGAATCGGTAGATTGGTCTCGTGAAAGATTTACGTTTGATGAAGGTCTATCCAAAGCAGTCATCAAAGTGTTTCGCAGTTTGTATGATGAAGGTTTGATTTATCGTGGTGAACGGATTATCAACTGGTGCCCTGTGACTAAAACTGCCATTTCCGATATCGAAGTAGAGTATAAAGAAAAACAAGGCAAACTCTATCATGTTAAATATCCTAAAGCAGAATTTAAATCAAAAGATCCGAAAACACTTTCCAAAGGCGAATACATCGTCGTAGCAACCACAAGACCAGAAACAATGTTTGGTGACGTTGCCGTCTGCGCACATCCAGATGATGTCCGTTATGCGGAACTAAAAGATAAATTTGTGTATTTGCCAATTGCTGGAAAGGAAATTCCTGTTTTATTCGATTCTTTTGTGGATAAAGAATTTGGTTCAGGACTTGTGAAAATCACTCCAGCTCATGATATCAATGACTATGAAGCTGGGCTTCGTTTGCATTTAACTCCTATCAATATTATGAATTTGGATGGGACATTGAATGAACAAACAGGAAAATACAATGGTCTCGATCGGTTTGAAGCCCGTAAACGAGTTGTAGAAGAACTCGAGTCCGGTGGTTATATTGAAAAAATAGAAACCCACATCCATAGTGTCGGCCACAACCAAAGAGGGGGAGCGGTCATTGAACCGTTGTTATCGACTCAGTGGTTTGTGAAAATTGAATCCCTAGCAAAACCCGCCATTGAAGTAGTAAAAACTGGGAAGGTTCAGTTCCAACCCAAGATGTGGGAAAAAACATACTTTGAATGGATGGAAAATATCCGTGATTGGTGTATCTCTCGCCAACTTTGGTGGGGACATCGAATCCCTGCTTATTATGCACCAAACGGAGATATGGTGGTTGCAGAATCCATTGAGGAAGCAGTAACGCTATTTTCCAAAAAAGGAATTTCTGTTACAAAAGATACCATCAAACAAGATGAAGACGTTCTTGATACTTGGTTTTCTTCCGGACTTTGGCCATTTACTGTTTTTGGTTGGCCTGAAAATTCCGAAGAACTCAAAAAATATTATCCTACATCAGTTTTAGTCACCGGGTTTGATATTATCTTTTTCTGGGTAGCACGGATGATTATGAACGGTCTGAAATTTATGGGTGATGTTCCGTTTCAGAAAGTTCTCATCCATGGACTTGTTCGTGATAAAGATGGAAAGAAGTTCAGTAAGTCACTAGGCAACGTAGTCGATCCATTAGACATGATGAGTAAATACGGAACCGATTCGTTTCGTTTTTTCCTCGCAGCCGTATTACCAGAAGGAAAGGACATTCTTTTCGACGAATCCAGGTTAGATGGTTATAGATCCTTCTGTAATAAAATTTGGAATTCGAGTCGGTTTATTTTCATGAACCTTCCGGAAGAATTCACTGCCAAAGAACCTGAAATCAAAACTTTGGAAGACACTGACCTTTGGATTTTGAATGAATTTGATCAAATGCTTTTACGTTATGAAAAAGCATATTCCGATTATCATTTTTTTGAAATGGCAAATTCCATTTATGATTTTGTCTGGGGATCTTTTTGCGATTGGTATTTGGAATTAACCAAAGCTCGCGTGTATGGGAATGTAACCCCTGAATCACAAGAAAAAGCAAGACTCGTCCTTATCAGCGTGTTAAAAAAATCGCTGGGACTTCTTCATCCGTTTATGCCTTTTATTACGGAAGAAATTCATTCATTACTTGATTCAACTGAACTTGCAAAAACTGAATTTCCAAAACCGTATGGGGTTTCTGATTCTTCACCTGCAGTGGTTCGAATGGAACTGGTTCGTGAAATCATTACCAAGATTCGCAATATGCGTGCAGAACTTGGAGTTAAACCTGAGAAAAAATGTAAGGTTATCTTAAAATGTAATCATAAAGAATTAAAAGAGATGATGGAAAGAGAAATCAAATCCATCCTCCAACTTTCTAAAGCAGAGAGTTTGGAATTTATCGATTCTTATGAAGCTAAAAATACAGATTCTGTCGGTGCTTTTTCAATAGGAGAGATTTTCCTTCCATTAGAAGGTATTTTTGATTTTGAAAAAGAAAAACAACGATTGGAAAAAGAGAAAAAACAAATCCAATTGGAAATGGAAAAGTTGGAAAATAAAATCAACAAACCAGCCTTCTTAGAAAAAGCAAAACCAGATGTTGTAGAAAAAGAAAGAGAAAAGTACTACACATGGAAAGAGAAACTAGATAGTACGGTTAGGGCTTTAGAAAAAATTGGAACATAAATTTAAAGTTTTACTCATTGGAAGTGGTGGAAGAGAACACGCGTTAGCGGATGCTATCTCAAAATCAAATTCTTTGGAATCACTCAAAGTATTTCCGGGGAACGGTGGATTTTCGAAAGAAGTAATCGTAAGTTCTTCAGAGATTTCTATTACTGATAAATCAAAATTTTTTGATTATATAAAATCATCGGGAACAAATCTCGTGATTGTTGGACCAGAAGACCCACTTGTAAACGGTCTTTCTGACTGGTGTGCGGAAATGAATATCCCTTGTTTTGGGCCTTCCGCCTATTGTGCGCAAGTCGAGGGAAGTAAACATTTTGCCAAAGAGATGATGAAGAGGGCCAAAGTTCCCACAGCTTCTTTTGCAGTTTTTACTGACCATGAATCTGCATGGAGTTACGCTCAAAAAGAAATATTACCTTTGGTGGTAAAAGCAGATGGCCTTGCTGCGGGAAAAGGGGTCACAGTTGCTTTTGATATCAAGGAAGTCAAACGGGCATTAGATGAGATATTTTTAGAATCAAAGTTTGGCGAAAGTGGTAACAAAGTAGTTTTAGAATCTTTTTTAGAAGGCGAAGAAGCATCCCTTTTTGTGATCACCGATGGGGAAAGGTATATGTGCCTTCCGGCAGCCCAAGACCACAAACGTGCTTATGATGGAGACATTGGCCCGAACACAGGCGGAATGGGAGCTTATGCCCCAGCACCAATTGTTACAGATGCAGTGCTTTCTAAAGTAAAAGAACTAGTTATTGAACCAATGTTAGCTGATTTTAGAACATCGGGTCATCCTTACAAAGGACTTCTTTATGTTGGGCTTATGATTACTAAAGAAGGAGTTCCTAGTGTAGTGGAATTCAATTGTCGTTTTGGGGATCCAGAAACACAATGTGTTCTTCGCCTGTTAGATGAAGATATTTTGCCTATTTTTTATACCTCTGCAATCGGAAATCTTCCAATGCGAAACTTAAAGTTAAAGGAAGGATCTTCTGCTGTCGTAGTACTTGCGGCAAAAGGTTACCCTGATTCTCCTGAAAAAGGAATGCCTTTGGAAATTCCATCTAACGAAGGGAATGTGGTGGTATACCATGCAGGAACCAAACGTCAGGAGAATCAAATTTTGGCAAATGGCGGAAGGATTCTTGGAATCACTTCTTTTGGTGTTTCTTTGAAAGATGCAATCAATGATTGTTATGCTTTTCTTACTAAAATCAAAGCACCAGATACATTTTATAGAAAAGACATAGGTAGGAGAGCCCTCTAGTGCCGTTTAGTATCTCTGGAAATTTTAAAAATTGTGAACGCACAAGCCTTCGCAATTTTGAAAAACATCTAGGGATTATTTTGTCTGAAAACCAAACCCAACTCCAACAACATCTAATGATTCGTAGGGCACTTCAGAATTTAAGTGGTTCTGTCAGTGTTCTATCTGGACTCAGTCGTCAGGAACTATTATCCTTTATATTTATTCTCACTCAATTTGGAGATATCATACGTTCGGAAACTCCACCGGAATATCTTTTATTAGAGTCCATTCCTTATGTTGTAGAATGGACTAAGGGACATTACATGATTCCGATGGAGATCTTAGAACACTTAGCTCATGAAAGAATCTTTAAAGACCAGGGGTATTTGTTTGCACTCATCCCTTCTCTCTCTATTAAGGAAAAAAAATCATGGATTCGTTGGATCGGCGTGGATTTTGAAAAAGGTGGGGATAGAGATTTAAATTTTGAAATCTACTCCCAATGCCGTGTATTACAAAAACCCTTCCTTGGAAAGTCACTGGTCCAAGAATCGGAAATTCGTTTGGAACAGATTTGGCCTCGTGGTAAAAATGAATGTATCGATTGGTTTTATAAAGGCCTTTCTACTTTTTATTATTCTATGGAAGAGATGAGTCGCAAAGAAAAAGATCCTTTTCTTTTGCATGTCATTGAACTCATTAAATCAGGAAAATTTATACTCAAACGTTTGCCTGATACTTATGGAAAAGAATCGAGTTATTCTCTAGTGGGGACTGTGGAAGGAAATACTCCGCAACTGAGAGAAACTACATTCCAATGGGAAGTGGAAAGACTTCGTAAAGATTCTCTATTTTAAACTTCCGTTTCGGTTTTACGCATTATGGATAGATCACTAAAAGACTTAAAAAAACAAACATCAGAAATGATTGAATCATTTCAATCCTATTGGACGGCTCAAAATTTCCAAGAAGACTATGACAGGTTATCTTCACTCATTGAAAAAGCAAACGATCCAAAATTATGGGACTCACCTGACCAAGCAAAAACGGTAACACAAAAACGAAACGAGTTACAATTAAAATTAGATCCTTGGTTGGAATTAAAGAAGGAACTATTCGATTTTCCTGATTTGATTGAACTCACATCCGAAGAAATGGGAGAGGCAGGCTTAAAATCATTAAACGATGATTTTGACCGTATGTTTGAAGCATTCGAAAACTTGCAAATGTTAGATGCCCTTGCTGGTAAAGATGATGGAAAGGCCGCATTTATCAATATCCATCCTGGAGCTGGCGGAACAGAATCGCAAGACTGGGCTGATATGTTACTGCGAATGTACACAAGATTTTGTGAACAAAAAGGGTATCGTGCGGAACTTGTAGACTACCAACCAGGGGAAACTGCCGGAATTAAAAACGCCACCTTATACATTCAAGGTGACCATCCTTTCGGATATTTAAAATGTGAATCTGGGGTGCATAGACTTGTACGTATTTCGCCTTTTGATTCTAACAAACGTAGGCATACTTCCTTTGCTTCTGTGTATGTAACGCCAGAAGTTGATGATGATATCCAAGTGAATATCGAAGAAAAAGACCTTCGTGTGGATGTTTACCGCTCTTCTGGGGCAGGGGGACAACACGTTAACACTACAGATTCTGCAGTGCGTATCACTCACATTCCTACAGGAGTTGTAGTTTCCTGCCAAATGGAAAGATCTCAAATCAAAAACCGTGACACGGCAATGAAAATGCTTCGTGCTCGTTTGTATGAAATGGAAAAACAAAAAGCAGAAGAAGAGAACGCAAAAAAAGCTGGCGAAAAACGGGATATCTCTTGGGGTTCACAGATTCGAAGTTATGTGTTTCATCCTTACAATTTGGTAAAAGACCACAGAACCGATTTTGAAACTGGAAACGTACATGCTGTGATGGATGGAGACCTGGAAGATTTTATAATCGCCTACTTAAAATACCTGACAAACCAAAAGGCAAACGCGAAAGTATAAACAAATGTCTGTAAAACAGGATATTTCCGGAACTTTAAGGAAAATCCAAAAAGAAATTCAACAACTTCCGAATATTACGGATCGTTTAAATTTCATTTTGGACATGACTCTAACTTTGTTTGGAGCCTCTACCGGTAGTATATCCATTATGGACCAGGAAGAAAAAGTCCTCACCATAGTTGCTGCCAAAGGGATGGATTGGGAAAAAAAAATTGCCGCCAAACTTCCTTTTAACTTAGGGGTTACGGGCCGGGCTGCCTCCACTAGAGAAATAATCTATGTTCCCGATGTTACTTTAGACAAAGATTATGTAAAGCTAATTGAAACAGTTCGTTCAGAACTTGCGATTCCATTAGTCACCAGAGATTCAACCATTGGTGTACTTAACCTAGAGTCAGATAAGGTAAATTTTTTCTCTCCCGATATTATCAACCAAGCCACACTGTTTGCTTCTCAATTAACAATTGTTATTTTAGAAGAACGTATAGCCAAAGAGGCATTTGAAAAATCCAAAAGAGAAGAAGATCCTGTAGAAGAAATATTAGGTTATGATCCTAGTATTTTATTTTTAAAACATAGGATTAGGCAAGTGGGACCTTCCGATACATCGGTGATGATCATAGGCGAAGAAGGTTCTGGAAAAAAACTAATCGCCAAGGCATTACATTATATATCCCAAAGAAAAAATGGTCCATTTCTTACAGTCGATTGTTCCGGTCTTAGTTATGAACTTTTAGAAGCAGAACTATTCGGTGCCCAAAGTGGAAAAATATTCAATCCAGGAAAACTAGAACAAGCTAATGCTGGATCCTTATACATTGAATCCATTGGAGATTTGCCAACAAATTTACAAACAAGACTTTTTCAAACCTTACGCGATAAAACAATGCCAAATCCCACTTTGAAAAAAAAGGATGAAGTTCTTAACATTCGCATTTTTACAGGAAGTAAAAGAGATTTATTAGAAGATATTCAAAAAGAAACATTTTCTATGGATTTGTATTACCGCCTAGCGGAAGTTCCGCTCCGTATGCCGCCTTTACGCGAACGAAGAGGGGATGTTCCACTTTTAGCTCATCATTTTTTATACCAATACAACAAACAATACGGAAGGAACAAAACGTTTTCAACAGATGCTCTGAAGGCACTGACTGGGATGCCTTGGAGTGGAAATGTTAGACAATTACAAAGTGTGATTCAGTATGCGGTTCTTGTTCCACCGGAAACAGTTCTCGAACCCCATTCCTTTTTACAAGATGGAAAACGAGAAACCGAATCTTCCTCAAAAGTCCAAAGTTTTACTGTGGGGACGGAGATCCTTTCTCCTTCGGAAAATTTATCCCTGAATCTTGCAATCGAAAGGTTGGAGGCAATCTGGATCAAAGAAGCCTTCCAACGAGTATCCACACAGGAAGAAGCCGCCAAACTTCTTGGAATTAGCCGTGGTTCTTTGCAGTATAAGATCAAAAATAACCAATTTCTGGACGGATTCAACACTTAAGTCCAAGAAAAGAATGGATAGATTGGCATGATCTGTCGATATGATTACAAAGGAGCTCTCACGTGGCAGATAGTTATTACCGTACCATAAGTGGTAAACAATATGATAATGAATTGTTAGAAATCGCTGAGAAAGCCACCAAACGTAGCAAAGCTCCTATTGGTAAAAATATTGCAAAGACCCTTTTTGATGCCATTAAAGATGGTGGGGACTATACAGATGTTGAAAAACGCACTGTAAAATACATTCGAGATAATTTCAAATTTAGCCCAGAAGCAGACGAATACCTTCGTTCAGAGATTCGTAAATGGGCAGCCAAAATTTCTGTTCCTGCGGCAAAGAAAAAAGCCTCAACCAAAGGACCCTCTAAAAAAGATACTACTGTAAAACGTAGTTCTTCTCGATCGGCAAAATCTTCAACGGAAGGTTTTACTCCTTACTATGAAGTCTACGACGGTGATGATAGTTCCCGAGACGATGTGGCACCAACTCCGGAATACAATGAATTAGTTGCTTTAAATAAATTTCAAATCACTCCCAAACAAAACCGAATTGGAAGGATCATATTACTTACGCTGATTCTTATATTCTTTATTGTATTAATTGTTTTTGGAATTCGTAGTTGTAATCGAAGTTCGAAAGTTTCTGAAAACACAAATGCAAATGCTACATCGGATGTAGGCACAAGATCATTGGAACGCGTAACTCTATCCGAAGGAAAAGCTTCTGACAAATTTGAATCCCAAGCTCGAGCGATTCGATATGTAAACGATCTACAAATTCGTTTTATCAAACAAAGTATGCAGACAGAAGAAACTGCTGCGGATAAAATTGTCACTCTCGCAGAAGCTTTAAAGTCTTATCCTGGGATTCGTGTTCGAGTTAAGGGACATACATGTTTTATTGGTGAGATGGATGAAAACAAAATTCTATCGGATGAACGTGCAAGGTTTATCTATGATGAATTATTGAAACAAGGTGTAAGTGCATCCCAACTCGACTATCGTGGGTTTGGTGAAACTGCAGAAATTGAATCTAATTCAACAGAAGCAGGGCGGATCAAAAATAGACGTGTTGATTTTACTGTTTTATCAGTAACAGAATAGATTATTGTAATCTGTATAGAGATTTAGTGAGCATCCGTTTGGTAGTCCGAACGGATTCGTAAAGACCTTCATATAAAAGTAAAGATTTCTTTGCTACACCCAGTTGGGTGTTTTCTTTTTCTTCTACACTTAAGTTGTCATCATAACCTTCGGTGATGGTTAAAATAATTCGTTGGATTCCTAAACTCAAAATTTCATTCAAACCCTTTTTCCCAGATACCTGTTCATCTATTGCGTCCATTTGTTTGATATCTTCCGAAAATGTTTTGGGATTGATTTGGTTGCGTTTGATTTGGTTATAAATTCTTTCCGATACGGCAAGGCCACGTTTTACAGTGATTACAAATTCAGACAAAGATTCTGTAGTGGATTGGATTTCTGAAACCAATTGGCTTGTATCAAAAAACGAAACTTCTTTTGTGAGTTGGGAACGGATTTGGTTTCGAACTGACTCTACAAGTTTGATTTGATTGTTTTTCTCTGCAGAATTCCCACTGGGAAATTCTTTTTCAAACTCTGAATGAGGAATTCCTTCCAGTCTGGCACCAAACTTTGTTAAGTTGGTCCAAGGATTTTCCTTCGCATGGTCTTCGAACCATTTTTTAAAGATCAACATCTTCTCATTGGTGATGTAGATTTCTTCCTGATTTCCTGTGACTTTCTTTTGTGGTAATGCAAATAATTGTTTGTAGTTGTGTTTTTCCCTGCGAAACTTTCTAGATTCTAGATAGTTCAATCGTTCTTCAAGCACTGCCCCTTTGGAATGAGCAAGTCCCTTGGTAAAACTCAAATCCTGCCCCACTAAAAATACAAATTTTGCACCCATTAGAGTGGCAAGGCTTGCCGCATTGGTAGAAACAGAACCACCAAAAGGAACAGAACCAATCTCCGATGTACCTGTTCTTTCTAATAAACGAATCAAGGGAAATGGAGAAGAGGTCACAAAACCTTTGTTTGGTCCTTTATCCAATCGTAGGCTTAAGTAGGTAGAGGTCGGGTCAAATACCAAAATGGCATCCCCAGAATAATCTTCCAAATATTGGCTGTTCAGAGCCTGAGGATCGACAGAAAAAATCAAGTCAGGTTCTACCCCAAACGAAGAGAGGATGGGAAGAGCAGTATCTACTGCGAGTAGTAGAAATTGGTTTCTGTAAGTAATCAATTCAGAAATCGATT
This sequence comes from Leptospira terpstrae serovar Hualin str. LT 11-33 = ATCC 700639, assembly GCF_000332495.1. NCBI lineage: Bacteria > Pseudomonadati > Spirochaetota > Leptospiria > Leptospirales > Leptospiraceae > Leptospira > Leptospira terpstrae. The sequence continues at coordinate 190,896 of NZ_AOGW02000006.1, read as the reverse complement.
CGGAAAGACTAGGTCCCGCACCACAAACAACAATGGAGATTCCTTCCGCAATTCCAAAAAGATCAGAGACCGGACGAAACTTTGACAACTCAGGTAGATTATAACAGATATTTTTTGCCCAAATTTTTTCAAAGCGTGTTAACGTGGCAAGATTCACATCTTTTTTATGAAACATTTGTTCTGCGGTAAATTTTAATCTTTGGTAATCGGCTTCTTTCCATTGCCAAGATCCACGGTGGGGAACAAAACTGATGGGATGAGTTCCTTTCCCTTTCACTGCTTCGGATAGTTGGTCTTCCATTCCTTCACCCGTGATTAAAATTAATTTTCCATCTAACAAAGGTTTGGAAAAATCAAAGATTTTAAATGCTTCCTGAATGAAAAAAGGAAAGGGTTCCATCCATATTATTGTGACATTTTCTTTATTGATCAAATAAGGTAGAATATAACCTAGACCGGCACCAAACAAAAGATAAATGCGATCACTTCCATCATGAGGTAGTTCGGCGGCAAATCGTTCTGCTTCTTTTTTGGGATCAAATCGACTATGGATCCAAACTCCATCTATCTCTAAAGTGGGATCACCTGTTTTGGATTTTGTGAGTTCATAAGAAATATTAATTTCGGGATCAGGAGAATTTACTGAATTAAATGTAGTGGCTGGATTTTGAACCAATTCGGCCAATCGAGATGGGAGGGCCGCAAGATTTTTTTCTAAGTATGATTCTTTCACTTAAGGTTCCAAAATAATTTTGATCGCCGCATTGGGAGAAAGCGATGATCCCGCTTTTGGATCTTGTGATTTGACAAATCCAGAGCCTTCTAATTTGTATTCTGCTTTGAGTTGTTTTAAAATTTGGATGCATTCAGAAGCAGTGAACCCTGTAAGGTCAGGCATTACAGAAGGATCGAGTTTATAGATTTTATTTCGTTCCCCCTTCAATCGATAGACAAGAGCCTTCTCACTTTTTTCCACAATAGGAATGATACTTTCTACCACTTCACGAAAGACAGGTGCTGCAATCCCACCACCGGTATGAGCATCTCCACCAGGTTCATCAAATACAATGAGACCCACATACTTAGGTTTTTCAGCTGGAAAAAATCCGAGAAAACTTGCCGTAAATAAACCAGCTTGGTATCCTGCACCCGCTTTTGCTTTTTGTGAAGTTCCTGTTTTTCCTGCGATAAAGTAGTTCTCTAAGTATGCTTTTTTCCCGGTTCCTTGGGAAACGGCCTTACTCATGGCATTTAATGTTTTTTTAGCTGCACCCTCTCTGATACCAAGTAACTCATGTTTAATAGAAAATTCATGCACCAGTTCTCCGTAAGAATTGGTCACTTGAGAAACTACAGAAGGTTCAAATAAAATTCCGCCATTCACAACTGCTGCCGCTGCTGTGATGAGTTGGATTGGTGTAACAGATAAACCTTGGCCGATAGATAAAAAGTAAGGTGTACTTTTATTCCAACGGTTTAGTGGAGGTAGGTAACCTTTTGCTTCATGGATGGAAAAATTGGTTCGTTTTCCGAATTTGAATTTATCCATATAACTGTAGTAAGTTGCCTCATCAATTTTTTGGGCGGCTTTGATGATTCCGACGTTACAGGAATATTGTAATATTTCATCCAAATTGACATGACCATGGTTGTCTGTACAACGAATGGTTGTTTTTCCAATTTCGATATAACCCGGACAATGAAACCTTTCGCCAGGAAGGATTTTACCTTCATTCAGTAACATTAGGGCAATGAAAATTTTCATTGTCGATCCCGGTTCATAGATATGACGGATGGACCAATTGGAATGAGATTCTAATGGAAAGTCTTGGAAATGGTTGGGATCAAAATTGGGATAAGAAGCCATCGCCAAAATTTTCCCCGTTTCTGTATCCATAATCATACCGATTCCACGTTTGGAAGCTGTTTGAAGGAAAGCCTTTTGCAAAGACTTTTCTAATCGATACTGAATGATACTATCAATTGTTAGATGAACATTATTACCTTTCGTAGATTCTGCATCGGGTGTGGATAACAATTCCAAATTGAATAACATCTCAAGTCCTGAGAGTGCTTTGTCATCATCGTAACCTGTAAATCCTAGAAGACTTGCAGCCAAACTACCTTGAGGATAAATTCGTTTGTATTCTTTTTCAACTCGAACACCAGGAAGCGCCAAAGCTTTGATTTTTTCTGCTTTGGTAAGTTCGATTTCTCTTTTTAACAAAAAGTAGTTTTGTTTTTCTCTAATTGTCTCAATGAGTTTGGTTGGAGTAATCCCAAGAATGGGACCAAGCTCCTGGGCCGTTAATTCTGGATCATATATATTCGTGGGATCAATACCCACCGTTGCCGACTCGCGAGAGATTGCTAGTTCGATTCCTCTTCGATCGTAAATGGTACCTCGTTGTACATACTTACTCGATTTTAAATTGATAATATTATCATTAAAATAAGTAAGATAAACAACACGAAAGAGTAAAATCACGAACAAGAAGAGTATAAATTGAATGATATACTTAAAACGTTGTTTGTATTCGGTCATTGTTAAAAATAGAAGATTACTTTGCCTTTGATTTTTTCTACAGGTACGAGTCCAAACGAACGCGAGTCAGTTGAATATTGTCTGTTGTCACCAAGAAGAAGATAATAACCAGGAGGAATTCTCCCTTGTTTGTCCATAGCAAGAAATGGAGTGTTATGTCGATTGAGGAATATAGATGTGCTAGGTTCGCTTGTGTAGGTTCCTTTCGGAAGATAATTTTCTAACAATTCCGTAGAATCGATTAGGACGCGCCCGGCTTCAATGGAATAGAATTCTCCAGGCAAACCTATCACTCGTTTGACGACAAGTTCCTCTTCTTGGCTTACAAAAAGTACCAGGTCCAATTTATTGATATTGGGGTCAGTGTAGAGAAGTTCAGTTCCAAAGAATTTGGCGGAAATGGCGAATCCACCCTTCCAAACAAAGACGACAGATCCGTGTTCCAGAGTCGGATACATGGAATTTCCCTGAATGGAATAGATTTGGAATAAAAAAATACGCACAAAGAGGAGAAAACAAAGAAAGAGAAAAATGAAAATACTGCGGCGGGCGTATCGTTTGAATTTTGCCCACAGGCGGGAGACTTTAGTTTCTGTTTCCATATCCATCAAAAAACGATAAAAATCATTCGTGCATTTTTCCCCTTTCTCCAGAATGGAAAAGGAACTTTCCGTAAATCTGAAGCCTAGAGAAGTCTATGTCACTTACAAAATATCAATTCCGAGCACAGTTTCGTTGCACCAATGAGTCTTGTCGCAAAACCTACCCTCTTCACCAAGTGATTTATTCCTGCGATTCTTGCGGGGAACTTTTAAATGTAGAACATGATATAGACAGTCTGAAACAAGTTTCAGCTAAAGAATGGAAATCGGAGTTTGAATCTAGGTTTCGTTCCAGCCAATTTCCCAATGCCTCAGGTGTTTGGGGGAAAAAGGAATGGGTTCTTCCAGGAATTAGTGATGAAAATATCATCACTTCTGGGGAAGGGACCTCACATTTATATGATGCTTCTCGGCTTGCTAAGGATTTGGGTCTGGCAAGTCTACACGTCAAACAATGCGGAGTTTCGCATACCGGTTCTTTTAAAGATTTAGGAATGACGGTTCTTGTGAGCCAAGTCAATCAAATGATCTCCGATGGTGTTCCCATCCAAGCAGTCGCTTGTGCTTCTACGGGAGACACCTCGGCAGCTCTTGCCTCTTATGCAGCTAAGGCAGGAATTCCTTCCATCATCTTATTACCAGCAAACAAAGTATCTACGGCCCAACTCATCCAACCCGTTTCCAATGGGGCCTTAGTTTTAGCTTTAGAAACCGACTTTGATGGTTGTATGGCAGTGGTAAAAGAACTCACCAAAGAAAAATCAATTTATCTTGCCAACTCCATGAATTCACTTCGCATTGAGGGGCAAAAAACTATTTCTGTCGAAATCACACAACAGTTAGGTTGGAAGGTTCCGGATTGGATTGTCATTCCTGGTGGAAACTTAGGAAATGTTTCAGCCCTCGGGATGGGATTTGAGATGATGTACGAGTTAGGACTCATCGATAAATTACCAAGAATCATTCTCGCTCAGGCAAAAAATGCAAGTCCACTCTATGAATCGTTTAAGAAAGGTTTTGCGGACTTCTCTCCAGTCACCGCTGAAAAAACCTTAGCCTCTGCCATCCAAATTGGAGATCCAGTATCAGTGAAAAAGGCAATCCGTGTTTTGAAAAAATTCAATGGAATTGTGGAAGTCGCAACAGAAGAAGAGTTGGCAAATGCCGCAGCACGTGGGGACCTTTATGGACTTTACAATGATCCTCATACAGGTGTGGCTCTTGCTGCTCTTTTGAAATCAGTGGAGTCGGGAGTGGTTGGAAAGGGTGAGTCCGTTGTTGTGATCTCCACAGCGAATGGACTGAAGTTTACAGAATTCAAACTTGCCTTTCATGAAGGGAAAATCCCTAACATTGATGAAAAATTAAAGAATAGAATCCAATCGTGCAAACCGAATCTCAGTGGAGTGATGGAAATCCTAGGCAAACAACTGAAGAAACCATAAATCGCTAGACAAATCCCCTACATGTTGGCAAATTTTTTCAGTTTACCGGTATGTACCAAGAGATCCAACTAAGCTCTGAGTTCTGCACCTCTGTCGATCGTGCCGTGGCGTTAGGGAAAAAAGTCTCAATGATCACTTATGTGATGGGGGATATTGGTGAGGCCAAACTTAAGTACATATTGTTCCGAATTTTAGGTTCTGTTGGTCGTGAAGATTTAATGGAACTTTTTTATACGGCCGCAAAAGAGCTAATCGTCAATTCGACAAAAGCAGCGATCAAACGAATCATCTTCGAAGAACTCAAACTCAATATCCAGAACTTACAAGATTATGAAGAGGGAATGAAACTTTTTAAGTCGAGTCTCAATGAAAGAAAGTTTCCCGCTTACAAAAAGAAAATGCGGGAATCTGGCCTTTTTGTAAAGATCACCTGCATCTACCAAAAGGATAAAATCGACCTAGAAATTAGAAATAATTTTCCATTATTGCCAATTGAGGCCGAACGAGTAAAAGAAAAGTTTATTAATGCGAAAAAGTATGATAATCTATTCGAGTTCTTTATGGAACACGGCGACAGTACGGAAGGAGCGGGTATGGGAATCACCATGGTAGAAATACTATTATCTCAATCTGGTTTTGACCGTCGATTGCTCTCTATATATTCATCAGAAAGGAAAAAGGAAACAGTAGCGCGTGTGGAAGTACCTCTCAGTGGAATTCCAAAATCCACGGAAACACACGAACAATTGTTTGTAGAATAATGTCCGAATTAAGTTCAAAAGCAGACCAACTCAAACGACAAGCAGACCTCATTGGTCTGACAAGAGAAGCCGTATTTACGGACGAACAAGCCAAGGAAGTTTTACAAGGTAAAATTACAGACGGTTATCTCGTAAAAGTTAAAATCGACTTGGACAGTTTGAACGGAATGGTTCTCATTCTTGTTTCCTCCATTCGAAAACATATCATGGAACTCTATGCTGTGGTGGGAACATCTCCAACATTTCGACGGATTCGAACCTTTGCTGATCATGTACAAATTTCCACAGACTTAGGTGATATTGGAAAAACAGGTGGGTATGATCCTGCAATTTCCGAGAACATTGGTCGTGCCGTACATAGAGCCTTCACCAAAGAGAAGTTAGAAGAACTCCTCCCCCTATGGCAAAAAAAAGATCCTTCCCATATTGCTGAAATTTTAGAAATGCCCATCCTTGCCGCAACGAAGGGTAGAAATATTAAACTCCAAGCCGAAGTGGACAAACTTTCGACAGCAAAGTTTCGTTATGAAAATCCAATGAAAGGAGTGATTTTACCCATTCCGAAACCAGAGGATGAATCAGCTTCTGCACAAGACGCATCCGTTCCAGGAATTTCCACCGAACCAGCGAAAGGTGAACTTTCCTCACTAGAACGTCAAATTGCCCAATACAGATCTTCTTTTCCTAAAGAATTAAATATGAAAACTGTGATTTCTCCTATCAATGGAGTGGAGTTTGATAATTTAATGGAAGGGATGGAAATTCTATTTCGAGTTCCCACAGAAACTCCGGAAGGATTAACAAATGCACAAATCCTTGGACTCATTGATGAAGAAGGAAAAATTTCTAAAGAACCAGTGGTCGGCAGGTTTCTCGGGATTGCGGGTAACAAAACAGAATATCATATTTTTGCGGAAGGCCCGAACCAGTATTTACTTCATTCTGTAGAAGAACATCCCGTAAAAGTTGCGATTCCAAAACCTAGTAGTATGACAGGTGCGGCAAACAAAGGTTCTGCGGCACAAGGTGCCAAGAAAAAAGTTGGGAATGCACCCGCTCAGGATTCCAAATCTTCCGGTGCTAACTTGTTTATATTGATGGGTGCCTTTGTGACTATTGTACTTTTCGGAGTTTTGATTTTTGTTATGGTGATTTTATAGTAGATCGATTAATAAATAAAAAACCCCTGATCATCCAATTATGGAGGGAAAAGGGGTTTTGCTTTCAAAATTTGTATGTTGTGATAAAAAGTAGTTTTGATCTAAACTTCGAAAGAAAAGTAATTTATCCCGCCACTACGATATTGACGAGTTTTCCCTTCACATAGATTTCTTTTTTGATTTCTTTCCCTTCCCAAAATGGTTTAGCTTTATCCACTGCTTTGGCGAGAGCTAAAACTTCTTTTTCTTCAATATCCCTTGGAGCAAGGAACTCTCCGCGCATTTTTCCATTCACTTGGATCACTATAGTGATGTTGGCATCTACCAAATACTTTTCGTCCCATTTGGGATAAGGATGGTATGCTAGTGATTCTTTATGACCAAGTTTTTCCCAAAGTTCTTCTGCCAAATGAGGGGCATAAGGAGAAAGTGCCAAAACAAAAGGTTCTAAAACTTTTCTAGGTTTTCTAGGATTCGTTGTGAATTCATTGATGAAGATCATCATTTGAGACACGGCCGTGTTGAATGAAAAACTATCGATATCGTCTTTTACTTTTTTAATCGTACGATGTAGGGTTTTTAGTTCCGCTTCGTTTGGTTCGATGTCTTCTACAAAGAAGGATTCGTTTTCCCCTGAGTGAAAGAGTCTCCAAACTCGATTTAAAAATCGGAATACTCCATCCACTCCGTTTTTACTCCAAGGTTTGGACATTTCAAACGGACCCATAAACATCTCAAAGAGACGAAGTGTGTCAGCACCAAATTCAGAGACTACATCATCGGGATTGACAACGTTTCCACGAGATTTAGACATTTTGCCTTTGTCTTCTCCTAAAATCAATCCTTGGTGGACTAACTTTTGGAAAGGTTCCGGGGATGAAACATGTCCTAAATCAAAAAGAATTTTATGCCAAAACCGTGAGTATAACAAATGCAATACGGCGTGTTCTGCCCCACCCACGTAGACTTCCACAGGCATCCAAGCCTTTTCCAGTTCTGGATCAATGAGTTTGTCATTGTTTCTTGGGTCAATGTAACGAAGGTAATAATAACAAGATCCTGCCCACTGCGGCATGGTATTGGTTTCTCTTTTTCCTACTTCTCCTGTTTCAGGATCAGTATATACAAGCCAGTCTTTCGCAAGTGCTAGTGGGGATTCGCCAGTACCTGAAGGTTTGAATTCTTCTAGATCAGGTAACACTAATGGAAGTTCGGAATCAGAAAGAGCCTTTGGTGTCCCGTCGGCAAAGTGAACGAGTGGAATGGGTTCACCCCAATACCTTTGTCTGGCAAAAAGCCAATCTCTTAGTTTGAACTGGACTTTTTTACGACCAATGCCTTTTTTTTCTGCCCAAGTGGACATGGTTTGGAAGGCATCTTTGTAAGATTTACCATCTAACACCACTTCTGTGGAAGAGGAGTTGATACAAACAGATTCTTTGGAATCAAAAGCAAAATTCGGTTCCATTTTTCCATCGATCACTTGTTTGATAGGGAGTTGGAACTTCACAGCAAAGTCGTAGTCTCTTTGGTCGTGAGCAGGAACCGCCATGATGGCTCCAGTCCCGTAGGATATTAAAACATAATCAGAAATGTAAATGGGAACCTTTACAGTAGAATCTGTTGGTAAATTGGCGTAAGATCCTGTAAACACACCTGTTTTGTCTTTGTTCAGTTCGGTGCGTTCCAAATCACTTTTTAAAGAACAATCTTTTTGGTATGTTTCTACTGCCGCTTTTTGTTCTGGAGTTGTGAGCTCAAACACCAGTGGGTGTTCGGGAGCAAGGACAAGGTATGTGGCACCAAAAATAGTGTCGGGTCTTGTGGTATAAACAGTAATTTCTTTAGAAATAGAAGGAACGGAGAAACTAAGTTCCAATCCTTCGGATTTTCCAATCCAATTTCTTTGCATTTCTAAAGTGGATGTAGGCCATTCACAGAGAGAAAGATCACTTAGCAGACGTTCGGCGTAAGCAGTGATGCGCATCATATATTGGCGCATGGGTTTTCTTTCTACAGAATACCCTTTGGAAGTCCATTCTTCTACTTCTTCGTTGGCAAGAACGGTTCCCAGTGCCTCACACCAATTGACGGGAATGTTTGCTTCATACACCAAACGGAAATGAGAGAGAATGTCTTCTTTTTCCTTTCGAGATTTGGATTTCCATTCAGAAGCGGAAAATTGGAGACCTTTGGGTAATTCCTTTCCTTCAAAGAAGGAAGATCCTTCCGTTTCTAAGGTTTTGGTCAGTGTGGCAATGGGAAGTGCTTTGTTCTCTTTGCGATCAAAGTAGGAATTGTAGATTTGAAGGAAAATCCACTGGGTCCAACGGTAATATTCCGGGTGTGTGGTCGAAATTTCCCGGTTCCAATCATAAGATAAGCCAAGGCTTTTGATTTGGCGGCGAAAGGTATCAATATTGTTCTTTGTGGTGGTGCGAGGGTGAACTCCCGTTGTCATTGCATATCGTTCTGCAGGAAGACCAAAGGCGTCCCATCCCATGGGATGAAGGACTTCAAATCCTTCCATTCGTTTGAGTCGTGAAATGATGTCGGTGGCTGTATATCCCTCTGGGTGGCCTACATGCAGTCCTGCGCCACTTGGGTAGGGAAACATGTCTAAACAATAGTATTTAGGTTTGGTTGAGTGTGCGTTTGTGCGAAAGGTCTGGTGGTCGTCCCAGTGTTTTTGCCATTTTTGTTCAATATCTTGGAATGGATAATTCATCGACTAACGTAGAGAAAGTGTAGTAATTCTACTTTCTCACGGAGTCGATGATTTTTACAAGCTTTTTGAAACTCTTGGACAAACAAACTTTGCAGAGATTGTATTGATAAAGGTTCGTGACGGATCCACATTCCGCACAAGGTTTAAGATTATTGATTTTCACATTCATAAAGTCTGCAGTATTTATCTTTGTATTGCATTCGAGCATTCTATATTTACCTGTATGAGTCCGCTTATCGACAGTGCTGTTCATAACTCCCCAAAATTCCCAAAAACAGGGAGAGGGGAAACACTACGATGAAGTTACTTTATATGAAACCCACCCTTTGGGGTCAAAAAAAATTAGGAAGTACACTCAAAAAGATAAGTAAATTTTTGTCAGATTTTTTTTCAATCTGTGCAATATAGTTGGAACGAAAATGAAAATAAAAAAAATTATAACTGTTATGGAAAAAATTGAAAAATCATTGTTAGGCGGTGATTTTCTTATTAAATGCCCGTTATTAGTCATGTCTCTTTTGTTAGGCGATAAAATCTTTGGGGGAAAAACCTAGTGTTGGAATTTAAAAATGTGTTCAAGTCATTTCACAATGAATCGGAAACGATTGATGTGTTGAAAAATATTTCATTTCGCATTGAAACAGGTGAATTTGTAGCGATTATAGGCCCGTCTGGCTCAGGTAAGTCAACATTACTCGGTGTAGCGGCCGGTCTAGATAAACCTGATACTGGGGTAGTTGCATTAGATGGAATCGATGTGACTTTGGAAAATGAATCGAATTTAGCTGATTTACGTGCAGATCGGATTGGTTTTATCTTTCAAAACTTCCAATTACTTCCCGGACTCAATGCAATTGAGAATGTAGGGATCCCTTTATACTTAAAATCTTCACTGACTGAAGCAGAGATTTTAAAAAAATCAGAAAAGATATTGGAATCAGTATCTATGTCCCATCGTGCCACTCACTTCCCAAAACAGTTGTCAGGTGGCGAAGAACAAAGAATTGCCATCGCAAGAAGTTTTGTAAACGATCCTAAGATTATTTTTGCAGATGAACCCACAGCCAACTTAGATTTTAAAAATAGCAAAACCATTCTTGACCTTCTTTTATTTAGAAACAAAGAACAAGGAACCACATTAGTTGTGGTAACTCATGACCCTGATGTGGCAAAACTTGCCGATCGTGTGTTGGAAATGAAAGATGGGGAAATTATTTCAGATTCAAGGAATCAAAAGAAAAGGAAATCGGTTTCTTCCAGAAAATTGGCTACAAAAAAGACCACCAAACAGAAGAAAACGACCATCATTTCGAAGAAGGGAAGTCGATGAAAGCATCTCTGTTTCGCTTTTATCTAAAAAGGGAATTATTCTCAAGATTTCGGTATTCTTTACTGATTGTAGTATCGATTACACTCGGTGTTGGCTCTGTGATTGGGATTCATTCCTATAAAGACAATACCGCAAATGCCATCAAACGTGAGGCAAAATTGATTATGGGGGCCGATATTGCCCTGCAATCTCCCCAAGAAATCACCAAAACTGCAGAAAAATTGGTGGAAACCAGCCTTCCCAAGGGCTCAGAAACCAGTGCTTCAATTCAGTTTTTATCCATGATATCCAATGAAACGGGGGAAGAGAACTCCCTAAGTTTTATCAAAGCAGTCGAAACAAACTATCCGTTTTACGGAGAAATGAAAACCGAACCGGAGCTTGCGTATCGGAATTTAAAACCAAACCAGGTTTTACTTGATAAATCTTTAGTAGAGAACTTAAAACTGAAACTTGGCGATCGTGTTCGTTTGGGAGATAGTTTACTTGTGTTAGCTGGTGTTGTTGTGAAAGAACCAGGTGCCGTAGGTTCTTTTGTGGGATCAGCTCCAGGATCCATCATTTTGAGAAATACGGCAAACCAAACGGGTCTTGTACAACGCGGAAGTCGCATTCGTTATACCATTTATGCAAAATTTCCAGATTCAATCGACAGTTTGGATTGGAAGGACAAAGAATTTGAATCTCTGATCAAAGAAGATTTAACCATCTATCATAACACGGAAGTCAATTCTGGGTCCCAACAGTTTATCAAAAACACTTTTGATTATATGGCCTTACTGGCCCTTGCTGGTTTTTTCTTAGGAGCCATCTCTGTTTATACAGCAGTAAGAACAAGGTTACTTGAAAAACGAAATGAAATTGCAATCCTTATGTGTTTGGGAGCCAAACCAAATGTAATTTTACTTTTGGTCTTTGCTGAAATTTTGATTTTGTCTATTTTCGGGACCACTCTTGGACTTGGCCTTGGGTATGGAATCCAATCTATCTTACCTGATATCAGCGGGCTAATGTCTGTAGAAGCAGGGATAGTTTTTGGATTCTCATTTTCTTCCATCCTTTGGAGTGTAGTGCTTGGTGTTGTACTTCCGTTACTGATTTCCATTCCTCTTGTATTAGAAACAAGATCAGTGAAACCTCTTGCCGCATTGAAAGAAGTAGAATCACAAACCAGTGGCAATCTATCTACATCCAAATGGCAATTCGGATCATTTCTTTTAATTTATATTCTTTTTACAAGTCTTGCAGTCCTCGAAACAGAAAGTATATTCAAAGGGATTCTTTTTACACTGATATTGTTAACCTTACCAGTTCTTGTGTACGGATTGTACATTCTTCTTGGAATCTTTATCACAAAAATTTCAAAACTGGGATGGCTTTCAAAAGAGTGGAGCCTTGTTACTAAAAAAGTAACTCGTAAGTCAGGAGCACTGCGTCTTTCCATAATTGGCCTTGGGTCTGCTTTGTTTATTTTGACTTTGTCTCTTATCTTACAAGAAAGTTTACTGGAACTGAGCGGTGCAAGGGAGATCGAACGAAGGCCTAACATGTTTCTTCTAGACATTCGAGAAACACAAAAGAATGACCTACTAACGGCAATTAAAGCTTTTCCTGTGGAAAAACAATATTTGGCACCTGTGATTGGAGCAAGGCTTTCCAAAGTCAATGGAGAACCCATCAAAAAAGAAGATACCATCAAAAATGCCATGGATCGCAATTGGCGTGCTACAGCGAGAACTAGGGAATACTTTCTTTCGTATCGGGATGAGTTGTATGATACAGAAGAGGTAACCAAAGGGAATTGGTGGAATGAGTCGGGCCGAAATGAAATTTCTGTAGAACGGGATTTTGCCGGATATTTGCAAGCGGGAGTAGGGGATGAACTTACCTTTAATGTCCAAGGCCGTGAAGTTTCAGGAAAAATTACAAACCTTCGTTCTGTGAACTGGGCCGATATGAAACCAAACTTTGTAGTTTTATTTTCTAAAGGAATTTTAGAAAAAGCTCCCAGGTTTTATATCGTTTCCTTACTGATTGATACAAACGAAGACAGATACCAATTACAAAAGGTAATCGTAAATCAGTTCCCTAATATCACTGTCATCGATACGGAAAAAACCATCCAAGCCTTTATGGGAATTTTGGAGAAAGTGACTCAGATGATGGCACTGATGACGGCCTTTATTCTGGCGGCATCTTTTGTTCTCGTATTTACAACGTTATATGCAAGCCAAGCGGAAAGAAAACGTGAATTTGCATTGTTGCGTGTGATAGGTGCCAACAGTCGTTTTATGGTAAAACATTTTTTAAGGGAAGCACTGCTTGTTTCTATCATTTCGTTTTTACTCGGACTGATATATTCTGTAGTTTCCAATGAAGTGCTAAACAGATCTGTTTTGGAGCTAAGAAGTGTTTATCCTTATGGACAACTCACTTTAGTGTTTGTGGGAATCTGTTTTGTAACGGTGAGTTTGTATGCTCTCGGACTTTTTAGTTTCTTTCGAATGCCAACAAAAACCGTTTTAAAAGAAATCAAATAAAACAAAAAAGCCCGGTTTGTATTCCGGGCTTTCTCATTGAAAGAGATGTTTTCGGGATTATTGTGCTACCGAAATAACCTCATCTCGGTTGATTACGTTAACAATATGTTTGTATTCAGGAGAATCCTTTCCATATTTTAACTCAGTGGCACGTAGTAAGTGAACGTTCTTTTTGTAACGATACTTGAAGAGCATATCATCTGGTCCTTTGGACTTTTTGATCATGTTTTCTTCGAAGCTGTATGCACTTGCTAGATATTTGTGAGCAGGATATTCTTTCTCATTGTCATCAATTTCGATGTAAAGTTCAAGAATTGGGATGGTTTGAGGAAGATTTTGAAGGTCATACTCAGCCATTACCCAAGAACGGTAAACATCAGAAAGAAGTCTTTTAAACTCAGGTCTTTCTCTTAAGTCAGGGTTTTTAATTTCGTCAAGGTGGTTGATCGCTTTAGAGAAGTAGTTGAGAGCGTCTTGTTTCGCTTTCATTTTTTCACGGTAAACTACGCGTTCTTCTCTGGATTTACGATCTACTTTTTGCCAGTACCATTTTTCATCTAAGCGTTTCTTTTCAGCTTCTTCTTTGCGGTACTGTTCAACCCAATCTCTATTTTTCATAACGGTATTGATACCGGATTGGTAGTTTGAAAGAGCCAAACGGAATTGGTTGTTCGCGAAAGTTTTAGAAAGTTGGTGTAACTCTTGGAAAGTTTTGTTATACCCTTTAAAATCAGGATTCTTCCAAAGAGATTCCTGTTCCATAATTTCTTTCTTTCTCTTCTTTTGGTCTTCGGTAAGTTCCGCATCGTCATTCTCAGGAACGAGTTCGCCTTTGAGAAGTTCGTCGACTTGGTCTTTAGCCGCTTGGCTATCTTGAGCGTTCGCAGGCTGAGTTTGTGCGAAAAGCACACTGAAGCCGGACACCAGTTGGAGAATAAGGAGATACTTAATAATCTTCATAGTCGTGTGACCCTTTTGTCTCTTTCAATATTTTGAAGGAATAGGTTTATCTATTTCTTCAATGAAAGTATCGGAATGGCAAGAGTCAATAATAACGAATTAATGCGGAAAAAAACCTAATCATGAACTTTTTCTTCCGATTCTCTTGGATTTAAAGGGACATAAGTCCTTAAACACCTAAAAAATCTCATTCCTTGACAGCCTAGTGAATTAAAGAAGATTGCTCCTTGGAGATGAATTTATCCGAAATTACTTCCATCCGAGACGGAAATCCGCAGTGTAAAACCTGTGGAGGGGTCGGAATTACCTTAGCAGAACATGTGCGAGGATCGCGTTCTGGGGCTCTAGTCCTATGTCATTGTATTGGTAGCGACTGTAACACTTGTGAGTCGAAGGGGCAGCCCCCTTATATGACTTTTGACCGAAAATTGGACAAAATGCTCCCTTGCGTTTGTCACAACGCCCGGTTCTCCCTTCGTAACCTAGAGAATTTAGTCGAAAAAGCAAACATTCCTGCTCGGTACCGTTTCCAATTTTTGTCCACAATTGACATTGGAGATACAGCGAACGATCCTGATATGTCCTTTATCATCGCACATGACTGGGCCAATGAACTAGTTCATAAATTTAAGAACCCTGATTTTTCCCCACAGGGATTTTATCTTTGGGGTGGGACAGGATCTGGGAAAACCTTACTCGCTTGTGTCATATTGAACGAACTTATCTTTCGTTATGGGATCACTTGTAAATATGCAAAGGTCAACAAAGACTTTTTATCAGCGATTCGCGATACTTACCAATCCGATAGTGAAACCCATGGACAAGAACGTTCCATTGAAAAGGAATTTGCAAATGTTGATGTTCTTATCATTGATGACTTTGGTGTCCAAAAGGAATCTGAATTCAACAATCGTAAGTTATACGATTTGATTGATAGTCGTTATGAACAAGAGAAACTCACTCTTCTCACTTCCAACCATTCATTAGTCGAATGGAGAGACAGAGGCCAAGGTCGCATTTATTCACGACTGATGGAAATGACCAAAGAAATTGAATTAAAGTGTCCGGACTATCGCACTAAGTTTGTAAAGAGGTAAGATCATGAAATATTCCAACATTGCCTTTTTGTCATTAGGATCCAACATAGGTGACAGACATCATTTTATGGACCAGGCAATTTGGGAAATTTCAACACTGCCCGAAGTTCAAATTTTAAAACAATCGGAAAGATTGGAAACCGCTCCCTTAGAAAATACCAACCAACCTTATTTTTTAAATCAAATTATCAAGGTGATGGTATCTTCTGCCTTTACACTTCCTTGTTTATTAGATTCATTGCAAGGAATTGAAGACAAATTGGGTCGCAAACGTAGGTCTTGGAAGGGACCTCGCGAAATCGATATCGATATCCTAACCTACGAAGCAGTAGTGATGAAAACAGATTTTTTACACCTTCCTCATCATTCCCTTTATTCTAGACCTTTCATAAAACAATTGTTAACTGATATGGGAGAAATTGGAGTTTATGCACTCTTTTTGGAACTAAACCATGAAAAACATTATTCTACAGTATAAAAAAAAATACGATGCGGGAGAACCCATCTCCGTAATCACTTGTTACGATTATACCTTTGCCACACTTTTTAACCGAACCGAAGTAGATTGTTTGCTTGTGGGGGATTCTCTCGGAATGGTGATCCAAGGAAACCAGTCCACACTTCCTGTCACACTGGATGAAATCATCTATCATACTAAGGCAGTTTGTAAAGGAGCTCCTGACAAAACTATCGTTGCCGATTTGCCATTTTTATCTTACCAAACCTCTATTGAAGAAGGGATCCGTTCTGCTGGCCGAGTTTTGAAAGAAACCAATGCTTCTTGCGTGAAACTAGAAGGGGATTCTGACTTTATCATCGAACTTACCAAAAGGATGACAGAATCCGGGATTCCAGTTTTTGCTCATTTGGGGCTTACTCCTCAGTCGGTGCACACTCTCGGCGGACACCGTGTCCAAGGAAAAACCGAAGCCGCTCGTTCCAAAATGATCCGTAAATCCAGAGAACTCGCGGAAGCAGGCGCCTTTGCTTTGTTACTCGAAATGGTTCCCGAATCCTTAGGCAAAGAAATAACAGAAGCCATCCGCATTCCTACCATTGGCATTGGGGCAGGAAAGTATACCTCGGGTCAAGTGCTTGTGATGCAGGATTTACTGGGTCTGAATGAAGACTTTCATCCTAAGTTTTTGAAGAAATTTGGGAATCTCAGTGGGGCAGTGAAGGATGCGGTGAATTTATACCACCGCGAAGTTTCTAAACGTGAGTATCCAGCGGAGACCCACGTTTTTTCTGATACTTAAGGTTTACTTTCTTTTTTTAGCCGCTTCTGCCAATCGTTCGAGCATAGGAACTGTCGTTTCCCAAGAAACACAAGCATCCGTGATGGACTGACCATAAACAAGTGGTTTGGCATCGATGGACTGATTTCCTTCTTTGAGATGGCTTTCAATCATCACACCCAAGATATGATTGCTCCCTTTGGCAAATTGTTCGGCAACCGCATCGATCACACTGGGTTGTTTACGAAAGTCTTTTTGGCTATTTCCATGAGAACAGTCTACCATCACTTTTGCAGGAAGGCCGGCTTTTTCAATTTGTGCACAAACTTCAGTGACAGACGCCTCATCATAGTTAGGTCCTTTGTTTCCCCCACGTAAAATCACATGTGTGTCTTTGTTTCCCGCCGTACGAAAAATCGCACTACTCCCTTGGTTGGTGACGGAAAGGAAATGGTGACTTGATCCCGCAGACCGAATGGCATCTACTGCAATTTGTACATTTCCATCCGTTCCATTTTTAAATCCAATGGGAGCGGACAAACCAGATGCCAATTCACGATGCACTTGGCTTTCCGTGGTTCTAGCACCAATGGCACCCCAAGCTACTAAATCAGCAATGTATTGGGGAGAGATCACATCTAAAAATTCGGTTCCGCAAGGGATTCCCATATTATTTAAATCTAACAAAAGTTTGCGGGCAAGTTGTAGGCCTTTGTTGATATGAAAAGATCCATCCAAATCGGGATCGTTGATGAGTCCTTTCCAACCCACAGTAGTTCTTGGTTTTTCAAAATAAACTCTCATGACGATAAGGAGTTCGTTTTTGAATTCTTCAATTTTGGGTTTTAATTTTGATGCGTATTCCATTACGGCACCAATGTCATGTACAGAACAAGGACCAACAACAACTAACATACGTTTATTGTCTTTTCCGTGGATGATGTCTGATATTTCACTTCTTGTGCGGACAACGACTTCACAGGCTTGGTCTGTCAATGGAAACTCTTCCATAATGACAGAGGGAGGAATCAGACTATGTTGTTCTAAAATTCTTAAATTGGCTGTAGGTTTCATAATTAATACTTTTGCATGGAGGGATCAACTAAGTCGGAATAAGCTAAGGTGCCCCCAGCTACGTTTTTGTAGGATTTGAATCCAGCTTGGGCCAAAATTCCACAAGCCATTCCCGACCTTCCACCCGAACGGCAATACACTAATATTTCTTTATCGATTTGGCTTTTTAACTCTTCGATACGGGCAGCAAGTTCACTCACGGGAATGAGTTTGTCTGTACCAGGAACGAGAGCAATTTGTTGTTCGTTTGGGTTTCTTACATCCAATACAAAAAAATCATCTTTGCCTTCTGCGCGTGCATCCAAACGTTTTTTAAAACTTACTACATCAATTTCCGGTACCATTATGTGACTCCGCCCATTTCTTCTAGTTCTTGCGTTGCATCCTCCCAACGTTTCGTAAGGAGAGCAACTTCTCTTTTAATATCGTTATAAGTGTCCATTTCCAACTGAAAACTTCTGTTTTTAAAGAACTCTGGATCCTGTAAAAGTTCCTCTTTGTCCTTTTTATTTTTTTCCAGTCTTTCTATTTGGACTTCCAAATCGGAAATTTCTTTCTCTAATTTTTTCCGTTTGTTTTTGCTGGCCTGAGGATTTGCTTTTTTTTCCTCGAACTTCGCTTTGCCCAAAGGATTTGGGGCCGGCGATTCCTTTTCATCTTCCTTATGGAACTTGAGGTAGTCGTCAAAACTGCAATTTAGGTTTTGTAAAACACCACCGGAGAGTTGGAAGGTGCGGTTACATAGTCCCTTCATAAAATCCGGGTCGTGGCTGATGATGAGTAGGCTTCCTGGAAAGTCGATGAGGGAACGTTTGATGGCTTCCCGAATTACTATGTCCAAATGATTGGTCGGTTCATCCAAAAATAGACAATTGGTAGGATGTTGGACAAGTAGGGCCAACCGGAGGCGGCTTTGTTCTCCACCTGATAAGTGTTTTACGGATTTAAACACCCCGTCCCCGGGAAACGCAAAGTGTCCAAGGAGGGTCCTTGCTTTTTCTTCGCTGAGTTCTGGGTATTTTTTTATGACCGTTTCTACAAGATTTAAACTTTCGTCCAAATCTTCGCCGTGTGTTTGCGAGAAGTATCCGAGTTTGGTTTTAGGTCCATAATAGAGAGAACCAGAATCTAGTTTGTGTCTCTCTAAAAGACAACGCATGAGAGTTGATTTTCCTGCACCATTGGGACCAACGAGCGCCACTTTGTCGCCTGCTGAAATTTCAATCTCTGCATTTTCAAAGATTTTCTTTTTCACTCCTGTATTTTTATCAGGATAAGAAAAAGAGGCATTCTCTAAACGAAGGATGATATTACTCGAGGGGACAAATTGAAATTGGTAGTCTGGCTTTTGGTTCCAGAATGATTCTTCTGGATTTTCCACTCGGTCTCTTTTTTCTAATCGTTTGATGACCGATTGGACTTGCCTTGCTTTGGTTGCTTGGGCACGAAATCTTTCTACCCATTCCATTCGAGACTTAAGATAAGTTTCTTCCTTTTCGAATTGGGCTTTTAGTTTTTCTTGGATTTCATTTTTTGCTTCAAAAAATTCTTCCAAACTTCCTTGGAATTCAAATGTTCCATGAGGATTGATTTCAATGATAGTATCGACTGTTTGGTTTAAAAATTCAGGATCATGGGTCACAAGAACAAAGGCTTGGTTTTGTGAAACAAGAAAGTCAGCTAACCAAGATTTGGTTTTGTCGTCCAAATGGTTTGTAGGTTCATCCAAAAGTAATAAATTATGCGGATTGAGAAGGGCAATGGCAAGGCCGATGCGGTGGTGGTAACCCGGTGAAAATTCTTTGGTTTTGCGAAGGAAGTCAGTTGTGGAGAAACCAAGCCCCGATAGAATTTTTTTTGCTCTGGCTTCCAGACCGTGTAAGTCGTGTAAGTGGGCAAATTCTTCTAGATCACTTTGTTCGTGCAGGAGTTCTTCAAAGGCAGGATCTTCATGATCAATGGTTTCGAATTTGGATTCGATTTGTTTTCGTTTCCCATCATATTCAGCATAGAGTTTGTTTTCATCGAGGACAGTATCGATGACCGAAGTTTCAGGACTAAATTCGGGGATCTGTTGGAAAAGGGAAAGGACCGTATTTTTCGAACGAATCACTTCTCCGGATTCCGGTTTCATCTTTCCGGCTGCCATCTGGAAAAGGGTCGTTTTACCGGATCCGTTGGGACCGACTATGGCAACGCGACATCCTGGTTTGATATGCCAGCTGAATCCCTCAAAGAGGACTTTGGGGCCGAAATGTTGGTGGATTTGGATGAATTGGATCAAAGGGTATGAAAACCCGCCAATGCGGCGGGGAATTTAGGAGGGTCTAACCTTATTTCTTAGCTAGAAGTTCCTCTTTTCTTTCACGAAGGTGTTTCACATAAAGGCTTGATTCACCGTTCATGGTTTCAACAGACTTTTTAATGGCAGCGTCAATTTCGGCTACAGTCATCTTCGCGATTTTTTTGTTCTTATTTTCTTTTTCTTCTGACATGGAAGTTTTCCCCTTTTAGGTACGTCACTGAGATTCTTCCAGGGTTTCCTTGGTAAATGAGACTGCAAGAAAAATAAGACAAAAATACAGACAAGTTCCAAACTGACCGCATGAAACGCCTCAGACGATTTTTCGGTGAAGTTTACCAGTACGATGTCCATGGCCTTGCTTCGGAACTTTCGTTTACCTTCCTTTTGACTTTGTTTCCCCTACTGGTTGTCTTTGTGACCCTGCTTGGTCTATTGCAGGATCCAAGAACCATCAATTTAATGACGGACCAAATCGGTAAATTTTTGCCAGCACCCATTTTCCAACCCATAGACAAAAGTGTTGAGAATTTAACAAAGGTTAAAAGTTATAATGTGATCGCTGTAAGTATTGCGATTTCGTTTTTTTCCAGTTTGACTATCTTTGGAACGATCTCCAAAGCACTTCGATTTATTTCTCGGGACGAAACCAAGGTTGGTTTTATCGCTTCCCAGTGGATCAACTTTCGTTTGCTTGTGATTTCACTTCTACTTCTTGTTTTGTATTTTTATCTTACCTTTGGTTTTGTTGCCGCAGAACGATTTTTGTTTCAAAAGTTCCGGTTTGGTTTTTTTAGATACAATCCGTATCTATCGGTCTCTCTCATCTCTTTGCCGTATTGTGTTGGATTATTTACATTCTATTATGCTTATATTACCAAAGCAAAAACCACTTTAAAGGAAAATTTACCAGGAGCTATTTTTGCCTCCTTACTGGTTCTTGGAATGAGTTTTGGATTCCAATGGTATTTGAAACTGAAAAACGTAGGTGTGAACTATTCCTTAGCCTATGATTTGATTTCGAAAATGGTGGTACTCATGTTGTATACTTATATCAACTCTACTTTTTTCATTTGGGGATTTTTATGGAACCAAGTCCTTGCCGATGATCGAAATAAAAAATCTCAATCTAAAAAATAATCGGGCTCTAAGATTCTAGGACAAAAAGAAATGATGATTCCGAAATAATGGCGTGCAAGGGAATGAAAGAGCCATTCCCCACCGGAAGAAAGGATATCATCAGCATCTAAATCAGTGTATCCTTTTTTATGAAATAACTGGTCTAGACTCCAGTTTTCTTCTCCTGGTATCACTTGGACTTTGAGGTGTGCATAAAATTTATTCTCTAAACGATGATAACGAAAGACAAGTGCTCTGCCACCTAACGGATTTCTGATGGTGAAGGTAAGCCAAGAAGGAAAATCATTTTCTGGTTCTGAGCTCAAGTGGTAAAGTTCCCATCCAATATCTTTAGCATTTCCGAAAAATTCTTGAAAGCTGGATGTAAAAGCAGATTGGTATTCGGCAGTAATCCCCATTTGTTTTTTTGATAGAAATGGAACCCCAGTTTTATTGCAAATTCTATCTCGGTTTTTCTTAGTAAGTTTTAAATGGTTTTTTGATAAATAAAAACAAATTCCGGTTTCCCTATGAATGAGACTCGATAGGATGGGGACTTGAGGTTTGTAACCTATGATCGAAACCATCAATATCAATTGGCCGAGCGGAGCCATCGATCCCATCATCCATTGCCCAGCCTGCGGTAGTTTAGTCTTAAGTCCGTTAGAAGAAGAGGGGCCTGGTTGCCATCACATTCAATTTATCATAGATAGTGAATCTGGCGAATTTAACTACATCACAGAACCATTCGATGAAATTTTAAAAGAATTTCGGAAACCCGATGTAGAAGGTTTTGATGAATGGGATGCCACAGAAGGGTTTTTAGAAGAAGCAGAATCCAATACATTCTATGTAATGAATTTGATTTTACCTAGTAATGTTTCCATAGAGGATGAACCTGTTTGTTTAAGAATTGGTTTTGAACTATTTTTTACTGAAGACCAAGAAGAATTGTACGAAGAATTAGAAAGAAGACATGACGAGGAAGGTTTGCATGACCATAGCCAAAACTAAAAATACACCGATTGCGATCGTAACAGTTGCACTTTTATTATTTACCAATTGTTTGATCAGTTATAAAGATCATCCTAAAATCCTTCCTCTTCCTTCCGAAGAAAAAACAATCGATGCAAACTTTGTTTATGCACTCCCAACATTTCCCCAAATGAATTTAGGGGGAAGGGAAGCACTCAAGAATTACTTTCAAAACAAAACTCGTTTTAAAACAACAGTGGAAGGGGTGGACGTACCAAAGACAGGATATTTAGTGAATGTGAAAGTAAATTACCGTTCTCCTTCCCCTGAGGCGACAGTGTTTCTTGGAATTTCTACTCTGACTGCAACTCTCCTTCCTGCTTGGTCTACACAAGATGGTTATGATGTGCAGTACCTTCTCTATAAAGATGGAAAAAAAGTAGGAACCTATGACTATCATATCTTTCGAAATTATGCGCAGTGGTTACTTTTTGTTCCTATATCCTGGTACAATTTTGAAACGGCAACAGAACGAGAAGTGTTTGAAAGAACCACACTTAAGTTCTTTGAGGATGCTAAGGAACATTTCTAAAACCGTTGGATTTCAACTTTCAAATTTACCATGATTTTGTCTGGGGATTTTGGCCTGGGATCATCGTTGTATTTGGAGTTGGATTTTTAGTTGGGTATTTAGCCTCTTTTTTAGGATTGGGAGGAGGGTTTATTTACACTCCCTTCTTCCATAGTTTCTTTCACCTTACGGCCGTTCAGGCAGTTGCCGTATCATTGGCACAGATGCCGGTTTCTTCTCTTTCTGGCCTTTTTGTTTATTACAAAAACAATAAAATCCGCTGGAAACAAGGTTTCCTTTTGTTAGTCACATCCATTCCGTCGGCCCAATACACTGCATATAAATTCGGAAGGTTTGAGGATACAGATTTCGGCAAACAGTTGTATTACGGAATTCCTTTATCAGAATTCATTTATTTGATCGTGTTTACTTTCTTTTTAGGAATCCTTGCCATTTATAATTTGATTACCGCTTTAAAGAGAAGAAGGAAATACTACCAATCTTTTACAGAGAAACCACCTAATATAAATCATGCGGAATCGTTTTCTTTTTCCACAAAATCCATTTTGATTGTTCTTTTTACAGGAATCTTTTTTGGTTTGTTTTCTTCTTTATTTGGCATCGGGGGAGGATTTCTTGCAGTTCCCCTCTTTGTGTATTACTTTCGTATGAGTCCCGTGGAAGCAGTGGCCACTTCCTTCTTGGGAATTTTTCTTACATCCTTTGGAACGAGTGTTTTGTTTTTTATGCAAGGAAAATTACATTTGGAACTTGCCCTAGTAGGAAGTTTTGGAGGGATTTTCGGTGCAAGGATTGGTTCTTTAAAGGCTGTGAATGCCAAACCATATAGCATCCTTCTCGTCACCGCCATCTTCCAATTTTTGGTAGTGGTTTGGTATGTGCTCGGAAAACTTCCCAAATTCTAATTGCTTAAATTCGTTTGGATCAGTAGATTTCGTCTAAATTACACAACGGTATTATGAAATTTAAATTTCCCGAAGACCAACTCGTTACTATACCAGAAGGTAAAGTTCCCAAATTATATAGCTGTGCAGAATGCCGAAATGGAGCAGGCCTTGATTTTTCCTTTACGATGGCTTTCCAACCCATAGTGGATTGGAACAAAAAAACGATTTATTCTCATGAAGCCTTGGTGCGTGGAATTACTGGAGAATCTGCATATTCGATTCTTTCCAAAGTCAATGCAACGAACAGATACCAGTTTGACCAAGCATGTCGAATCAAAGCAATCCAACTCGCAAGCCAGATCCAAATTCCTTCCTATTTAAATATAAATTTTTTACCCAATGCCATTTACCAACCGGAAACATGCATTCGTACCACTTTAGAGGCAAGTCGAGAATACCAGTTTCCACTCAATCGTTTGGTATTTGAGTTAACTGAAGGGGAAGAAGTACAAGACCACGACCATATCATTAAAATATTTAAAGCATACAAACAATATGGTTTTTTAACGGCAATTGATGATTTTGGCTCTGGTTATTCTGGTCTGAACTTACTTGCGAAATTCCAACCCGATCTCATCAAACTCGATATGGAATTAATTCGTAACATTCATCTCAATTCTGTGGCCCAAAAATTAACCCATGCGATAGCAGGTGTTTGTCGTGAGATAGGGATTGCTGTCATTGCGGAAGGTGTGGAAACAATAGAAGAATTGAAAGTATTAGTAGATTCGGGAATCCATCTCTACCAAGGGTATTTATTTTCCAAACCTGCTTTTGAATCAGCAGGTGAGGTTACTTTTCCCACTCTCTAAACTAAAAAACTTTCGAATTCGCGTCTAGGGGAATCATACTCATAGGAACTTCTTCCCATTCGTGCGATCAATTGGATTTGTTCCTTTGGTTTTAACCCCAGAATCGTTTTTAGTTGTTCGGTGAAGATTCTACTTTCTGGATAATCTTCCACTGATTGGTTCATTGTATGGAAGGTTATGTTACGCACAGCACAAGCCAATGTGAAGCGCATAAAATCTCTTCCCGTTTCAATCCAAGTTCGTTCTTCGTCAGATCCTTCCGTGATAAAGAATACCAAAGCTTTAGAAGAATACACTTGGTTTTTAAACATTTGAATTCCCGCATCTTTGGAGGATTCAGAATGCCAGGCTTCTTTCGATAGATCCACAAAAAAAGTTTTGGCAAACCAAAGTTTGATTCCAGAAAGTCCATTTCCTTCCAGTGTGAGTCCATCTCTATTTTTATAGATGTCTTCTTTGGATACACGAAACCATTTACGGTTTAATTCATTGGATTCCGTACGATTGGTTTCCATGGCAAAGGCAGAATCAAGGAGAGGTAGGATGGATTCTAATTTTTTTGGATCATTGAGAAAGAGTATTTTGTGTTTGGAGGGTCCCGTTAACATTTTTAAATCATCCATCTCTTCTTCTGTAATCATTGGTCCCGTATAAACGGAACGGTTCATCCGGCGGGAAGGAATTCCGGCAAATAAGAAGTCATGAACACATTTAGATTTAGGAAAGATTTCAAATTTTGCTACTGGGTTTCTATTGAATGTTTTAGAACTAGGTTTCCCATTGGGGAAGTAGGTAATTTTAGTATCAAACATTAGTTTATCGGCTGTTAAATGAGCCAATTCTAAAAAAGCCCCTTGCGTATGAAACAATTGGCGGTTCAAAGAATCAATTTCCTGGAGTTGTTTATCCCCATCACCAAAAAGTAAAAATTCAGAATCTGAAACCCGCCTGATTTTCCAGGGTTGGGAATTATGGGAATTGGGGGCAAGGAGTGCTGTGACAAGGATCTGGTCCAAAGGTTTGGTGAACCCGAGCGATTCCGCATAGGCAAGGGGGTCTTTCCTATGGTTGGCCGAATCCTGTGCGGTATAACCGTACAAGTGATTTTGTATTGTGGAAAGGGAAACCAAGGCACCTGAGGCAAAACTGTTAATTAGAAATCTTTTTCTTGTGAGCATCATTATTTTCCCATTTCTGGTTTTAGACCTTAATTGAACCGGAGTCTAACCTTAAATGTCAACCAACTCTGAACCTTTTTCCATTGATATCGTATCCGATGTAGCTTGTCCCTGGTGTTATGTTGGAAAAAAGAAACTGGAGTTGGCCCTCCAAACCGTAGGTAATAAAATCGATCCACAAGTTCGATGGAGGCCTTTTCAATTATCTCCCGAAATTCCCGAAGAAGGAATTGATTATAAACAGCACCTAACACAAAAATTTGGAAGTTTGGATCGTTTGGATGGTGCTTGGCAAAGACTCACGCAAATAGGAAAGGATGTAGGAATTTCTTTTCAATTTGAATCGATACCAAAGGCTACCAACACATTGGTATTACATGCACTGGTTGCCGGACTTTCTAGTTTGGAAGAACAAGCTAAATTAGTAGATTTATTTTTTTCGGCCAACTTTACCGAAGGAAAGGACCTTACAGATAAAGAAGTCATTTGGAAAGTAGCCGAGCCTGTTTATCAAGATCGTATTAAGTTTGATGCCGTTTTTGCAGACCCAGAACTCAAAGAACATATCCGCCAAGAAATATCCTATTACCACCAAAATGGAATTAGTGGGGTTCCTTATTTCATAGTCGGTGGAAAGTATGCGGTGAGTGGGGCACAGGATACTTCGGTTTTTGTGGAAGTGATAGAAACTGTATTAAAAGAACGCGAGTCAGAAAACCAAAGTCAATAAATTTCTTTTCATCTTGACCCAACATTCAAGATTACTAGGTTGATTAAAATCGAATTATATTTATGAAAAAAATTATCCATTTCTTCGTCTATAAACCATTAGTTGCTAACTTGGTTTTTATCTTTTTGTTCCTTGCGGGAATGATCTCCGTGCTTTCCATGAAACGAGAAGCATTTCCGAGAGTGAATTTTCGTCAAGTGCGTGTCCTTACCGTTTATCCTGGTGCCAGTCCCGTCGATGTGGAAAAAAAAGTTACCATTCCCATCGAAGAGAAGTTACGCGAGGTGGAAGGTTTAGATTCGGTCCGTTCTATTTCTCGTAACTCAGAATCCGATATCAGTATCAAAATCGATTTAGAACACAACAATCCAGATGGTGTTGTAAACGATATCAGACGTGCAGTGGACCGCGTAACCAATTTACCATCCACTGTCAAAGACAGACCCATTGTAACGGAACAAAAGAGTTCCAACTTTCCTGTGTTAGAAATTGCGATCCATGGTGCTATGGATGAGATGGAACTTCAGGAAATGGGTCGCTTCATTGAAGATGAAATGCGTAAAGTTTCTGGGGTATCTCGCGTGGATGCCTTTGGAAAACGAAAAGAAGAGTGGCGGATTCGTGTGGATCCCGACTTGAAAAAAAAATACACTCTTGGTTTTTCCGATATCATCAATGCCATATCTAAACGAAACATCAGTGTTCCTGCAGGATCTTTTTTACGTCCCATCACCCAAGACATTCGGGTCACAGGAGAGATCAGTGAAATCAACGATATAAAAAATATTCCCATCCGTTCGAATGAAACAGGAAATACGATTCTTTTATCACAAGTAGCCAATGTAAAAGATACTTATGAAAGGCCAAGGGTCATTGCCGTTGTGAATGGGGAACCTGCCTATGTCCTTCAAATCATTAAAAAAGACAGTGCAGATATCATTCGTACTGTAGAAGCAGTACAGGGACGAATTGCAGAATTAAAAAAACAAATTCCAGCAAATATTCAATTTACGGAACTAAACAATGAAGGTGCTCGTGCGATCAAACGTTTGGATGTGGTAATTACCAATTCACTTCAAGGTTTGTTTTTGGTTGTTGTGGTTCTTATTCTCTTTTTTAGTTTTAAAGATTCACTTTTAACAAGTCTCTCTTTGCCATTGACATTGTTTGCTACGACGATTGCGTTTCCTATCTTTGATGTTTCTTTCAACTTAGTATCAATGCTTGGGATTATTATCTCCCTGGGAATGCTTGTCGATAACAGCATTATCATTTCTGAAAATATCTATAAACATAGATCCAGAAAAATGGATTCAAGAGAAGCAGCTGTCCTTGGAGCTAGTGAATTGTTTGTTCCTATCATTGGTTCTTACCTCACAACAGTCGCTGCCTTTTTACCGATGGCATTTATGTCTGGGATTATGGGGAAGTTCATTTGGCAAATTCCCTTTATGGTAATTGTTGCTCTGACCTTATCTTTATTTGAATCGTTTTTACTACTTCCAGTTCGGTATGCGCAGTTCACATCACATGAAGTCAAAAAACGTTCGAAACACCGTGAAAAGTTTCGTATGGTTTTAGACAATGGATTTGAGTCTTTAAAATCTGGATTTACACGTTTCATTACAAGGGTTGTCAAACGTCCTTTCTTAAGTTTAGGTTTGATTCTCATTGTGTTTTTGTCGTCTTGTGGACTTGTCGGACTTATGAATTTCAATTTATTTCCAAAGGAAGGGATTGATTATGTACTCGTTCGTGCAGAATTTCCTCCTGATTTTTCTGCCCAAGAGACCTCAAAACAACTGCAATACTTTCAGCCCATTTTGAATAAAATTCCTAAATCGGAAGTGCAAAGTATCATTCTAAAAATAGGAATCCAACAAACGGATCCTACCGACCCATTAACTCGGATTGGAGAACAACTGGGAATGGCACAAATCATTCTGGTTCCAGAAACGGAACGTAATCGTACGGCTCAGGAAATTTTTGGAGAATTAGAACCCGATTTAAAAAAATTACCGAATGCTGTTTCCGTGATGGTGGATTTGGTTGTGAACGGCCCTCCCATCGGTGCTGCGGTGACTGTAGCCATCGAAGGTCGTGACTACAAAGTATTAAAACAGATTTCGAACGAGATGCAAGGATTCCTTAAAAAACAAGAGGGAGTGATCAACATCAATGATGATTACAAACCTGGACGAGAAGAAATTCAAATTCGAGTAAAAGACACAGCATCTGCCATAACGGGAATCGATACAGAAATTACAGCCTACTATGTTCGCACCGCTATGGATGGACTCGAAGCATCTAACCTTCGTAAGGGAAAGGATGAAGTTCGAATCATTATCCAAAATGATGACAGATTTCGAGATGGAATTGAGGATCTAGATTCGATTCAAATTTCAAATAAATTTGGCCTCCTAACACCGATTACAGCCGTGACTACAAAAACTACGGTACAAGGGATAGAGGCTTTATATCATAATGACTATGAAAAAGCAATCACTGTCCTTGCGGATGTAAATGAAGCTGTTACAAGTTCTTCTATTGTGAATGGAAAAATTGTAGATGAGTTTGGAAATATTGGAAAAAAATATCCAGGTTATAAAATTAAATTTAGAGGAGAACAAGAAGAAACTGCTAAGTCCATGGTTTCCCTTCTAATCGCGGGAGTTCTCGCACTCTTTGGAATTTTTGCGATCCTTGCGATCATATTCAATAGCATCAAAAAACCAATCCTCATTTTGTTATCCATTCCTTTAGGGTTTGTGGGTGTGGTGTTTGGATTTTTGATTTCAGGGAAGGCTCTTAGTTTTCTTGCTATGATAGGTATCATTGGTCTTGCGGGGGTGATTGTAAACGCATCCATCGTACTTGTGGATACCATCCAAGAATTCCAAGCGAAAGGAGAAGGGTTGTATGATTCACTGATCACCGCATCTTCTGAAAGGTTCCGACCTATTTTGGTAACAACCATGACAACCATGGCCGGTATGATCCCAACAGCATATGCGATTGGTGGATCGGATCCTCTTCTCATTCCAATGACACTTTCCTTGGCCTGGGGACTTGGATTTGGAACCTTTGGGTCCTTGATCTTTATCCCGGCAAGTTTCTCTGCTTACTACAAACTAAAGAAAAGAAAATAAAAGATCTTTAGTAATGATTCAGAACATCTTCGGCAAAACCGAGGATGTTCTCGAGTTTCAGTTTTTTCCCATTATCTAAAACTACAGTTCCATTAAACTTTCCAAATACTTGGTGTTGGATCGTTTTGATAACAAAAAAATTCATATAAGAATTTCTATCTACTAGTGGTGTAAAATCTAATTCCAAACGGTTGTTATTGGATGTAAATTTCCAGGGAGCCATATAGTTTTTTGAATCAATGATAAATTTAACTTCATCTAATTTATGAATTTTACCATCATAAAGGATGATATTTTCAGAAGCTGGTGATCTATCTGTAAATCCATAACCTAAATTGAGGCCAAATGGTTTTCCTCCAATCCATGCGGATACAGAACTCCAATACCATCTATTTTTATAAGTCCAAACACCTCTGCCCCAATCCAAAGCTCCAAAATCTTTTTTGGCATCAAATTGGTATTTGGTGTTTCCCACTTGCACTTGGCCTGAAGCCGGCATACAATTGATTTTTGTATTATAATAAAATGCTTTTCTATTTTCTTTCCAAGAAGTTGCTATATTCATCGAATCCATTTTTGGTTCTTTGAGTTCGATTTTTCCTTGGATACCTTTCGTACCATCAGGTGCTTCAAAGGATTTGGATTCAAATTCCAAAATCCGTTTCCCTTTAATCACCTCAAATCGGATGCGAAGTTTTTTATCTTCAAACTGGACCACTCCACTACTATTCACTCGAGGGAATCCTGTTTTTCCTAAAGGAAGAACAGATAAAGTATCAATTTGTTTAAATGTTCCTCGTTTAAAATCCAAAAAACAAATGGCAAAAAGCCCCGCATAACCTAGATCAGATGCCGTGATCGTAATTCCAAAATCTTTAGAAGGAGAGAGAATTGAATAATAATCCCATTCTTTAATTTTGAGTGCGGAGGCAGCATTACTTTCGCGATTATAAGTCCAAAGAGGGGAACGTGCCCAACCTTCTTCCGTAAGGGTACCGTCAGGTTTTAATAGGGGGATTTGTTTTTTGATCTCAGGCATGAACCGATTGAAAAGGATTTATTACTTTCGGCTAGAAGTTTTTATCAGATTCGTTAAGAGCGAATTGACAGAAATTGAATTCCATTGCAGACTCGGTTTCGCTTACGCACCACAAACAAGGAAAAACGAACCATGAGTCCATCCATTCCAAAAGAGCTAAATTATGAGTATGACTTTATTATAGTCGGGTCTGGTTTTGGAGGATCTGTATCCGCCTATCGGCTGTCTCAAAAAGGTTACAAGGTTTTGGTGATTGAATCGGGAAAACGTTGGAAAGCAACAGACTTTCCAAAAACCAATTGGAGTTTGAGGAAGTATCTTTGGATGCCAAAACTTGGTTTTTATGGAATCCAAAGAATCAATTTACTCAATGACTTTTTACTTGTGAGTGGATCTGGTGTTGGTGGTGGATCTTTAGTGTATGCATGTACTTTGTATGTTCCTTCCGCAAAAGTTTTGAACTCTCCTTTGTATGCAAAAATGGGTGGGGAAAAAGCTCTATTACCATATTATGATGTTGCAAAACATATGCTGGGAGTGACTGAAAATCCTCAACTTTGGGAACCAGATCGTCTTCTTTTAGAAACAGCAAAAACCTTTGGTAAGGAAGATACTTTCCGAAGAACTCCTGTGGGAATTTATTTTGGAAATAAAAAAGATCCCAAAGATCCTTTTTTTGGTGGTGATGGTCCTGATCGTGATCCTTGTAACTTCTGTGGTGGTTGTATGGTGGGTTGTCGCCATAACGCTAAAAATACTCTCGATAAGAATTATCTGTATTTAGCTGAAAAATTAGGAGCAGTCATCCTTCCCGAAACGAAAGTAACATCACTCATTCCTATCAATCAAAAAGGCATTCCTGATCCAGAAGCTAGTGGCGAATTTGGATATGAATTGGAAACCAATAGCACCACTGGTTGGTTTGGTTCTCCTAAAAGAAAATTTCACTCCAAACAAGTAGTGTTGTCTGCTGGTGTGATGGGAACAGTTGGTCTTCTCCTTAAGATGCAACAAGAAAACAAAATGATTCGTTTGTCAGAGAAGTTAGGCGATACTGTTCGAACCAATAGTGAAACTGTATTGCCAGTAACTGTTCCTGCAAGTAAGGGTGTAGATTATTCCAAAGGGATTGCGATTACTTCTTCCGTTCACCCCGATGAGAATACACATATTGAACCAGTGCGGTATTCGAAAGGATCTGATTTTTTTGGAGTGCTTGCCAGTGTGATGACAGATGGTGGTGGAATTTTTCCAAGACCACTTAAATTTTTTTGGACTATGATTCGCCATCCACTTTATTTTTTGAAATCACATAACCCCGTAGGATTTGCAAAAAATTCCATCATCTTACTTGTGATGCAGACGGTTGATAATAGCGTACGACTGGTACGAAAGAGACGATTCATTTGGCCTTTCCAAAAATCAATTACTTCTGCTCTTTCCACTGGGGATCCAACCCCAACTTACATTCCTATTGCCAATGCTTTTGCTAGAAAGTTAGCGGAGATTGTGGGTGGGATACCAAGAAGTTCTTTTAATGATACACTTCTCAATGCGCCAGTTACGGGTCATATTATGGGAGGATGTATTGTGGCAGATTCTCCAGAACGAGGAGTGATCGATATGGAAAACAAAGTGTTTGGTTATAAGAACCTTCGTGTTTGTGATGCATCCATGCTTACAGTCAACTTGGGAGTGAATCCCAGTTTGACGATAACTGCCCTTTCCGAACGAGCGATGAGTTTGGTGCCGACAA
Organism: Leptospira terpstrae serovar Hualin str. LT 11-33 = ATCC 700639; assembly: GCF_000332495.1. Lineage (NCBI taxonomy): Bacteria > Pseudomonadati > Spirochaetota > Leptospiria > Leptospirales > Leptospiraceae > Leptospira > Leptospira terpstrae. Next base: position 158,817 of record NZ_AOGW02000006.1, on the reverse strand, counting down.
AAGACAAAGCCCCGATTCAGTTTTTATCTTTTGAAACCAAAAAAGGTTTTGATAAAATTCTTGGTTCTATCACCAAAAAAACTTCCGTTAAAAAATCGACTCCCGTGAGGAAACGTGTATCATAACCTAAATGAGTTTGATAAACATTGCCAAATCGGGAAGTATCGAAGAATGGAACAAGGAAATACAAGACGGGGCTGATCCCAATGAATTAGATTCCTATGGAACCAATTCTCTTTCTTGGATGTTAAAGATGGGGAATGAGGATTTGTTTCGGCATGCGATTTTACAAGGTGCTGACCCTTCCTCACCTTATAGAACACCAGGCAATGTCATCTTTGATGTCTTAGTCCAAAACAAAACATCATTCTTAGAAATCCTTGTCGATACATTCTCTGTTTGGAAAACCTCACCTCACCTTCTTGTGCGAGACAAAAATGGAAACACCATCTTTCATCTCTCCGTTCTCGAGTCTGCAGAACCACTTTGGGAAGTGATCGTCGACTCCTTAACTCTAGAGATCCTTTCTTTAAGAAATGAAGAAGGTCGATCGGTATTTTTAGAAGCAATTACAGAAGATAGAATGGATATTGTAACCAATCTATTTCGTAAATTTCCACAAACCATCGAACACAAAGACAGTGAAGGAAAAACTGCACTTCATTTAGTCGCGGAAAGAAATTTACATGATCTTTGTTCTTATTTTTTGGAAGAGGGAAACTTTTCTTTAGAAACAAAAGACAATTTGGGAAACACAGCTTTATTTTTATCAGCCTCTGCTGATGCAGTTGAATGTTTGAAAGATCTTTTGGATGCCGGTGCCCATCCCTTTGTTTGGGGCGAGGGGAATGAATCCATTACAAGACTTTTGGATCGCGAAAAGTTTGGGCACAGTTTGAAAACCTGGAAAGACTTTGTGATCAAAAAAGCAATTCTCGGTGCAGGTTATACCTACCGAGAAGAAATGATTGATTACATCAAAAAAGAAAAACCATTCAAACCAGAAGAGTTAACCAAAGCTAAGTTAGTCGATCTAATTTGAATTAGTTTAGTTACTTCTGCGGAGTGGAATCATCCCCTAAAAATTTTGGTCCATAATTACCTTCTCTGTCCGCGTGAGAGCGGTCTGTCTTTGGACTTTCGAAAGTATAATGTTGTTCAATATTCGTTTTGAAAGGTGCATTCTCTGGAGATTCACCATACTGGTGCAGTTCCCCAATTCTTAAATCTGAACGAGGGTGTTTGCCAAGTCTTCCTTGGAACCGAAAGAAGGAAGATAACTTAGGATCCACCTTGTGGTGGCCGTCAGGGTCTTTGTCAGCGGATTGGCCCACCCAACCTGGCTCTTCCCAAGCCACAAGCCTTTCGATGCGCCCTTTGACCATAGAGCGAGCATCTACAAAACGAGTTTCCTCTTCACTTCCATTTTGCGAGGAATCTAAATTGGGAACCAGTGGACTTTTTCTAATCCCTGAACCAATCTTAACACTCGTTAGATCCTTTTCAGACAGGTTTTTTGGTAAAATGAGAATCGATGTTTCTGGATGGAAACTAGGAAATACATCCCAAGGATCAGAAATATAATTAAATAGTGCATTCCCTGCATGTAATTTAACAGTATAACCACCATAAGCTGATGTTGGGTTTCCACCGTCTGAACCCATATTCCCTTTTGCCACATAAAGAATGGGATGGTTTTTTAGAGAATTGATATTTCTAAAATCTGTATCGAGTAGGATATGATCATGTCCTGTAAGTAGAATTCGTTTTGGTTTGCCATCCTTAGAAATAAGAAGTGCATAGGATTCTAAATCTCCTTGGTGGATGTTACCAAACTTGGTTGGTCCTTCATTCCAATCATACCAAATCCAATAGGAAATGACCATGTCACCATTCCCTATTTCATACCAATAGTTACCGTTGTCTCTAAATCCAGGAAGTGCTTCCTTCTGAGTTCCCGACACAGTAGATTTCGCATAACGAACATGATAGTACAAATGAGTTTGTTTTTCTGTTTCCCTTAGATCAGGAAATTCCACATAGTTCCCTGTGGTTTGGCCTTTTGTTTTGCGACGAATGTCTTTACCTGGAAGAGTGTATTCTTTTGACTGAAAGAAGTTTGCATACTTTTCGATATTAGTAGGCAGGTATTTTTTATCTTTATGAAAGACAAGAATCGGTGAAAACTGATTTGCCAGTTCTTCTTGTTTTCGATTCGGAATTAAGTTCTCTTGGCTAACAAAAGTAAACTCTTGTTTTATGTTTGGATTTTTGGTAAACGATTCTGTATTTTGAATCCAAAAAGGATTGTGTCCAGGGGAATACTTTCCATATACCTTTTCAATTCCCTCAATTTGAATTGATAGATGAGTCCACTGTTTTGGAAACTCTTCTGCGAAAGTGATTTGGTCTGTGGAAGAATGAATCGGATGATTGAATCTATGTGATTGTTGTAAGACCGGGGAATAACATTCTTTGTCAGTGGGGACAGAGCAAAAATAAAACTTTAGAGAGACGGAGATCGTTTCTCCTTTCAATTCCTTGGGAATGGATTTGAGTTTTAATTGAAAGGGGATGGACTTGGGAGGGGAAGTTATAAGCGCGTTCTCTTTCGAACTAGAACAGGAAATTGAAGTAAGAATAAAGAAAGCTAACGAAAGATAAGTGGTTATTTTAAAGGTTGGTGTCATTTGGGTATTTAGGAATAAAAAAAACCCCTGTTTCCAGGGGTTTTGGTTTGAGATGAGACGGTAAGATTACTCTGCGTCTTTTTTTGCTTTTTTCTCTTTTTTGGCTTTCTTAGCTTTTTTAGCCTTTTTCTCGCCATCTTTGTTATTTTTTTTCTCTTTCTTCTCACCGTCTTTATTGTTCATTTTTTCTTTTTTAGGTTTAACGGTTTCAGAAGCTTCATCAGCTTGCATTGTAGGTTCTTCGTCTGCTTCTGTTTGAGCAAACAGACCAAAAGTGCTGAAAGAGAATAGAGTGAGAATCACAAGAATTTTTTTCATTTTTTACCTCGTATCGAATGTGCACCAATTAGATACTATTTGGACGATTAGACAATCGTTAATTTTGAGATTTTTATGAATTATTTACCTACACAAAATTTACTAAATATTCTGCCTAGGATTTCTTCGTTATCTACATGCCCGTTGACTTCACCAATTTCTTTGAGTGAAGTATTGATTTCTTGAATATAAATTTCAGCAGGGGCACCATCTTCCATCAGTAAAATAGCCTCTGATAAACTAGATTCGATTTTTTGAATGTGATATCTTTGTCGATCTTCTAATAATACGACATCTTCCGCACTATCCTTAGAGGTAAGTTTTGATTTTAAAAGTTCTAATAGATGAGAAATTCCCACTTTTGTTTTGCAAGAGATTTCCGCTATTTCTAACTCAAATTCTTTTTGTAAACTTTCTAAATCGATTGTGTTCCAATCTTTGTGTTTTTCATCAATTTTGTTGGCAACAAGGATAGAACCACGGAGTCTTTCTTTGTGTTTTGATAAAAACGAACTTTTGTCGAATGGTAGAGAAGTGTCAATGAGAAGAAGTTTTACATTGGCACTATCTGCCTCTCGTTTGCTTCGTTCTATTCCCATCTGTTCTATGTTATCTGAGGTTTCTCGGATACCTGCTGTATCGACAAGTCGAATCGGTATTCCATCTAAACTCAATTCTTCCGCAATATAATCTCTTGTTGTCCCTGGGATATCGGAAATAATGGACCGATCCTTTCCAATAAGTAAATTCATAAGGCTCGACTTTCCCGTATTAGGTTCTCCGAATAAAACGACTGTAGATTGTAAAATCAAGTTTTCAGCACGTTCGGAATCTTGAATCAGTTTAGTACAGAGGTTACGAAGGGCCACCATTCGATTTTTTCTTTCTTCTAAACTTTCAAAGGTTAAATCTTCTGTAGAAAAATCAATTTCTGCTTCGCATTCTGCTTTAAGAGAAATCAAATCACTTCTTATTTTGGAACTTAACTTTGTGATTTCTCCAAAAACATTTTTTTGTGCTAATTCCAATTCATATCTAGACCTTGCTTCAATGAGTCGACTAATCGCCTCTGCACCCGATAGATTGATTTTTCCATTCAGATAGGCTCTTTTGGTAAACTCACCTTTTTGTGCAGGCCTGGCACCCTTTTGAAATAGGATTTGTAATCCACGTTTGAGTAGGATGGGGTTTCCATGTAAATGAAACTCCGCTAAATCTTCACCCGTATAGGAGTTAGGTGATGGAAAATAGAAAAATACGATTTGGTCGAGTGGTTTCTCTGCATCGACAAAATCGCAGAAAATAGCAGATCGTTTTTGATTTTTTAAAAATTCTTCGGTGAGTGGTGATCCGTTCTTTTGGAGAACAGAAAGTGCAATGGGCAAAACGGCAGAGCCCGATACCCGAAGGATGCCAATCGCTCCGGGACCTGAGGCGGTGGACAATGCCGCTATCGTATCAATCAAGATCTTCTTGGTCTACTCCATCTGCAAAGTCTTCTACAGGAAGGCCTTTTTTTGAAGGATCTTCCAAATCTTTGTATTTATGTTTTTCTTTTGCAGAGATGACACGAACTCTTTTAAAAGTTCCGTTTCCTTCCGATCGAGTGAATACTCTTTCGTCTTCTTGGATTGCCATGTGAACAATTCTTCGTTCAAACGGATTCATTGGATCTAAAAGTTTTGATCTTCCTGATTTGATGACCGATGCAGCAACCGACTTTGCCAATCGAATGAGAGATAACTCGCGTTTGTCGCGGTAAGATTCAATATCTAATACAATTTTTCGATTGTGGCGAATTCTTGGGTCTACCATCAAATTGAGAAGGAATTGTAGTGAATCTAAAGTGCCCCCTCTTTTTCCAATGATGAGTCCAGATTCTTTACTTGTAAGTTCGACATAGATTTTTCCATCTACGTCACCCATTCCGACCACTTCCGCAGGAATTCCCATTTTTTTCAAAATGGTAATGATAACTCCATGGATGATTTTTTCGGATGGGATGTCGTTGTTAGCAACAAACGCGCGTACAACGGCAGGTTTTTTTTGTGTGATTCCCAAAAATCCGGATTTTCCGGAATCAACTACTTCGAATCGTAAATCGCCTGGTTGGAGGCGAAGGGTTTCTAAAGAATATTCTTCCGCCTCACTTTTAGTTTTTCCTTCGGCTTCGAAAATGTAATTATTCATCTGTGATCTTCCTTGTTAAACAATGATTTCATTTTTTCTTTTTGTTCTGGTTTCTAAAACCAGGACGAGCTACTGCTGATGCGTTGTTAGCTGGCTCTGGGCCATTATTTTTCGGTTTTTTGTCTTCCGATTTTCCAAACTTGTTTGTGTAAACTTGTTGGGCAATAGATAAGATATTTTGCATAGTCCAATACATAGTTACACCGGCAGGCATTGACCAGAAGAAGTATAACATGATGACTGGCATCATATACATCATCATTTTTTGGTTCGGGTCTGTAGAGACTGTTGTCATTCGAGACTGAACCACTTGGGTTGCTACCATGATGAGTGGTAAGATGTTGATGGCAAGGGCACCAATAAAAGCTAACTTGGGAGTTGTGTAAACTGTATCAGGTTCACTTAAATCTTTGATCCATAAAAATGGAGAATTCCAAAGGTCAACAGTATCAGAAAACGCTGTATAGAGTGCGATAAAGATTGGTATTTGGATGAGCATCGGAAGACAACCCGCCATAGGATTGGTTCCGTTCTTTTTGTATAACTCTACCGTTTTTTCTTGTTTGAGTTTCGGATCATCCGCATACTTTTCATTGATGAGTTTAATTTGTGGAGATAACTCTTGCATCTTCTTCATAGATTCCGCCTGTTTTTTGTTCAGCGGATAAAATGCTAATTTGAAGAGGATGGCAAAAATAACAATGGCCCAACCGTAGTTTGGAATGACCAAATAAATCTTTTTTAAGATCCAAACAATTCCGTTTCTTAGAGGAGTTGTGATTCCTTGGTTGAATGATTTGTCTAGTGAATCACTAAGACCAGCAAATGCAGAGTCTTTGTTGATTTTTGGATCGAGTTTGCTGTCTCGGAAAGCGGTTCCGTCAAGTTCACGAACACCAACATAAGCCGCATAATTTAAGTTTACTTCTTCGCCAGGACCAAGTTTCCAATTGTCATAAACAAGAAGAACTCCGGTTTCATTTCCTTTGCGATTATCGAGAAGTACTCCCGCAGGGTAATCGTTTAATGGATCAATTACACCAATAAAGTAACGACTACCTGTTCCCACAAAGTCCACTTTATCAGTAGAACCTTTTTTGATTTCATAACGAGTATCTTTTCCTTCATTGGAACCAAATAGATTATCAAAAAATCCTTGGGTGCTTGTTCCGTCTACGTGGTCTTTAAAACTTCCATCTAAATAGTAGTAACGAAAGTAATGTGCATTGTCCCGGTCGTTAAAGTCTTCTTTTTTCTTAAGAACTGGCCCAAGAGAACTAAACGATCTAAAATACACATCCGATTTGGAAGGAGAGATATTAATGGTTTCGTTGGTTCTGTTTTTTAAAGTTAAATGAAATTTAAAATAATTTTCAGAAGGGAAAAATTGGAACTTCTTTTGGATTGTGAATTTTCCATCTAATGAAGGTGCTTCAAAGATTACAGTTTTTGTTTCTGCATTGTAACTAGAACTAAAGTTTACTAAGTTATATGCGGAAAAAGGAATGGTATCTTTGTCTTCAATGATGTTGAAGTCAAAACCTTGGCCTCTACTGAGTTCCACAGCCTTTTCTTTTTTTCCATCAAATTCGATTTCGAACTTAGGATCTTTTGCTATCGCAAATTCTGAACCATCTGGTTCTTTGTGGTCTTTGATATAGTATTCAGTAATTCGTCCACCTAAACTAGAAAAATGAACTAAGAAGGAATCTGTTTTGAGAGAAAACTTTTTTTCATCTTCCGGTTTTACAGGAATTAACTTAGTAGTTTCTGCAGAAGGTTTCTTAAGTTCTGCTTTTGGATCCGCCGTAGTTCCTGTAGTTTTCTCTTTCTCAGAGTTTTCTTTCGAAACTTCATCAGCAGTTTTTGGTTTTGGTGTTTGTGGAGGAAAGAAAAAATAGTTAATTCCCATCCATACTGCTAAACTGAGGAATAGCGCGAGGAATAAGCGACTTTGTCTGTTAGTGGAATCATTTTGCATAAGTTAACTCTTGTTAAAGGATTTCGGTAAAGGATCATGACCACCTTCGTGAAAAGGGTGGCATTTAGAAATTCGAACTACACTAAGCACAAACGCTTTGTACCATGGGTAGGTTTCAAACGCTTGTTTGGCGTATTCGGAACAACTTGGGGTAAACCGGCAAGCCGGAGGCAATAGGGGGGACAGCAGTTTTTTGTAGAGGAAAATAAGAACCAAAAACAGCCGATTCATGGGAATTGTTTTAGAACCGAAAGGAAAAAAGCCTCTCGGTCTTCCTTAGATAACTTCGCAAATTCTTTCTGAACTAGGAGGGCATAATCATAACCCACTGGCAGTAAAGAATGATGTTTCCGAACCAATTCTCTCAGGATTCGTTTCGAAAGGTTACGTGCAACGGCTGTTTTGTGAGTTTTATCGGGGCAAAATAAAAAACTGGCAAACGGAAGGCCGTTTTTTCGAACAAGCCATCGCATCGGTGGCCTGCCCATTTTACGATTCTGACGAAAAAGTTCCTGGATCCTGGTTGGGTCGCGAAGGGTCTCCGAAGGAAGCTCCTAAACTAGAACTTTCTCCCGATTTTTTCGTCGGAAACAGTCAATTTAGCGCGTCCTTTTCTTCTTCTGGAGGCGATTACATTTCTTCCACCTGGGGTAGCCATTCTGGCTCGGAATCCGTGAGTTCTCACGCGTTTAATTTTACTCGGCTGGTACGTACGTTTCATGAAACACCTAATTTATCTATATATGATCGCAAAAATATGAGGTCTTTTGAAAGGTTTTTGGTACCCTCATGGAAGTCAAGGGGAATTGGTAAAAATGATTGGACAGTGACTTTCTAATGAGACATAAGGAAAAAAAGCCAATGGTCCATAGTTGTAAAAAAGAAAGTCGCTTACCTTTTCGCCTGAGGATCCAACGAAACACACTATTTTTTGCGATCGGCTTTTTTGCCTTACTTTCTATATTTCCCCAAACGGCGCAGAACCAAAATCAAAACATTCCCTTGATTTCTCAAACTGCAAATCTGGATTCTGCATTAAATGAGTCGATCTTGTATTTCAAACGAATGCCAGAAGATACAAAAATTCGTATTTTAGATGAGGAATATACAAACAAAGAGATACTCAAGTCTTTAGCTGATTTACAAATGATAGTCAGTAACTCTTCGGATTATCAAATGCAAACGGAAATCAAAAAACGTTTTCAATTAATTGATTTGAGTCCCCCAAATGAACCACCAACTATAACAGGATATTATGAAGTTCGAATTCATGGAAAAAACAAACCTGAAAGAGAATACAAATACCCTGCATTATCTCCTCCCATATTGAAACCAGATAAAAATGGAGAAGAGAATCCAATTCACTTCCCGAGGGAAAGATGGAATGAAAAGTCTTTATGGGAAAAATATTCCAAACCCATCGTATACTTACGTTTGACCGATTTACATTTAGCACAATTGGAAGGATCTGCACTTGTGCAAACAGAAACAAATGAATCCTTTCGGATTAATTATGCAGCCGACAATGCTCAAAATTATATAAGTCCTTCAGTTTATCTTAAGGGAATTTGTCCGAGTTTAAAACCATACCATTTGTCTATTTGTATTCAATCGAAACCGAATGAAGTTACTGAAGCGATATTAAAAAATCCAAGATATATATTCTTTGAAAAAGAAACATTATCAAAATCTAATATTTCAGTTGATGTAACTGGGCCACTGGGAAGCGCCGGAATTCGTTTGGTTCCCTTTCGCTCTGTTGCCATGGACAAAAAAATTCCTTTAGGATTTCCTATCCTTCTATCTTTTCAAACCGATTTTGATTCAGTAAACAATCATTTGGTGTTTGTTCATGATCGGGGAAATGCCATTACGGGAGATGGAAGATTGGATTATTTTTTAGGAAGTGGCGTAGGTATTGAGGAATTTGCTAACAATTTGTTAACAAAAGGAAAAGTGACATTGTTACTTCCTAAAAAAGAAACTCGTAGGAATCAACAAAAGGTGAACTAGCATCGTTTCGATGATCATTGTTCCCTTGTAATTCCGTGATAAAAAATTTCAAAAATAGTTTCTATTTCCTCGTTTGGATCCATAGGCAACTTGGGAGCCAATACAAATTTAGTGATTAAAAAACTTGCTCCTAAACTAAAAGAGGCTCTTACGATTTGATTGGCATTAATATCCTTTCTGATTTGGCCAATTTCTTGGAAGTAATGTATGGCTTCGATTGAGGTATCATATAAATTTGTTTTCCAAAGATTACCGAATATTTCAGAAAATTCTTTAGAGAAAAGAAGGGCACCGAGCAGTAGTTTTAATTTTTTGGGTTCTTTTGATACCGCAGTATATCTTGCCTTAAGAATGGAAATATACCAATCCTTGAAGTTTGGTTTCAACGATACTAATCTTTCTTTTAGGTCTGACATATGTCCAGGGACAATGGTTGATAAAAGTAAACCAGAGAGTATTCTTTTGTATAAATCAAACTTGGAAGGAAAGTATTTAAAAAGTGTACGTTCTGTAACCCCAGCCCTTTTCGCTAATTCTGAGGTTGTGGCACCAGTAAATCCAACTTCGGCAAAAACATCTTCTGCTGCCTGAACTATATCCTGTTCTTTGTCAGATTGAGGATTTTGGTAAGCTGTAAATTCATTTTGTAGTAATTTTAGGGTCAGTTTCATAGTTTCTTCTGATTCGTTTGGAATCATTTTTTACCTCCTGTCAAATTTTTCGATTGATTTTTTGTATAGTAATTACTTTACATAGAAAATATCAAAGTATAGTGTTTACTATACCAAGGGAAAAGGAATGAAAAAGGTCAAACTAGGATTATTACCCAAATTACCAATTGAATGGAATCGAAAGTCTGTGGGTTCTGCAGAATCAGGCAGGGAAGTTTTGTCAGATGGGCGTATCAAATATTGGATTCGGCATGAAGAATTAAAAGGTGTTTCTCCGAAAATGTTGACTTGGTGGTTTCAACATTTGGAAGGAGATATGGAATATGAAGGGCATGTATACAACAGGTATCTTGTTTGGCATCCTGAAGACCATGTTCATGTCAGTTACCAAAAACGAAAAGCCGACGGAAGTGTTGGTCCTGGTGCTGCACTTAGAATCGTAGAATACTTAGGAAGGCAAAAAAGTTATTTAGTCAATGTTGTAAGTCCAATTGAAAAATTAGACGAAGATGGTTTCATTCATAATCCTTGGTTGTATGGAATTTTGCCTTTGGCCCGAATGGAATACAGTTTTAAAGAAACAGAATTTGGAACTCGTTATGAGAATTGTTTGATTGTGGGATGGAAGGGCATTAGTTTTAGAATATTTCAACCAATCTTTGAATTTTTGTTCTTTGACAAAAAACATGGATTTGCTTGGATCAAACATAACATTGAAGAGGTGGGACAGTTCGAACGTTTTTTACCTAATCTCTATCGGAAGGAAAATGAAAATATACGGTGATAAACAATCAGGCAATAGTTACAAACTCATTCTTGTGACTTCCTTCTTACAAATTCATTATGAATGGCAGGACATTGACACTAAAAAGGGAGAAACCAGAACGGATTCATTTTTACAATTGAATCCCAATGGAAAAATTCCGATTTTAATTTGGAACGATGGAAGAGTATTGTCAGAGTCCAATGCAATCTTAAATTTTTTAGCAGAAGGAAGTGATCTGATTCCAAAAGATGCATTTGAAAGGGCTCGGGTTCTTCAATGGCAATTTTTTGAACAATACAGCCATGAGCCTTATATCGCAGTTGCAAGGTATATCAAACATTATTTGGGAATTCCTGAAGAGAGACGTACCGAATACGAATCAAAACAGGAAGGAGGTCATAAAGCCTTAAAAGTGTTAGAAACTGAGTTAGAGAAGGCACCTTTCCTCGTTGGGAATTCGCTGACTACCGCCGACATCTCTTTATTTGCTTATACACATGTGGCTCATGAGGGTGGATTTGATTTATCAATGTATCCAAAAATTCAAGATTGGATCAGACGAATTCAATCTTTGGAAAGATTTAAGCCAATGCATTCAGTCTGAATGTAATTTGCATTGTTCGGCATCTGTTTCTAGTTCGATGGTTGTATGGATGATTTCAAATTCTAAGGCAACCTTTCGAATTTTCTCTTTCACTTTTTGGAACTCATTTAGTTTTACAGTTTTATCTATCAATACATGTAAAGAAGCCACATGATGATTACCATCTAAACTCCATATTTTAATATCATGTACTGAATGAATTCCTTTGATTTTTTCCCATCTAACGATTAAATCTTTTCGATCAATTGATTCAGGAACTGCCTGTAACATGACAACCATTACTTGTTTGATGTTTCCATAAGCATTCCATAAAATCCATAAGGCAATCACAAGCGAAAGTAATGGATCAAACCAAGGAAATGCAAAATACATCATTACAATGCTACCGACTAAGACGGCGATCCAACCGAGAATATCTTCTAAAAAATGCAAAAAAACAGCTCTCTCTGTTAAAGATTTTCCGTGGTTCAATCGAATCATGGCGGCTCCATTGACGACAACGCCAATGATAGCCAAAACAAACATAACATCAGCTTTGGTATCTTCCGGAGAAATGAATCTCTTGATTGATTCAATGATCATAAAAATTGATCCAACGGATAGAATCACAGAAATGATAAGTGCACCTAATATAGAGAATCGTTTGTATCCATAATCAAAATAGTGATCTTTTGGTTTTGTTGAAACTTTTTGAAGATACCAAACAAGGGCAAGAGACAAGGCATCACCAAAGTCGTGAAAGGCGTCGGAGATTATAGCAATACTATTGGAAAAGATTCCACCGGCCAACTCTAAGAGAGAAAAACTTAAGTTAAGTGCAAATGCCCAGGCTAAATTTTTGGAAGAGGAAGTGGTATGGTGGTGGTGATGATCGTGCGAGTGATGGTCGTGATTGGAATGATTATGACCTTGTCCCATAGAGGATATAGTTTCAGATTAGTTTTTTCTCTGCAACTAAAGAAAGAATAGAAATTAAAATGAATTTGCAGATTCCATTCAATCAAAAAGAATCTGTGGTCTTGAGTACAGGTATCCTTGGACAACGTGACATGAGGTTTGTTTGAGTCGGAGAAGTTGTTCTTCGTTTTCAATCCCTTCTGCAATGGTTTTGAGCCCTAAAGAATCAGCTAAATGACAAATGGATTCCAAAAGGAGAAAGTTCCGGTCAGATGAGGCAATATCATCTAAAAACGATTTATCAATTTTTAATTCATCAAATTGTATTTTTTGCATATAATGAAGTGATGAATAACCTTTACCGAAATCATCTAATGAAACTGATATTCCTTTTGATCTTAATTCAGATACAATTTGTTGGATGGTTTCTATTTCATCTAAAAAAACATCTTCTGTGATTTCGAAGATAATATGTTTTGGATCAATATTGTGATCGAATAAATAACGAATGATGTATTCGTTAAAGTTAGGATATAAAAAGAAAATGGGTGAAATATTGATCGAAACTTGTATTTCCTTTCCATAGGTTTCTAATAATCGAGGGATATGGGAAATTACTTTTTCGAAGATACATTTTCCAAAAGGAACAATTAACTCTGATTTTGTGATGATGGGAATAAATTCATCAGGAGCTACATCTCCAAATTCAGGCAAACTCCACCGAGCGAGTGCCTCAAGGCCTACAGTTTGTTTAGAAGTAATGTCGACTTTTTCTTGATAAGCAATTTTGAAATTTCCCGCATTGATAGCTTTCTCTAAATAATTTTTTAATTTCTGTTCTCTTTCAATTTTTGACTCCATCCCAGTTTGGAACCAAACTATTTTTGTTAATAGTCCATTTCTTGCAACATTCATTGCTATGGAAAGTTTCCGAATCATTTCATCGAGTTGAATTGCATCTTCTGGAAATTGAATTCCGGAAACTCTGTATTGCAGTCTATGTCCTAGTCGCTCAGGAGTTAATAATTCATTATTGTTTAGATCGAATTTTACGATGGCTTCTTCGATTTTGGTTTTGCTAGAGTTTTCAATCCAAAGAATAAATTCATCGCCACCTAAACTAGCAACTAGGACACCTGGCTTTTCATCTGTATATAATTTTAATACGCATCCTGTTAATGTTAGAATTTGATCTCCAAATCCAATTCCATGTAGTGCATTAATTACTTTGAGTCCTTTTAAATTGATCAATAGAAGAAATGATTCATTTAAACCAGAGTTGATTCTGTTTTGGATTAATTTTTCAAAAAGGTATCGGTTTGGTAGTTGTGTTAAGGAATCATAAAATGCAAGTTTATCGATCTGTTTTTGAGAATTTAAAATTTTGCATCTGGATTCTTTGAGATATACTATATTTTTTATTAATTTAGACCGAAGCCTTTGGATTAAAAATCCAGTTAATACAGAAAATAGAATTAAACTAACAGAATTAAAAACCCATTCTCTAGGATTATTATTTCTAATCCCTAATGAATCTGGAAATCGAATCCAAGATATATAAACAAGTCCACCAAACAAAGCAGGAAGTAAAGAAACAAGAATAGCAGAAATTAAACTTAAGATAGGAGGAAGAAAAACAAAAAAAGAAACTATCATAAATGCTAATGAAATTTCGGCGCTACCCAAAAGGCCACTTCGCAAATAGGATAATACAGAGATAAATACAGTCGTACAAATTAAACTAAAAACACGAATGATTAATGGGACTTTGTTTTTTAAAAGATATTCTAAAAATAAAATCACCGCAAAACTAAAGTCTACTGCAAAAAAAAGATAATCAACTTCACCTTGATGGGTAAAAATGGGAACTATATGTAGACCTGCTGCAACAACAAACAAACCTGATGCGGCTAAAAGAAACCTGCGTAGTAAGGGGCTTGTGTCTTTTCGGAATTTTGTCCAGTAGACATATTTATGTTTATCTGCCAACATTGTCTCTAATTGGACGATGGGAACTGATTCTAAGAAACTGTAAAAAATCCTTTCCTTAGCGATTGGTTCAGGGGAAGATATCCCATTGTGACGAATCCTAATGATTTACCTGCTAAATCACCTCAAGAATCTGCTGTAGAAACAAGGCATATTGTTCTTCCCAATGATGCAAACCATTACGGAACAGCATTCGGTGGGGCCATTATGAGCTGGATCGATTTAATCGCCGCCATGTCTGCCCAAAGACATTCCGGTCACGAAGCGGTTACAGTTAGTATTGATCGAATTAATTTTATAACGCCAATTCAAATTGGAGACCATGTTAACTTAAAAGCTATGGTAAACTTTGTGGGAACCACTTCGATGGAAGTCGGGGTGCAAGTCAATCGTGAGAATCCTTATACAGGTGAGATGGTTCGAGCTACTACAGCCTATCTGTCGTTTGTTGCATTGGATGAAAATAAAAAACCTTGTCCCGTTCCTCCCTTACGATTGGAAACAGATTTGGAAAAACGTAGGTTTGCTGAAGGCAAACTCCGGATTGAAATGGCAAAAGAATTTTCTGCCAAAATCAAAGCCGGTAGAAAGATCATTTAACAAACAATTTTCTTCATTTTAAATCTACCAAATACAAAGTTTTGAATTGTATTAAATGGAGTTATGTGGTCTTCCCTGTGGAACTCAACAGGTTCCAATTCGGGTGAAAAACTTTCTATTAATGATTTTTCCGTATATTGTTTAATTTCTAATCCGCTACATTTTTTAGGCCCATCTGTACTAAATGTCCCGATAATGAATTCTCCATCGGGATTTAATGATTTTAATAGAATAGATTTGTATTTTGCTATTGAAGTTGGATCAGTTAGAAAATGAAAAACGGCACGGTCATGCCAAATTTCAAAAGAGGTTTCTGAATGGAATTCTGTAATATCAGATACAACCCACTTTAAATTTTTGCCTTTGTTTCTGATTCGATTTTTGCACCGGTCTAGAGCATTTTTACTGATGTCTAAAATCGTAATGTTCTCGAAACCGAAATCTAATAGATAATCAACTAACAAAGATTCTCCGCCACCCACATCAATGATTTTGGCTGACTTTGGTTTTTGTGTGTTTTGAATTAGTTTCAAGGATAAGGATGGATTTGATTGTGTCCAACTTACTTCGTTTGGTTGTTTTTCGTGATAGATGGTTTCCCAATGTAATTGTTTATCCATGTATCTTTAATTTCCTTCGGTTGAGTTCGATATAAACAAGAATGAAAATTGTAATCAAAACTAAAAACGGTATACTTACCAAATTCAAACGAAGCCAGCCAATTTTATTTTCCAAATAACCTGCGCTATATGTGGATAAGATGGCCATTGAATAAACGATGGTGTCGTTAATGGCTTGAATTGTATTTTTTTCTGAAGGATGGTATTGTTCCACGAGTAAATTGGTACCACCCACATACATAAAATTCCAACCAATGCCTAGGAGAATTAATGCCACCGCAAATGGTAAAAATTCAGTTCCTTGGAGTGCAGCAAAACTTTCAAGTCCCATCACAAAAATTCCAAGTAGAATAAGATAAGGGGCAGTCATTTTTCGTACCAATTGTCCAGAGAAAAAGGAAGGGATGTACATTCCGAGGACATGCCATTGCAAAACAGTAGTGGACGCATGCATTGCGTGCCCATGAGTTTTCATCGCCACGGGTACAGCCGACATTAGCATTGCCATTAGCCCGAAACTGAAAGCAGTTGCCAAAACAGAAACCCAAAGTCCAAAGTTTTTAACATGATAGGAAAGCGGACGTAAGGCTTCTCTTGGTGAAGATAGTAAATCTGTCGTTTTGCCATCGTTTGTCGGTTTGGATTGTGTTGGGAGAAAACTGATAAAGACAAACTGCAAAGATAAACTAAAGATAAGGATGATATAACATCCCAAATACATTGAATCGGGAATGAGTTGGATGCCATGGAGACCTGCCAGTGGCCCTAAGAAAGCTGCAGGAATTCCGGCAATCAATATCCAAGACAAGGCACTTGCTCTGTCGTGAGTGGGAACTGATTCCATCGCAACAAATCGTAAGTATTGGATAAAGGATTGATGAAATCCATATAACAAATGTGCTACGGAGAATACTATAAAATTTCTCTCATACATTGCATAGGAAGCAAGTGCCGCACCCAAAATCCCAACTACTGTTCCTGAAAGTAATCCAAACTTGCTTCCTTTCCATTTCATAATCCGAGATGCGGGAACTAAACCAAGTAGAGTTCCGAGTATCACAAAAGAAATTGGTAAAGAAGCGGATTCGGGAGAAGGTGCGATACTCTGGCCTGCAAGTGCAGATACAGCCATGATCATCACTGATCCAATTTGAAATACAGTTTGGGTAATGGAAAAAATTCCCAGAATTTGGATTTTATCTATAATTTTTTTCATAGGAAATGTGTTACTTAGACTTTATAAAAATGGTTTTAGGCATTTTAGATACTTAACTTTGTGATGATTTCTTTTGCCTGGGTTACAAAATGAACTTCTTCCTCTTTTTGGAAGGGAACAAAAATATTTTTTTCAAAACGAACAGATAGATGAGCGTATTCTATACATCCCGCAACTGTTAGTTCTGGTTTTGCTTTTCCAGGAAAAATTTTGATATCAGAACCATCGGGTACTACAAGAGATCTCGGTGGAATTTTTTTACCACCACGAATCATACAACCAGCAGCAATTTGAGAACCATCTCCAATTTCCGCGTTATCGAGAATAATAGAACCAATACCAATGAGAACCCCTCTGCCAATTCTACATCCATGGATCATTACATTGTGACCAACTAACGTCCATTCTCCGATTGAGATGGGACTTGTGCTATCTGTATGAAGAGTGGAATTGTCTTGGATATTCACATAACTTCCCAATTTGATTGAGTTCATATCTGCTCGAACCACGGCTCCTGGCCAAAGTGAAACAGAAGTTCCATACTCTATCATACCAAAGGCAGTAGCGAAAGGGTGGATGAATGGTTTTGTAAAAACAGGAATTTCAGAATAGGACATGGATAGCAAAATCAACTTAGACTTTGAATTTCGCAACCGATAAATGTAATGTCGTCTTGTTTTACATCACCTTCTGTAAACGATGCAAGTTCACTGAGTACTTTTGCCATTGTATGATCCAAACTCATCTTTAAGTTCTCTTTTAAAATTTCATACAACCGATCCTCACCAAATAGTTCTTTTTCTTCATTGAATTGTTCAAAAATTCCATCAGTAAACAAAAAGATACGATCTCCCTCTTCAATTTGGTGTTCAATGATTCGGTATTGGGTATGATCCATAAGTCCAATGATTTTACCAGTTCTTGGAAGTAGTTTTATGTCATAAATTCTCTGATGGATTTGGTCAGGATGACCTGCCGATGCATAAAAGAGTAATTTGTTTTTTAAATCAATATCGCAGACCGAACAAGTAAAAATGGTTTGGATATTGCTGTATTTATTTATAAAGATTTGGTTCATGTGGAAAACCAAATCATCAGGATGGTCGTAAATCATTTTTAATGATTCGTATTCAGCTTTGATGGCCATTGTAATAAGAGCTGCTTGGATACCGTGTCCTGTGGCATCTGCTACAAAAATTCTATAGTAATCTGGTTTTACTTGTGTTAGGTCATAAAAATCTCCACCTACTTCTGACATTGATTGGTAGTAGGAATGAAAATGAATTCGTGGATCACTAGTTTTAATATCCGAAAACAAAGTTTTTTGGATTTTTTTGGCAACGTTTAAATCTTTTTTAATTAGATTCAACGATTCATCTAATGTTTTTGTACGTTCCCTTACTTTTTCTTCGAGAGTGATAAGAGCTTCGGCTTGTGTTTTGGCCTTTTCTTCTTTTAATTCATTGATTTTATTTGCAAGGGCTAAAGATAAAATTGCAGCCTCTAAAGTGGACCCAATTTGGTTTCCATATATAGTAAATACATTTACTGGTAAAATTCCATTTTGCATCAAAGTATACATCAGAATTCCAAATAATAATGTACTCCAACCAATTAAGAATAACCTAGCTTGTTTGTTTCCTGTGCTGTAGTTTACAACCGCTACAAAAAGAATGGAAACAACAAATAACTGAGCAATAAAATTCCCCAGACGAACTGCGATATTAATTGGTAGATAGGCATAAGGAATTAATATGTAAAATAAAACAAGGACCTTGAGAGATTGAATCAATCTGTTTGGCCAAGGGTTCAGTTCTCGAAGATTTAATGTTTGTTGAGCAAAAGTCCAACCAGATAATGCTGAACAAGTAACAATGACACTTCCAATTCGATTATGAATCTCTGGATGATCTAATGTGATTATTTGGTTCAAGATACCATTTAGATACATCTGTAACATAAGATTAAAAAATATAGAGATCGAATAGGAAATGTATGCTTTTTCTTTTAAGATAAAATAAATGAATAAATTATAGATTACCATTATGAATATGGTTCCATAAAAAAAACCTAAGATTGTATTTTCTAAATTTTCTTTTAAGTAAAATGTTTCTTTTGAGTAGAAACGAATCAAGTAACTGATATTTGATGATGATTTGGTTTCTAAAATGATTGTTTTGGTTTCATTTTGATTCCAATCTAATTCGAATGCAATGGATTTGGAAAATGCGTCCCAATGCGAATGAGCAATAAAATCTCCACCTTCTTTGATCGGTTCTGGATTTCCTTCTTCATAGACTCGTACCATGTCTAAGTGAGGGTTTCCTAAATCAAGAATCAGTCTGTTAACAGCGGTTGGATTGTTGGCTTTGATACGAAGGTAAACATGATCAGATTGAAAACCCAAACTTAAGTTATTTTTGAATATAGGAGTCCATCGAAGTTTTTGAAAATTGACATCTTCGCCTAAGGCGATCGCATAATCGATTTTTTGCGGAACAAAACTGTCGTCAGAAATGGATTTTTGAATTTCCAATCGGGAACAAGACAAAGCAAGTCCCGACAAAATGACTGTTAGTAGTGTCCGCATAAACTCGGATGATTTCCCGATAAAAATCGGGTTTTGTCAAAGCAAATTTATCGTAGGCTGTATCCGTTCGCTTTGGCCGTTTCTACAAGGGAATCAGAAAGTTCTTTAAACCTTTCTTGGGTAAAGGTTTTGTCATAGGACATAAGTTGAAATCGGTAAGTAACAGATTTTTTACCCACACCCACAGAGTCTCCTTGGAAAATGGTCTGAACAAAAACAGATTCAAGTTCTGGAATTTTCATGGTTTGAACTAAGTTGGCGAAGGATTCGGTAGAATCTTTTTCGTTCATGAGTAAGGAAAGATCGAGTTGGCCTTGCGGAAAGTTGGAAGGAGGAATGAAATGAGAATTCCTTCCCAGTTTTTCCCAAACATCAACTAACTTCTCCATATTGATTTTAGAAAGAATGGCTCGTCGTTTTAGGTCATAGTCATCCGCATAACGCGTGTGAAGGATACCCAACTCGGCTATTTCCGTTCCATCATAAGTAAGGACAAGCCCAGCATTGGGATGAAAGTAGTTTCTATTTGATTTTGTCCATTCGAACTTAGGTAGGTTTAAGTATTGGAAAAGTTCTGAAATGGTTTCTCTTAAATTAAGAAATTCTAATTCAATCGCGGATAAGTCATTCGGTTTGTTTTTAGAAAGAGATAAAATCGTGATCCATCGTCTTTCTTCTGCAAGTTCAGATCCTTTCCCTTTTTTATGGTAGGTTCGTCCTAACTCAAAAAGATTCACTGTTTCGAATCGATCTTGGTTGAGTTTGGCTTGTTTGATTAGTCCAGGATACAAACTGTTACGTAGTAACGAGTGTTCGTCGGGCATTTCGTTTGCAATTTTTAAAGATGAACTTTCCTCTGATGCTTCTAATTTTGCATCCGTGGGAGAGGCAAATGAGTAATTATAAACTTCATTAAATCCCACTTCTAAAGCGAGAAAGTTTTTCACTCTTCTTTCCAATTCGCGGAGTGGATTTCGAATTGGAGTTTCCACTGCCATCGAAAGGGCTAATGTTTGGATGGAAGCATAACCTATGGTCCGGCCAATTTCTTCTACAAGGTCTTCTGGAATGGTCACATCATAATTCTGTCTGTATCTTGGAACAAGAACGGAAAGTTCTTCCCCATGGTTCGTCACAGTAAAACCAAGTCGATGTAAGATCTCTGTGACTTCGTTTTGCGAAATGTTTTTTCCTAATTTATGACGTAAGAAAGTAAGATCCGTTTTGATTGTGACTGATTTTGATTCTGTATGGTTGAAACCTTGTGGTTCATAAACTTTGATGTTTGGATTTCCATTTTCTTTTAACAGTTGGATCGCACGGTGAATCACCGACAAACAAGTGTAACTATCTAATCCTTTTTCATAACGAACTGCAGATTCTGTGCGAATATTGGTTTTTCGAATGGAAAAACGCACATCTTCTCTTTTAAAAACAGCCGATTCCATCACAATATTTTTTGTATTATCGGTAACAGCCGATTCTTTCCCACCCATAACACCTGCTAAAGCTACAGGATCTTTTCCGTTTTGGATTAGGAGAAGGTCTTTTTGTAATTTGGGAGTAGTATCATCTAATAGAGGGAAGGATGTTCCTTCTTCAGATTTCACAACGGAAAAGGTTGTGGATTGTAATGTTTCTCTATCAAAAAAATGGGTAGGTTGTCCCAGTTCCAAAAGTAAATAATTGGAAACATCCACAACATTACTGATCGAACGAATTCCACATTTTTCGAGTCTTGATTTGATTTTGGGAATGGAAGGGGCTACATTTACATTTTGGATGGAACAAACATAATAGGCATGAGCATGTTCTGATTTTGTAACCGAAAGACCGTCATTTCCTGATTCTAATTTTGTATCTTGTTGGAATGGAAATTCATTTAAAGGCAATTGGAGTTGGGAGGCAAGTTCCCTTGCAAATCCAAAATGATTCCAAAGGTCTGGTCTATGAGTGATCGATTTGTTATCGATAGTAAGAATGGTATCTTCCCATAAAAAAAGTTTCCGAACAGAAATTCCAAGAGTTGTCTCTGGTGGAAAAATCAAAACACCAGAAGATTCTAAGGCTAGACCCAATTCTTTTTCGGAACAATACATCCCTTGGGAACGAACACCGCGCAGTTCCGAATCTAAAATTTCTTTCCCGTCTAGTTTGGTTCCAGGAAGAGCCAAAGGAACAATGTCTCCGGCTTTTACATTAGTGGCCGCTGTGACAATTTGGTAATCTTTGGTACCATCACTTGCGATGGTGGTTGTTAGTTTTTCCGCATTCGGATGTTTTTCAAGTGATTTGATTTTTACTGTGATAACTGATGATAGGTGGAGTCTGAATTCTTCCACATCATCAATTTCGCAAATGGATGTATTAATTTTTTCCAGAACCTTATCAAAAGGGATCTGGGAGAGCGGGGTAAATTCGTTTAACCAATCAACTGAAAGTTTCAAGTGAAATCCTTAATTGATAAAAACGGTGGGAAAGCGAACGGGTCAATCCGAAATTCCAAGTTCTGTCTTCAGAAAATGAAGGCAATCCTCGGAAGTCATCGGTTTGGCAAAGAAAAATCCTTGGATGAGATCCACTCCACTTTCCGCAAGTAATTGCACTTGTTCTGCAGTTTCCGCCCCTTCTGCAACCACACTCAAACCAAGGTTATGTGCTAAGTTGGACACAGCGTGGATGATGGTTTTGGAGTCTTTGTCCGTTGTGATTTCAGAAACAAAAGAACGGTCAATTTTTAAAGAAGAGATGGGGAGTTTTTTTAAATATCCCAAACTACTATATCCTGTTCCAAAGTCATCAATGGCAATTTTGGCCCCGAGTTTCCGAATTTCTTGCATGGTGCGAACGGCTGCATCTGCGTTTTCCATAACGGAACTTTCCGTGAGTTCCACTTCCAAGTCATGTGGATCCACTTTAAATAATTTCAAATTTTCTGCTATGGTCGAAATCAATCTTTCGTGTTTGAACTGTTTGGTGGAGATATTCACTGCCATCGAAACTTCATTGATTCCTTCATCTTTCCAAATGCGCATGGTTTGGATCGCTGATTTGATCACCCATTCCCCAATCGCTAAAATCATACCCGTTTCCTCGGAAATAGGAATGAATACATTGGGAGAAATGAGACCTCGTTCGGGATGTCGCCAACGAATTAGTGCTTCCACTCCCACAGGTTTTCTTGTATAAAGATCGATTTTGGGTTGGTACATCAAAGTGAATTGATTTTCGATGATAGCAATTCGCATTCGATTTTCGATCTCTAATCTTTCTGCGACTACTGTTTGTAATTCTTCTGTAAAAAACACATAACAGTTTTTGCCTTGGGCTTTCGCAAGGTTCAGAGCACTGTCTGCATTTTTTAAAAGTGTGTTAGAATCTTTTCCATCTGTTGGGTATAAGGCGATCCCAATGGAGATATTCACAAAAATTCTTTCACCATCGATCACAAAGGGATGAGTCATCGCATCCAAAATAGATTCTGAGATAACAGCGGCATCTCTTTCATTCGATAAGTCTGGTAATACTACTGTGAATTCATCTCCCCCTTGCCTACTAATCAAATCATACACGCGTATACTTTCGCGGATTCGGTAGGCAACGAGTTTAATGATTTTGTCACCAAAGTCGTGGCCTCTTGAATCATTGATGATTTTAAAGTTGTCCAAATCAATGGCAAGAACTCCCACGAGGTTTCCATGCCTTCTTGCTTCTTCAAAAATAGGAAAGAGTTTATCAATCAATGAATTACGATTGGGAAGGTTTGTGAGTTGGTCAAAAAAAGCCATATAGGCAATTTTTTCTTCGGCATGTCGTCTTTGAGTGATGTCGAGGAAGGCCACTGCCAATCCAAAGTTCTCAAGTGGAATGGGGGTGGCTAAAATATCAAACCAAGTGATTTTATCTTCCTTAATCATGCCAATTTCTAAATTTCGAATTACTTCTTTGTGACGAAGGGCCCGCATGAGACTAGATTTTCTTGGATAAATTTTGTTCCCATTGGGTTGGATGAGAGTGTACTTTCGAATGTTTAAGGTTCTGTTTAAAAGTTCACCGTCTTGGATGTTAAAATAAGTCCGAGCTGTTTTATTGGTTTCAACAATTTTCCCTTTTTCATCTGTGATGGCGATTCCCATCGGTAGGTTGTCAAAGATCGATTTGTACTTTTGTTGTTGCAGGAGAAATTCGAACGATATGTCTTTTTGGATGGTGACATCGCGGTCAAAAGCCAGAATGATTTTGGATTCTCGTAAAGGAATGAGTAACCAAATGATCCAAACTTCTTCCTTAGATTTTGTAACCAGTCTATTTTCAAAATTTACAATATTCGGATTCTCACCCAAACGATCAAAGGTATCTTTTGTGTTTTCTTTGTCGTCTTCTTGGGTAAAATCAACAATGGATTTACCAGCTATCTCTTTGGGTTCAAATTCGAGAAACCTGGCAAATCGTTCGGTAACAGAGATAAAATTACCTTCCCAATCCATCACTTGAAAGCTATTGGGATACTCCGCAAGGAGTGACTTAACTGTGAGTCCAGAGAGAATTTTACTGCCTAATGGCTCATTTTGCATGAATTTCTTTGCCTAAAAAGTAAACTGATTCGATGGATCCAGGGAAACTGAATCCTTCAAAGGGTGACCAGCCGGACTTACTTTTAACCATTGATTTTTGAAATTCAACTGGTTTTTTTAAATTTAGGATAGAAAAATTTGCCGCATAACCTTGGTTAATGACTCCAACCCCTTTCCCAAACTTTTCTGGTAAGTAGGCGGAAACGAACTCACCCGGGTTTTTGGAACATATTTTTGCAATTGTTGTCATCGGAATGTTTAGTTTGAGTATCATATAGGTGACAAATAACCCGTAAGTATCGAGTTGTGAGATGCCGCTCGTGCCTTTTTGTTTTTCTTCAATGGAATGAGGGGCATGGTCCGTTGCTAAATAGTCAATATGCCCATCGAGAATTCCTTTTACCATGGCTTCGCGGTCTTCTTTGCCCCGTAGAGGTGGGTTCATTTGAAACCACTTGTGGTTGGTTTCTGTTAACATATCGGTATCGAACATCAAATGAGTGGGGGTGACTTCACAAGTGACATTCACTCCTCGCTTTTTAGCCGCGATGATTTTAGAAAGACCGTCTTTTGTCGAATAATGGCAAAGTTTTCCTTTTAAGTTGTACTTCTCAATGAGATACAAGGCAAAGTCAGTGGCAACAGTCTCTGCTTCTTTCGGGCGTCTTTCTTCATGGGTGGGCTGTGTTTGGTTTGCGATTAGAATTTCAGGATCTTCACAATGGAAACTAATGTCCTGGCCAACATAATGTTTAATTACTTCTTCTAAAGAGGCATTGTCATGGAAGAACAATTCTCCAATCGATGGACCCATAAATACTTTATAAGGAACCTTTTTTTCTAAAGGTTTGGTATGAGGTCCAATGCCAGCATACAATGTTATATGGATAGGAGATTTTGTAGTGAGCGCTTGTTTGGCGGCATAAGAGGCATCATCGATAGGAGGAATAGGGTTATTTGGCATATCAGCCACATGGATCACACCCCCATTGATGGCAGCATTACCAGCAGAGATAAAATCTTCCTTATAAGTATGTTTTCCACTGACGTCTTCTCTCGCATGGATGTGAATGTCTCCAAAACCGGGAAAAATGACAGAACCATCGGAAAACTGGTGGGCTTCGGGATCGATCCCTTCTTTTACATTGGTGATCAGTCCGGAATTGGGATCAAAAGAAATCGTTCCTTCAAATTCTCTTTCGTGAGTTACAATCTTCCCTGCAATTTTTTCCATTTTGCCCCTATGAATCTGCAGATTCTAAGAGTCATGGAAAGTTTCAAGGGAATTTACTTGGCATATGACTGAATAGAACCTTGTTCCCAATGACTAATCAAAGGGCCTAAGTTCCAAGTTGTCTATGGATTCTGATATGATTCCCAGTTCGGGATAAGGTTTTCAATAAAGTAACTCATTCGTTCCATTTGGACAAAATTTCGATAATATCATTTCCGAACCGTTCTACTTTTGCAGGACCCACACCTTTAGTGGCTTCGAGTTCAGAAAGAGATCTTGGTTTTCTTTCCGCAATTCGTTTGAGAACCGGATTTTGAAATACCATAAACTTTTTCCATTTGAGTTGTCTTGCCTTGCGATCACGATAATTCATCAGTTCTTTTAAAATTTGCGAATTGAGTGTGGGAGGTTTTTTGACTTTTCCATTTGAGCTACCCGTCTCATCAGAGTTAGATGAAGTTGCTTTCGATTTTATTTTTGCAAAATTGGGTAAATAGAGTTTTGGGTATTTGGCGCCTGCCACCAAAACTTTTTTTTGTTCTACCCATGTTTCTAGTTTTGCGACCACAGCTTCTTCGGGAATCCCATCCAACTTTCCATGAAAGGGATTTCGTTCCATTCGATACCTTAGGACATCTTTTGTTCGTTTGCCCACAAGAGTTTTGGCAATGATGGTTTTTCCAAATACAGCCGGATGTTCTTTTAAAAAGTTTTGGATGGTTTCTTCTTCCCATTCGGAAAGGGGATAGTCCCGTTTTTCATTTTTCTTTTGAACCTTCGCGGCTTCTGTTTTTAAAAACTTAGAACGATGGAGATTGGCACCAATTTCTGTACAGATATCACAACTTCCACAAGGGGAAATGGTTTCTCCAAAATAAGAACACAGTTGGACCTGCCTACATTCTTCTTTATTGGCATATTCCTTTATGTATTTGAGGAGAGTGTCTCCTCCTTTGAAGTTTGTCTCTTTGGACAACATAAAGGTTTGGGTGGCGACATCACCGGCTTTGTAAAACAAAACACATTCTGAACCAAGTCCATCCCTTCCTGCACGACCTGCTTCTTGGTAATAAGCTTCGAGTGAGGCTGGAACTTGGTAATGCACCACCAAACGAACATCAGGTTGGTCCATTCCCATTCCAAAGGCATTCGTGGCCACAAGGATCGGAACTTTTCCAGAGGTATAAGCATTTTGGGTTCTTTCCCGGATCCCATCGGTTCTGCCCGCGTGGTACTTTCCTACAGAAAATCCAAAGTCTTTCAAAAGATCATACACTTCATCGGTTTTTTTCCGAGTGGCACAGTAGACAATGGCACGTCCCGGAAATTTTCTTCCATCTTTCCATGGTTCTAAGAGTTCAATCAGTCGATCGGCTTTGTCTCGTTCGGCGGCAGGGTATTTTACACTGAATTTTAAATTGGGTCTAAAAAATGTAGATAGGACTACTGTCGGTGTCTTCATTCCCAGAGAGGACTGTACATCCGTTTGGACTCTTTCTGTAGCAGTTGCCGTTAAGGCAAGGATGGGAAAGTTAGGGCGAGGGTGGCGCTCTCGTAAAACATGGATTTGGCGGTATTCGGGTCGAAAGTCGTGACCCCATTGAGACACACAATGAGCTTCATCCACTACAAGTGAAAACAAATCCAATTCCCGAAAGATGCGAAGAAATCCGTTGGAAAGTGCCCTTTCTGGAGATACGAGTAAAACTCGAATTTCTCCTTTGACAGATTTGGCAAGGATGGTCATTTGTTCTACTTCGTCTTGGGTGGAATTACAAAAAGCGGCAGGAATTCCTTTGGCAAGTAAACTCTCTGTTTGGTCCTTCATCAGGGCAATGAGTGGAGATATAACTAATGTTAGTTTGTTAGTTTGGATGGCTGCGGGAAGTTGGTAGATCAGAGACTTTCCAGCACCCGTTGGTAAAATGGCCAACGTATCTTTGCCCTCGAGTACGGAGCGAATGGCCTCTTCTTGGCCCGGGCGAAATTCCGAAAAACCGAATTTGGTTTTGAGTTCCGAACGTAGATCCAAGGTAACTCTCAAGATTTCCTGAATTCCGAACGGGTCAACGATAAGATTCCGCATTTTAACCTCATTTTTTCAATTTTACAGAATCGAGTGACCCGGAAATTGTAACGAAGACCGATGCTTTTTAATACCTTTGTCTTTTTAATCTTCTTTCTTTTTGTGTATGCGGTCTTTTTGGGATTCGGATGGTTCGCTGGTAAACAGAAATGGGCCTACCGCGCACAAAACCTTTGGTTGTTACTCGCCTCCTATTTTTTTTATGGATGGTGGGAGTGGTTTTTTCTCATCCTCATTCTGATTAGTACCATCATCGATTATTGTGCTGCCATCTTTATTGAAGGAACAGAAAACAAAACTCGTCGTCGTCTCTATCTATCAGTTTCGATTATAGCTAACTTGGGCCTACTCTTTACCATGAAGTACTACGATTTTTTCGCAGTAAACCTCATTGACTCTTGGAACCAATTGGCTTTGTGGCTCGGTTCTTCTGCGGCAACTGATTCCCATACTTATTTATTACGAAATATCATCCTGCCTGTAGGAATTAGTTTTTATACCTTCCAAACCATGTCGTACACCATTGATGTGTTCCGAAAACAAATCAAAGCAGAGCGCGACTTTTTTGATTTTGCATTATTTGTGAATTACTTTCCACAGCTTGTGGCAGGTCCCATTGAACGTGCAGAGGACCTTCTTCCTCAATTGAAAAAACCAAAATTCCCAACTCTCGATGGAGTGCAGAAAGGATTGTATGACATCCTTCTTGGTTACTTTATGAAGGTCTATGTAGCAGATAACCTCGCCACATATGTAGACCAAGTATTCCTTGCAGGAAAGTCTTTATACACTCAAAATCCTGATATCATCCAAGCCATGGACGGCTCCCAAGTTTTTGCCGGTGGATTTTTGTTCTTAACGCAGATTTACTGCGACTTTGCTGGTTATTCATTTATCGCCTTGGGAGTGTCACGACTTCTTGGTGTCACTCTCACAGTAAACTTTGAAACACCAGAATTTTCCAAAACTCCAACTGAGTTTTGGAACCGATGGCATGTAACACTGAATCGGTGGTTTCGGGATTATATTTATATCTCTCTCGGAGGAAGTAAATACGGAAAGTTTGCCCAGTATAGAAACTTATTTATTATCTTTTTTCTATCAGGACTTTGGCACGGAGCCAATTGGACCTTTATTACCTGGGGTTGTTTGCAAGGTGTTTACACAATCATCTATCTAGTTGCCTTTGCTAAAAAGAAAGAAAACCAAAAAGAGTTGGAGGAGGTCACAAAACCTTCGTTACTGGAAAAACTCTTCAGTATTCTTTCGGGAACCTTTAGTCGTATCTTAATTTATTCACTTGTTGCTTTTAGTGCTGTGGGTTTTCGATCTTACGATGCTCATATGATGTTTTTGTACATGAAAAAATTCTTATCCGTTTGGACTTGGGATTTGAATCCAAACAATAATATAAAAGATATAGTTGGGCTTTTTGGTGAGTACTTTAAAATCTTTATACCACTCCTTATCATTGATGGAATCACATATTTCAAAAAAGAAAGGTATTGGGTTTTTGTTTCTCATCCGGCCATCCAAGTTTTTGTTTTGTTTTTTATGGGATTTCTCATCTTAACTCGCGGGATTTTTGGAAAGGAGGTAATCTACTTTGCGTTCTAAATTTTTAGGAATAGGGATCACCCTCTTTTTGTTTTTGGTATTGGAGTTAGTCGTTCGGTTTACTGGAATTCACTATTTGGAACAACCAGAAATCTTTTTTGTAAACTTAAAGAAAAATTTTGTAGAATCAGGTAAGGGTGATGCCGAAGTTCTTGTGTTAGGTGATTCTCGGTCGATGGCACTTGCCGGTTATGCCAAACAGGACGGAATAGAATATTCTGTTTATAATCATAGTTTACCTGCCATGGGACCAAAGTATTACCGTTTCTTTTTGGATAAATATCTGAAAAAAGGAAATGCTAAACCAAAGATGGTTTTGTTTGCCGCATCCCCCAAGTTATATGCAACAGGATATGGTCCACCCCTCTATGATCCCGATGCCAAGTCTGTAAAAGAAAACGAATCTCTTTTTGCCTATATGAACCGGCGCTGGCACGAAGGAATCGAAAAGAATTTTTTTCGCACTCCGACTCCTACGAATATCATCAGCTATAGTGGAAAACAAGAAGATGCCAACCAAATCCTTTGGGAATTTTTTGGACATCGTTACCTGCATCAATTTACATTTTCGGAACTATCAGAACAATACTCTGGTATAGAACGATTGTATATTCTTTCGAAGGCCACTCCACTTCTGTACGAATCCTATCGTTTTCATGGAGCCATTCGTAATTCCTTAAGCCAAACCAATTGGAAGGTAGATAAAAACTACAAAGAACGATCTTTGTTTTGCGAGTCTTGTGAAAATGTGGAAGCGGGACTTTGTAAACCGGCATCCTCTCAATTGGAAGACAATCTCACCATCGAAGACCAAATCAGTCGCCATTTCGGAAAGTATAATATTTCCAATCGATTGAAACCTGAACTAGTCCTCTTTTCGAAAGAATTGATTCGCAAGGAACTGGATGCAGAACTTGCCAATCCACAACCATATGTGTATCACAATCCTGACTTTGTTGTTTTAAAAGATTTAATCGAATACACCCGTTCGCGGGGGATCCAATTCGGAATGGTGTATATGCCTTGGATGAAGGAACGCCAAGAATCAAAGGAATCCAAAGACCTGCTGGCCGATCTAAAAACTTTTTTTAGAGAAAATCCAGAGGCGGAACTCTTTTTCTTTCCTGATTCTTCCTACCCAAGTGACAGGTTTGTAGACAATATTCATTACGATTGCCGAGGAGAAAAACGAGTAAACGAAGAATTTCGTAATTATGTTCTTCCTCAGGTGTTCCGTTTTTTGCATTCCAAAGAAAAATCCAATTGATTTCCGATTTCCGGTGATGGAGAATGAGGCACTCCATCCGGATAAGAGGAAACCCAATCATGTTTTCGTTTCGAAACATATTTGTTTGTATTCTATCAGCCTATCTCATCGGTTTACCGGTGTTCGGGCAGAACCGTTATGCGTTGTTCATTGGAACTAACTACAAAGGTAACACAGCCAAAATCCCTGAGTTGAATCTCTGTGAAGCAGACGCAAACTTCCTAAAAGAAAAAATCCAAAAGAAAGGAAACTTCAAGGATATCAAAGTCCTGTTAGGTTCCATGGTCACTCGCGACAATGTAAAGAACGCGATTTCCCAATTGGGTAAAGTTGTGGGAAAAGAGGACTCAGTATTTTTATACTTCTCTGGCCACGGAATGTATATGAAAGATGCGAAGGCAAAAAACGGAATGCGTAACTACCTCATTTGTTACGATCGCCCTCATATCTCCGATGAAGAATTAAACGAATTTTTAACAGATATCAAATCCCAAAAGACAGTTCTCGTCATGGATTGTTGTTATTCGGGAGGGATTGCCAAAAAAGGAAAAAATACCCGAGGGGCAGCCGAAATTCCGATCGCCCAAGGAAATGATGGGGTAGTCCGCCAAAACGCAGAAGATTACTTTTTCCAAGACAAAGCTGTCATTTCCTCCTCGGATGATGACCAAACTTCCATCGAAGTGGGGGGAACGATCAACCATGGGATCTTCACTTATAACTTTGGAAATGCTCTAGAAAAAGGGGATTTAAACAAGGACAGTGTGGTAACAGCCCTCGAAGCCTTCTTTGTTGCCAAAGAAGAAACGGTAAAGATGGCTCGCCAGTTCAACCACGAACAGACCCCACAAGTTTCTGGGAATGCGGCAGGGATCTTTTTATCAGGTTCGCCAAAACCACAAACTCCTCCACCAAAACCTCCCAACGTAGTCATCAACGTTCCCATCACACCGGTGGAAAATACAACTCCGCCGAACAATAATACAACGACACCTCCTGTAACACCAGAACCGGAACCAACACCGGCCAATGAAACGACTGTGGTCATTCCGCCGATCGTGGAAGTGGAACCACCGGCACCTCCTTCTGTCACAACAGGAAGTATCCTCATCCGAACTTCCATCATCAAAGACAAATCTTACGGGGGAGCCGCAACCAAGTCACCTTACGACCTTCTCAACAAACAGGGAAAATTAAAATCAACACCGCCAGAAGACAAAGTGCGTACGATCAAAGTCCTTGTGGATGATCAGGAATACACATCCCAAGTCACTACGGAGAAATCGAAAATCTGGGGATCTGTGACTAAAAACGGAACCTTAATTCAGGGAGATATCTACAATGTGAAGATTGACAACCTCCCTGCCGGAGTACACCAAATTGAAATCCGTGCGGACAAGTATCCTATTTACAAGACCGCTACAGCAGTACTTCCGAAACAGACTGTGACTGTGGATGCGATCAATTCCATGGATGGATTTGGAGCGATTCGGGGCCGAGTGTTCTACAAAACCTTGGACAACCCCATCGAAAAACACCCCATCTACATGCCCACTGTGGTCTCGACAAACCAAATCTTCAAAGTCACAACCGACAAAGATGGATACTTTTGGTTTACCAACTTAAAACCGGGCAAATACGAAATCCGAGCTAGTTTCATGGAAGAAATGAAATTGGAAAATTCGGAAATCCATGTGAAGCCGGGAGAAGTGACCAATGTGGACATCATCCTCAATAAAAAATTGAGTTATACCAAAACCAAATACTGACCAAAACTTAAGCCAGACTTTGGCATTGAGAAAAAAAAACCCTCTCCGGAGGGTTTTTTTTTGCATTCCTAGGAGCCAACATTCCTGTTTGGAACCCTGTTATGAAACGAAACGATTAATTTTAATCAAAAAAAGATTAAAATTAATCTAAGATTGTCTTTTTTTCGTGATTTTGCCATAACATGGGGAAATTCTCTGTAATTTCCGATTGAATTTAATCGGGATGAGATGATTCTTTGAGTCATAGAATAAAAAGGGAATCGGAAAAAGAGGTTCCCACTCTAGAGAGGATCACATGAAAACAACAAAGATTATCGCAACAGGGATCTTGGCTATGGGACTTGCAACAGCAAATCTTTACGCTTTAGATACAAACGAAAGATTAGAGCTTTTGGAGTCTGCTATGATTGAACAAGCAACCACTCCGGCGCAAAAATCTGCAGTTTCGGAATACCTAGCGAACATCGCAAAAGAAAAAGTAGAGATGGCTCAGGCACTTCGTGACAGAGCAGGATCTACTCGAGGTGGTAAGGCTCTTAGCCAAATGAACGAGAAGAAAGAACTTCTTCGCCGTGCTGAGGCTCTTGAAAAAGAAGCCAAAAAATACCAAACTATCTCTATGGACCTAAGCCAAGGTTCTATGAGGGTAGCACAAAACTAAGCACCTCAAATTACATTTGAGACTAGCGAGAAAGGTCAGGTTCGCCTGGCCTTTTTTTGTGCCCTGTTGATAAATGCTTTCCAAACAGCCTAACTATGTGACATAATCAATATATGGTTGACACCCCCCCAGAAATCAAAGAAAAACGATTTGGGCGTGTGGTTCCGATCCTTTTGGTCTTAGTGGGTCTTTTGGCTCTAGGACTTGTCTTTCGATGGGGTCGACCCGTGAAACCAGTGGTTCGTGTGGAATGGGAAGGTCTTGTAGCTCTCTCCCCACCTGAGGTTTTGTCGTATCTAGGAGTGGATCCAAAAGCCCCAAACATTGGGGATTGGAAGGATTGGGAGAAGCGACTGGCAAATCATCCGAGGATTCGGAAGGTTAGAATCACTCGTGATCCCGATGGATTTTTGATTATCAACTTACAGGAGAAAGTCGCCGAATTTGTCATACATGTAGGAAATTCCCTGTATGAAGTGGATGAAGATCTGGAAATAATATCCAGAGATCGAGTGTTAGCTGATCACTTAATAGTGATTAGTGGGCAGTTCACCGTTGGGGAACAGAAACTAGAAGGCAGACAAATTTTTGATATCACCAAAGAAATGCGACATGCTCTTTCCTTATACCCTGCACTCAAATCAAGAATCTCAGAACTTGCCGTCGAACGTGATGGAAATTATACATTGTATTTAAAATCACCGAACCCCATAAAAGTATACTTAGGTGATAAGTTAGAATTGAACGTGTTTCGCAAATTGTATGCATCCTTGGCATATATGGAAGCAGAATCTGTAAAAGTTGTTTCCATAGATTTAAGAGGAGAGGACGCCGTTTACCATTAATATGACCTATGATGACGCACCTATCATAACTGCTTTGGATTTAGGATCCTCACTGATTAAAGTTGTCATTGGGCGACTTGTGGGTGATCACGAAATCGAAATTATTGGAACGGGAGTGTATCCTTCTGCCGGTATCAAAAACGGATCTATTGTTAATATTGAAACTACAACAAAGTCCATCATAGAGGCGTTTGGTGATGCTGAACTCATGGCTGGCCAAGAAGTGAATACAGTAGTAGTCAATGTTTCAGGAAAGTCTGTCAATGGATTCAATGAAAAAGGTATCATTGCTGTTACCAACAGAGAACGAATCGTTTCAGAAACAGATATCATGCGTGTAGTTGAGGCGGCACAAGCAGTTCATATTCCGAACGACCAACAAGTCATCCATGTCCTCACAAAAGAATTCAAAGTAGATGACCAAGTTAATATCAAAGATCCCATTGGAATGACAGGTGTTCGGTTAGAAGCAGAAGTACATATTGTATCTTGCGGAAACACAGCACTCAACAACATTGATCGTTGTGTAGAACAAGCCGGCCTTTTACAAATGGACCGAGTGTTATCAAGTCTTGCCTCTTCCGAAGCCATCCTAACTTCAGGAGAAAAAGATTTAGGAACCGCGGTCATTGATATCGGAGCTGGAATCTGCGACATCATCATCTATGTTGATGGAGGAATTGCTTTTTCCTCCGTGGTTCCCTTCGGTGGGTTTCATATTACAAGTGATATTTCTATTGGATTAAAAACCACTGTGGAAACAGCGGAAGTGATCAAAAAACGTTATGGTCACACTCGCATTGATATGGTGGATCCTACAGAAAAATTCGAAATACCTTCTATCTCAGGAAGGCCTTCTCGATCAGTTTTCCGTCAAGAGCTTGTGGAAATTTTGGAACCGAGAGTTCGTGAAATTTTAGAAATGATCGATCATGAACTTGTTCGTTCGGGATTTAAGTCAAGTTTGGCGGGAGGAGTTATTCTTACAGGAGGAACTTCTCTTTTGCAAGGAATAGAAGCTACTGCTGAGGAAGTATTACGTTTGTCAGTTGGTCGCGCAAAACCTGCCGGCCTTAGTGGACTTGTCGATAAAATTTCCTCTCCCGAATATGCCACTGCAGTTGGTCTTATTAAATACAGTTCAAAAATACAAAACCTAGAACAAAGAAACATGCATTCCGGATCTGATTCAGACGGTTGGATGAAGAAGGTTCGTCGTTGGATGGAGAATAATCTCTAAGGATATGTCGATGTTGTACCTAGAAGAAGAAAAAACAAGCCCTGCCATTATCAAAGTCATTGGAGTTGGTGGAGGCGGAATGAACGCAGTCACTCGTATGGTTCATTCCAAAATGACAGGTGTTGACTTTATCGTTATGAACACCGACGAACAAGTATTATTAAAATCTCCCGTAGAAGTCAAAATCCAATTGGGTAACAAAGTCACCCGTGGGATGGGTGCTGGTGGTGATCCAGAACTGGGAGAAAAGGCTGCCCTTGAAGACAAGGAACGAATTGTTTCGGCCCTCAAAGGTGCAGATATGGTTTTTGTCACTGCAGGTATGGGTGGTGGAACAGGAACGGGAGCTGCTCCTATCATTGCAGCTATAGCCAAAGAAATGAAATGTTTGGTAGTCGGTGTCGTGACGGTTCCATTTTCTTTTGAAGGAAAACGTAGAGCTGAACTTGCTAAACAGGGAATCGACCAACTTCGTGCGAACGTAGACACACTGATTACTATACGTAATGATTCTATCTTTCAAGTTGTGGATAAAAACACTCCTGTAGATATGGCATTTCGAGTTATCGACGATATCTTGTTAAACGGGGTTCGTGGAATTAGCGATATCATCAACCATCCTGGAATTATCAATGTAGATTTTGCCGATGTAAAAACCATTATGAAAGATACAGGAGATGCGATTTTAGGTGTTGGTGAAGGGAGCGGAGAAACTCGTGTGAGTGAAGCCGTGGAACAAGCCATCAATAACACTCTTCTCGAAGATTCTAGCATCCAAGGGGCAAAATCTCTTCTCATCAATGTGACCGGCGGGAATGATCTCACCATTCATGAATGGAATGAGGTTTCGCAAATTATCACAGCACAAGCAGATCCCGATGCCAATATCATCATTGGACTGAATGAAGACACAAGTCTTTCGGACCAAATCCGAGTGACAGTGATTGCTACAGGTTTTGCCAAAAGAGGAAAACAATACCAAAGAGA
The DNA here is from genome assembly GCF_000332495.1 of Leptospira terpstrae serovar Hualin str. LT 11-33 = ATCC 700639. Lineage (NCBI taxonomy): Bacteria > Pseudomonadati > Spirochaetota > Leptospiria > Leptospirales > Leptospiraceae > Leptospira > Leptospira terpstrae. The sequence goes on along the minus strand of NZ_AOGW02000006.1, from coordinate 123,392 downwards.
ACAAAAGGTAGTGGGTTCTGAAGAATCTATTTCGCCTATGGTTTACATTCGGAAAAGTGAAGATAAGGAATCTGGTCTAGGAAAGGAACAAGAATTTTCTCGCAGTATTCGCCAGACAAACCGAGGATTTTCTTCTCAGAAACAATCCTCCCCGTTCCAGAACTACGGAGAGGATTACGACATTCCAGCTTTTTTAAGAAGAAAGAACGACTAAAAGATTTTTTCTAATTAGTTAGAATAGGAACGAACAGAGACAAACAGGGGTTTGTCGGCTTCTACAAAAAGTTTTTTAGGTGCTGATGTGACAACAGAACCTGGAGACTCAACCTTAAAGTCGTATTCTCCTGGTGCCAAAAGAATTCTTTTGACTTGAAAATTTGCAGGAATGGTTCTCCAACATCGTAAGTCAGGAGCAATCGTTTGGGATACAGCAAGACCGGCAGCTGCACCAGCTGCTACTCGAATGAGACTGGATACCAAATCATTGTTTTTATTTTTTCCACCAGATTCGATGGCACGAGCCATAGCTTCCGAGGCAATCACAGCAGCCACTATCTTTAATGACAAAGAGGTTAGGTTCTTTGTGATGAGAGTTTTGTAATTTTCATTAAAGTTGTTCATTGCTGTTTCGGAATAGTTGTTCATGATATCCGAATACCCAACATCGACACCATTAATGTAGTATTTTTTAGGAAGGGAACCTTTTGGGTCTCTTTCTTTGTAGATTGGAATTGGATTTTCAGCAACAGATAAAGCTGCTACTGCTCCCGCAAGAGAAGCACCTGCACCTTTTGCACGTAATCCTATCTCCACAGCCCCTCTTAAAGCAACCGCAAAGTATTCATCGTCCATGAGTTTTCCCCTAGACATTTTGATCGCGGATTTACCAGCTTCATGAATGATGATGACTTCTGAAAGTTTTTCATTTTCTGGCGAAGTTCTTTGCATAGAACTATTGTAAGCCTGTAAACTAGACCTACCCGCAGCATATTTAGATTGATCAGCAGAATCTCCTTCTCTCACAGCTAACAAGTATCTGTCGGCAATTAGGTTTTGGCTTTTTCCAATGAGTTGTTCCATGTTTTTGTATTGGACACGGGCATCATTGTAACGACCCAGTTTTTCAGAAACATAGGCATCAATGAGCCTAGCTGCATTGTTTTGGCGGTATTCAGCGGCCAAAAAGCGCATTTCTTTTAATTCAAAATCAAGTCTTCGGAAATAAATTTTTGCGTTATTTGTATCCCCTTGGAGGAGGTAATTATTCGCAATATAGAACTTAATCATGACTCTTTCAAAGTCTTCCCCGGTATAATTGGATTCGTTGTCGGAAAGAATAAACGAAATTCCTGACCTCGTCATACTGACTTTGATATTGTCTGCTAAGTCTTCTGCTTCCTTAAAAACTTTATTGGAAGTTTCGTAATCGCCTTTGGTATGAAAGATCATACCTGCTTCCATTAAAAAAAGAAGTTTGTCTTTACTGGAAGAACCTTCATAGAGTTTTCGAATTTTAGGAATGGCAGAGTCATAGTTTTGCCCGTAGTACGCCGATTCGGTTGCTTCAATGATTTTGTTATAATCACTGGCACAACCGAGGATGAAAAGAGAGAGAAAGAGAATTGTTTTTTTCATGGATTGAGACGGACTACCAGCTAACCCCTTTATTTCCTCGAACCGCAAGTTTGCGATAAGAAACTTTTTCAGACCATACAGCGATGGTTGTTTCCACTTCTACAAGTTCAATGTTGATGGATTGTTCTACGATTTTTTCTCCATCAGAAGTAAACATGTTTTCGTTGATATCACAACGAACAAAGAAGTTGGGTGATTTTAGTTTTCCAATGGAAAGTCGGTTGGAAGTGAGTCCGGACAAACTGAACTGAATCTCGTTGAGAGACTGTTCTCTTGTTTTAGTGCGTACAGTGTAAATTTTACTTTTGATGAGTTTGGAAACAAAAGCGTTATCAAAAAGTTCTGTTTGAATTTGTTCTGAAGTATCGTTACGTGTAGGGAAGTGAGCAACAAAGACACCTTCTTCATGTGGGTTTTCTTTAAAGTACTCCCCAATTTGGCCTGCTAGTTTGTCAGCAGCTTTTACCAATTCCTGGCTTGTAAGCCCACCTGAGTCGGAGATATAATCATCAGCGTTGTCAAGTCGTTTGGGACTGCTACTGCATTGGAATAAGAATCCTACTAAGAGAAAGGAGAATAGAATTTGTTTCATAACCCCACTTATATGGGGGTTACAACCAAGACTTGTCAATTCCAAAAATCGACTTTCAGTTCCTCTTGTTTTGCACTGCGGTAAGAAGTTTTTTCCTCTTCGGACATTTCTAACATTTCTCTTGCGTAAATCAACTCAACCACTTGGCGAAAAAACATAGGGCTTTCCCAGGCTTGGATTTCCCATTTTTCGGTTTGGTAAAGTTCCTCCTTTTTCCTAAGAAAGATTCGTTTTCTTTCCCGAGAATAACTGTAGGGATTTTTCTGAACATAATCTTCTAGAAAAGATAAAAGCAAAACTGGCGGGGTGGTGGGGTGTTTAGGAAAAAGGATGGAACGAATGACAAGAGGAAAAATTTCTTCAGACAAACGATTCACAGCTGTTAGTTTTTCATAGGAGGTAAGTCCTTCTGTTTGTTCCACTTCTAAAGTTTTTTCCTTCCAATTCATAAAGGCGACATACACTGCGTAAAGTACATGGCCTCTTTCGTCAGGATAAGTTTCGAGTAAATAGGTGTAGGTTTTTTCCCTATCCCCTTTCCAAAGATAGGATTCTTTTCCACGAAGTGTTTCTAAAAAATCGCGTAAATCCGAAGGATATCCGGGCCCGAGGAGGACCTCTGGACGATTTTGTAACCTCTGCCAATAAACCTCGGAATGGGAATCGAAGGAAGATTGGGTAGGATCTGACTTCGTTTTTTTCAGAAAAAGGAAATAGACAAGGCCAACCAAAAGGAGGGAAAGTAGAATCAGTATGAAAAGGAAGGTGATGGTTTTCTTTTTGTTAACAGGCATTGTCTTTATGGCAGATGGTTGTAGGAAAGAATCGAATGATGATTCGGAAACGGAATTACTGAGTTCGATCCTTTCGCAGGGGAACGCCATTAATTCCGCCTGTCAAAGATTTATTTTATCAGAAGCAAATTGTGTGGCAGTTTCCGACTCTAGTTTGAACGTTTGTTCTGGTCTTATTTCGCGATTGAAAGGGGAAATCCTTCCACAAGAATTAAGTACAGATGCTGTTGCCATTTTATACTTTGATTGTTTTGCAAAAATCAATTTAACTTACAATATCTCAAAGGCTTGTAACCAGAATTCTTTTAATTCTAATTCCGATTACAGGAGAGTCCAAAGAACAGGGACTTCTCAAGCGGAACTATCCTGGCGCGTAGCTTTTAACCAATGTGGGTCTTTGGAAAGTGAGGTTCCACCCGCAGACTCTGGGCTTCGAGAAACAGACACCATCCTTCGTTCCGATCCGTTTTAATATTTCCTTTAGGAGTTTACTATGTCACTAGTAACAAAAGACCAACTGGTTCAAAAATTAAATCCCATTTACCTTCCGCATGAAATTGAGGAACGGATCCTACCTTTAGCGGAAGAAATTAACCGTCTCAAAAAAGAGAAAAATGCGGTGATCCTTGGTCATAACTATATGACACCCGATGTGTTTTGGGGAGTATCTGATATCATTGGGGATTCTTTGTATCTTTCTAAAATGGCAAAGGAAACCAAGGCAGCCATGATCCTCTTCAATGGAGTTCATTTTATGGCAGAAACTGCCAAAATTTTATCTCCTGAAAAAAAGGTTCTCATTGCCGATCCAAAAGCTGGTTGTTCTCTTGCCGAGTCCATTACGAGAGATGATGTCAAAGCATTGAAAGCCAAATACCCTGGTGTTCCCGTTGTAACGTATGTCAACTGTTCGGCGGAAGTAAAAGCAGAAACCGATGTTTGTTGCACTTCTGCCAATGCTGTCCAAATTGTAAATGCTGTGGAAGGGGACACTGTAATATTTTTGCCAGATGAATATTTGGCTGGAAATGTGCGAAACCAAACATCCAAAACCATCATTTCTCACCCAGGACGTTGTATGGTGCACGAAATGTATACACCCGAAGATATTCGTTCCGCAAAACGATTGTTCAGTGAAGGTCTCACTGTAATTACACATCCAGAGTGTCATGAGGATGTTGTGAAGGAAGCTGACTTTTCTGGTTCAACTTCGCAAATGGTGGATTTCATCCGACAAAGTAAAACCAATAAAATTATGCTTGTGACAGAGTGTTCGATGGGTGACAACTTACGTGCGGAATTTCCTGAAAAAGAATTTGTATCGACTTGCCAAACTTGTCCGCATATGAAAAAAATTACTTTGGAAAAAGTGCGAGATGCCCTTCTCAAAGAACAGTTTGAAATCTTTTTAGACGAAGAAGTGATTCGCCTCGCTCAAAAGTCAGTGAATCGTATGTTAGAATTGAGTTATAAAAAGTAGGAACTATGTTTAGAGTTGGAAACGGAATCGATTTTCATAAATTAATCCACGAACCTTTTCGCCCGCTAATATTGGCTGGGGTTGAAGTAAAATCGGAATTTGCCTTTCTTGGTCATAGTGATGCTGATGTGGTTTTGCATGCAGTGGCAGATGCCATTCTCGGTGCCTTAGCACTTGGTGATATCGGGGTTCATTTTCCTGATACAGACCCACAATACAAAAATATGAAATCCACTCGTATCATTGATAAATGTTTGGAACTGATGGCAGAGAAAAAATACAAACTAGTGAATGTAGACTGTACCTATGTGGGAGATCATCCAAAAATCAATCCCATTCGTGCAGAGCTCAATGCATCTTTAGCAACTATCACTAAGTTACCGTTAGATTGTGTTTCGATTAAAGCAACTACCTCGGAAGGGATGGGATCACTCGGTCGAAGTGAAGGTGTGATGGTTATGGCAACGGTTCTACTCGAAAGTACAAAGTCTAAATCTTAAAAAAGATTTTGTTTTCCTTGGGCGATGTGGTCGAGATCGGCATCACTAAAGAATAAAAATAGAAGTTTGGAAACTGTGTTAGGACTGGTTTCCATTTCCCATTTTCCATGGATGCGAACACCGTTCTGTATGGGTTCCAACCGATAGGACTCTTTTAAGATCCGGTAGTGTTTAAAACCTTCTGCAGAAATTTGGAACTCTATTTGGCCTTGTGTGTTCGCGGAAGTTGTAGTGCATTTTACCGTTTCGCCCATGATTTTTGTTTCCCAACTTTCGTTAGCGACTGGTAATCGAGAGGATTTCGGTTGGAATGAGTCATAAAGAACTTTTTGAACCAGTTCTGGTTTGTTTGTGACTTCCCATGTCCGTTCCAAATGAGTTTCACTTTGTCGGAATACAGCAATACCAAAGACCAAAACAAAAACACCAAAGACACGAAGATACCAAACCATATCTCCATTGAAAAATCTATTGCCTAGGGATCGATTGAAATTTATTTTTCTCCTACCGATGGGAAACCCTCGGGAGGGTTTTGCCACTGCACGCAGGAAGAGAAATATCATCGAAACGTGTCTCGGGACTGGTTCAATTGTACCAACGCGAGAATCATTTATTGCGCTACACCAATCCATTTCCAGAAATTTTAGATGATATAGTCTACAATCGAATTCTTAAAGATCCTAACTATTGGATCTCACAAGATTTGGAAGATAAAATTATTCAAATCATATCCCAATCCCTCGATATTTCCGGGATTTTGTATCATCTGGGAACTGAAAGTCTAATTACAAATGCTTATGATTTATTACCTTTAGATGATTCCCGAATAGATTTAGCAGAGATGATCCAACGGCTTCCTATTTTAATTGGTCGCCTAACGAGAGCAGTCTATTTAAATATAAAACCTATTTCAAACCAAAAAGTAATATTTTTATTTAAGTATTTACCTGAGTACCAAGAGAAATGGTATGATGCAGTTTTTTTTCAAGGGATGTTAGGTGGTCTTTCCGTTCTTTTTGAACTAAAAGAATTCAATATACGGATGACTAAAACAAAACTTTTTGGTATCCATGTTTCACACAAAGAGTTAGGGGATGATATTTTATTTGGTGCCGATTCCAATGAATATGAAATGGAATGGTTGGAAGATAATTTATTTTTGTCCCGATCTCGTCTGACAAAGGACGATTTAACCAACAGGCATCGAGTTATGGTTACCTCTCGAGTGGATTCCGAACTAGAAGAAATTTCTATCATAGATGTCAAAGATGTTGTTGGAAAATCTCGTGAACTCGCGATCGAGAACCGCGACTTAGAAGCGGCTGTGGAAGTGCTAAAATCCTTCAAACAAGAGTTAGAAAAAAAACAACTCTCGATGGCAAAGGACTTACGACTTGCAAAAAACATCCAAAAGGGTCTCATTCCTGAAATCATTCCGGATTGGAATGGAATTCAATTTTGGACTGCCTTTACTCCAATGCAAGAAGTGAGTGGAGATTATTATGATTATTTCCCATATAACATGGATAAGTTGGGTGTGGCTGTTTGTGATGTTTCAGGTCATGGAGTGCCTGCCGCGTTTATTACTGCATTATCGAAGTTACTTTTTTCTAATTTTAAGAAACCGAAACCATCGGAAACATTTAAACTAATCAATCGAGAGTTATTGGACTTAGTCAAACAACAAGGATACACAACTTGTGTTTATGTTTTGATTCATGATGATTATAAGGTTTTGTATTCTGTTGCCGGCCATCCGAGACCTATTCTTTTTCGAGCAAAAACGAATCGAGCAGAGATTTGTGAAGGAGACGGAACATTTCTCGGAATGTTTCCCGATGCAGGAGATACCTTTAGAGACCTTCAAATCCAATTGGAGCCGGGTGATAAATTATTTTTATACACAGACGGACTAACGGAAGCAGAAAATGATAAAGGACTTGCGTTTGGTGAAGAGAGGCTCATACAAATGATTGAATCTACTTCTGAGAAATCCATCCAAGAAACTGTAGAAACGATCCTTTCCAATCACAAAGAATTTACTATGGGTACAGACCCAATGGATGACATCACGTTACTTGGTCTGCAATTATCACCTAGACTTCCTGAATTCAATTTAATTAAAGCGAAAGGAGATGATGTATACCGTAAAAAAGAGTTTAAAGAAGCTGTGGGTTTTTATGAACAAGCACATCAAATTTTACCTCGAGATCTTGATACACAACTTTCCTATGGGAAAGCACTTGCCTACAGTGGAAATTTTGAAAATGCCATACGATTGTTAGAGTCTTATAATAAATTTAAAACCAACCATTTTAAATCACACTCAGTTCTTGGTTATTGTTATTACCAAATGGAAATGTTTGAAAAAGCGGAAGTAGAGTGGAAAAAAGCACATTCCATCAATGATTCCAATTTATCTAATTTGTACAACTTAGCTCAGTTATATAGAAAGTTGAATGAAAAGAAGAAAATGAAAGAAGTTATCGAAAAGATGAAACGAATCGAAGAAACCTATCTTCACATCCTTCCACTTGAAAAAAAGTGGGAGTCTTTGCCTGATGAATAGAATCAAAATTTTAATCTTATCCCTTCTTTTTTTCCATTTTAGTTTTCCGAAAGATCATAACTTTCATTCTGATTTTGGATTGGAATGGTGTTATTTTGTTGGGCATTTAGAATCTGAAAATGGAAATTTATATGGATATGAATTGTCTTTTTTTCGACTGAAATTTTCAGAAGATTCTGAATGGAATCCAGAGTTGTTTCCTGTTCATTTTGCCATTTCCAATTTTACTTCGCAAAAGTATAAAAATGCACAAACCATCAAACGAACCATAGGTGGTCTTGCAGGATATTCAGATAAAAATATCTACAGCGGAACCTATCGATTAGAAATTATTTCCAAGGATAAATTTCATATTCAAGCGGAGTCAAAGTCAAAAGATTTGAGTTTGGATTTAGAGTTAGAAGGAAATGGAAAAATATTAATCCATGGCAAAGATGGGGTATCTATTAAATCAAATCGTAAGCCAAGTATATTTTCGTATTACTATAGTTATCCGAGATTAAAAACAAAAGGAAATCTTTTTTTTGATGGAAAAAGAGAGAGCATTGTTTCCGGAAATTCTTGGATGGACCATGAATGGAGTGAAAAAAACTCAAAGTCGCTTCCTACTCTTGCCACTGGGGAAACCGGTTGGGATTGGATTTGTCTCTCAGACAATTTGGGTGGTGATTATGTTTTCTTTCGATTTCGAGAATCATCCAAATTGGACCCAGAGATTTTCGGAACTTATCGAAATCCAGAAGGTAAAACGATCTATTGGAAAGAACCGGGCCAAATCCAAATGAAGGCAACAGGATCTTTTTGGAAAAGCCCAACTACAAAAATAGAATACCCGCTCCACTGGAAAATCAAATATCCAGGTGGAGAATGGACGGTCTCTCCCATTTTCAATGAACAAGAGTTTGATGGAAGTAAAACTACATCTACAATCTATTGGGAGGGTGGAGTAGAAGCCTCAGATCCAATTCAAAAAAAGTCAGCCAAAGGATATTTAGAATTGAAAGGTTACAAAAAACCGAAAGAGTGGTGGGAGTTCTAAGACATGTGGAAATATTTTCTAAAGCGATTTTTACTCATCTTTCCTACCTTACTTGGAATCACATTCCTTGTTTTTTTGATCTCTCATTTTGCCCCGGGTGGTCCACTCAATAGCGAGATTGCAAAACTAAAAGGTACAGGAAATTTAGCTGGCGCTTCTACCAAACAAATTTCTCAGGAAGAAATTGAACTCATCAAACAAAGACTTCATTTAGACAAACCAGCGCCGATTGCTTATTTACTTTGGCTGAAACAAATTGTACAGTTTGATTTAGGTGAGTCGAGGTTACACTCTCGTAAAGTATCTGAACTCATTGTAGAAAAACTTCCTGTTTCTCTCTTTTTTGGGCTCTCAGGTTTCTTTTTAACCTATCTAATTTGTATTCCACTTGGAATTCAAAAAGCATTAAAAGAAGGAAGTCGGTTTGATTTCATTTCTAGTTTTATTATCTTTTTTACCTATTCCCTTCCAGTTTTTGCCTTTGCAATGTTACTGTTATATTTGTTTGCATCGGGTGAGGTTTTTTCCTTTTTTCCTTTAGGACATGAGGTCTCTGATTTTTATGAAGACTTGAGTTTTTGGGGAAAGGTAAACGATCGCCTGGCTCATATGTTTTTGCCTGTGATCTGTTATGTAGTAGGAAGTTTTGCTGTCCTCACACTACTCATGAAAAACAGTTTGTTAGATCAAATTGCAAAAGAATACGTGCGGACAGCAGTGTCAAAAGGACTAAGTTTTTCTGATTCGATATTTCGTCATGCTTTCAGAAATTCACTGATTCCCATTGCTACTGGATTCGGAAGTAACTTAACTTTGATTTTTTCCGGATCCTTGTTCATTGAGTTGGTCTTCAATATTGATGGGATGGGGCTCTTAAGTTTTGAAGCGGTAAGAGAAAGAGACACGGATCTTATGATGGGGTTACTTCTTGCCCAAAGTTTTTTAGGACTTATCGGAAAAATAGTTTCCGATTTCTGTTATATACTGATTGATCCGAGGATTGATTTCGAATGAACTTTATTTCAAACCCGGCAAATATTCGTAAGTGGGAAAAGTTTAAAAAGAATAAACGCGCTTATTATTCTATGTTAATTCTTTTTTATACTTATGTTTTATCGTTGTTTTCTCCACTCCTTATCAATAACAAACCTTTGTTTGTATTGTATGAAGGGACTGTTTCGTTTCCAATTTTTAGTTTTTATCCAGAAACAAAGTTTGGTGGGGCTAACCTTACAGAACCGAACTATAAAAAACTCAGTAAGGAATCTCGTTTTGTTGATTCAAATAATCAAATGTTTTTTCCTCCAATTCCGTTTGGTGTGAATGAAGACAACTTAGAAAGTTTGGAAGAAGGAACCAACCCTCCTTCATCACCAAACTTTAGTCATTGGATGGGAACAGATGATAGAGGAAGGGATGTGTTTACTCGCATCATTTACGGGTATAGGTTGGCGATGACTTTTAGTTTGATCCTTATCATTGTTGAGATTTTACTTGCCTCTTTTATCGGTGGAATCCAAGGATATTTTGTAGGTCGGTTGGATTTATTTTTACAACGAATCATTGAAATTTTATCCGCGATTCCGTTTTTATATCTGATTTTGATTATGGGTTCATTTTTTGGAAGAGGGTTTTTGGTGCTCATAGTAACTTACGGATCGTTGAGTTGGATTGGTCTCAGTTATTATATGCGTGGGGAATTTTTGAAACTCCGCAAACAACAGTTTGTTGATGCTGCAAAAACTTTAGGAGCTTCTTCATTTTCAATAATCATGCGTCATTTATTACCTAATTCCATTACACCTCTTGTGACTTTTTTACCATTTATTTTAATCTCTGCAATCTCTGTACTTTCCGCTCTTGACTTTTTGGGTTATGGAATTCCAGCTCCCAACCCATCCTGGGGAGAGTTGATTGGACAAGGAAGAGAAAGACTTACTGCTTGGTGGTTGATTACTTTTCCATCAGTAGCTTTGTTTTTGACAATTTTGTTTTCTGCATTTGTGGGAGAAGGACTTCGGGATGCTTTTGATCCCAAAGACAAGGTGGTTTACGAATGAACACTATTCCTAAAGCCATCCAAGTCAAAGATCTTTCTATCCAAATCAAAACCGATGATGGGATTTTGCCTATTGTTGATAATGTTAATTTTTATTTGGCGAAAGGTGAAACATTAGCCCTTGTTGGTGAATCTGGATGTGGAAAATCTATCACTAGTTTGGCGCTAACTCAGCTTCTGCCATCCAATACAACTTTATATCCCACAGGATCAATTTTATTTGAAGATCAAAACTTAATTGAATCTTCGCAAAGTCACCTAAGGTCAGTTCGTGGAAAGGAAATTGCTTATGTATTCCAAGAACCATTTTCTGCATTAAATCCACTCCATAAAATTGGAGCCCAACTTGTTGAAGGTTATTTGTTGCATGGGCTTGGTTCCAAACAAGAAGCGGAAGAAAAGGCAATCTATTTATTAGAAAGAGTTGGGATAACCGATGCGAAACTCAGACTGGGGCAATACCCAAACCAATTTTCGGGTGGGATGTTACAAAGAGTTTGTATTGCTATGGCGCTTATGTGTGATCCAAAAATCTTAATTGCAGATGAGCCAACAAGTGCCATTGACGTTACCATCCAATTACAATTGATCCAGCTTCTGAAAGAATTACGAAAAGAAAATGGAATGTCGGTTCTTTTCATTTCTCATGATATAGGACTCGTAAGTCATATTGCCGATAGGATTGCAGTAATGTATGCAGGAAAGATTATTGAACAAGGAAGTGTCGGAGATGTGATTGATAACCCAAAACATCCATACACACAAGCGTTAATCGCAGCTTATCCAACGCACGAAAATATTGGAAAAAAATTAGTTACTATCGAAGGGATTGTTCCATCTCCCAAATCTTATCCTACAGGATGTCGGTTCCATACACGTTGTAACGAAAAACTATCTATTTGTAACTCTTCCGTTCCCCTAACGATTCCTATCTCTGAGTTCCAATTGGTAGATTGTTTTTTATATGGAGGTAAAGAAAGTGCTTAATGTAAAAGACTTAGTCGTATCGTATAAACAGTCACAGTCACTTTCTTTTTCTTCTAAAAGGCTGATTGCTGTTGAGGGAGTTAGTTTCAATATCCCACAAGGAAAAATATTAGGACTGGTCGGTGAATCTGGTTGTGGTAAGTCTACCATTGGCCGTGCGATTTTATCTTTATTACCATTTGATTCTGGTTCCATCCAGTTTGAAGATAAAGAAATCAAAAATATTCCAAAAGCAGAACGAAAAGCACTAAAACGAAAAATCCAAGTAGTATTTCAGGATCCTTATTCTTCATTAAACCCACGTTTTACGATTGAAGAAATCATTACCGAAGGTTTACAAATTCATTTTCCGAATCTTTCCTCTTCGGAGAAAAAAGAAAAAGCAATTAAGGCACTTACTGAAGTGAATTTACCTTCAGATATTTTACATCGTTATCCACATGAATTTAGCGGGGGACAGCGGCAAAGAATTGCCATTGCTCGGGCCTTAATTTTAGAACCAAGTCTTGTGGTTTGTGATGAAGCAGTATCTGCTTTAGATATTTCCACACAAGCACAAGTAATTAATAATATTTTGTTATTACGTGAGAAATATGGACTATCTTATTTGTTTATATCTCATGACTTGAACATTGTAAAACACGTATCGGATCGAATCGCTGTCATGTATTTAGGACAAATAGTCGAAGAATGTAGTCGTGATGAAATTTCCAAAACACCTTTACATCCTTATACAAAGGCTTTATTCTCTGCTAGTTTTGATTTAAAGGATCGATCTAGGGTTTCCCAACCGTTGGTTGGAGAAATTCCCAGTTTAATGAATAAACCACGCGGTTGTAGATTCCATACAAGATGTCCCATTGTTCAAGATATTTGTAAAACGGAAGAACCTGTGGAAAGTTTTCCTACGCAGACACGTAGAGTAAAATGTCATTTCCCTTTAAAGTAAAATTCTAATGAAGTTAAGTATTCGAGACAAAATCAAAGGAGTTGTCGGTAAAATCCTACTGACTCTGATATTTGTCGTTTCTATGACGATGTTTTTTATTCTGTATCCGCTTTTAGCAGATCCAGACTATTACAAAAAATTAATTTTAGATTCAACAAACCAACTAACGGGCTTACAGGTGAATTATCAAACCTCGGAACCAGTGTTTTTTCCTTTTCCAGGAATTGAATTGGCCGAAGTAACGGTATCAAAGAATGATGATGAGTTGATTCAGGTTCACAAACTTAGAATTGAAGTTTATTATGGTGTTTTTGTTGGCCAGGCATTAGAAATTAGAAAGATCTATCTCAATACAGGGACAGTAGAGATCAAACGAGAAAAGGATGAGTCCTTTCCATTGTTTGAACGGGTGCTCTCAAAATCAGAAGTGAATCCTGAGATTACTGCTAAAAATACGGAAGTGGTAAATCTTCCAGAAACTAAATACTATTTTTCAAAGGTATTTGCTAACTTTGTAAACCAAATAGAAATTAAAAACATTACAATCCTATTTGAAGACAAGTTATATTCACGTAATATAAAATTGTATCTTTGGGAAACCACATTTCAATTGGATCGTGATTTGAGAAACCTAGACGTATATATATACGGTAAGTTAAATGATGAACCAATATCATTCAGTTCCAATTTTTTATTTGTTACGGATGAAATGACATATGAATCCGCTAGATTTGAAGGTGACTTTTCGTTCCAAAACTTATCTGGTTTGGATCTTCACGATATAGTAATCATTTTTACTTATGGGGATTTAAGATTTGCAAGAACTACTGGAAACATTCCTTTTTACAAACGAGATGAAACAAAAATCTACGCAATTATAGATCGGATGCACATCAAAGATTTAGCCTTAAAGGATGGTAAAACTTTTGCAGACGGACATGTTTCAACCATCATTAATTATGACATTAAAGAAGATAAATTATCTTTCGCAAACATTCTTGTTGATTGGAAAGGCAAATCTAAGTTAAACGGTTCGGGTTATGTAAATTTTTTAAAACCGCCACTTTCTCCTACAATTTCTTTTGAAGGAACTTCAGATTATTTAGATGTACCAAGTATCATTAAGGTGATTAAGATCTGGGTAGATCCTGATTTCGAAAAATCAATTCTTACTAGAGACATACCAAGTACTGGATATGTGAATCGAATGAACGTTTATCTTAATTTTAATTTAAGAAATCTAAATGCTGGAGATTTTCATGCAGATTTTTTAAAATTAAACCTTCATTACGCAAAAAGAAAGCTTAATATTGCTAAATATGAATTAAGGGCTTATGAAGGGATTGTGAAAGGAACGGGTCATTACCTATGGGGAAATAATGCAGGTTTAGAGATTAAAGGGAATATTAAAAATTTAAGTGTGGCACCAATACTTTCTGATCTTTTTAAAATTTCGCCGATTACGGGAAAATTAGATTCTGAATTTGTTTTGGTTTCTCCTGCCGATACTGAGGATGGCCTCATTTCCAATATCCAAGTATTAGGAAATATCAGTGCGATAAACGGCGAACTTTTAAGTTATACAAATATATTGAAACCAATTAGTTCGATTGGTAGTGTTATCAATTTAAAGAAAGTAGATTTTAATCGAGCCACTCCCTATCGTGAATTAAAATTTGATTTTCATTATGCAAACGAATCAATTGAAGTGCGGAACTTTGCATTGAAGGCAGATGGAATTGCCGGCTCTGGTGGCGGAAAGATAGGATTTAATAAAAGTATCGATATGAGATTTACGATTGGTTTTCCAGGTGTTGCGGGTAGAGCATTAAAACTTCCCATCATTTACCGAGGAACCTATGGAGTTTCAGCTCCATTCATAGACCCCATCTGGCTTGGTTCCGTCTATGCGGGTACGATCTTTCTTGCAAGTCCTGCTGGTGCCGCTGTTGGTGGGATTGCGGGATCAGCTATGTCAGATTATGTGAACCGAGCAGTGGATAATGTCTCTGGCGGTGTACAGAAAGGTTGGAATGGAATTAAATCTTTGTTTGGTGGGGAAGAGGAAAGTAAGGAAAAATAGAAACCACTTAGGAACAGTAGGTATAAATAAATACGGACGGTTAAGAAGAGTTAGAAAATAATTCTCACTCTTCTTCATTTCGAATTGGAATCCCTTCTTTTTTCAAAATTTTGAGCGCATTGGTAGAACCTGACACTCCCTCTCGAATTTTATAATCAAAATCCATTTGTCCGTCTACTTCTAGTTCGGTGAAATGAAATCGTTTGGCCCATGGGATTTCAGCTAATTTCAGATCGTGTGTCGTTAAAAAAACGATGGTTTGTTTTTCTCGCAGAACAGAAAGAATTTCCCTCGTTGCAATGAAACGTTCTTTCGAATTAGTCCCTTTTAGAATTTCATCCAAAAATAAAACAGGAACTTTCCTTTGATTGTCTGCGGTTTTGATAATGGTAGACAACCGCCTCACTTCACTATAGAAAAAGGAAACTCCATCTTCCATAGAATCTTGCGAACGAATCAGTGTATGGATTTGGAATTTAGGAAATTCAAATTGAGAGCCGAGCACAGGAGCACCCGTTCCACCAAGTAACAATGACATGGCGATGGATCTAAGGTAAGTTGTTTTTCCGCTCATATTCGATCCAGTCACAATCATCAAATCCCCAGGCAACATTGGGGTGAGAGGATTGAACACTCGACTTTCTTTCGGAAGTAGAGGATGAACTATACCTTCGGCGCTAAGGTTTCCTGAAGAAGATAAAGTCGCAAACCTAGCTTCTGGAAATAAAAATCCAAAATTCACGAAGGGAAGCATTGCATCAGTTCGTATAATTAAAGTTTGCAGATCATTCCAAAGATTTTCAAACTTGTATTTCCATTTTTGTAAGGATTTAATTTTCCATAAATCCCATAAACATAAAATATTGAGAATGAGATGAGGAAGGGGTGAGATGAGTAATTCGGAAGAATCACCCAAAGAAGTTATTTGACCAATCATCCGTTTGGCGGTCTTACGATCTTTAGCTAAATAAAGAAAAGTTTTTCGAAATTTTTCTGACCCAGAAGACAATGTTTTTATTTCTTTCCATTGTTTTAATGAGTCTGATCGGTAACTGACAAACAAAATCCCATTGATGAGAAGGAGAAGTGGGATGAGTGGCAAATCAAATAACAATCCTAAAACCAAATAAACGGGAGAGAATATCCCCCAAATAGGGAAAAAATACTTTAAAAACCTTCTTTTTTTCCAAAACGAATCTTCCAAACTAACACTGGGCAGATGAAACTTTTCATTGGATTCGGATTCAGGAACTAAAAACTTTCTTTGTAAATGGTAGGCTAGATTAGGTTTACTTAATATTTTTTTTATCTCTATCGGATCAGAGTTTAGTTTTGGATCTTCGATTGGTTCTTGCAAAAAACGTTTGAGGTAAGTTTGGAATCCAATATCGGTAATGGTAGTATCATAGATTCCAAGAAATCCTTGTTTGGTGCAAAGATCTAAATCAATGGATAAAGGATGATTTCTTACAACTTCAGGATATTCCCAAATTTCCCTTGTTTTTAATTTTTTAAATTCCCCACGCAGTCGGTAGATTTCTTCCACAACAAACCCATGTGTTTTTTTGGCATATTGGATTTGTATTTTCCGCTTCGCATACAATTGTACCAAATATACAAATGGAATGAGAATGAAAAAAGAATACATGTATTCTTTCCAAGATTGTTTGGTTAGGTAACAAAGTGTGATAGCACTTGAAAATAGAGCAAAGGTTACAGAGCGGAATATAGAAACTCTTCTGAGTTTATGGGAAAGGTATTGGATTTTGTCTTTGTAACGTTTGTTCCTAAAATTTAGGAAAACATAAGTTGGATTAGTGGAAAAGGGGTCGTTCGTAATTTTCTTCTTCCCTGCGAGAAATCTCGGTGTCGAGTACACGGATGAGACTTCCTAAGTCATTTAATCTCCATTTGTCGATCAGACGCCCTCTTTCCCTGCCAGAAAATTTGTTCAAATACAAGGTACCAAATAGGTCTTCCCCATACTCGTATGCAACGAAACGCCCGTTTCGCCTGCCTGTAGAATTTTCCAATCGAATCGTCATGAACGAATACCAAAAATCAGATAAAAAAAAATAGTACAAGCAAAATTTTTTGCTTCAGGATATTCATTTTCCGGCGATACATATATTGGGGAAAGGCTACCTACCACGGATGGTGGGGAACTTTAAAAAACAGATACCCCGGAAACCGGAAAGCACGGAGGCTTGTATGGATTTCTATCCCGATATGAATTTGGAGTTTAAAAGCTCCTTTGTGAAGACCAACCAGTTTTTAGCCAACACACAAGACGAGACCCTTCTCCCACAAATGGGACTTGCGGCACGCAACCTACTCAATCTCTCCCAAATGACCAAACTTCGCGAAATTCGTGAACGCCATTTGAAAAAAGGACACCAACGCGAAGGGTTCCACTGGGACTAAATGCCTAAATTTCTCTTGACCATCTGAAAGTAGGGTCTATCATAAAGACCGCTTTTAGATGGAGAGATATGGCAAATAACCTAGCAGAAGTTTATAAGGAATCCGCAGAAAAATTCGGTCCAAGACCCGCATTCTGGTATAAGAATGCCCAAAAGGATTACCAAGCCCTCACTTACAAAGAACTCTATGAAGATGGGCTCGCACTTGCTGAAGCACTCATTGATTTAGGAGTTAAGGCTAGAGAACACGTGTGTGTTCTCGCTGACAACCGTATGGAATGGATCATCGCCGATTGTGCGGTGTTAACTGCAGGGGCTGCCAACGTTCCACGGGGTTCTGATATCACAGATTCAGAAATTGTTTATATTTTGAACCACTCGGAAGCTAAGATTGTTTTCGTTGAAAACGACAAAGTTTACGAAAAATACAAAAACAACAAATCCCAAGTGAAGTCGGTGAAAACCGTCATCATCATGGACAAAGACACCAAACTCAAATCAGGTGCAGGAATTCTTCATTTTTATGACCTCCTTGAAAAAGGGAGAGAGATGCGTGCCAAAGGAAAACGAGAAGCAGAGAAACGAATGGCCGGTATCAAACCGGACGATTTGTACACTCTCATTTACACTTCTGGTACTACGGGAATGCCAAAAGGGGTTATGCTCATGCATTCCAATATGATTCACCAGATGCACTATGTGGTTCCTCGTGTTGCGAAAGTTTCACCTGACGATCGTATGTTGTCTATCCTTCCTGTTTGGCATATCTTTGAACGAGTTGTGGAATACTTTGCGATCATCAACGGTGGTTCCACTTATTATACAAAAGTAACAGAACTTCGTAATGACATCCAAAAAGCAAGACCCACTTTTATGGCTTCTGCTCCACGCGTATGGGAAAGTATTTACAATGGGATTTACACTCGTATTAACGATCCAAAACAAACTCCTCCTGTAAGGAGATTTTTGTTCAAAGTTGCTTACTTCTTTTCAAAACACTTCCATGCAGCCATTCGTTTTCTCAAAGGTTGGGAAGTGGATTACGTAGGAAGAAACATCATTCAATCTCTAGGATTGTCTATTCTATCGATCATTAAACTTTTGTTAACTGGTCCATTCACTGTAACCATCCTTGCTATTTTGGCAGCACAGTTTGGTTTACCAGAGGATAGTGCTCTCAAAACTCCACTCTATGTAATTGCAGGATTCGGTGCTCTTTTTAATTCCTTTACATTGGATCGCATTGTACTTTCCAAAATTCGCCAAGCTACAGGGGGACATTTACGTGCCACTTTATCTGGTGGTGGGGCGCTTCAAAAGCACGTAGATGCCTTCTTTATGGATATCGGGATTACTGTTCTAGAAGGTTACGGAATGACGGAAACTGGACCTGTGATTTCGGCGCGGACATTTGACAGGCCAGTCATGGGATCTGTAGGGGATATTGTTCCTCTAAGCCAAGTGCAAATTCGCGATGATGCAGGAAATGTCCTTTGTCATATTGACGATAAAAGAAATATCATCTTTGGTAAGTTAGGTGTAAAAGGTGTGGTTCATATCAAAGGACCTCAGGTAATGAAAGGATATTACAAAAATCCAGAAACTACCAAAAAGACAATTGTAGACAATTGGCTGAATACCGGTGACATCGGGATGATTAACTTCAAAAAAACACTGACTCTTACAGGTCGTGCGAAGGACACTATCGTCCTTCTTGGTGGAGAAAACGTAGAACCAGTTCCAATCGAAAATAAAATCGATGAATCAACTTATATCAAACAGTCGATGATTGTGGGCCAAGACCAAAAAGTCCTCGGTGCCATCATCGTTCCTGATTTTGATGCTCTGATTCCTTGGGCAGAGGAAAATGGAATTACGGAAAAAAATCCTGATAAACTAATCACCAATCCAAGGATTGTTGATTTTTACAAAAAGGAAGTTCGTAATTTTAACAGTGTTAAAACTGGATTCAAAAACTTTGAACAAGTGCAGTACGTAACACTCATTACAAAACCATTTGAAGTAGGTGATGAATTAACGAACCTAATGAAGATGAAACGACACGTGATTACGGAAAAATACAAAGACAGAATTTTGGAACTCTACAAAAACAGTTAATATGACTCCATTTGCAGAGATTTTTCATGGAGACCGCATCTTGGAAATTAAGATGCAGTCCAATGAAAAGAACACATTTGATTTTGAAGCTTTCGTATTATTCGAACAAATTTTAAAAAAACACGCGGAGAATCCATCTTTGCGTGTTTTGCTTTTTACATCCGCTCAAACACAGTTTTTTTCCAATGGAATTGAACCCACACTCATGTATGGAAAGTCGGAATCCGATGTTCGAAAATCCGTAGAACAGTTGTTAAGAACTGCCCAAACCTATTTTCATTTTCCGGTTCCTACCATTGCTGTGGTGAACGGACATTGTATGGCCGCGGGTGCTGTGTTTGCTCTCTTTTCTGACTATCGATACATGGTAGACAAAGGGGCAAGGATTGGATTTTCTGAAGCCATAGTTGGACTAAACTTCCCTTCGATTCCTACCATTGTATTACAAGATTTGGTCGGAGTGAAAGTCGCTCGTGATCTTTTATATACTGGTAAACAAATCAAAGGTCCCGAAGCAAAAGAAATTGGTCTAGTGGATGAATTGTATACAGCAGAGAACTTATTTGCTGAATCGATGAAATTTGCCGAAACGCTAGCAAAACTTACAAATAACTCCAGTCGGGGAATGAAAACTGCCTTACGAGAGCCTTACCGTAACCGAATGGAATCTCTCTTTCCAACCGATGCAGATCTTTTTACCAAAGTGATCCTGTCTCAAGACGGCCAGGAAGGTTTTCATTCTCTTATCGAAAAACGTAGACCCAAGTTCGTAACCTAATATCTAGATCGATTTGTTCTGTCTATTGGACCATTTGAGTAAAAAACCTGTGTCAAACAGAGGATTTACAAAACGAGTCTATTGACTCCTTCATTACTTTCAAAAGTCTAACGGTAAGGAGTGAACATGGCAGAAAACAATCATTATTATAATGCAAAGGATCTAGGAAAGTTTGGTGAAATTGGACGTACCAATCCAGCTTTGGCAGACAAATTTTTTGGATATTACAACGCAGTGATGGCAGAGGGAGCTCTCACAGAAAGAGAAAAAGCTCTCATTGCTTTGGCTGTTTCCCATGCTTTAAAATGTCCTTACTGCATTGATGCGTATACTACTACTTCATTACAAAAAGGTGCTGACGAAGCACAAATGAATGAAGCAGTTCACGTTGCCGCAGCTATGGCCGCAGGAATTAGTTTAGTTCATAGTGTCCAAATGCAAAATAAAATTGATGAACTTTCTTTTTAGAATATGGAAGTAACCGAACAAATATCCACCTTACAGGCCTATAGTGGAAAAGCGTTTCATAATACTGTAGGAAAATCAATTCCTGCAAGGTCCTTGAAAGTTTTTCAAATCAATGTGGGAAGGTGGTGTAACCAAGCTTGTCGTCATTGCCATGTGGATGCATCTCCGATCCGAACGGAGATGATGGATAAGGTCACTGTGGATCTTTGTTTGGATCTAATTTCAAAAATTCCTGAAATAGAAACGGTGGACATCACTGGTGGTGCTCCCGAAGGGAACCCACACTTTCGTCATTTGGTAGAAGGGGCAAGAAAGTTAGGCAAACGAGTGATCGATCGCTGTAACCTAACCATTTTGGAAGAGCCCGGTTATGAATGGTTATACGAATTTTTAGTAAGAAACCAAGTTGAAATTATATCATCACTTCCTTCTGTCTTAGAAAACACAACCGACAACCAAAGAGGAAAAGGTGTTTTTCAAAAATCAATCACCGCTTTGCGTAAGTTAAATGATCTTGGCTATGGAAAAACTCTTCCTATCCATTTGGTATACAACCCCAATGGACTTTTTTTAAGTTCAGGCCAATCGCAGTTGGAAAAAGAGTATAAAGAATCGCTGTCCAAAAAGTTTGGAATTGTATTTAACCAGTTGTTTTGTATCAATAACCTCCCCATCAATCGTTTTTTAGGATCATTAGTTAGAGCTGGTAAATTTGAAATGTATATGGAAACCTTAGTCAATGCTTACAATCCTGCTACAGTTTCTGGACTTATGTGTTTAGATCAAATTTCTGTTGGATATGATGGTTCCGTGTATGATTGTGATTTTAATCAAATGTTGGATTTAAAATCTAGAGAAGTTCAACACCTAAAGGATTTCGATTTGCAATCTTTCCTAAGCCGCAATATCGTTGTAGCAAATCATTGTTACGGATGCACTGCAGGAGCAGGATCCAGTTGTGGTGGGGAGATTGTTTAGATGTCGATTCAAAATGAAAAAGACTTACAAGGGATATTAAAAGCTGGGAAATTTGTCGCAAAAGTGCGTGAGTTATTAAAACTCTTAGCTAAACCCGGTGTTTCTACTTGGGAATTAGACAATGCCGCTAAACAAGAATTTGAGAAAGCAGGTGCCATTTCTGCTCCAAGTTTTGATTATAAATTTCCAGGTTATACTTGCATCAGTACCAATTATGAAATTGCTCATGGAATTCCTAAAAAAGAAACCATTTTGAAAGCGGGTGATTTGGTGAACGTTGATGTTTCTGCAAAACTTGACGGATACTATGCTGACACTGGAATTTCCTTTGTTGTTGGTGAATCTAACGAAACTCTTCAAAAACTATGTGAAACTGCAATTGAAGGAACCATGCGAGCCACAGAACAAGCGTTTACTGGCAATTATTTACGTTATATCGGACGAGAAATACATTCTGCAGCTGTGGAAAATGGATTTACAGTAATTAAAAATTTAGCCGGCCATGGAACAGGAAAAAAACTTCATGAAGAACCCCAAGTTTTGGTTTATGAAGAAAAAAGAGACCAAAGAAAATTAGGGAATGGGCTTGTACTTGCCATTGAATCGTTTATTTCTACCGGAAGTCAAACTGCTTATGAAGAAGAAGATGGTTGGACACTTGTTGCCAGTAACCGTCGCGGGGAACTAAGTTATGTAGCACAATGTGAACATACTGTGATTGTGCAAAATGGAAAACCCATTATCGCAACTTTATAAACACGCAATCAATTTCTTTTTAGTCGACTCACTCATTTAAGATCTTATCCATCGGAATTGTCAAAATTTTTGGAACTACCGGAATCATTGGAAATCATCGAATCAGGTGCCTCTCCGTCCGAGATGCGAGGGGTATTGGTTCTTTGGCCAAGTACTGGCGGGAATGCTAGATCCTTTCGCATTCGAGATTCAGAATTAGAAGCCATGGGGCTTCGTCTCATCCGATTCAATCCTCCTTCGCATGGAAACTCACAAGGAATTTACGACCCAAAAACTTCCATACAATTGTTAGATGGTTATCTTAAGAGAAATGGGTATTTGAACAAAGAATTGTATGGGATTGGTCACAGTGGGGGAGGGGCGGCCCTTATGATGTATGCAAACCAAATTCCCTTTCGCCATTTGTTTTTGCTTTCCCCCATTTTGGATAGTGTCCTTAGTCTTCGATTTTTGTATGAATCAGGTTCGATTGAGGAGTTTAGCCGACTTCTCCTGCAACCTGGTATACCTGATGAGGAAACTCCCAACAAACAGATATTAAAGACACTTTCGACTTCCCAGTGGTTAGAAGATGGAAAGATCCAACACTTAAATGTATCCATCCAAAACAGTCGGATCCAAGTTCAAGACTTGTCTCAATTTTTAAAAAATCTATTTTTACCAGGATTCGTAGTGGATGGTTCCCTGATCCAAAAACGAACTCAATATACAATCTTTCTACCCAAAGTGGATCTGTGGTTTCCAAAAGAGTACAGTTCTGATTTTGCGAACGCGCATGGACTTTCTTGTATCGAGATACCAGAAGCGCCTGACCATTTTTTTTCTTCCTCCTGGCTTACGGTTTGGAAACAAATCAAATCCTTTGGGTTATAAATCGAAAGTTTACTTAGGAAATTAAGAAATCCTTTTAATTACTTTACAAATGAATTAGAGTCATTTAGAATCATCCCCTGTATCTGATAGCCAATTTAGTTTGGTTCTAGTACAAAAGGGAGGATTTGTGGAAACGATTTACTTTACACTCATTGGTTTTGCGCTTTGGACATTAGGACTTGGAGTATCATTAACAACATATCGAAGCATTTTGGTATTACTTGGAAAAAAGAAATCCAATGAATTTCCAGCAGGAGTCCAACATGGATCGGATTTCAACTGGCGACTAAACCGCGCTCATCTCAATAGTTTGGAAAACCTTCCCCTCTTTTTGACTGTGGTTTTTTTAACATCAAGTTTTGGGATGATCGATAGTTTTGTAAACCAAGCAGGGTTTGTGATTTTGGGAGCAAGGGTTTTACAATCCCTCGCTCATTTAACTTCCACAAGTGTTTTAGCAGTGAATGTGCGATTTACGTTTTATATGATACAAATTGTAACTTATATCGTACTTTTGGTTCGTTTATTCTAAACACCTTCCCGTTTTAAATCTCGGCCCATAAGGGCTTTGACTACTTCTTTCGGATCTTTATCTTCGTATAACATTCGATAGACTTCCTGGGTGATGGCCATTTCCACACCCAGTTTGTCAGAAAGATTTTTTGCAGACAAAGTGGTTTTGACACCTTCTGCGACTTCATTCATAGAAGCTAAAATGTCTTTTAGTTTTTCTCCCTGACCTAAACGAAATCCAACTGTACGATTTCTAGATCCTTCCCCGCAACAGGTAAGAACTAAATCTCCCATACCCGATGGCCCAAGGAAAGTCATAAGGTCTGCGCCCATTTTGATTCCCATACGAGTGATCTCATTTAACCCGCGTGTGATGAGAGCGGCCCTTGTATTTTGACCAAACCCAAGTCCATCAGCAACCCCAGCAGCAATGGCAATGACGTTTTTTAAGGCACCGCCGACTTCCACCCCCACCACATCAGGCGTCCAGTAGGTACGAAAGTAGGTAAAACTAAAAATCTCTTGCACTCGTTTGGCGGTGGCTTCGTTTTTTGAGGCTATAGAAACTATGGTTGGAACTCGTTTGACCATTTCTTTGGCAAAACTAGGACCAGAAAGATAAGAAAGTTGGGAATGGAATTGTCCAGGAAGTTCCGATTCAAAGATTTCGGAAATAAGTCTCAGGCTTTCGTTTTCGATTCCTTTCGAGGCAGAAACAATGGGAACTTTGGGAGGGATATGGTCTCTTATTTCTTTCAAAATTCCAGAAAGCGCATGGCTTGGAGGAGCCGAGACAATCATGTCCTTGTCTTTGACAACATGAATGAGGTTGGTATCAGCTTTTAGTTTCTCCGGGAGCACCAAATCCGGCATATGTTTGCTATTCATATGGTTTTCATTGATGGATCTTGCTTGATCCTCACTCCTAGTCCAAAGGGTGACGTCATATCCCTTGTCCGCTAATATACTACCTAGTGCAGTGCCAAAACTTCCGGCGCCAATGATACCAATCTTCATGAGTTCTGTATTCTAAATCTGCTTTCCAAAAAGGCAATAGAAAATAAAATTAAAATATGCTTTTAACGGATCTCCTCCGTTTCAATCCACTGAATCTCTTTTTGCCACCAAAAGTGGTCCCAAAGAGTAATTATAAAGTCACCTTACTACTGGGTAGCTTACGAAAGGTCATATCAACAGAGATCATAGCAGAAGATCCCGACTTAGAGAGTATGGAAGTCTCATCCACCAAGGGTGAAGTCATTCTGACAGGAGTTTACCGGATGGGTTGGCTCTGGATTGCACGATTTTTGAAAGTGGAATCCATTCGTTATCGTGTTCGTCTGAAACCAGTTTCCGTCAAAGACAACAAAGCTCGTTTAAAAATTGTAGGTTACCGAGTTTGGGATACAAAACCAAGACGGTTCGACTTTGTTAGGTGGTTTGGTAAGGTAGATCCATTTCACAAAAAAAAAGTTTTTGAATCTATATTACATGCGGCACCTCATCTTCTATCTCTCACTGGTTTGCAGTGGGAAATTTTATTTGATTTAAATTACTTTCTCAATTTAGTTCCTTCCATTGCAGGCAAAATTGAAATCCAATACATCATTGGAGATAATAACGAACTGTATATATTTGTAAGATCCTCGACAATTCTAAAACCTCTTGTAGATTTTTTTGGTCCAGAATATTTAAAGATAGATTATATCGAAGAAGATCGTGATATACAGATGTTACTTTGGGAAAATGAATAAATGAAAATCATATATCTTACGGATATCCATGATGGACTTCATGGTTTAAAACGAATCCTGCAAACTACAGATGCAGATTTGTATTTGTTTTCCGGAGATATTATCTATAAAGCTTTTTTTTCTTTTGATCGCATCATAGATTTCTGTGGAGTCCAGGAAGAGTTATACTATTTATTAACCGAAAGAAAGGATGATTCCACTCCTTTTGATTTTACAACTCATGCCATTCGTTTTCCAGAAAAGTATTCTACGGCGATTGTAGAAAAATCTCAAAAATATAGAGATTTGTACAAACTCGCTGCCAAAACGATGAAAGAAAAATATGAAATCATCGAAAAACTCATCGTAAAGTATGCGAAGTCACCTGTGTATTGTTTGCCGGGAAATTATGATTTGGACTTACAATATACAGAACTTTATCAACGAGAAGTACATCGTAAAAGTTTTGAATTTGGAAATCTCAAAGTTTCTGGTTATGGTGGTGCCCCTATTTGGACCTCTGGGATTCCAGAAAAACTAACCGTTGTTTTTCACGAGTACACTAAGAATGGAAAAAATTATAGCGAACCAGAAGATTTTTTCCGCGAAGAACTACCTGATATATGTTGGATCCACAATCCTGCTTACGGATATTTTGACACCATTCCCGGTGTTGGAAAATGTGGAAGCCAAGGGATTCGTAGGTATTTGGACGATGAATCCCCTTCTCTTGTTGTCTCTGGCCATGTCCATGAAGACCAAGGAATTAAAAAAACAAAAAATACGGTGTTTATCAACCCATCTAACTTTGGTGCGGTGGATTCCTTACATGGATTTCAAGAGGGTGGTTATTTTGCCGAAATTTTGATGGAAGGAAAAAACGTAGTTCAATCTAATCTTTGTCAGTTGAGAGGAGAGGATTGGCATACACTCATCGAAGTGGATTGTTCAGAAAAATATCCTAAATTAATCTCACAAAATCCTATCTCCACAGTGAGTTCCGAAGATTACATTCGAGGCAATTAAATGGTCACCTTTCTTACGATATGTGGTGTCCTATTTACTGTTGCCTTTTTTTTATATGCCCTCTCTGCTGTTGACAACCAAAGTTTAGATAAAAAAGAAAAAGAACGCCTCGCCAAAGAAGGAAGTTTGCGAGTGGGGGATCCGAGAAAGGTCTACGGAAAAGAAAAAGATCCTAGTATGCCGCGCATTCGCCTATGTCCTGTTTGTGGGACTTTTTTACGTAAGGATGAATTTTTATATGCAGCAATATCTACTTACACCAACAGTGAAGGGAAAAAACAGGCCCAAATCTATGGCTGTAAGTATTGTTATTTAATTTTGGATTCTGAAAAAAATACGGAAGAATCAACTAACGCAAAAGATAATGGTTTTGGACCTCCCAAACCAACGGATGAACTATGAAACAGGGACTCGACCTAACACAAAGTTTATCTACATTAAAAGGAATTGGTCCCAAACGAAAGTCTGTCCTTTTGGAACATGGAATCTCTACTTACTTTGAACTTCTTACTTATTTCCCACGCCGTTATTTAGATCGTAATTTTACAAAAGACATTATCTTAAAACAAGGGGATATAGTTACCCTTCTTGGAACCATCGCTGATAGTTATATTGTTCATGGGAAAAAAAGTCGGTTACTGGTTGGGTTTAGAACCTTAAACAACGAACGAATCAATTTAGTTTTTTTTCGTGGTGTAAATTTTTTCCATAAAATTTTTACAGTTGATAAGAAGGTTGTGATTTCTGGAAAATTAGAATACTTTAAAGGATATCAAATTGTTCACCCTGAGTATGAATTTTTGTCTGACAAAGATGACCCGGAAGATTCCATCCATGCAGGTCGTATCATTCCTCTGTATCCATCCACAGAAGCACTCAAAGAAGAAGGACTTGATTCTAAAGGGTTAAGAAAACTCATCCACCAGGTTTTGGAAGGTGGTGTGATCGCAGAAAACCTTCCACAAAAACTCATTAAAAAACGAGTGTTATTACCTCGTGATGAAGCGTTTCATAAAATTCATTTTCCAGATACCATGGAAACCGTACTAATTGCACGTAAACGATTTGCCTATGAAGAATTTTTCTATTTTCAACGACTTCTATTATACAAACAAAGAGAACGCCAAAAAGTAAAACGAATGTTATGGCCACTTCCCAAATCTCCTTCCCATGAAAATTTGGAAAAGAACCTTCCCTTCGAATTGACAGAAGACCAAAAAGTCGCAGTCAATACCATTCTCTCGCAGACAATTGCTGATTCTCCGGCCGCCTTTCTTTTGCAAGGGGATGTGGGTTCTGGAAAAACCATTACGGCGCTTCTTATTGCTCTCCATTATATCGATAACCACATCCAAGTTGTGTTTTTGGCCCCAACGGAAATTTTGGCACGCCAACACTACCAGACCATTTATAAATTTATGGGCAATATGCCCTTTCTTGGAATTGAGCTTTTGTTAGGTGGCGAAAATAAAAAAACTCGGTTAGAAAAGCTAACAAGGATCAAAACAGGAGAATCCAATATCATCATTGGAACACATTCCCTGTTACAGGAAGACGTGATTTTTTCCGACTTGGGTCTTGTTGTTATTGATGAACAACATAAGTTTGGTGTGGATCAAAGAGAAACCATTCGCTCCAAAGGAAAAAATCCTGATATCCTTGCAATGACGGCGACTCCAATCCCTAGGACACTTTGTCTTACTTTGTATGGGGATTTAACTTTAGTAAATATCAAAACCAAACCCAAAGGTCGTAAACCCATTGATACAAGATGGTATAAAGAAGACCGAAGGGCAGGAGTCTACAATTCCATTCGTAAGTATGTGGGATCAGGTAGGCAATGTTATATCGTATATCCATTGGTAGAAGAATCGGAAAAAGTGGATTTGGAATCTTGTACTGTGGCATATGAGAATTTACGAACCAATGTATTTCCTGAATTAAAAATAGGATTACTGCATGGTAAAATGAAAAGTGCAGAAAAAGAATCTGTAATGGAAAAATTCAAATTAGGAGAAATTCAAATTCTAGTCACAACGACTGTTGTAGAAGTAGGAGTGGATGTTCCCAATGCCACTATATTAGTAGTGGAACATGCGGACCGGTTTGGAATCTCCCAATTACACCAGTTACGTGGTCGTGTGGGAAGAAGTGATATCGAAAGTTTTTGTATTTTGATGACAGGTGATTTTATTAGTGATGAAGGTAGAGATCGGTTAGAAGCCCTTGTGGCATCAAACGATGGATACTATTTAGCGGAAAAGGATTTGGCCATTCGTGGACCTGGGGAACTTCTCGGAGTCAAACAAAGTGGACTCCCTGAATTTAAAATTGCCGATTTGGTTTCTGATCGAACACTTCTTGATGAAGCGAAAGAAGATGCTTCTTCCTTTCCTTTGGATGATCCAACGGAACTCCAGGAATTGAGTACAAGATTCAGTGAAGGCAAATTTTTATTTGCGAATTAATCCTTAAATTTTTAATGAACCTATCTATGTTACGCAATCCATTCATAACTCTGCTTTTTCTTTCTTTATTTTTTGTTTGCGGTGAAAAACCGCTAAAAACATCTCCAACAGATTTATATTTAGGACTGGATAAAACATCCTATTTAACTGGAAAATTTAATTCACCAGGCCCACTAGCACCGGTTATATTGGAAGAAGGTGGCAAGGATCATTTTCTTAGACCTGATGTGAAGAAAGCACTCCAACAAATGGTTAATGATTTTGAAGATTCAAAACCAACTACATATAAACAACATATCTTTTTAGTATCTTCCTTTCGAAACTTTGGTCATCAAAAAGGAATATGGGAATCTAAGTTCACGGGAAAAAAAGTGATGCGAGTTCCCATCAAAGGAAAGTCTCCAGAAGAAATTACCAATTTGATTTTGGAATTTTCGAGTGCACCAGGAACATCTCGCCACCACTGGGGAACTGATTTTGATATCAATGCGCTAGACAATGCCTACTTTGAAGAAAATGGAAAGGGCAAAATCCTTTATGATTGGTTAAAACAAAATGCACATAAATACGGGTTTTGCCAACCTTATAGTCGTATGTCGACAAGAAACAACAAAGGATACCAGGAAGAAAAGTGGCACTGGTCCTATGCTCCTATTTCCAACCAACTTACCAAAGAATGGATCAAGGGATTTTCATCAGGAGAGATTCAATTGGCTGGGAGTTTTTTAGGTGCGGATGTACTCGGCGACCGGGCTTTGGACTATGTTCGTTCCATAAACCCGGATTGTGAAAAAATTCAAAAACCTTCTTTATAGAGTTTTATAGAGATTCCACATACTAGTTAGCAGTGTCTCTGCATCACTATAAATTGGTTTCCAATTTAAGAGTTCTCTTGCTTTTGCTGAAGAGGCAAGTAACTTTGCTGGATCGCCTGCTCGCCTTGGTCCTGTTTTGTGAGGAATGGTTTTACCCACTACTTTTTCCGAAAGGTCTGCCATTTCTTTGACAGAATATCCCGCTTCCGAACCTAAATTCACCGTCAAACTTTCGTTTTTCGACATAATATAGTTTAGCGCCAAAACATGGGCTTTTGCTAAGTCGGAAACATGGATGTAGTCACGAACACAAGTTCCATCTTCTGTTTCATAATCGGTTCCAAAAATTTCGTATCCACTGCGAATACCTGAAGCAGCTTCCATAATGATGGGTAGTAAATTGGCAGGAGTTTTTTCGATTCCTTTGATTCTACCTTTGGGATCATAACCGGCCGCATTGAAGTAACGTAATCTTGCTGATTTTAATCCTTTTAATTTATCAAACCACTCGAGATTTTCTTCGATACAAAGTTTTGTATACCCGTAGTAGTTCTCTGGTTGTAGGGGATGGTTTTCATCAATTGGTAAGTATTTGGGTGCACCATAAACTGCAGCAGAGGAAGAAAAAACTATATATTTGCAATCATACTGAATAAGTGCATTTAACAAAGTAAAGGTGCCGTTTAAGTTATTCATCGTGTACTTAAGTGGGTCAGTCATAGATTCACCAGCTGCTTTCCAAGCGGCAAAGTGAAAAACAGCATCTACTTTTTTAGAAAATGCCTGTTTCAAAATTTCTGGATTTTGGATTTCACCTTTGATGAATTCATTACCAGGAAACAAATTGGCTTCGTTTCCTTTTTCCATATCATCTACAACAAGGATCTCATGCCCAAGTTCCATCAGTTCTAAAACAATATGGCTTCCGATGTAACCGGCTCCCCCGGTAACGAGAACTCTCATTCTTCGTCAGATCCACCGGAAACAAAACGATGATCTACTACGCCACGTTTACTAGATTCAAAGAACTCGATTATTTTTTGCACTTCTGGCGCAGGGTTGGTGTCTTTTTTTAATTCCGCAAGCGCTTGTTTGGTATTGAGTCCACTGTGGTAGATGATTTTGTAAACTCGTTTGATTGCCAAACGAACATCTGCAGAAATTCCTGCACGTTTCATACCTACAACGTTCAAACTGACAACAAGAGCAGGGTGACCATCCACTGTAGCATATGGAGGTACATCTTTGACAACTTTAGTTAGACCAGCTAACATCGCATAATCAGAAACACGTACAAATTGGTGGACTCCAACAGAACCTGAGATAAAAACTTTATCACCAATGACAACGTGGCCCGCAAGCATCGTGTTTTGAACCATAATGTTGTGGTCTCCGACGATCACATCGTGAGCTATATGAACATTTCCCATTAGATAGTTATGGTTTCCGATAGTTGTAGCTTTTCCTTCTACAGTGCCACGGTGGAAGATAATATTTTCGCGGATATGGTTGTGGTCACCAATTTCTAAATAAGTTTTTGTTTCTGGTTTGAAGGCTAAATCTTGTGGTAATCCGCCGTAACTTCCCCCTGAGGACAGTTTGTTGAACTTACCAATTCTAGTTCCTGACAGGATCTTTACATGGGATTCAATGACGGTTCCTTCGCCGATTTTGACATCTTTCTCAATGATACAAAACGGTCCTACTTCTACGGACTCATGGAGTTCCGCCTTGGGATCGATGATGGCAGTGGGGTGAATTTTCATAGTGTTTTACAAAAAAAACCGATTCCGACGACCTGCAAATGATTTTTTAAAATGTAATTTACACGCTTTTCTTAGTCTGTTTACTTTTGACTGGGTGGTGTAACTTGCTTATAGATTGGTCTCGTATAGAATCTTTAGTGGATATGAATGATCCAGAGGACCAGGCCTGGTTAAAAGAGATGATCACCTCTCTTTTGGAGAACATGGCAACTCGGATCGAAAATTTAGGCCGACTTTTGGTTTCCCAAGAGCCGAAGGATCTGCAGGCAGAATTACACCAAATCAAAGGTGTGGCTGCAAATTTTGGTTTGGCAGCGCTTTCGGAAGTGGTGATCAAAGCAGAAGGTTTTGCAAAGGCCGGAGAAATAAAATCCTCGGTAGAAGAAGGCAAAAAGATAGCCGCCATCTGGGAATCCACCAGACAAGAACTAGAAAAAAAGTTTTCTACTTAAAAAAACTTACAGTTAGTTTGCGGCTGACATTTCCACAGCCGCCTTACTTCCATTATAGATTCCTTCGATTGTATTTCTAATCACAGATTCATTCATACGAAGCAACAAATCTTCTGATTCTGTGAAAATATGAATGAGTTCTTTTGCATGAATTACTTCTCTACATTCGACAGTACCTTCCCCCAATTCTAATGAGCGTAGAACCGAAGCAGCTTCATGATCTCCCACTCTTCGAATAAAAAGTTTGGGAACTGGATAGAATGCAAGTTCCGATGGTTTTGTGACTAGAACATCTGTAATACGAATTAGTCTGTCGGTTGCAGAAAACGCTTCTGTATGGGAAGGAAAATGAAACAAAACAACCGGTGGATTGTTTTCATTATCTTCGGAACGTAAAGGGTGTCGTTCAATAAAATGAATTAAATCTTCCCAAGTATTGATGGATAGGTAAGGAATTTTTTGAACAATCAAAAATTCTTCAATGGATTTTAAGACTTTGGTGTGGTCACCTGCATTAATCCAAAAGACAGCTTTTTTATTTTGCAGATGGTTTTTACTCAAACGTATCAAATCAAGTACATAACCTTTTTGGGCTCCTGCTCCGCCAATAGGGATAAGAAATCTTCTACATTTTTTTGCATCAATTCTACGTACTCGATTTTCACTATCAGTGACTGCATTGGATACAACATCTTCGGAAACCCAGTGCCCTGCCACCGCGAGGTTTTCTTTTGGTACTCCCATTTGAATAAACTTTGTATAAGAGGAAGGAGATTGGACTAAGTTCAGTGCTCCTGGCACTAACAAATAGTATTGTGGATAGTTATCACAAATTAAGTGGATTGTTTTTTGAAATCCTGAGGCCACTGAAATTTGACCGTTTAACGGGTATGTGGTGATAACGGATGTATCGGTTGGAATTCCATTCATTAGTCCCTTATATAGTTCTGCTAACTGACAAGAAAGTTCTAAAGAAGTTAGATTTCCTTGGGACATAAGTTGTCCCCAAATCCATTCTACAGGCCCTCCAATTTCTGCACTGAGCCTTGAAAAATAACTATAACCAGAATCAATGTCAGCAATGGCAGTTGCTTCTGGGGACTCTATGGCAAGTAGGTCATGTAAGTAAGTGGGAATTTGTTTTTTTAATGAATGAGAATAAACTGACAAGGCCATACGGTGGTGGCCATATCCCATACGAATGCTACCGACCACCAATCGTTTTTGGAGGGGGTTTGGTCCTTTGTCTGAGATAAGTTCCAACCCAGGAAAAAGTGGGGAAGGGGAAGAAAACAAAGGAACCGATTTGTTACCGATGGAATAGCGTTTTTGGAGGATTCCGCGAATGAGACCTGCGGTTTGTTTGGATAAAAAGCCGGTTTCCAGGCCGAACATGGGTTCTCGATTCATGCAGGAAGTCTATCTATCTTCGATTCCCTTTCAAGTGAAATTTCAATTCTTAGCTGACAGGTGACTAAATTTGACCATTCCTGGTATCTATGGAACAAGTTTATATTTTGGGCGGACTAAGATCCGCATTCGGTAGTTTCGGCGGTACTCTCAAAGATATGAGTGCCGTAGACCTTGGAGTAGAAGTCTCCAAAGCTGCACTTCAGAAAACCGGTGTGGATCCATCCCTCATTGAAGAAAGTATTTTTGGGAACGTAATCCCAACGGGTAAAGACGGAATCTATTTAGCAAGACATATTGGTTTAAAATCAGGAGTCCCGATTGCAAGTCCTGCACTGACTCTGAACAGGCTTTGTGGTTCTGGTATGGAAGCAGTCATCCAAGCGGCAAAAAAAATTATGTTGGGTGAGGCACATACAGTTCTTGCTGGTGGTGTAGAATCAATGAGTAACGCACCATATGTGGTAAGAAACGCAAGATTTGGTGTTCGTTATGGAAATTCTGAATTTGAAGATTCTTTAGCAACAGGTTTAACTGATATTTATGTTGAACTTCCTATGGGAATGACTGCTGAAAATTTATCTGACCAATACAAAATCTCTAGAGAAGAACAAGACCTTTGGGCAGCCACTTCACAAGAAAGAGCAGAAGAGGCGACAAACAAAGGAATCTTAAAAGATGAAATTCATGCCATCACGATTAGCGGAAAAAATCCTATCGTATTTGATAAAGATGAATTCATCAAAGGAAAAGCTGGTGCTACAAAACTTGCTAACTTAAAACCTGCATTCAAAAAAGACGGAACTGTCACTGCGGGAAATGCATCCGGAATTAATGATGGAGCTTCTGCATTGATTGTTGCTTCCGCATCTCAAGCAAAAAAATTAGGAAAAGAACCTTTGGCAATTGTCAAGTCCTGGGGACATGCTGGTTGTGATCCTGCGAAGATGGGGATTGGTCCTGCTGTTGCGATTCCTGCTGCCTTACAAAAAGCAGGACTTAGTTTGAAAGACATCGGACTTTTTGAAATCAATGAAGCGTTTGCTGCACAGTATTTAGCAGTTCAAAAAGAACTGGGACTTGATCCTAAAATTACAAATGTGAATGGCGGTGCAGTTGCCATTGGCCATCCACTTGGAGCATCTGGGAACCGTGTGACTTTGACTCTCGCATTAGAAATGCAAAGACGTGGAGTGAAATACGGAGTGGCTTCGCTTTGTATTGGCGGTGGTCAAGGAATTGCTATCGTTTTGGAAAATCCGAAAGCTTAACAGCCAACTTTAAAAAACTTCCGGGTCGTCAATTTTGGCGCTTAACCAAAAGTCCATTTTTCTTTTAGTGGATGGATGACTTCTCGGAAGCTAAAATAATCAAAAGAATCAAGTTTTTTTCAATTTCAATCCCAGTTTTGAACGTATGACTTTTATCTGCTCAGGACTGCGTCTCATTCCGTCGATGGTATAAATATACATATGAATTTGTATTTTTTTCGAAAATGGCCTATTTAAGGCATCGAATCCACATGGTACCGGAAAAATAAATGCAATCTGAAGTTAGGCGAAATCTAGAAAAAATCCGTTCTGTCTTTCGACGTAATTATTTACTTGCGGAATTAGATGAAGCGGAAAGAGAAAGCCTACTCCCATACATTGAAGTACGTTTTGTTCGGTTAGGACAAATCTTAATTAAAGCAAACCAAATGCCGGAATACATTCATTTTGTATTAACCGGTCGATTTGGAATGAAACAAAACAAACAAGACTTAAGTTTGGGCAGATATGCATTTGTTGAGGTTGGTGAATCCATAGGGGAAAGAATCACACTCACCAAAACTCCTTCAAAACATGATTATTATGCATTAGAACCTTCTATCGTTCTTTTACTTCCCGCATCTCGTTTTTTAAAGTTAGTTGAAACTCATCCGACAATAGCAGAAAAAGCTAAACATAGAGAAGAAGAACAAGAGAAGTTCCATTACGTAAGAAAACTTAGTTTTTTTGATGAACTTTCACCAGACGAAATCAAACTAATTTTAAAATCAATTCAGTTAGTTAAAGTCAACCAAGGCGAATTTATTTTTTCAGAAGGGGAAGCTGGTGATGCAGCTTATATTGTTCGATCGGGAAAAATTCAAATTCGAACAGAAAATCCACGGAAGATAATTTCCATTATGCGTTCTGGCGATATTTTGGGTGAGATTGCAATTTTTAAACAACAAAAACGTTTAGCAAGTGCTGTTGCAGCCGAAGATTCAGATTTATATAAAATACCAGGTGCTGTTTTTAGAAAAGTCATAGGTGTAGAAAAAGGAAACAAACTAGAAGAAATTGTACAATCGCGTTTGTTGCGTTATTCGACATACAAAGCAAAAGAAAAAGAAGAAAATACAATTCGACCCTTTGTTTCTAAGCGTTTTGAATTTAGAAAGGCAACAAAGAAATTCTACATAGAACAAGTCACAACGGACCAACATACTTTAGTTGGTTTGGTATGCTCTGAGTTAGCATTAAGAGTATTTGATAAACCTCTCCCTAATAACTGGAAAATTAGAATCAAAAACGAATTAAGTAGAAATATTGTTCCTGGAATTTTTGAATTAGCAATTGAACTTGAAAAATTAGGGTTTTTAACAAAACAACAACATCTGTCTTCGGACCAACTTCCCGAATTGGACAATCCCGTTTTTATTACGGATGATGAGAATGTCCCTTGTTTATTGTATCTATACGATCAAGAATTAGATGCAGTTTTAATTTCCCATCCTATCAAAGGAGTTTATGAACTTTCTATTTCTCAATTTCTAACAATTTGGGATGGAGTGGTTTTACAATTTTCTCCCGCACCGGCGGCAATGTCAGCAGACGTCAGTTTGATTAGTTTTTTTAAAGAACTACGAATGTTATTTAGTCCGAAAAAAAGTGAGATTCGTTGGATCTTAGTGGCAACAGTATTTTCTGCTCTCTTAACACTTTCTTTACCTTATTTGATACGCCAAGTGGTGGACCAGGTATTAGTATTTTCAGATCGTAATTTTCTATTTACAATTGTGTTCGGAGTGGCACTTGCAATATTCTTTCAGACATTATTCTCACTTTTTCGAAATCTAATTGCTATCGGACTTATGCAAAGTTTGGAGTATAATTATTTTGTACGATTTTTCCAACATATTTTAAACTTAACCTTACCTGAATTTCGAAAATTTGAGACAGGTGATTTTACTCAAAGACTTAAAGAAAACCAAAGGATATTGGAAATCACCCAGAGGTCGGGTCTGTTTTTGATTTTAGATTTGGTGACTTTACCGATTTATCTTTTTATTTTATTTCGTTTAGATAGTAGCCTTACCTTTATAGGACTATTCTTTTTGATCGTTTATGCATTGTTTGTAGTTCGTTCTAGTGCAAAGATAAAAAAATTACAGAAACATAGTTTTGAATCTAAAAAGAAAACTACATCTTTTTTCCTCTCTCTCTTCGCAGGAATGCCTTTGATTAAATCTTCTGCTATGGAAAGCCGTTATCTTTCTAAAGGCCTAAATGAAATTGCAAGAACCATTCTTACCAATTTAAGAGTTGGGAAACGGGTACATGTTTTGGAACTTATGAGTAAGTTCTTTGAACAAATTGGCCTAATTGCTGTCATTACATTTGGCGTGAGCGATGTACTAAATGAGTCACTTTCATTGGGAAGTTTTTTAGCATTCTTAGTTTTATATTCTCTTTTGATGGAACCAATTGTTCGTTTATGCCATGTATACGAAGATTTAAGTGAATTACGAGAATCTCGCGCAAGATTAACAGAAATTTATTCCTTACCTGGTGAAATTGTCAGCCAACGTCCGTTCGGTGAATTACCGCGGTTATCTGGAAAAATTACCTTAGATCATATTAGTTTCCGTTATTCTGAAACAAGTCCAGAAATACTTTCCGATATCAATTTGGAAATTGAAGCAGGTGAAAAGATTGCAATTGTTGGAAGGAGTGGTTGTGGTAAATCTACTTTAATGAGAATTATGATGGGAACACTCACTCCTAGTAAAGGAAAAGTGTTTGTAGACTCGTTTGACCTTTCCACCTTAGATCCTGAAGAAGTTAGAATTCAATTTGGTGCTGTGGAACAACATCCAATCTTATTTTCAGGAACCATTGCCGAGAATTTATCAAAAAAAAATCCATCTCTTAACAAAGAGGCTTTGTTAGCCGGTGCTAAATTAGCTTCTGTTGACCATTTTGTGGAAAGATTTCCAATGAAATACGAAACAAAAATTGGAGAGTCTGGAATTGGTCTTTCTGGTGGACAGAGACAAAGGTTGGCAATCGCTAGAGCTTTAGTGACGAATCCAAGTATTTTGTTTTTGGATGAACCAACCTCTGCATTAGATTCAGAAACAGAATCCCATATTCAATCCCAATGGGAAACTGTATTCCAAGATAGAACAGTCATTCAAATTTCTCATAGACTTCATAGTACGGTTAGTGCGGATAAAATTATTGTAATCGATGAAGGTCGAATTGTCGAGGTGGGAACTCATGCTGAGTTGATTATGACAAAAGGTTTTTATTACCATTTGTTCCCAACATTAAGTGAAGGGGATAAAGATGTTTAAAAAATTCAAAAATATAAAAGAAACTGATTCGAATTGGGAATCAAGGCATTCAGCATCTTATTATGATGAGTTATTAAAACACCCAGCACCCAATTGGGAAAGGAAAGGAATTTATCTTATTTCCACTTTCTTTGTTTGTTTTGTTTTATTTTTGGTATTTGGCAGAGTCGATGTCGTAGTGCAGGCAACAGGTTCAATTCGTCCAAAAGGTAACTACTATATGGTGGAAGCTTTAGAAACAGGAACTTTGACAAATTTATATGTGAAGTCTGGGGATTTTCTCAAAAAAGGAGATCCCATTATGGAATTAGAATTTTCTGAACAACAAATCGAATTATCAAAAGATACAAATAACTTAGATTATGAAGAGAAAAAACTACAACGGTTGGTTCGCAATAAAAGAGAAGCAGAAAAAATTCTAAAAAACTTAGCTTATAATTTAGAAAATAACTCTGGTTCGGCGTTATCAGGAGGAGTATTAAATAAATTCGTAAGTTTAAAAAAAGCTTTTATGGATTTTCAAAATGGTGTAGGCGCAAAATTTATTTACGACCAAAGTTTATTAGAATTCAATGAAGAGTTTGGAAATTTAAAGGATGAAATCCAAAGAGAAGAAAATATTATTTCGAGTCTTCGCGGTGATACAAAGTTAAAACGAGAAAGAGTTGCTAATGCTGTCATTCGTATGCCTTTCTCTGGTATCATCGGTGAACTTTCTGTAAATAACGTGGGGCAAAATATCATTCGTGGCCAGACAGTTGCATCCTTAATGGAAGAAGGCCAACCTCTAGAAGCCATCGTGGAAGTAAGTAGTAAAGATATCGGTGCAGTTCGAATTGGTTTAACTTCCGTGATTAAAGTGAAAGCTTTCCATCAAAATGATTTTGGTGTCGTAGAAGGAACAGTTTCTCAAATCATTCCCAATACAAAAGAAAAGGACTCTTTCTCAGTGATTCTTATTTTGGGAACACAAGATTTAAACCAAGATGGGAAAGAATTTCAGTTATTTCCAGGTTTGAAGGTTGTTGCAGATATCGTTATCGATAGAAAAAGTATATATCAAATTTTATTTCGTTATGCAGATCCTAGGAATTAAAATTGAAAAATAAGAAAAAGGAAATTCCTAGTTTAGTATTTGAGGATGATTTTTTATCCACACTTACAGCTAATGATTTTAAAAAATTTCTTAGTTTATTTGAATTTAGATCCCTCGTTGCAAATGATAGAATGGGGGGTAGTGAATTAGACCCAACACCGATTCTAATTGTGGAAACAGGTAGGATTCAGGTTAAATTAAAAATCAATGAAAAAGAACTTTTGATTAAAACATTAACAGAAGGTTCTTTTTATGGAATCTCTGAATTTTCTTCTGATTCATTAAAAAAACAACTATTCCAAGTCGAAGAAAATTCAAATGTTCGTGTCTTACCTCAAATTCAATTTTTAAGATTTATAGAATCCGATAAAAATAGAAAAAAATTATGGAGCGAATATAAAGAAAAAGTCCAACTCCGTGATGAATTAAGAATTCATCCTTACTTTAGAAAACTTTCCAATTCAGAAATACAAGAGTTATCAAAAGTTCTGATAAAACGAAAAATTACATCGGGACAAATATTAATGAAAGAAGGAAGCAAAAGTTCTTCTCTATTTTTTATTCGTTCAGGAAGGTTCAAAGTCACTAAATCCACTTGGCAAAAAGACTATTTTTCTTTTGTTGAAGCAGGATCGGTGTTAGGTGAGATGGGGGTTTTAGAAAAAAAGGCAAGAAACGCAACAGTTACGGCTGTAGAAGAAAGTTTTGTTTATGAACTTTCCTCCAAAGATGCAGAAATATTTTTCAAAAAATCAGAAAGTCTATTAATTACCATTCGTTCAATTATGAGCGAAAGGAAACTCAACTTAGGAGATGGTTCGGATGAAGATAATTTTGAAACTTCTTCAATTTATGAAGAGGACAAGTTTCATTTTCTACCCAAACTAAAATTTTCTCCTCCATTACGAAATCAAATACGATTCCCCTTTCTTTTTCAAGATGGTAAGTCACAATCAGGTGATGCATGTCGAAAGATGATATTTCGCTATTGGGGATTTTCTTTTGCAGACTATGATGCAGATTCTACTTTTCCAGATTTTGATCCTGACATTCGCCCTAACCATTGGAAGGCAAGTTTTGGTGAAGAAAAGGGTGATTGTTATTTTGTAAATTGGAAAGATCATGAATTAGAATTAAATAACAGTCCAACAATAAACTTTTTTGAAAATTCTAGATATGTTGTCCTAAAATCGATTGGGAAAAAAAGAGTTCTAATCATGGATCCAGAGTTTGGTGAAGTGAATCTTTCTCGCGAAGAGTGGGAGCAGAAAGCATCGGATGTAGTCATTTATTTCATTCCGAAAAATAAACCAGAACAAAATTGGGAATTGAAGAATCGTTTTTTTGCAGGCCTTGCGGAATATTTTTTACCTGCCATTCAATATTTAAAAGCAGGGATTGTTGCTAGTTTTGTGATAAAAGGATTAGAGGTTTTTATTCCGCTAGTTAATCTGTATTTAATAGATGCAGTATTATTACAAGAGAACAAAGAATTCTTTTTTCCGGTGATTTTAGTTGTTGTTTTGTTAAGTTTTTCGCAATCGTTTCTTGCATATTTTAGATCGAATGTAATTTTTTTTACAAGCAATCGAGTGAATCAAACAATTGCGATTCGTTTTTTAGTGAAATTAATTTCATTACCTATATCTTTTTTTGAAAGGAATAGGAAAGGTGAAATTCTCACTCGTTGGGAAGAGATAGAATCCGTAATTATGTTTTTTTCTGACCAAGGTGCAATGAAATTTTTTGATTTGCTTTTTAGTTCTTTAGTTTTCATTATTTTTCTTTTTCTTTCCCCACTCTTACTTGTCATTATAGGTTTGTTAATTTTACCTGAAATGTTAATTCTCCGTGCTCTAACACCGAAGATTATTGAAGAAACAAAAAAAGAGTCATTAAAAAAATCTGAAACTCTAAGTTACTTTATAGAAACAATTCATGGTTTCGAAACGATTAAAAACTTAGGCGCTACCTATTCACATCGATGGGATTTTGAAAAAAGACTTACAACTCAATTAAATTCCGAAGGAAAAAAACTGTTTTATTCCAACTTAATATTTACAAACACTGAATTTTTTAAACAGATCACTGTTGTTATTGTTATGTTAGTTGGAAGTTTATTGATCTTAAAAGATCAAATGACATTGGGTACATTATATGCTGTCATCGGACTTGTTGCTTACATTCGAAATCCGATTGTTTCTTTATACGATGATTTTTTAAAATTCCAAAAAGCAAATGTTTCTTGGAATCGATTACGAAGTTTTGAATCTTTAGATAGTGAGATTACTGACCGAGACAATTTATTCAAAGTAGATTTGCCCGAAGTAAAAGGGAATATAGAGTTTAATAATTTAAGTTTTTCCTATGATAGTCAAAAACCGGAATCCGGAATTCGAAATTTAAAAATTAAGATTCAAGCAGGTAAAAAAGTCGCTTTTGTGGGACGAAGTGGAAGTGGAAAATCTACTATTTTAAAACTCATTCTTGGTTTGTACAATCCACAAGAAGGTGAAATCATTATTGATGATGTATCTTTAGACGAGATTTGGCTTCCAAGTTTACGGACTAAAATAGGAGTTTTGTTTCAAGAGAATCCATTGATTGCAGGTACTGTCAGGGAAAATATTTCCATCACAAAACCAGAAGCAACTCTAAGCGAAGTAGTTGAGGCAGCAAAACTTGCCTGTATTCATGATGATATCGTCAAACTTCCGCTTGGTTATGACACTGAAATTTCTGAAAGAGGGTTTATTTTCTCTGGCGGTCAAAAACAAAGAGTTTCTCTTGCACGACTGTTTTTACAAAAGCCAAATCTTCTACTATTGGATGAGCCAACAGCTTCGCTGGATAAGGAAACCGAAGCCCGAATTCTGTCTCATATAAATACAGTGTTTGCAGGCGCAACTATCATCACAGTAGCCCATAGATTGGATACAATCCGTAATTATGATCAGATTTTTGTATTGGAACGAGGAAAACTGGAGGGTAAAGGTACTCACCGGGAATTACTTTCTAAAGGTGGAATTTACCAATTACTTCATTCCAAACAGGAAGCGATCCGATAATTGATTTAGTGGTTCGTTTTTATCAATATATACTTTCAGTTTTTTTACTTATGGTTTATGTTCCGCATTTAAGGGCAGAACCTGTAGATTTTTATGACTTACCTAAGTTAGTGGGAGAAAAGTCATATGAATTGAAATTGAAAGAAATGGAAATCGAACGAAAAAAAGTTGATATCGATTCAAGAAATTTACGTTATTTACCTTCTGTCAATTTAGAACATTCCCCTTTTTTCGAATCACTCAGAGGAGATGGTTACAATAGGAAAGGATGGAGTACTTCATTAAATCTCAATTGGAATTTTCAAGACCAAGGGAACACAGTTCTTACCAATATGATATTGGAATTAGAATATGAACGATTGTTATTGGAATATCGTGCTCTTTATCAAAAGGAATTGTTTGACCAAGCATTTCAATATGCTGAAACATTGAAACTTTTGGCTTTTTATGATTATGATTTTTCCAATGAAACTGATGCAGATAAACAATTCCAAACGGTCCAAAAATTATACAAACAGGGAATTGAGTCATATTTGGTAACTCAAAACTCCAAGGTGGATTATTTCTTTTATAAATACAATGCCATTAAATCAAGGTTAGACCAACAAAAAAGTCAGTCCATATTTAGAAGAAAGTTTTTATTAAAAGATGTCGCTTTAAAAGAAATCCCCCAGCGCGAATACAAAATTCTCCCTTTGGAATCTACTCTCTCCGAATACGAAAAAAATCTATCGGATCTAAACTTTGACATTATTTTGACAATCAATCAAGTGAAGATTTTAGAAATTCAAAAGATGGTTCGATTTAACGAACTTTGGGTTCCTGATTTTTTTGTGAATGTTTACAATCAATCTAGTCGTGAATCGTTTTCTGGTTTGAGTGGGACCTGGGCAAACTCCATGGAAGTTTACGATTACAGTCGAAATGATTTTAGTAGATATGCTAGATCATCGGATGCAGACTATAATGTAGGCGGAAATTTTGGTTTTAGATTTCCTTTATTCAATCGGTGGTTGTCTAAAAATGAATTTGATAAATCTAAAATTGAAATCAAATTAGCTAAATCTCAGTCTCAGTTTTTAAGAGAAAATACAGGTTTGTATTTCTTTGAATTGATTCAACAACATAACAATCTAATTGAGTTAT
Source organism: Leptospira terpstrae serovar Hualin str. LT 11-33 = ATCC 700639 (assembly GCF_000332495.1). Lineage (NCBI taxonomy): Bacteria > Pseudomonadati > Spirochaetota > Leptospiria > Leptospirales > Leptospiraceae > Leptospira > Leptospira terpstrae. The sequence goes on along the minus strand of NZ_AOGW02000006.1, from coordinate 80,212 downwards.
ACGATATTTCTCGTGAGAGCAAACGGATTGCTAAAGAAAACTACCAGATTATGGAAAAAGCCTACAAAACAGGTTCTGCTTCTATTATCGAATTACAGACTGTTGATAGGCGACTTCGTGATGTTATGCGCAATGAAATCCAAAACCGTTATGATTTAATTCAACTGCGACTTCAAATAGGTCTTCTTTTAGGAGACACTATGAAGTTTTTAAATAACTAAAGGTCTGTTGGGCGAGTATTGTTTTGTTCTGGATTGATTTCGGCAATGCCACATCTATCTTTTTTCCATTGGCTTAGAATTTCATCTGCTTTTACTTTATTTTTGTACTGAATGTACGGAGTAGTAAGGATTGGTAAAAGAAAAATAGGTGAGAATATGGAATTGAGAAGAGAAAGGGTCACAACAAGACCCATCGTTAATACGTTTTCATCAAAAACTTCAGTGACTTGTCGTTTGGTTTGGTAGTAATAAGCCAAACAATCTTCTGTATGGTTTGCAGGTTGGAAAGGAATACTTACACATCCTACAAAGCTGATAAGATTTAAGATTATAATGATTCTGATAAATTTTTGATACATGTGTTAACAGCTTCTAAGTTTGTTTCTTCAATCATTCGCTGAAAGTTTCTTACTTTATAAAATCCATATAAGAATTCGTCAGTTTTTCCTGTTTTAGAGATTTCTTCTTCCTTAACAAGAGTTTTGTTTTTATATAATTTGTATTTAAAATCAACAGTGTACTCTGCTATTCTATATTGAATTGGCCAAATGCCTGTGAACGGATACACGGCAGGAAAGGTATACCACCAATTGTATTTGTCGTTATAGAGAGTTTTCATCTCTACATCAATGGTGTAAAAATCTGATATTAATTTGGAGTCTAGTTCTGTGACTACTGTGGAAAACAAACCCGAGGAAGTTAGGTGGCCTTTAAATGCCATACGCCAAGCATCCGTATACACTCCACGATCTGCGGACAGGATTTCAAACTTTCCGATCACTAATGGCAGGTTAGATTGTGGTCGATTCAAATTTCCATTGGGCGAAGGAGGCGGAACCTGACGCAAATCAACAGAACAATGAATGAGAGAAAATAGTATAATGCAATAGATAATAGATTTCATTTTTCAGGTATTCAGAATAAGAGTTTTTCAAAAGGAATCAATCAATTTTCTTTAGTTTATAGATTTGTATATAGTTTTCTATATTTTGCTCCCATTGGTATCCATTGGGAATATAAGAGGGTAATAGCTGAGTATTAAATTGATAGTAAACAAAATATTCTGCAGAATCATTTCTATTGGGAAAAATTAGCTGCACATCCTTTCGGTTGGAAAGATACTGCGGAACATTAGAAACTACTGATTTACCTGGTACCAAATTACGAAGTATGCTCACATCTTTTACGGAAACTCCTGGATTCATATATTCTTTTTTGTAAGAGTAAGATTTGGAAAAAGGACCGAACCCAAAAAATAGAGTCGTTGAGACAAGTAAGGCAGCTCCACCAAACAAAAGTTTTGATTTTTGAGAATATCGTTCAATCACCTCAAGGAAACTAATTAGAATGATGGGGACGGCAATAAAACTATGGTGAGTGAATGGCGTTTTGTTCACTTCATAAGAAGAAAAAATAGAATAGAGAAAATATGGGATTAAACATAATATAAATTGATTCTTAAATTGTAAAAATAGAAACGGCAAGTTTAGAAACAAAAAAAGATATGGAAACAAATGTAAATTGTGTAAAGCAGTGAAAGGATGTTGATAACGTTCCCAATGTGCAGGTACCAGATGGTTCAAATTTGAATCTCTCAGTAAACTTAGTAATAGAAGGCAGAAAAAAAAGTAAACAAAGGATAGTATTCCAATCCAAAAACTTTCTTTTTTTTTCAATTTCCATTCCACTAAAGAAAAAACAATAAAAACCAAGGCACATTCTTCTTTGGCAAGCAAACTTAATACAAAGAACAAGATCCAATAAAGCGAGTTTTGTTTCCAAAAGTAATAAAACAAAAAAAACAAAGGGATCCATACCACTTCAGGATGGAAATCAAAGATATGAATCCAGTAGATTGGTAAAAAAAGAGAATATAAAAAAGGATAAAGCCATTGGTAAAATAAATCGAATTTGTAAATGGGTAAGATCAGAATGGGAAAACTTAAAACAAAGGCTTGAAAGATCAGTAAAGTTTCGACAAAAGGAAATAGACCATATAACATAGATAAGGGATAAATATACCAATTGATATGGTCGGAAAAGTAATGGTGTAAATTGCCATCAATTCCAATGGAGGTAACAGCCTTTGCATTGTGGACTAAATTATAAAATAGATTTTCAAAAAGACCAACGTCCACTCCCGCACCCATATGTTGGTAACGAAAGATAGACCTTTCTGATAAAAAATAAAATACAACCATCCATAAAACAAAGGATGGTAAGTGAAACAAAATCCGTTTCATTTTTATTTTGTAAAACTGCCTGTGAGTGCGGCTTCTGCACATTTCATTCCATCAATGGCCGCTGAGACAATTCCACCCGCATAACCTGCTCCTTCTCCACAGGGAAACAATCCTTTGATTTTTATATGTTCCAATGTGTCAGGATTTCTAGGAACTTGGATTGGCGAGGATGTACGTGTTTCAGGTGCATGGATGATGGCTTCGTTGGTGAAGTATCCTTTCATTGAGGATTCAAATTCTTGGAATCCTTTTTTTAGTGAGTCTGCGATGAGTGGAGGAAGTAAATCAGAAAGTGAAACAGAGACAAGACCTGGTGTGTAGGAAGTTTTGGGGAGGTCTGTCGAAATTCTATCCTTTGTGAAATCAACCATCCGTTGTGCAGGGGCTTTCTGTGTTCCCCCGTTCAATTGAAAGGCTTTTTGTTCAATTACCGATTGGTATTGAAGCGCAGAAAAAACTCCAAAGGATTCAAATGGTTTGAAGTCGTCAAATCGAAGTTCTACGACAATTCCGGAATTAGCAGTGGGACGAGAACGTTCTGCACTTGACCATCCATTAGTGACAACTTCCCCTGGTTTGGTGGCGCAAGGTGCAATGACACCACCGGGACACATACAAAAACTATAAACCCCACGACCATTGATTTGTTTCACTAGAGAATATTCAGATGCAGGTAATAATGGATTTTTCACATCACAATGGTATTGAATAGAATCAATCAAACTCTGTGGGTGTTCCACTCGAACACCAATGGCCAATGGTTTTGTTTGGATTTCGATTCCTTTTTCGTAGAGAAGTTGGAACATCTCTCTCCCGGAATGGCCCGTGGCAATGATGACATTTTTTGCCATCCACTTATCTCCAGAGAGAGATTTCACTCCCGTGATGGAATTTCCGGAAAGTATTAAATCAGTGATACGTGTTTGGAAATGGATTTCTCCACCAGAAGAAAGAATACACTCTCTGATATTTTGAATGATACGTGGAAGTTTGTTTGTACCAATATGAGGATGTGCATCGACAAGAATCTGTTTGGTGGCTCCAAAACTTACCAGGTATTCCAAAACCTTTCGGATATTTCCTCGTTTTTTGGATCTAGTATAAAGTTTTCCATCCGAATAAGTACCTGCTCCCCCTTCACCAAAACAATAATTCGAATCTTCGTTTACGATATGATGGACATTGATGCCCCGAAGGTCTTCAATTCGATCTTTTACATTCTTTCCTCGTTCCAGAATGATTGGTTTTTTTCCCAATTCTAATACACGTAAGGCGGCAAATAACCCTGCGGGGCCTGCACCAATGATTAACACAGGTTCTGCAAGGTTTACATTGGGAAAACTAGGGATGGTATATTCTAAAGGAATAAAATCTTCGTTTACGTAGACGTCCAAACGTAATTGGAACACTACATTTCTTTGTCTTGCATCAATGGAACGAGAAGTACATTCAATATGTTTGATGGAAGTTTTGGGAATTTTGTTTTGTTTGGAAACAAATTGTAAAAGATGGTCTGGGTTTGCGGCAATCTCTGGAGTCACTCGGACATTTAATTCTAGTTTCACGGGAGATTTTTTCCTAAATTAGAAATTCAAACAAAAACCAAACAAGGCGCATAGACCTACAATGATCCATGAAGGAAGCTTCCAAAACATAAGCAAAACAAACCCGATTGAAAATACAACAAAATCAAATCGATTGAAGATCGCTTCTGTCCATACTGGTGAATACAAAGCAGAAAAAAGTAATCCAACCACCACAGCATTGATTCCTGACATGGATTGTTGCAACCAAGTTTCTTTGCGAAACCTCTCCCAAACGGGAAGTATACCAATGATCAGTAAGTAGGCTGGTAAAAATGCGGCGACTAAACAAAAAATTCCACCAACGATTCCATTGGGTGTCATTGTCGAAACAGTTCCGAGATAGGCAGTGAAGGTAAACAAAGGACCGGGAATGGCTTGTGCCGCACCGTAACCCACCATAAACATTTGGTTCGATACCAAACCAGTTGTGACCACCTCTTCTTTGAGTAAGGGAAGTACAACATGTCCTCCACCAAATACCAATGATCCAACTCGAAAGAAACTATCAAAGATACGTAATGAATTGTTTTGTAAGTAATTAGCCAAAAATGGAAGAAAAAATAAGATTAGAAAAAAAATAACAAGCAGAGTATAAGAATATAGAGGAGAAATTTTAAATCCAGAAGGAGAATGAGGAAGACCTAGTTCTTTTTTTAAAAAGAAAAAACCAAAAACACCACCTAACAAAATAGGAAGGAGTTGTCCAAACATCCCACCAATGCCAATGGATATTACTAATGCCAACAAGGCGATGCTGATTCTTTCTTTATCGGGGCAAAGTTTGACACCCATAGACCAAACCGCGTGAGAGACAACGACTACTGCCGCAATTTTGAATCCATGCAAAACACCTTGGTTCCAAAATTCAGGATACAAACCAACACCAAGACCAAAAAAAATCATAATGAGTGCGGAAGGAAGTGTGAATGCAAACCAAGCAAGGATTCCGCCCGGGATACCTCCGCGAATTTGTCCAATGGCAATGCCGACTTGGCTACTCGCAGGTCCAGGTAAAAACTGAGAAAGAGCTACTAAGTCTGCATAGGCGGAGGAAGTGATCCATTTTTTCTTTTCCACAAATTCATGTTGGAAATAACCTAAATGGGCAACAGGACCTCCAAAAGAAGTACATCCCAATAGCAAAAAAGTTTTGAATAGATCCCAATATAAATTCATTGATTTCTTTTTAATATCCGAGATTTCAGCGTTCAGAGTAGAATTCTATTTTCCTATCTGATACTGTCTTTCATTAATTTCGCAATGGCTCTTTCATTTTCGCCTGGTAATAATTCCAATTCCTGAATGACAAGGTTACGACGTTCCAATGAATGATTTTGGCTCAACTTTTGTTTTCCCTCCAACTGAGTGATTTTAATTTCAAAAGGAACAATTCCTTTTTTTAATCCTTCAATGTATTGGGTATCTACAAAATCAACATTGTAGTTTGAATCTTTGGATTCAAACCTTTTGACAAGAGCGAGTAAACTTTTATGAATTTTCTCTGGATCTTCCACAATGGTTAAAATTCCTTTGGCATGCACTGCGGTAAAATTCCAAGTGGGAACGGAACGATCTGTTTCATACCAAGAAGGAGAGATATAACAATGAGGACCAGAGAAAATACAAAGGACTTCTTTTTCGAAACTTTCTTTTTGTGGGTTTGGTTTTGCAAAATGACCAATTAACGATTGTTTGTCTTCAGAAAGAAGTAGCGGTAAGTGTGTTGCGATCATCTCGCCATCAATTTCAGAAACTAATATGGAAAATGGGTTTTCTTTAATTGATTGGTAAATGAATTCTGTCTCCATCTTAAAATGTTCGGGAATGTACACTGTTACTTACTCCTCTAAAAAAATGATTAAACGGACTTCCAAAAATAAGTCAAAAATTCAGTTTCTTGTTCAAAACCTTCCTGCGCATACAAAGCACGAGCTTCTTTGTTGTGCGTGGAAGTGGAAAGTTCCAAACCTTTTCCTGAATTAGTTTTAGTAAAGGTTTTTGCCTCAGCAATCAATAGTTTGGCGATACCTTGTTTGCGAAATTCTTTCTTTACATATAGATCATTCAAAATGTAAGATCTCTGCATGGAGATTGATGAAAACACTGGATAAAGTTGTGTGAATCCAGAAACCTCACCTGAGTTTGAATCTTCTGCCAAAAAAATTATGGATTGTCCATGTTCCATCCGATCTTGAAGAAATCGAATAGCGCCTGTTATGTTAGAATTTTGACCGTAGAATTGTCTATACGCATCGAAAATTTCGGATAGTTTGGCTATGTCTTTGTAGTTAGCTTGTCTTATTTTCATATTTTGGTACCAATGAGAAACTGATTACCGATAAAAATGCGGTTACCGGTGTAGCCAGTAAAGTTTCTAAATTGGTAAAGGCAACTAGATTCCCAATGGTATTGAGTAAAAAAATAAATCCAATGAAACTAAACACAAGTCGAATCCAAATGGGCACCAAACCTTGGTTTATGTATTGTAAATAACGAATGCTTGACCAAAGGAAAAATCCATTCACTAGGAGAGAGACCGTTTCCATAACATACATCTCTTCCAAACTACTGAGTCTTCCACCCCAAAGGTATTGGTAAGGAATGATTTGGAATAGGGCCACAACATGAAAGATCATGGTTAGAGAAAACAAAACAGTTAACATTCTACTGGCGATAATTCGTATTTTTCTGGAAGGGTTCCACATACTATTTTCCTAAGGATTGTAGGTAATATACAAAGTCAATTTCGGGTGAATTGCCGCCTAACTGAGTAACGGCGGCTGTGATCTGACCTCTATGGTGAGTGCGATGGTTAAAGTTATGTTGCACCACATCACTGAAGATAAGTACTGCTTCAAACCCGCGCATGGTTTTGTAACGAAAGAGAGTCGGCCACAGTGAATCATCCAAATCTTTGAGCCAAGTATTCCAAAGTTCTAACGTCTGAACCATTCGTATTTCTAGTGTTTGGCGGTCTGGTTCGATTTCTTCTGCTAAAGAAGACGGTATATACACTTCGCCCACAATCCTTGTATACCAAACTTTTTCTACGACCAACAAATGGTTGAGTGTCCCATGGATTGATTTAAAAAATAATCCTAGATCTTTTTTATAATTTTCATCGGAAATCTTTCTGAGTGATTCAAATAAAATTTTTGTGGCCCAAATATGATAAGCATTGTTCCTTAAGAAAAAATCTTTCATAAGGAATGGTTTTTAATTTAATAAAGAGAAATCAATGACTAAATTGGGGCGCCTCGAAATTGTTAGTTGAGTGTAATTCTTTTCTGACACGACCGCGCCCTACGTTTCAATCTTTCCCTTCGGGAAAGGATTTCCACTGCGGTCGCTGGCGCAGAAATTCTTTTGGTTCAATACAAATTTCTAAATTAAATGGAAGAGAGAATTGTTTTTTGAGTCTTTCGAAACGAAGTTAGCTTCTGGAAAGTGTTTCCATTTTTCTGCAGTATGTTTTTGTTCCGGAAAGTTTGTGTAGAGAATGTCAAAAGAAAAACGGTTCAGGTCATAACTTCCTTTGTGAATCAAATGAGCTGAAAACACTAAAAGATCACCGGGATTGTGTGGGATAAGGATTTGATTCTCTATGTCTTCATGGTTTTTCTTTCCCTCGAGTTCTAACCTTACTTTTCTTTCTTCCTCTCTATCCCAACGAATGTGGGAACCTGGTACAAGCCAAATTCCAGGATCTTTCTCTAAAGGAATACGAAAGTGCCAAACATGGTCCTTAAGAATTCGTTCCTTTTGGTTTTCTTCTGGAATGCCAAGGTATTGGATGTCCCGGTGCCAATAGGGGAGTTTTTTTGAATCTGTAGGGTTATAAAAAATTTGTGTATTGAGAAAGAAGATAGAATCTTTGAAAACCAAATGACAAACATCGAGTAACAAATCGGATCCAATGAATTGAAATAGAGTATTCCTATCTTCTGTGTCTTTTGTATACTTTGTAGAAGTAAGATAAGCACTATTTACATTCTTTGGATTTTGAAATTCCTCTAACCATTCCCTATGGGAACGAAGAAGAATATCTTTTAAGAATCTAATTGTATCGAGAGGAATCAAACCAGGAAATAAGTGATAACCCAATGTTTCCAAATTTGATTTTGCTTTTGAATCGTATTCGTTCATTTTAATTAAGACTAAATTTGTTTTTCCATATAGTGGTGAGACGGAATGATACCTTCCCACCCCAAAGGATGTCTTGTCACTTTAATTTGAAAACCTAACTTTTGATAGAGTGAAATGGCAGGTTGATTTTCTGCCGATACATCCAATGAAACAGTTTTATATTTAGTTTCCTTGTTTATCATAGACTCGATGAGTTTTTTTGCGATCCCTTTGTTTCTTTCTGATTCTAAAACTGCAATATGACCCAAATACAAACAACCTGATTTTGGTGGTTGGATGATGGTTTCCGTTTTAAGACCTCGGGCCATTACCTTGGGAGCACGTATTCCATAGACCGATAAGATACGAAAGGCGGTTCCCAAAGTCAGCGCTAAAAAACTGGGTTGCGTATAAGAGAGAATTGATCCAACTACCCGACCCTCTATCTCGGCAACAAAATGGTTTGTATACGATACGGTATTGCCTCGATGCACATACGAGGTATTTAAAAAATCAATGGCTGTTTTTTTTCCTTCTTGGAATACAAAAGACCAGGCTTTCGGTCCTGAGGAGTAAATGAGCGGGACTATGGAATCCAGATCGGAAGGTGTTGCTTTACGAATGGTTAGGTGGGTGTCAGTCATGGTGGATGATGGAAAATTGATTCCTTAAATTTAGTAAGATAACTATCCAAAATTTTTTTGGATCACTTGGATTCGTCAACAGAGAAATCAAGTTCCCTCGCGCCCCGGATCAATCCGCAAGCGACCATAGGAGCAAGGATGCAAGCAAATCGAAGGTTTGACTTGATGGATGAGCTAAGCGAAACCAAACCAATGGTAATAACCTCAAAGGAAAAAATAGAAACTAATTCTTAAAATGTAAACGAAGCAAATACGTTGATGAGTTCTCTTGTTCCAAGTTGTGGTCCGTTTAGATTTTGATGAAAGGGTTTGCCATATTCAAAACCAAATCGTGCTCCTTGGAAAATTCCGCTTGTGACAAGAAAGTTAACACCTATGAGTAGATCACTACGCATTCCACCTTGGCGATAGGGATCGTTTTGTGGATCCATCTTGGGATCTAATGCGGCATCTAGTCCTTGTAAATTGAGCCATCTTTGTTTGGCTACACGAACAGAGATTGACATAGATTCGTGCACAAGAAATGATAACCATCCTGAAAATTCGTATCGATTTCCGAAACGATAATTGTTATCATTTTTTCCAATCCTTAAGTTTGCTTGCGATTGGGCACCCCAGGAAATTCTCTTATAATTTCCGTTATATGACAATTGAGGTAACAAACTATAGGTGCCTGTTCCTGGCTGCATGTTGTATGGAACCTTTTGTTTTCCCATCATGGGCATATTGTCTCTTTCATCAATCGAACCTGTCGGAAGAGAAAGACCGATACCTGTGAAAAAATTTTGATGTTCTGTTTTAATCAAACGGTAGGCAGTGCTAAAACTTACATCCCCGATTCCTGCAGAACTCATAGGTGCTCGATCAAAATTACTTGATACCATTGTCATTTTGTTTTTTACCGCAGGAACCATAAACATAATCATCCATTTATCGGATATGGAAGTCATAGCACTTACCATATTCATTTCCATCACCATATCAGTAGGAACTGACATATAATTATATTTATTAGGTGAAATTATTGGAATCGTTGTTCCTAGGGGAGAGCTTGTGATTAAACTACCCGTGGGCATTTGCACAGTAGGGTCTGTGAATGGATAATACAAAGTTCCAAGATCGGATAATCCTTGCGTTCCCGATTGCAAACCCCACATTTTCATTCCCATATAACGGTAATCAATCATCCATTTTCCTTTTTCATGGATATGTGGGTTCATGATTCCTGCCGGAGCTAGAGCATCCGCTCGGTTATGTTGTTCATGCCCCTGATGGTCGGAATGATCATGGTTCGAATGGTCCTCGTTAGATGATTGGTTTGGATCATAAGTAGACATATCCTTTTCTTCTGACTCGGGATTGGCATCATTTTTTTCTAGATTTCCTTTTTCATTAGAAGAGGAAGGAGAGAAGTTTTTAGACAATTTTTTGTTAGGTGGATTAGATTCTACAGGAATGTTGATTTGAATTTCCGATCCATCGGAAAAAAGAAACTGAAAGGGAATGGTTTCTTTTAAACGGAGGGGGGATTTGATTCCAAAGAGCATGATATGATAACCCTTTGGAGTGAGATGTACGGAACTATTTTTGGGAATCAGGATTTCTGAAATGGGAATCATTTTCATTCCTGATTCTGACGGTTTCATAGTGAATAACTCTACTCTGTCTGCTATGTTTGATTTTGTATCGATGAGTTTCTTTTCTGTATTGGTAGAATTGATTAGAGTCAAATACACTACAGAAGTCCGTGAAGTTGTATATTTGACATAGGCATTCTCAAGTTTTACCTCTTTCGAAAATAGAGGAGTTGTGATAAGAAGTATAAAGGTTAAAATTTTTAGTTTCATTTTGTTCTTTTGTCCTTTTCCAAAAAATCATACTGGCTACTAAATTCACCAGTATGACAAGTGTTTGGAGAGAGAATTTACATTTCTGTATTTGATACTATGGAACCAACTGTGAAAGAAGTGATTGTCACTCCGTTTAGAATAAAACCCAATCGATTGCCACCAGAATAAACGGGAACGTTCATCATTTGCATGATCGGATAGTAAGACATAGATCCTCGTTCCGTATCTGTGAGTTCCGAACAAGGTTTGTTGAAACCATTTAGAAATCTGGATCCACCTGGTGTGGATTGAAAGTCTAAACAAAAAGTATAACTTGTGCCAACTGCTGGGATAGGTGCGGATACAGATCCTCCTTTACCAGTGTTGCCATAAACACCCGCGGCATTTTTGTATTGAGTTTGAGCTCCAGCAATCAAACGATAGGTGGGGCCACTGAGCACGGTTCCTGTTCCATACGCGATTACATCGAGAGTACTAGTGGGTGAGTTTAATGTAAAAGTAACTTCTACGTTTGTTCCTCCTTTACTGGTGGCTAACATCACATCTCCCTTTGTGTACAAAACAGAGGATGCACTTGTTCCAGTTGCTCCTTTGACAATTTCTGTTTGTGTTAGCTCTAATTGATTCAATCCATTTTCATCACATCCGTAGAGAGAATATTTAACTCGAGTTTTACTTTCCACCTGAGTTAAGTTACTTGGGATCGCAGGTGCAGAAGAAATTGCACAACCTGGGTTTGTGTTTGCTGCTGCAAGGAGAGTTAGAAGATTCGATGAATTGTTGGCCTCCGTTTTTTTAGCCATACTACAATTGATTGTGATTAAACAAATAAAAGAGAGAATGTATAGATTATTGAACATAAAATTACCTTTGTTTGAAATTCCAAGGATTCAGCTTTTGATTCGATGATCCTAATTGATTGTTTTCCCTTTCTTTGGAAAGGAACGAAGTTTCTTAAATCTTAGGTAAAGTGAAACCGTGGTGGTTTGTCAGGTGGGTGGGAAAATCCATTTAAGAGTAAAACAATTTTATTGTTGGGAAGGATGATTGCATCATAAGCGATTAAATTTAGAAATTTTGTTTCAAATGGAAAACTAGGATTCATTGATTGGGATTGGAGAACCTTTGTTGCTGATTTCTTTTTAGCACAGGAACATTGGTGTGGGCCGCTTCCTTTAGTTAGGTGGCAAGTGATTCGTTTTGAAGGTGTTGGATCTTCGTCTTTATGGATTTCGTTTTTGGATCCGTGATTGCATTGGCATACCATAGAGAGTCTATACAAAGTTTGTGCCAGTAAACCTGTTTCCAGAAATAGAATTTTACCTATAAAGGGAAGTAGGATTATAATCGATGCAATTTGTATCCAACGTTTCATGGTAGTTGAATCTTATTCTACTAAATCCAACTTGATCTTTCCATGATCTAAATCAAGTGGTTTCAATTATTTGTTCGTATCAGAAATAAAAATTAGAAATTTCGTTTTTGGAATCGTTTAAAAGAAACGATAAGGGGAATACTTACCCATAAAGATAAAAACAGAATCGTAATCCCGAGTACACCGAGTAAGCCTAATTGTTTTAATAACAAAGCTCCTGAAAATCCAAGTAATGCAGATGAACTTGTTTGTAGAATCAGAAGAATTCTAATTAAATCTATCGGGTTTAGTAAGATGATGATCAGAGAAGGAACTTCAATAGGATAGTCACCCAAATACAAACTAAAGATAAAAACTAATGCATCAAAAAAGATAAAGAAGTATAACCAAACTAAAAGAGATACGGTTAAAACTATTTCTCCTCTTCGAATAAAGGAAGAAATTAAAAAGGCAATCGCAACAAAGATTGCCGTTAAAAAGATTCCAAAAACGAGTAGCTCAAAAAATAAAAAAAGAAACTTAGGATCATTCATAAAAAGATATAAACCGGGGATGCCGAGTCCAAAAAGTAAACCAAGGGAGAGTGAGATGGTAATCCCAAAATACTTTCCAAAAAATAGAGAGCTTCGACTCACTGATTTGGAAAGTAATACTTCAGCAAAGGGCATAGATTCTAAAAATGACATTCCAGAAAAGGTAATCGAAAAGAGAGGAATGACTATGAGTGTTAGATTCATTGTGCTTATGAGTAAACGAATTCCGTTTTGATCTCCGAAAAAACTTAAAATCATCATCACAAGGACAAGTAAGCCTGAATAAATAAATACCCAGCGGCTTCTTATATTTTCTTTTATTTCAAAAAGTAGAATTTCTTTCATGGTTTTGTTTTGTATTCCTCATTCCAGAAGTTCATCAAAGCCTGATCTAAATCGGTTTTGTTGTTCTTTTTTAGAAAATTTTCAGGAGAATCATCGATAAGAATGGATCCTTCCGATAAAAGTAAAAAACGATCAGCTAACTCTTGTAATTCAGCGAGTATATGAGTTGAAAAAATGACAAGAGATCCTTCCTTTTTCTTTTCGACTAAAAGTGATTTGAGTAAGTGAGAGATATAAGGATCTAAACTGGCTGTAGGTTCGTCTATGACATATAAATCTTTTTTAGAGGAAAAACATTGTAGTATGCTGATTTTCTGTTTTGTTCCTCCAGAGAGTGATCCAATTTTTTTATCCATATGGTTGTCTAATTCCAAAATAGAAAGTAAGGTTTGGAATCTTTTTTCTTCCACTGGCTCGAGTTTTTTAAAAAAGGAAATCAGTTCTTTTACTTTGATATTTGTCGGAAAACGAGGGGTTTGTGGCATATAACCGATCGTATGTGGTGTTTCCATTTTACTTTGAAATAAAATCTGTCCAGTACTGGGCCTGACGAGTCCAAGGATTCCCTTGATCAGAGAACTTTTTCCTGACCCATTGGGTCCAATGATGGAGAGTATCATTCCTGATTCTGTTTGAAAGTTTACATCTTTCACGGCAACAGAGTTCCCGCCATAACTGATGGTAAGATTTTTTACTTCTATCATATTCTTTCCTTCATCCTTGGATGTTGGTCTTCAAATTCAATCGGTGTAACGATGGGGAATGCTTTTTCAATTCCTTGTAAAAATAGAACTACAGGGGATTCATAAAGCACCATGAGAAATGGATACACAGCAATCCAGTATCCAAAAAAGTGAATGGTTTTGTGAGGAATATCACCGAAATGATCCTTGTCCAAATCATAACCTTCATAATGATCCCAGTAGTTATTTATAAATTCATTGGTTGTGGATTTTGTATTGGTACTTATATCAAAAACATTTTTTATAAAATTATTATCTATGATTCTATTATAGTCTGTATTTCCTAGAATTTTAATTCCCCATCCATTATTGATAAAATCATTTTTCTGAAACTTAATATTCGAGATCCCATCAGCAAACACTGCTATGGTGTTTCCTTCGAATCGGTTTTTTGATAAAGTGCTGTCCGCAATGTCTTTGAGCAAAATTCCATTCGAACTTTCTCCCCAGTTATCCAAAAATTCATTTGCTTCCATAAAGATGTCTTTGCTATACATTACAGCGACACCGGCTGAATTGTTTTTGAAAACATTTCGATTGAACTGGTTATGACTGGAAAACATAAAATGCATTCCATAACGAATATTTTCTTTGGATTCATTTCCTTCTATTTCTAAGTTTTCTGAAAATTCCAAATAAATTCCATCGCGGTGTTTTTTTAGTTTGTTCCCAATGATTTTGTTATGACTGGCAGACCAAAGATGGATTCCGTTTCCACCGAGAACTTCATTTTTTGCGTTTCCAATGGAAACATTATTTTTAAGAGTGCAGTTGGTTGTTTCCGCTAGATAAAATCCATATACATTATCTTCTAACTCTAAATTTTCGAAATGGCAGTTCTTTACTTTCTCTGCATACACTCCTGCAAATTCCGTTAAATCAGAAATTCCACTTCCAATGATTTTTAAATTTTGTAAGCGAACTCCATTGGAATAAATTCCAAATACATGTTTTTCTTTGAGTCCATCGATCACAACACCTGCTTCGCCTATGATCGAAATAGATTTTGTAATGGGTAAAAAACCTTCTTTGTATATACCAACTTTAACTAGGATTGTGTCTCCATTTTGGGTAAGATTAATTGCCGCTTTTACCGATTTTACCGTACAATGGGAACAAACAGATATGGTCTTTGCAAGTATGGAAGAAGTGGTGATGATGGAGAAGAATAAAAAAGTAAAAATAAAGAAGGAATTTTTCCTGCTGAGAAAGATGCAGTTATAAATTTGATTTTGTTTATGATTCAAATGATTGCTATGATACAACCTATTACTTTTGGAAAGGAATTGAGTCTTCATGAGTTTTAAAAGCGGCGAGTCCCGCTCCCATTGGAGAACGAATTTTGTCTGAATGGATGATAATTGCTTTTTCTTTGGTAATAAATTCGTTCGTGTCTAAATAGTTCGTTACCCATATTTTTTGAGCTTTGAAGTTTTTGTCGTTTTGAAATTGATCCAAACATTCAATAGCATCGAAATGGTATCTTTTTCCTTTGTAAGTAATCAGTTGAGTATGAAATCGCATATCCACAATGTTCATTGAACAATGGCTACATTTGATTTCCCCAACAGTTAACCTTTCTGGTTGCACATCCCCACAGTTGATAAAACCAACTGTGAAGAAGATACAAATTAGTTTTAAACTTTTAAACCACATTTGATTTTTTCCTACGATTTTCATCCCAAAGGATATATACCAATGCGACGAGACTAAGCCCTAAAATCAAACCACCGTAAGAAGGATAACTACAAGCAGTAATGTTTAACATTTCTTTGCAACCAAGTAGTGGTGGCTGGTATGCCATTCCTTCGACTATGATAGGAGCTTCTGGATTTAAGTTGTGTCCATAGTTATATTCCCATCTCCAAAAATCAGATAGTCCCACAAGTCCTACGAGAAGCAAGTTGATGATTCCAAGAATTGCCATTCCTACTTTGGGATAAATTTCTGTGATAAAAGCACCAAAGATCAGATAACCAAGAACATACGGCATAAAAAGAAGTTCTGGAATGGATTCCGAAACGATTTCTTGCATACCAATGTAATGATTGAGGAGATTGATGTTTTTTAAATCATAAGGAGTGGCACCAGTGATTTTATTGATCCAAATTTGCATTCCGAGTCCCTCAGGGTACTGCGGAGCTGAAATGGATATGGACCAAATAGGAATCAGATATACCAAAACCAGAACCAAACCGACCCCTAAGATTAGGAGTCGGTTTTTTTTACTCAACGTTTGGAAAAGTAAAGTTTTCATATTAGTTATGGACTAACTCGGATGTACTGTTGCATCTCTTGGTGTAGAGCAGAACAGAAATCTGTGCAGTAAAATGGATACACACCTGGTTTGGGGGCCACCCACTTGAAGGTTCTAGTTTCACCTGGCATGATGAGAAGGTTTGTCATGTTAGGTGCTCCACCGATTGCAAATCCGTGAGGAATGTCGTAATCTTGTTCCAAGTTGGTTACGTGGAAGTATAAGGTTTCGCCAGTCCTTGCTTCAATGATATCTGGTTTGAAGTGGGAACGAATGGCAGTCATGTAGATATGGACAGTACTTCCCAATCTTACAATTTTTGCTTCGTTCTCATTTTTAGTCGCATATGGATGTTTGTTTTCCTCTAGAGGATAGAGTTTCGCAGTTTTATCCATTAGCAGTTTTGCTGGAATCATTTGTGAATAGTGTGGTTCCCCTACTGTAGGGAAGTCAGATAACAATTCTGCCTTACCAGAAGAGATATCATAAAGTTGTGCACTTTGTGGTAATTCCATTCCTACTGGGAGATATCTATCTTTAGTAATTTTGTTCATCGCAATCAGATACTTACCATAAGGCTCTGATGAACTTCCTCCAACGATAGACAAGTGACCAACACTATAATAAGCAGGTAGATGTTGTACCACTTCCCATGTTCCTAGTTTCCATTTGACTACTTCAGAACTTACGAAACAAGAAGTATAAGCATACCCCTTTCCGTCGAACTCAGTATGTAATGGACCGAGGCATGGTTTTTGTACTTCACCAGCAAGTGTGGATTCATATTTAAGAACTGGAATTCCTTCGATTTCAGTCGAATGGTGTTCCTTCTTATCTTTTACTTCCATCATTTTGCTAAAGGAGTGAACTGGGATTACGGATGCTAACTTTCCACCACCAACAATGTATTCTCCGGTAGAGTCAACGTCAGTTCCATGCGGACTTTTAGGTGTTGGCATGTAATACATCATACCTGGGCAATCCTTCGGATTTAACATCTTCACACCGCTTAACTTAGTGGATACGGCTGGTTTGTTTTCATCGTGAAAGTTGTTTACGTATTCTCCACCAAAGTTATAAGCCTTTCCTTGGTCTTTACATTCTTTAGCGCGAACCCAGTTGAATGCTAAGATAAAGTCTTTATCTTTTTTGGAAGCACCCACTTCTAACATTTTGTGCGCTTGTTCAGAGTTGTAACTACTGAAGAAACACCAGTCATGGGATTTCTTTTTACCACAATGGGATAAGTCATAGTTAAACCCAGGAACAAGGACTTGTAATTCAATAGAAAGTCTTCCTGTGTTTTTATCAACTTTTACCATAGTGACGGTTCCTTTGAACCCACCTTTGGAGAAACTATCGATCGGTACACTTGCTTGTGGAACAGGAACCGAGAAACGTGTTGCTGCCATCAAATACTCAGTATTTTCAGTAGCAAACGGAGATGCGTGGTTTCCTGCAGTGTTTGGGATTTCTAAGATCTCTTTTGTCTCAAAAGACTTTAGGTCAATCCTCGCAAGCCTTGGTGTATTGTTTGCGTTTAAAAACATCCAACGACCATCCTGTTTTCCATCTGTCATAGATGATTCTACGTGGTGGCTATCATCCCATGGCACATAACCATGAGTAGTTTTTAACATTTCTTTTGTTTCTTCATCAAATCCATATCCGTTTTCAGGAAACACAGAAAACACTGGAATGATTTTGAATAGTCGAGCCGATGGAATTCCGTAAACGGACATCTGACCACTAAATCCACCAGATAAAAAGGCGTACACTTCGTCCTTTTCACCTGGAGCCACATACACTCTAGAAGCAGCATCGGAAGCAAGTGTTGCCGTAGCTGCGCCCTTTTTGCAATTCGGAACGAATGCCATTAGGGTGATTCCAAGTGTAACAAGTATTAAATTTGATTTTTTTAACATATAGTTACCTATTTTAAATCCATCTTGCGGAAGTACTCGAGGATCTCTCTTGCTTCTTCTTCCTTAATATTTTGAAAAGTCATTTGAGTTAAGTGTTCGCCGAGTAACTCTTGTCCAATGGGATCTTTTTGAGTCATCTCAATTGGATTTAGAATCATGTTCATGATCCATTCAGGAGTTCTGCGGAGTGTAACATCTTGAAGAGCAGGTCCTACAACCTTTTCCTCAAATTTGTGACAAGCCGAACACTTGGCTTCAAATTGTTTTTTTCCACGATCGACCATTGATTGGTCTAAAGCACCTAGGGTTACAGATTTTACTGGACCTATACCCTTGGAACCAGCGTTAGATGCTGGTACATCTTCTGTTTTGTCTCCTCCACAGGCGATGACTGTCATACCGGTAAAGAGTCCAACTATCAGTCCGATTTTGATTCGGTAGTGTACTCCGGTTATTTTTGAAAGGTTCATCTTAAATACTCCTTAGTATTTTGGTATTATCATTTCTTCGCAGGAGGTAGTAGGACTGTGTCTACTACATGAATGATCCCGTTAGTTGCTGGAATGGATGCGATAATGGTTGCCCCATTAATCATAACCTTTCCATTTTTTACGGAAACTTTTGTGTGACTTCCATTTGCCATTCCGAGTTCGTCATCTTTACCAGTGAACTCTGATTTCAAAATGGATTCTGTTAAGTTACCAACCACAACATGGTATTCTAATATATTCTTTAAAGTATCCTTTTGGCTTGTTTTTAAAAGATCATCTACAGTTCCTGCTGGTAACTTTGCGAATGCATCATTTGTAGGTGCGAACACAGTGAACGGTCCTTGGTTGGCAAGGGAATCCACAAGTCCGGCAGCTTGAACGGCAGTGACCAGGGTTGTATGGTCTTTAGAACCCAACGCAATTTTTAGTACATCTTGTTGTGATTTGTCATCGGCAACTGCAGAAATTCCTTTGCCAGAATTGGAATCTTCATCCTTTCTGCAAGAAACACCAGCTAGCGAAAGACAGGTGACAATTGTAATCATGGTTATTTGGAATATTTTTTTGTTCATTGGATACCGCCCACTCATTGGTTCACCTACCATTGAATGCCAGTTCTTTTGAAATTGAATTGATCTAGATCAAGATTGTTCGATTCTAATGTATTGATTTTTATCAATACAAGGATAGGATAGAACACTCTTCTTGAGCTCTATTTTAGGAATGAAGACGCAGAGTCCTTTGTAAGCCAGAACCCAGTCAGTTTAGCGAATTTTTTATAATGAATCTAATTTTAGTTTTATCATTGATCAAATTTCTACTAGGTGAGTGGCGAGGATTAATCACTTGTCCTCTTGGGTCGCTGCAAAATCCTGAAAGAACGAGGCTCTTATGATAGCGCATTGGGATTCGAAGTATGAAACGAATATTTCCGAGATTGATTCTCAACATAAAAAACTCTTTCGGTTGATTAACAATATCGAAACAGTTTATGAAGAAAACAAACACCACCTTTCAGGAAAATCTAAGATATTACTAGATGCAGTTTCTGAATTAGAGGATTATACACTCAGCCATTTTTTGATTGAAGAACGTGTGATGGAACTCAATCAATATCCAAACTTGGAAGCTCATATCCAACAACACAATAAGTTCACAGATAAAATTTTGGATTTAAAAAATAGATTGGGTCAGGGAAATTTACTCTCAAATGATGAATTATTAGATACTTTTTTTAAGGATTTAATTGGTTTTTTACGCGCTTGGCTTACCAATCATATCTTAAAAGAAGATTTAGATTACAAACCGTTCATTAAGTTTAGTATATAAATATTCATTGTGAAATTTCTTTGTTCATTCAAAGTATAATGAATATTTTGTAATTTTTTCAATGAGATCTGATTTTGCTTTTTTGGCTAAAGTAATATCATTTCCTTTCATAATATGCACTTCTTCCAATAATAAATTTATATATTTATGTAGTTCTTCATGTCCTTGGCCAGTCATTGTGCATGAAGATAGGATTTCATTGATGATCGATAAAATTTGATCTGCTTGTTTATGGTAATCCTCCAATGATTCAAGAGAATTAGCATGATGAAATTGTTCGTCCATCTTCTTAAATCCCAACCTTGTAGATTTGTCTGCCAACCAAGCTTTGCCGTTGTTTCGTTCTGGAAGTTTTGATCCTGTATGTTCATGACAGGCAAATGTATACGTGATTAGAAATAAAAAACAAAAATGGAAAATAAACCTGAACAACTTCATGACATAAATTAACATCTTTGTTTCCGGAAGGAATTGATCTAGATCAATATAGTTAATTTTAATGGATTGCAAATCTGTTATATATTGTAGGAAATTACCCGAGCCCAGGCTAGTTTCATAAAGGTGACTAAACCTAAAAACATTAGAAATTTTCCCATTAGCGCCAAGGATTCAATGGGAATCAAAAATTTTGTGATCATATACAATACTAAGCCTAGATTGTAACTATAAACCATCCACCATGCCTGCCAGATGGATCCTCGCGGGTGAATTGAAAGATACTTGGGAAACATCCAATAAGCAGTTCCCATAATCAAGGGAATGAAAAACCCCCAAATCAGAATCGTAAAATGCAGTGGTAGGAATTTCCAAATTTCTGGAGACAAAACGTACGCCTTGTTTAGCATAAGGAGAGCACCTAACGAAGATCCAGCGAGAAAGTAAATTAAGGAAATTCGTATGAGCCATACTGACTGTTTTGGAAACATAGATTTATGGATTCCTTGGCGAAACTAATCTAGGCCAAATTTCCAAAATAAAACAAAGGATTCCTGCCAATTGGAAAAAGATGGAACAAACAAAAGGTAAAATGGAAATCTCTCTATTAAGATACAAAAATGGCTCTGAGAAAATTCGAAGGATAAGGCCCAGATTTAAACTACAATAGGCCAACCAAGAAAGAATGGATCCAGTTTTTGGAATTTGTTTTTTTCCCTTAGGATACATCCAAAGAGAAACACCCATTATGATTTGAGTGATCCAGCCAAGTGCAATCATGTGCCAATAAACAGGCATTAGTTGAATTTT
This sequence comes from Leptospira terpstrae serovar Hualin str. LT 11-33 = ATCC 700639, assembly GCF_000332495.1. Lineage (NCBI taxonomy): Bacteria > Pseudomonadati > Spirochaetota > Leptospiria > Leptospirales > Leptospiraceae > Leptospira > Leptospira terpstrae. The sequence continues at coordinate 59,300 of NZ_AOGW02000006.1, read as the reverse complement.
CCATTGAGAGCCGGGAAATTCAGAGATTCCATAAACCAAAACCCCAAACAGCAAATACAACATTCCTGACTTAATCAAATATCGTGAAATTTTTGGCATTAAAGACCCAATTTTATGTTAAATTATTTTTTTTCTGATTCGAGTTCAATTTTGTAACTAACATGGCAAGCAACACAGTTACGTGTGAGCTCATCCATTTCTTTGAGTAACGAATGGATCTCTTGTTTTTTGCGAATTTTGGCTGCAATTTCGTCAAACTTTTCGTGAGTTCCGAAACCCAATTTTTTAAATTCCACGGGAAGTTTTAAAAGAATCGTTTTTTCTTGGTGTTCTAAACTCGCAACAAGACCCATACCAACAGCATCTGCGGCTTTCGCTGCACTTTCGTAGTTTTTGTCTGCAAGTCCACTAAGCATTCCATTTACTGCAGTGAGTAGTGCTCTCATTTCGGTCAACACCAGTTGTCGTTCGGCAGGTGTTAGATGGATGGCAGTCCGATTGTCTAAAGAACGACTCGTACTTCCAAAATAGAAAAAATATCCAAGTGTGATGACCGTTACGATCCAAAGTCCAATCGCAATTTTTCCAATAGAATTTGAATTCATTTATTTTCCTAATTAAATATTTTGTTCCATTCCAAGATAGATACTAAATACACTCATCTGTTTGTTATAAGAAAATTGGAATGGATGAATTTCTTTATTAGATAAGATAGCATGGGATAACGTCCAGTCTGAAGTTTTCCCCCCATAAGTTTTTTTCGGGAATCCATATTCACAAGCGATATGGAAAGTGGAATCATTCCAAGAGATACTTCCTCCCATAGATAGATGGTGTTCTATACTTGCTCCTAACATGGGGCTTACTCCACTAGCAGGAATTACATTATTCCCATAACTATATCCCATCCGACTCATAAAACGATCATTCCATTTATACTCAGCTCCTACAGCAAATATGGTTTGGTTTTTCCAGTTTAAATTGAATTGAAAGGCATTGGTTTCCACTCCAATAGGTGTCCTTACCCATACATCTTCTAGCCGAAACTTACTTGAATTGAAACTTTCGGACCATGGAATGTATTTGATATCAAAGTCGATGATAAACCTGTCGGTGCGGTAGGATATTCCTGCTATATGTTTGTCTGGCCATATCATATAACGTGAAACTCTTGTACCAAAGGATCTTTCCGGTACGTAACTATCTACTTTCATTGTTCCATCCATTGGCAGAAAATTTCTAGTAGTATAGGAATAAGCGATTCGAATGTTCTCTGTTAGATCATAAGAAACTCCAATTTTTCCTCCCATGGAATAAGCAGAATCACTTTGATAACGAATTCCGCCAGGGATGGTAAAACTCCTTGTTTCATCTTGGTAAGTTCTTTTTAATTCCATAAACCCATAAACCAAGTCAAAACCAGCACCCACTGCAAAGTTCCCTTTTTTGAGACCAGCACCAAACGTTGATTTTAAGGTCATAAATCTAAAATTTATATCTTCTACGGCTTTTGTGTTTTCTCCAATGATGGGAATATTGGTTCCAAAGGTTTCATTGATTGTCCTTCCATCTGGAGTGTGTCGTTTGATATTTTTAAACTGTCCACCCCCACCTCCTTGTGCATACAAAGCAAAACCAATACTAATATTTTCAGATATTGGTTTGATGATCCCGATATAGGGTAAAACTGCTTTCGGATGTTCGACTATGGAATTTCGATACGAACGACTCGGATCTGGATCAATGGATTCATCATTATATTCTATCGAAGGTAAATGAATCCCAGAACCTAACTCCCATTTGGTTCTTCTGACTCGAGCCAAATGAGAAGGATTTGATTCCAAATCCATCACCGATCCTCCCACTGCTTGGAAGGCTCCACCCATTCCTGCTTGTCTTGCGCCAAAAGCAGGCTGTAAAATCCCATGAAAGGCCTCCAGAGCGGGCGAAAGCCTCGGATTCAAGATTAGAATTAGAATGAATAAAGTTATGAAAATGCGACTCGAAATCATTTACTCCAGGGGTGGTGTCCACCATTCGGAAGTCAAGGGGTTAAAAATTCAGAAAAGGGAGAACCCTCGTGAGGCAAGGATTCCGAGGATTGTGATCGAAAGGGAAATGATCAAATTGAATCTTCCATAGAATGCGGATGTTTTTCTATACCGTTCATATTGAACGGGATCTGTGTTTAAATAGATAAAGGTTTTTGGGCCAGTCACAAAGTCATGATACAAAGAAGATAAAAATAAAATGATAAAAAGTCCTATTTTTGCGATAAACATATAACCAATATTAGTTGTTAATAAAGTCCCATTCGAGTAAAAATAACCTTTGTTATATAGTAATCCAATCCCTGAGACTATAAAAACTGAAAATACATAATAAGATATATTTCTAAACTGTAGAGCCGTTAATTGTAATAACCTTAATTTTTGGTCTTTTAATTCTGGATTCCGAATCACAGGCATGACTACAATTACATAAAATATCATTCCCCCTACCCAAATCATTGCAGAGAAGATATGAAAGATTAAAAATATATAGTAAAACAACATGATAGATTAGTATGGAAGATGGTATTTGTTTGTCGTTTCCTTTTTTCAATTTAGAAACAATCTAAAAATATATCTTATATATTTTCCTTTTTAGAAAAAGGGATTCTTTTCGGATGGGTAAGAGTATGTCCCAATTGAGAAAAATTCCAGAACTGTTACTACCTGCAGGAAGTTTAGAAAAATTAGAAATTGCATATCTATATGGTGCGGATGCAGCCTATTGTGGTGTTCCGCGGTTTTCTTTGCGGGCAAGAGAAAATGATTTTACCATGGAGGCTTTGGAAGCAGGTGTATCCCTTGCCAGAAAACTTGGTAAAAAAATATATTTCACTGTGAATAACATTCCTAGAAATTCTAAATTACCATCCTATCCGAAGTATTTAGATATGATGGCGGCTTTAAAACCAGATGCCTTGATTATGGCAGATCCTGGTTTGATCCTTATGACAAAAGAAGCTCATCCTGAATTAAACATTCATATCTCTGTCCAAGCAAACACAATGAATTATGCGGCTGTAAAATTTTGGAAAAAATTTGGTGTTACTCGAGTGATTCTATCTCGCGAAGTTTCCATTTCTGAAATTGCAGAAATCAAAAATGAAGTTCCCGATATGGAGATAGAAGTGTTTGTACATGGATCCATTTGTATCGCTCATAGTGGTCGTTGTTTTATGAGTAACTATTTCAAAAAACGAGATGCTAACCAAGGTTCTTGTAATAACGCCTGTCGTGATTTGTATAAGGTGTATGTTACAAATCCCAAACAGAATGAGGAACCTATGGAACTCATTACAGACGAAGATGGAACATTTTTAATGAATTCTAAAGACCTTCGAGCAATTGAATTCTTGCAAGAGTTATGTGATGCGGGAGTGGATTCGTTAAAAGTAGAAGGTCGCACTAAAAACGATTATTATGTGGGAATGGTGGCTCGTAGTTATAGACATACCTTAGATAGTATTGCACGAGGTGAAAGTTTTGATCGTAAATGGTTAGAAGAACTAGATAAAGTTTCTTCGAGAAAATACTTTTCCGGGTTTTTAACTCGTGGTATGGAAGATCGTATTCCTGAAGAGGAAAGAGATTTCCAAAACAATGAATTTGGAACGAGTTTACAAATGAGCCAAAAGTATGCGGGGTTTGTAAAAGAATATAAACCCGATACAAAACGTATCATCATAGAAGTAAAAAATAAAATCCAAAAAGGGGATGAGATGGAAGTGATCATAGCAACAGATCCCAATCCATTATCGTTTACTGTGGATCAAATTTTTTATAAACAAAAACCAGTCGAAGTGATTAGTGGGGGAATGGGAACTGTAGAATTGGATGTTCCTTTTGTTATCCCTTCCAAATCTTTTTTAAGTAAAAAACTAAAGGGATGAATTCCCTACCTTCTAATCATTCAAATTAAATGATTTGAATTCCTTTTGTATTGAGAATCTGTCTAAAGAGAACTGTTAAGTTACTATAGAAATAGATAGGTTAGGGCTTTTTGTGAAAAATACTTTGAAATTGATCATCTTCGCATTGTTTGTTTTCCTACTGCATTGTGGAAAAGAATCCAATAGCGAAAGTACGGCACCGGTCGAAGCGGAAATCCGTTCCTCGGATATGGAGAGTGAGAAAAAAGTGGCTCCCAGTGCCCCGAGAGCAGAAGAAAACATCGAACCGCCGTCAGTCGAAAATCAACTCGGCCAAGTTTTTGTTCCCATCCAAAATAGTTCCGAACGATTGTTAGAATACCAAGTTCAAATGAGTTATCAAACCCAAGATTTAATTAAAACAAGAAAGGATCTTCTTAGTTTTATCACCAAATACGGGTTTATCGAAAGTAGTTCCGCTGTGAATACTGATTCTCCCTATATGAGTTTACGTGTTCATATAAGGTCGGAAAAGTTATATGAGGCACTGATCGAATTGGATACCTATGGAGTTTTACTCAGTGAAGACATTTCGACTATAGATCATACAGAAGGAATGGTTTGGCAAAAGATCAAATCAAACCGCGAAAAGATTCGTTTAGGACGGCGCAACAATGCGAACAACCAAACTTCCGCCAATTCTAAAAACTGGCAAGAAATAGAAGAAGCTGTCACTGAGAGTGAAAACAATTTAGATAGTTCGGAACATGAAATTTGGAAAATCAAAGATAAAGTAAAATGGGCCACATTGAGTATTAATTTCTCAAGTCCGATTCCAGCAGATAAAATCCAAATCCCTACTTATAAAAATGCATTCATTGGAATTCTAAATGTATTTTTAGAGTTAACATACTATCTGATTTGGATGATTCCTTTTTTGATACTTGCTGGTCTTTTATATCTTCCTTTAAAAAAGATTTATTTGTACTTTAAAAAATAAAACCTGGACGGTAAGGAAAGGAACTGATTCATTCTATTTTGATTTCAGTTCCTTTTTTTCATCCTTGGTTAATTACAACTTCCAGATACAAGATTAAACTTCTTTTTCTCTTCTGGATCCGAAATGGTTTCTGCTTTCAAATTGTATCTTCCTCTTTTTTTAACCTGGTTAAATCGAATAATTCCGAATCCAAGATTCCGATTTTTCGGGATCGTCAAAAAAATGTTCTGAATCTTTTCCAAAGCGACTTTCGTATTCATTTATTTTATAACTATCATGATGACAATGAACAGCTGCCAAACATTCAATTTCATTTTTGGAAGTAAGTTTTAAATCCTTTGCTTCTTCGAACAAATCTAAATACCCAATCCTCCAATTGTATTGGCTTAAAAGAAGAGGGATTATGTCCCGGTAAGCTTTGTGTGCGGATACGGAAGCTGGGTTTAAACCATAGAGATTTACAAAGATTTTAAATTGAGTTCCACTAGGAATTTCAGCAAATGCCTTTTCTAAACTTTGTTTCCATTCGGATACTTCTGTTTCTGTCACAGAGCCTGAAATTCGAGTGATGATTAAAGTGGATTCTTTTTCCCATTTGGTATAGATATCATTGTTCATAATCTTTGGACATGAGTAGTAATCCCTAGATCATAAAAAAAGTATTTTTTGTTAGAATGATTCTAGGTATGTTGCAAAAAAATCATGATTTCAAACTCTTAACCAATGAGCCTTGTGGTGGGTTCTTTAAGAATATTCTGATATTCCAAACCACGTTCAATATAAATAAAATTGGGAAAAATTTATGCAGCGTAATTCTATTAAATTCATTTTGTTACTGAGTGGTGCTTCCATTCTCTTTATCATCAGTTGTTCTGTAGGTGCAGTTGCTTACTATTTCGGACAGAAAAAAATTAAAGAAGCTTATATTGGACAAATGCAAGGAATTGTAGAAGTAGTTGGACAAGAGATCGATGATTTTTTTGTCAATCATGTAAATGTCATTAAAACTGTAGCTAATGATCAAAGAACGATCACCTCTTTAAAGACAGGAAAACCAATTGCACAAGGTTACTTTAAAGAACTAAATGATCGATATGGTGTTTATGAAAATATCTATACACATACTTATGATAATGATCCCCGAGTTGTAGCCGATGCTACTGGCCAAGCCATCGGTTGGAAAATGAAACCAGAAGATATGGATCCAGAAGAACTAAAGGCAGGGAAAGAAAAAAGATACTTCGTTGGAAAACCCATTCTAAATCCTCTCACTAATAATCCTGTGGTTACTATTACCTATCCTGTGTATGACAACGGAAAATTAATTGGTAATGCAGGTATTGCTCTTTCACTTATGAACTTAACCGATAAAGTGATTAATAAAATCAAAATTGGTCGAGATGGTTATGTAGTTGTTTCTACAAAAGCGGGACTACTCATTGCTTTAAAAGAAAAAGCACAAATTTTAAAGTACGATTTATCTAAAGATGAATCTGGTGCACGTATGTTGTCATTGAAAACAGGTGATGTACTTGAGTTTGAATATTTAGAAAGAGAACATCTTGCGGTGAGTCATCATTTAAAAGATTGGGGAATGGTAATTCTTGCTATCCAACCCAAAGAAGAAATTAAGGAAGCATTGTTTGAATTACTTTTAATCATAACAATTTCTTCTATCGTAATTGCACTTGTGTCCATTTGGCTGTTATATGTTTTATTAAGCAAACGATTGAATCCATTGGAAGACGTGAGCCATATTTTTAAAGAAATGTCAGAAGGTAATTTAACTTCGTCTATCAAAGTTATTTATGATGATGAGATTGGACGTATGGGACAAGGACTCAATGTATTTATTGCGAGTTTAAGAAAATCATTTGAAGAGATCCAACGAATTACCATTGAACTTGCTGCATCATCAGAAGAATTAACTTCCTCTTCCAATAATTTTGCTACAGGAGCCCAATCCACGGCAGCTTCTTCGGAAGAGATGTCTGCAACCATTGAAGAAATGTCTGCAGGAATGGATCATATTGCTGCTTCTACAGATAGGCAATTCGGTAACTTTACAAACTTCCATTCAAAGATTAGAGAACTATCGGAAAGTATCCGTAAGATTGGATCAGAAATTGAAAGTACTTTGAAGTTGGCAGAGTCTATTTCGAACCAAGCGAAAAAGGGAGAGGAGTCCATCCAAGGAATGAGCAAAATGATTGAGAACATCCTTCATTCCTCGGGAGAAATGACTGCCATCATTCAAATCATCAATGAAATTTCAGATCAAACGCAACTATTGGCTTTGAATGCTGCCATTGAAGCGGCAAGAGCTGGCGAAGCAGGAAGAGGATTTGCTGTCGTTGCTGATGAGATTTCAAAACTTTCGGAAAAAACAGCATCCTCTATAAAATCAATTGGAACCATGATTACAAAAAACAATCGGGAATTAGATTCTGGTGCCAATGCCATTCGTTCTTCTGCAGAAATGTTGCATAATATCATTCAAAATGTAGAAACCGTAAATGCAGCGATGAATAAATTATATTCGGTTACTTCTGCTCAAGAGTCCATCAAACGAGAAGTAGACGAAGGTGCAGAACAAATGGGCCGAGATGCTGAAACTATTAAACTTTCTACCAATGAGCAGAAAAGAGCTGTAAGAGAAATTTCAGATGTCATCATTCAAATCAATGAACATACGTTAAGTACTGCTTCTGGTTCAGAGGAGATGTCTTCATCTGCTCAAAATTTAGCATCGACTGCGGAGATTTTAAAGGGGATCACTGAACGATTTAAGTTGTAAAAATTGATTCGACATATAACCAAAATTTGCCATTGTTTTTATCAAATTGAAATTTGAGGACTCCATGGCAAATTTACCAAAGATTTTTTTCTCTCTGTTCTTTTCTATTATTCTATTTCAATGTTTGGGAAGCCGTCGGCCAATTGTTCCTTCCTACGTAGATCCACAAGGGAATTTACGCGAAGCAGCAGTGGGAGAAAAGTATATGGTGTCCACAGGGAATCCTTTGGCCACAAAGGCCGCCATAAAAGTTTTGGATAGTGGTGGGAATGCTGTTGATGCAGCAGTCGCAGCACTTCTTGTGTTAAATGTAACCAATGGAGAAGCGGCAAGTTTTCCTTCCGTAGCCCCAACATTAGTTTACGATAAAAAAACCGGACAAGTCAAAAGTTACATAGGTGCTGGAACGGCTCCAAAAAAAGCAAACATCGAGTGGTTTAAAGAAAAAGGTTATGATGTGATGCCGAAAAATTCTATTTTGACTCAGTTGTTACCTGCCTCTCCCGATGTCATTGTACGATTGTTACAGGATCATGGGACCAAATCTTTTGCAGAATTGGTACAACCAGCTGTTAGCGTAGCAGAAGAAGGATTTCCTGCAAATCGAATCCTTGTAAAAAACTTAGACTTACCATTGTATAAACGTTTTGGATTTACATTGATTATGCCATACAACGCTGAAGTATATCTTGAAAAAAAATGGTGGTATGGAATTCGAGAAGGTGAATTAACAAAAAGATTGGATCTTGCAAAAACTTGGAAGGCTATGGCCAATGAAGAAATTAAGGCTGCAAAAACTGGAAAGACCAGAAAACAAGCATTAGAATCTGTTTGGGACTATTTTTATAAAGGTCCTATTTCAGATGCAATCGTAAAACTTCATACAGATAAATCTGGTCTTATTACAAAGGAAGATTTGGCAAATTATGCTGGTGGTTGGGAAAAACCAGTTTCCGGTGAGTTTAGAGATTATCAAATTTTATCAAACCAAACTTGGACGCAAGGTCCCGTAGTTCCAATGGTATTGCAATTGTTAGATGGAATTGATCTTAAATCTATGGGTCATAACTCTCCGGAATATATCCATACTGTTTCCCAGGCGATTGAACTTGTTGTTGCCGATAGAGAAAGGTATTTTGGCGATCCAAAATTTGTAGATGTTCCTTTAGAAGGTTTGCTTTCCAAAAAGTATGCAATTCTCAGACGGAAACTGATTCAAAGAGATGCCTTCGGAGTTACTCCTCCCTATGGAAATCCTTGGTTGTATGATTCAAAAAAATCAAACCCCACTCTAATACAACCTAACGAACCAAAGGAACAATCTATAAGTGAAATTAAATATGGAAAGGACACTACTTATTTGAGTATAGTGGATTCTGTAGGTAATGCAGTTTCTCTCACGCCGAGTGATTTTCCTCAATCTCCTATGGTTCCAGGTACAGGACTAACATTGGGAATTCGTATGACACAGTTTCGTTTGGATCCTACCCATCCTTCTTCCCTTGCCCCAGGAAAACGACCACGGATCACACCCAATCCAGGAATGGTTTTGAAACAAGGAAAGTTATGGATGAGTTTTGGAACTCCTGGTGGTGATGTCCAAAGCCAAGCAATGATTCAATTTTTTTTAAATGTCATAGTCTTTGGAATGGATCCACAAAAAGCAGTAGAAGCGCCTAGGTTTCGTTCGGTGAACTGGCCAGATAGTTTTTCTCCACATACTTATAGACCAGGTGGAATTGAATTGGAAGAAACTCTCTATGCTGCAGTTTCTGATTCATTAAAAGAAAAAGGTTACAAAGTATATAAAAAAGGACATTTAGATAATGATTTCGGTTCTATTTGTGCAGTAATAAAGGATACAAAATCCAAAAAATTGATTGGAGTTGCCGATCCTAGAGAAGAGTCCTGGGCCGAAGGAAAATAAATTTTCACATGACCAAAATACTTCTGATAGAAGATGAACCAGGAATTCAGGAAACCATCCAAATTACATTGGAGTCGGAAGGATTTTTTGTTTCTCTGGCTTCCACCGGAAAACAGGGGATTCAATTGGTTTCTAACGATATATCACTCATAGTGCTTGATATTGGATTGCCTGACCAAAATGGTTTTGAAGTTTTGAAGGAAATTCGAAAATCATTCCAAACGCCTGTTATCTTCTTAACGGCACGAAATACAGAGATCGATAAAGTATTGGGATTGGAGATTGGTGCAGATGATTATATTGTAAAACCATTTAGTCCGAGAGAATTATTAGCAAGGATCAAAGCAATACTAAGAAGAACAGCACAACCGCATCCAATGAATGATCATAAATTCAGAATTTCTTTGGATAAAAAGTTGGTCTATTTGAATGGAAAAACTTTGAATCTTTCTCCTTACGAATATAAAACCATGGAATTGTTTTTTAAATGGCCAGGTAGAATTTTTACTAGAGAAGAAATTATGGACAGTGTGTGGACAGAACCAGAAGATAGTTTCGACCGCGCAGTGGATACAGTCATCAAAAACATCCGTGCCAGGTTCAAAGAAATTGAAAATGACTTCGACCCGATTGAAACAAGAAGGGGACAAGGTTATGGATTAAAGGAAAAGATATGAGCCTTTGGATACGAATCATCATTAGTTTTTTTTTATCCTAAGTATTGGTTTTTACTATTTAATCGATAAAACAGAAGAGTCTATTCGTCCTCGTTATATGGAAACTGTCGAGGAGTCACTAAATGATACGGCTCATATTTTGTCTGCGATTGTAGAAGAACGATTAGAACAAAACCCTCATTCCTATCTCAAATTCAAAGATATTTTACACACATTATTTTCACCTGTTTTCAATAATACAAATAAACGTTCGTTTAATGCAAAGATATATTCTCTATTAAAAACCAATACCGACATTCAAGTTTATATCACCGATGAAAAAGGGTTTGTGATATTTGATTCAGAAATTTACAGAGAAGGACTCGACTATTCTAAGTTTAACGATGTGTATTTGACTCTACAAGGAAAGTATGGAGCAAGATCGAGTAAACTTTTAGATAAGGAGGGTGAAGGTGCATTGTTTGTCGCATCTCCCATCCGATTCAAAAATAAAATCATTGGAGTTCTCACTGTTATCAAACCAAAAACAGGTGTGATTCCTTTCATTGAAGAGGCTAAAAGAAAGTTTTGGCGCATTTCTCTTCTTGTGGCTACTGCGATTGCCGTTCTTTTTAGTATACTCGCTTATTTGATTTTCCGTCCTATTTTACGTCTTTCAAAGTATGTGAGTTCTCTTCGAAAAAAAGAGAAGGCAGTATTCCCAAAAATTGGAATTCGTGAGTTGAACGAACTAGGTAAGGAAGTGGATTTACTTGTAGAAGAAATTGAAGGAAAAAAATATATAGAATCTTACGTTCAAACTCTGACTCATGAAATCAAAAGTCCACTTTCATCAATTCTCGCATCAGTAGAACTATTACAATCCCATCCAAATGAGTCGGGACGATTGACTAAAAATATTCAGGAAGAAGCTAAACGAATTCAAAATCTCATTGAACAATTGTTAGAACTTACTTCATTGGAGGGAAAAAAATCTATCTCTTTGGAAGATCGAGTATTAATCTATGAGTTAGTAGAGGAAACAATCTCTAATTTTCAATCAGAATTACAATGGAAAAAAATATCTATTGTTATACATTGTGAAGATACAAATTGGGAAATAAAGGGAAACCGCAATTATTTATATTTATCAATAAAAAATCTAATTAAAAATTCGATCGATTTTGCAAGCGAAAACAATACCATAAACATTGAAATTCATAAAGAACCGGACAATTCCATAAAATTTTCAGTGATTGACGAAGGCCATTCCATACCCGATTATGCACTCACTCGAGTTACAGAAAAATTTTATTCCTTACCAAGACCAACTAACAACCGAAAAAGTTCAGGATTAGGTCTTAGTATAGTAAACCAAATTGTTGACTTACATGGTGGTAAATTAGAAATCCAAAACCGAAATCCGCATGGGGTAATTGTTTCGTTATGGTTTCCAAAAAATTAGACCCTCACAGAATCCTCACATTCAGAACATAAAATACTCACGTGAAAGATCTATCCTATGGGTAGGAGATTTTTATGAGTAAACTACAAACATCTGTCAACCTTCGTTTAGCCATTCTAGGGGGAATGGTTCTATTATTTATCATACCGCTGCTTATGATTGGTTCCTTAATCGAAGAAAGAAGTTTCGCAAGAAACGAAGCCGTAATTGAAGTGGGAGAAAAATGGGGGACAAACCAAACATTAGTTGGACCCATTTTGGTGATTCCTTATAACCTAAGAATTCCCAAATCAGGTTCCACTAAGGAAAAAGACAAATGGGATTATATTACCGATTATGCCTATTTTTTACCTGAAGAGTTGGATTCTGTAGTGGATATGAAAACGGAACTTCGTAAAAGAAGCATTTATGAAATTCCATTATACACAAGTAAGGTGAAGGTAACTGGAAAATTTTCATCAATACAAACTTCTGATTTTCCAATGGATACAACCTATATCTACTGGGATGATGCAAGGTTGATTGTTTCTGTTTCCGATTTGAAGGGACTCGGAGGAGAGATGAAACTGAATTGGTCCGGGAAAGATAAAAAGTTTTTACCAGGCACCAGGTCATCTTATTTACAATCAGGTCTAAACGCCCCAGTCCTTATTTCAGAAGCGGGTAGCTCAATTCCATTTGAAATCCAAATGGAAGTCAAAGGCTCAGAATCATTGTCTGTGATTCCTATTGGGAAAAAATCCAAACTAATGATGAGTTCTGATTGGAAGGATCCATCCTTTAATGGAAATCTTTTACCAAAGGACCGTTCTATTCATGAGAATGGATTTTCTGCAGTTTGGGAGACTTCGTATTTTGCAAGATCCTATCCACAAGTCATTCATTCTATGGATGAATCAATTTTCGGTTCGATTTTGAATTCAGGGTATGGAGTCAGTTTGGTGATTCCAGTAGATCATTATTTGAAGATGGAGAGGTCTGTGAAGTATGGACTCCTCTTTATCGTGACAAGCTTTGCTTTGTTTTTTCTTATGGAAGTATTTGGTGGAGTTTTGTTACATCCTATCCAATATATCTTAATTGGTTCGGCTATGGTATTGTTTTATGTATTGAACCTATCGTTTTCAGAACACTTTGGATTTTTGCCTGCCTATATTTTATCAAGTTTGGCAGTGACTGGACTTATCGGATACTATTCCATTAGTGTATTGAATCATAAAAGAAAAGGACTCATCACTGCTTCTTACTATTTAGTTTTGTATTCCTTTCTTTATGTGATTTTGGCATCGGAAGAACAAGCCTTACTCCTTGGGTCTTTGGCACTCTTTTCGGTTCTTGCGGCCGTGATGCATTTCACTCGCAAAGTGGATTGGTATCAATTCGGAATGAAAAAGGAAGGTTAGAAAGAGTTTTGTAAATAAGAAATTCTAAGAGAAAACGTTAAGTAAGTATAAAAAAACCTAACAGAAATGAGGTTCTCTGTTAGGTTTTTAACTTACTAGTCGAAACTTAAGTATGTTTTTGTGAAAAGAAGAGAATTACTCTCCCCAAACAACAACACAGTCAAGAGTGAAGAGACCAGGTAGAATGACAGTAGTGTCTCTATCAATCACAGCAATTTTTTTGATGTTTCCTTTGGTTGCTGCGTCGCTAACTGACTGACCTGCACCGTAAAACCAATTGTATACTAAAACAGATGTAAAACTGCAAGATTTCCCTGATTTTTCTACTTTAGCAGAAGACAATGCATTTCCATTTGAATCTACAGTAGAATGCTGCGTAGTGGATGTAAAAAGGATACCTGGCATTGGTGCCGTAGTACAGTTTGTAAATAACGCCAAACTAATAATTGAAAGTAAAATGTATTTCATGATTATTCTCCTGATACAATTGTACAATAGTTACGGTATAAACCGGTCAAAATAGAAAGAGAAGAATGGTCGATTGTTGCAATTTTACTGATTCCGTTTTTGTTTGCAACAGATCCAGCTCCTGCATCTCCAGCACTAAAGATATAAAGGAGAGTAAATTGGCATCCTTTTGCTTCTTTTGTTGACTTTACATTGTTTTCAGGGTTGATAGTTCCAGCAAATTTTGTGGAATTAAAAATAAACCCGTGAGTTGGTCCAATCGCACAATTAGCGAAAAGAAATACAGATAATAGAGAAATAAATACTAATTTCATTTTCATAGGGAAACTCCGATTACGATCCTTTAACAATTGTGCATACTCGATGATAAACGAAACCGGCAATAATGCCCATTTGGTCATATTCTACGAAGGCAACTTTTGTAATATTTGCAGATTTTTTAGCTGATTCGATAGAAGAATCTCCAAAAGAAAACAAATGCAATACTGCATGGTTACATCCTCTACCTTCAGTAGTTGCTTCTGCATTGGATCCAATAGGTCCAGGTACGTTTGTCTTGTGGAATAATAATCCACCTTTTAAGAAAACACCTTGTGTCGCATATTCCCTAGTAGGGTTTGTGTTTGCATTTGGTGCAATGTATGCCAGATAGGAACCACCTGTACAGTTTTGAGTGAATAGTATGATCGTGAGTGAGATCGCAAAAAAAATGCTCTTTTTCACATGATCCTCCTGATTAATTTTTGTCAGTTGTATTTTTATTTATATTTTGTGTCAACGATCTTGGAAATTTTCTTAGAAAAACTAACAGATAATTTGCGGTATTGTAGTGGAAAGCCTGTTAATTGCTGACACTAGCAAAATTAGTAATTGCATTCAATCTAATCAATGCCTACTGGATAAAAGTTTATTGCAATGAAGTTTTATTTTTTAGAAAAATAATAAAAAAAATTTGGAATCAAAACTGTTTTTTCTTTTTCCAAAATATAAAGTAGCTAACTTTAAAAATATTAGCTTTGTCTTTTAAAAAAAGTGATTTTCTTTAATCTTCTTTTCGTCCCATTTCTATTAGGGTGAACAAGATTCAGTTTTTCTCCATTTCGGCTTTAGATCGAGTGCATGTAGTTTCAGATGAGAACTTCGAAAAGCGAATGTAGGGGCTCTGGATTCTGTTTTAGGTTTTTTCTTATGGGTCGAGAACGTTTTTTGCCAAGTAACTCCGTTTTGAAACTATGGCTAAATTCTCTATACTTTCTAAAGAAGGTTCTGTTTGTTTGCTAAACTTTTTGCTTCAAAAAATGTGATGACGATTTCCGATGACTTGTTCACGGAAGTGATGTTAAGAAACAACAAACGAATGTTCATGTCGTTTCTTTCGATTCTTGCCCTAGCGAATGTGGCAACACTTTCCATCAAAATTGCAGGAAAAGGTTCGGACTATCTCACCTACCAAAGTATTCTTATCGAATTTGTCCTCGCAACTTCCATATTAATCGTTGGATTTTTACTTTCTACAAGATTGAAAACTCACTGGTCATCGAGTTATATTTCTATTACTGGTGTTACTTTGTGTTTGCTTGTGTTTCAATTTGTCATTTATGGGGCCACTGAACTTTCTGCTACATTCTATATCTCCTTTGTTTTGAGTGTATTGTATTTCAATCGTAATGCTTCCATTTATAATTTTATTTTGATTATTGTTTCTGAAATCGTTTTGTTTTTGGTGCGGCCTGAATTAATTCCTGGTGGTCCTAAAAGTAATATCATTGTTAGATTTCTAATTTTTGTTTGGGTAGGGATCGGTGCCACAGTAGGGGCCACTGCCACAAGAACACTTCTTAACTTAGCTGTAGAAAAACAAAAAGAAGCAAAGAAAGCCTTAGACAATTTGATGAACATGGCAAAAACAATTTTGAATACTATCGATATGATGAAACAACAGATTAAAAATCAAGATACGATTTCGGAAGAACTAAAACAAATTTCACAACATCAAGCTTCCTCTCTTGAAGAAATATCTACCTCATTAAAAGAATTATCTTCAAAAGCAGATTCAAATAACAAAATCGCCAAATCCTTGTATAACGAATCAGAAGTTTCTATTCAATCGGTAAGTGATTTAAAAGCAATTAATGAAACTGTTCAAACTGGAACGAGCAGGATATACAAAAATTTAGACGTAGTCATGGGTTATTCCAACGATACTTCGGAACATATCCATCTTTCGATTAATAAATTCAATATCCTTAAAGACAAAAGTACGGAAATTTCAGATTTTGTTTCAGTGATCAATGACATTGCAGATAAAGTAAACTTGTTGTCTTTGAATGCTGCGATCGAAGCAGCAAGGGCAGGTGAACATGGGCGAGGATTTGCTGTTGTTGCAGAAGAGATATCAAAGTTAGCGGATGCAACCACTCGGAACTCAAAAGAAATTTCAAAGATCATTCAAGAAAATCTATCCCTGATTGGAGAGAGTAGTGACCTCATTAACAAATCTTCGGTAATGATGGGGAAATTGGATACTGCTATCGGAACCATCAAAAATGATATCACAGGAGTTGGAACCAAAATTGTAGAAATTGACAAAGCCATTGAAACTATCGATAACCTAAATACAAGGATTTACGAGACTAGTAAAACCATCGAAAACTCTACGAATTTCCAAAAAATTGCAACCGAAGAGTCCACAAAAATCACAGCCAACGTTTCTGAATCTGCAGCCAACATAGTCGAAATTTCCAAACAAATTTCAGAAAGTAGTAAATCCACGGGCGGGATCATTGTTCAGCTAGATTCTATGGCCAAAGAAATGACGAATTAACGATCAAATTGCCAAATTCCGAAGAGAAGAAAGGAAACCAACGGCCAGGATTCTAGACTTATAAAAAGTGAGTGGAAACTCATTTCCTGGTTGACCGATTCTTCCCTGTACGTATTGTCCATGGGTTGTATACGCTCACACCTATGAATCGAATCCTTAGCCTTGTTCTTTTTTCCTTTGTTAGTTGGTTTTTCTTAGTCATACCAACTTCACTCTCTGCCCAGGACTATGTTCCCAGTGCTGGTTGTGAAAAAGATCCTCCTCCGAAAAATCTACCCTTTCCTATGGATGCGAGCAAACAACTTTGCAAAAAGGACATAGAGGATAAAAAAGAAAGTTGGTACCCTACGGGTTTACCTCTTATCAACTCCGATCCAAACGAAGGAATTGGATATGGCGCACGTGCTTATATTTACGAAAACGGAAAAAAAACTGATCCCCTTTTCTATTACACTCCGTATCGCATGCGCGTGTTTGCTCAATACTTTAATACAAACAAAAATGCACAATACCACCAAGTGAGTTTGGACATGCCCTTCATTGCAGACACACAATGGCGACTCCGGGCCGACTTATTTTTGACCATCACACCAACGACTCTCTATTTTGGAATTGGTGAAGATACCATGAAGCCTTTATCGTATTTGGACAGAAACCAACCTGATGGAAGGCATATTGTAAACGCAAGTTACATGGATCAGGAAAATAACCTAACCTACTTTCGACCTGGAACTAGTTCTGATCCGATCAGTTTAGGTGGAAAAACCTATTCTGGATTTCCGCAGGCTCCAGGTTATGTAGTGACAGACAAAATGTACAACCGTTATACGATTGAAACTCCAATGGCAACAGCAAGTACGGAACGTTCCTTTGTCGGTGGAACTGTAAGGCTTGTCGCAGGTTTTAAGTTTTCTAATAACATCGTCAGAACCTATGATGGAAGGTTGGCACGTGGTGTAGATCCTCTCCTTGGTGGTGAACACACAGCAGATGTTCCCAATGGAAAAACTCGCCTTACAGAAGACTACGAAGGAAAAAAAATAATCGGATATAATGGCGGATATGTAAATGCACTTCGAGTAGGACTCGTATATGATACAAGAGATTTTGAACCTGATCCTAACTCAGGTATTTTTGCCGAAGCCACTTACGAAAAACATACAAAGTCCATTGGCTCCGAATATGATTATCAAAAATACTTTGCTCAAACAAAATTATTTTGGAGTCCTTTCCCTAAGGTATTTGATAAGTTAGTTGTTGCCAATCGATTTGGATTAGGTGTGACTGATGGAGAAGCACCATTTTATGAATATAGAAATATGTGGGGAACAGAAGGTCTTGTTGGGGGACTTGGAGGTCTTCGAACACTTCGAGGGTTTAAACAAGATCGATTTGTGGGCCGGGCCATGGGTTGGGGGAACACAGAAGTTCGTTGGAAGTTTGCAGAAGCTAGGTTTGGATCAGAATTTTTTGCCTTTAACTTAGTTCCTTTCTTCGATTATGGTCGTGTATGGGACGATGAACATAAATTAGGTTGGAAAGGTTATGCGTATTCTAGAGGTATTGGTTTACGGATTGCTTGGAACCAAGCAACCATCATCATGATTGATTATGCAAAATCTAGAGAAGACGAACAACTCTTTGTTAACTTTAGCCATGTATTCTAATTAAAGAATCGAATAGGATACCAAAAGTATTGTAACAACTATTGGTATCCTAAAATATACTAACCTGCAACGGCCACTTCATTCAAGACAGCAACTCCTGAAAGACTATCCTTCACAGGACAAACTTTATCAATATGAGCCAGAAGTGCATCAATGTTTGCCTTTGGTGAATCACTTTGAATGTTCACTCGGTAACGGATTTCCGAAAAACCAGGTCTAACATCGGATAGTCCTTGAAATCCATCCAAATCTAAATCACCTTCTGCAAAAACCTGGTAATCTTTTAACTCCACTTTGTGTGCAGGTGCAAAAACAGAAACCAAAACTCCAACACAAGCGGCAAGTCCACCTAATACATGCTCAACGGGATTGGCTCCCAAATCGGTTCCACCTAAAAATTCTGGTTCATCAATCACCCATTTGTGATTCCTTGATTCTACGTTTAACTTCAGGCCCCCGGCCCACGATGCCTTTGCTTCAAATAAACTATTCGCCATTTGATTCCTCCAAATTGGTACGTACTGAAGTTCCAGTGGGAAAAGGAGTTGGCGAGTCCCTTATTCGCTATAGCAGACAAAAATTCCAATATTGCATAGTATATGGCTCTAAGTTCTGATACATTGAACAGTGAGGCAAGTGACGTTGTCTTTCCAACCCAAGAAGGGGCAATTTTCTTTAAGAACGATTATGTGGTTTCGCCGGCCCTCTCCAATAGAACTTTCAGATCTTCCTGAATTGGTAGTACTTGCATGATTCCAATATCTGCTCCTCCCGTGTTTCCGATCGGAACCCGGCCAATGAGAGATCCAATTCCCGCCACCGCAAGCCGTACTAACTGTCCGAAAATTTCTCGTTTGTCTTTGTTACGAATTCCTACTTTTAGCATCCACCAATGGTTGTAGGTATGAGGAATCACAAATCTTTGTCCAAGGATATGCGCACGTTCAAGATGGAAAAAAGATTCTTTATACTTTGATTCATTGTATAAGTTTTTTGCCGTAGTCATCTCTAAATCGAAAGCTTGTTTTAAAATGGGATGCATTATGTTATTACTTTTCCTATTGATTCTTTAATCAACGATTTCAGATTCATCAAAACGATGGTCTTTATTTTGATCCAAATATCGTTTTTGTTTAGAACCTTGGTTGTTGTAGATGATGTATTCGTCAAATTCGCCATCTTGGTCGTTGTCTGCAAATTCAACTGTTTTAATTCCTTTGGTATCATAAGATCTTTGTATTGTAAAAAAATCACCGAGATAGGGATTGAAAGACTCGTAAGTTAATAATCCACTCGAATCATAATTTTTTTCATTTTTGATTTTATCTGTTTCTTTATCATAACAGGAAATTTGGAGTATCTTTCCAGTTTTTCTGTATCTAGTGGAAGTACAATAAGAATCGTCATCGAATTCATAAGTAAATAACTCATTTTCCATTGAATGTTTAAATTTTAAAAACTTATCTTTTTCCACGATAAAAAGGAAAAGAAAATAGAGATTGGACACAAATAAAATACCGGAGATCAATGTAAGTAGAGCCACTTTATCTTTTTTTCGTTTTAATTTGGTTAACTCTCGATAACGGTTGTATCTACTTTCAGGAAAAACATCTTCTTCATGAGGTTCTTCTGTTGCAGATCCATTTTCAATAACCTCTAAAGCTATTTCATAATCTTTTTCGGCAACATAAATCTCAATTAAATTGGATTGTCTAGGAATCATTGAATTTAATACATCAAGATATTCTCCTTTGGTCATAAACTTGATGTTATTTGCAGAAAGGACCGATTCGATGATTTTTATCTTTGTATAATCAGTGGATGTGTAAATTAATTTCATATACTTTTATTTTTTATAAGACTGTTTTAAGGTATTCTTCTGGACTTAGTCCAATAGTATTTTTAAAATCTTTTATAAAATGTGCCTGGTCATAATATCCCAAATCTAAAGCCATCTCTGCATAATGGATAAATTTTTCTTTTTCTATTCGTTCTGCTACTTCTTGAATTCTAAATCGTTGGATGACCCATTTGGGACTAACTCCTACATACTCACGAAAGAGTCTTTGTAAACTACGAACGTTGGTTGAAAATAGTTTAGCAATTTGATCCACTGTTTGGATGGTTCTATCTTCTTTAACTTTATCGATCATGACATTGATTAAGGGAATTTTAGGATCGCGTTCTGGTAAAATACTTTCTAGCCATGTTTCAATGATTTTGATTCTACTTTCTTCATCTTCTTTTTGAAAGATTTTATTTTCAAGGGGCAGGCTATCTTCTCTAGTTAGTTCGGAAATGGGTATTGTTTTGTCTGTGAGTATTGATATATTTTTTTGAAAGAATGGATAAAATCCTCCCGGTCGGAATTTGATTCCAAATACAGAACCTTTGCCTTCCAAAAGAATAGAAAACTTACCTTTGGTGACGCCAAATATTTTTGAATTTCCTTTCTCAAAAACAATGTGGATGCTTGGATAAGGAAGAGTTTCTGCAAGGTAAGGTTCCATGTCTGTAAAATCCCAACTAACAGTCCAATAATGTTCAATAAAAAAATCAAGTTTTGTATTAGCAAAAAACCGATTGTGTTTTGTCATTAAATTGGCTTTCGTTTGGCGTAAAACTCCCCTAGTTGGTTTTCCTTTTTCATTCGCCATAGCACTTATTTATAGTTTTGTCGTGTTTTTACAATCCAAATCTTTGAATCTCTGGTATCTTATTTTTGAAGGAACCAATGAACACTGCAAATCAACTAAACCATAATTTAAACCTGAGTATTACAAAAACCATTCAATCAAATCCAGAACGCGTTTGGGAAATTCTTACTACACCCAAGTACATCAAAGAATATTTATATGGATCGGAAGCTATATCTGAATGGAAAGAAGGAACTTCCTTAGTTTTTAAAGGAATTTGGGAAGGAACACCTTATGAAGAAAAAGGTACCATTCTATCTTTCCAACCGCCTCATACATTCAAATATACTTATTTTAGTGCTTTCTTTGGTTTACCAGACAGACCAGAAAATTATTCGATCATTGAAAACAAACTAACATTTGCAGATGGAATCGTAACCATTCATTTAAATCAAACTGGATTTACAGCAGAAGAACGACGGGACCATTCGATAGAAAGTTGGAACCAATGTTTGGATATCGTAAGAGGGATTGCAGAGAACTTAAATATCTAAGGTTGATGGAAAATTGTATTTCATTGCAATAGAAAATGAATTGCAACTGAAATAGGTATCCATTATATATTCTGCCATGGACTCCAATCAAATCATAATTCAATCTACGATTCAAGCTGATAGCCAAAAGGTTTGGGACTACTACACCAACCCGAAACACATTATCCATTGGAACTTTGCTTCCGATGATTGGCAATGCCCTTGGGCAAAAAATGACTTACGTGTCGGTGGAAAGTACAGTGCGAGAATGGAAGCCAAAGATGGAAGTTTTGGTTTTGAGTTTGAAGCGGTCTATGACAAAATCACAGATCAAAAGTCATTTACCTATACGATGGAAGATGGTAGGAAAGCTTCTGTTGATTTAGAAGCAGAAGGTAACAAAACAAAAGTGACAGTAAGTTTTGATCCTGAAAAAGAAAACCCGGAAGAAATGCAACGGGGAGGATGGCAAGCCATACTAGATAACTTTAAGAAATATGTGGAAGGTCATTAGAAACTTTTAGATGCTTCCCTATTTGGGGCGGAGTGAGCGCCCTAGGAAGCCCCTGTCTCGGGTGAGAAAATAATTTCATTTCGCTCGTTACCGAAATTTTAAATTTACTGATTCTTCAATTTTCCATCGTCCTTATATATGTATGTCTGCCGGGAATGTGTTTGTTAGGAATTTCATTCGAGAATTAGCACTCCTTATTTTTGTATTTTTACTCTATTTCTTAGCTGGAAAACTCAGTCTCAATCTGTCTTCGATAGATGGATACAGTACACCAGTTTGGCCTCCTGCTGGCCTCGCCTTAGGATTTGTTTTAATCTTTGGGAATCGCGTTTGGCCTGCATTATTTTTAGGCGCATACTTTACCAACACGACGCACCTTCCCACTTCGGAAACTTGGATTCAATTTTTAATCTCTAACCCACAAAATATAACTATCTCATTAGGAAACTCAACCTCAGCAATTTTAGGTTCCTATCTTTTAAAAAGGTTTTCTAGTCCTACGTTAAATATTTTCCAAGCAAACGAAATCTTAATCTTTTTTATTTTAGCAGGCCCTGTTTCTGCATTTATGTCTTCTGTCATCGGAAGTTTGTCTTTGTTTTATTTTAAGATCATCTATTTTGAATTCCTTTTCCAAACTTGGATTACTTGGTGGATGGGAGATTCCATTGGAATTATTATTTTCACTCCACTTCTAATTTTAATATGGAAATGGTATAAAGGTGAGGAAAAATTTTTAAGATTAATTATTTTTGCTTCTGCAACTATGAGTACTTTTGTTTTTACATTATCTATATTTTTCTTAACTCGGAATTGGGAAAAAGAGTTTATCAAATATAGAATCAAGTCCGATGGACAAATCATTTCTTCGGGAATTGAACATGGCTTTTTAGAAAACTTAAGAGTTGTAAAAGCCTTAGGCTCATTTATCTCTCTAACAGAAAATCTAAATCGAAAAAAATTCGATCAGTTTTCAAAAGGGATTATGGAAGACTCGGGTAGCGTAACTGCATTATCTTGGAATCCTCTGATCAGAAACTCTTCACGTCCCCACGCGGAAAAAAATTTAAAAAAAGATTATTCAGATTCAATTGGTATATCAATCAGAAAAGATCAAAAATTAATAAGATCACCAGAAAACGAAGATTATGTATATATCCGTTTTATCTATCCTTATAGCGATAACAAACAAGCTATTGGATTCAATATTCTATCTGATCCAACGAGAAAAGATGCTTTGTTTAGTGCAACAGAAAGACAAGATATTGAGATTACAAGCAAAATCAACCTTGTACAAAGTTTGAAAAATAATTTAGGTTTTTTGGTTTTTTCTCCTATTAATCGGTGGGATGGTGAGTTTGGATTTGCTACAGCTGTGATTCGATTAACGACAATCATTGAAAATTCAATCATTGGGAATGATCAAAATCCTTTGTGTATAAAAATTGAAGAAGTTAACGATCCTTATAATATAGAAATATTTTCAAAAAATTGTTCAAATATAGACGAGAAAATTTTCTCAGATTATTTTTATGAACACCCAATTTTAATTGGTTCGCATGTGTTGAACATTAAAACCATTGCGACTAAAGATTATTTCCAAATGAATCTTACCAATGCTTCGCGTTTTTTGTTAATCATATCTTCGCTTTTAACTGGGCTTTTAGGAATTCTGCTTCTTATCATTATGGGTAAAGAGAAGAGCATTCAGGATATCGTTGAAAAAAGAACATTTGAGCTTGAAAAAGCCAACCGAGTGAAATCTGAGTTTTTGGCCAATATGAGTCATGAAATCCGCACACCTATGAATGGAGTGTTGGGTATGTTGACCTTGTTAGAACAGACAAATATAGATGCAGAACAAAAAGATTATTTAGACAATGCTGAAAAATCCGTATTATCACTTTTAACAATCATCAATGACATATTGGATGTATCTAAATTAGAAAACAAAAAATTAGAATTCATTTCAAAGCCAACAAATATTAATAAATTATGTAAAGATGTAACCCAGTTGTTTTTTGCAGATGCAAAGAAAAAGAATTTAGATCTTCAAATCAATATCATTGGTTTGGATCCAAATCTTTATGTTCTGGTTGATGAAAATCGACTTCGCCAAATATTGATTAACCTAATTGCAAATGCTCTTAAGTTTACATTCGTTGGCTCAATATCTTTAGATGTGAATTTAAGTAATGATAAAAGGTATATAGTTTTTACAGTAAAAGACACAGGCATTGGTATATCGGAAGAAAATATCGCCAGGTTATTTGATCGTTTTGTACAATTGGAAGATTCTCGTACAAAAAAATTTGAAGGCTCTGGGCTCGGACTCTATATTTCAAAACAACTTGTCCATTTGATGGGTGGCGATATAGAAGTTCAAAGTAAAGTAAACGTTGGCTCCACTTTTCAATTTACCATTCCATTTCAAGAAACAGAACAAAGAGAATTACCCTTAGGAAATCTCAATACAACAAAAATTGGAACAAATAAAAATTACCATATTTTAATCGCTGAAGATAATTTATTAAATCAAAAGTTTATTACCAAAATATTTCAAAAAGAGAATATCAAGGTAAGTGTTGCATCCAATGGACTTGAAGTCATTCAGTTTCTGGATGATTCTTTAGGTCATTTGGAAGATCGATTTGATATGATACTCATGGACATACAAATGCCAGTGTTAGATGGTATGGAAGCAACAAAAATGATTCGAAAGAGAAATGATTCGTATCGTGATATACCAATCATCGCAATCACTGCAAATAGTATGGAATCACAGCTGAATGAATATTTAGAAAATGGAATGAATGGTTATGTTAAAAAACCCATTATCCTTTCGGAACTTCTTTCGATGATCTATCAAAATCTAACATAAGATTGAGAATTTGTTTTTGAAAATCAATGTCACAGAACTAAAATTCGAATGCTAAAAATCTTTGGAATATAACGAGCTTATCGTATTCCACTCTGAATCAAATAAGCCAATAGAGAGATGAGAAGACAAAGCGGAGAAAAAAGGATTGTGTCCCAATAAGCAAATTCCTTATTTTTAATTCGTTTTGTGAATCCGATATAGTTAAAATCTCCAATGGCACGAATCCCAAAGATTATCATAGTAAACCAAGATCCAAGGATATAAACATTGGAATCAAAATTTAATGACAGAAATCCTGAGAGTGAAAAGTAAAAAATGGATAGTAGAGTGAGTGCCAATCCAACTAAAAAACTTTCGATTCTTTTTGGATAAAATAAAAAACTTCCATCTTTTTTCCTTGGTAGAGCAGATTCAAATCCCCAAAGAATATTGAGGGACCACAGAAAATGTAAGATTGCAAGAATTAAAAATATAATTACCAATGTAAGTGTGTAAAAAAGATTCATAATGGAGATCTTTAGAAATTTGAATAAGATTGAATACTCATTATTTAAAATGATAATTCATAAGAAATAAGAAACTTTTGTGAGTTAGAACTTTGCCCCATAGTGATGGAATCTTTTTGGATATCAAAATGTAGGCCTGTTTGAGTAGTTCCTTTTTCCCAAGAAACTCCAAACCAGTAAGTATATCCAAGTTGCATAATGTATTTTAAACCGAGTAACGTGAGTTTCATTTCGTTGTTATCGCGAATTTTTTCTAAGTCTTTTTTTGAATCTAAACTATTTAGCAAAAAAAATAAATTTTGATCAGATAGAGTGGGTTGGTTAAGATAAGAAAACTGTAAAAGTTTTTGCGATTCTGAAAATGTTTCCCTTTCTCTTTCTTCTTCATTATGACCTTTATATTCAGATCTTGCAAGTAAGGTTGTAATCCCAGCGACAACATACCCTTTGCGATATGCCTTTGCATGTATTAATCCCCATCCAGGCAAAACAGCACTACGCCAAACCAAATCCCATCTAGATCGGTTTTCTATTTTGGAATTTTCTGAGTCTAAAGGTGATTCGTTTTTAGAAGGACTTTCCTCTGCAGATACTGTAAAAGTAATAATTAGCAGAAACAATATAAATTTTTTCATAGTATGATAGTATAGTTTTTGCTAGTTCCTACTGGATTGATACTGGAAATTTTTTAATAATTAAAACTGGCGTTTTTTATTGTTAGTTTAGGTATTCTAAACTCCTGCCTTTTTTTGATTTTTCCTCAGTTTTATTCCATTGACAAAATATGTCTCTTTGGATTTGTTTAGATTCTATTCCGGGAGGAATGAGGTGGAACTCCTCAACTGACGGCGCAACCGTAAATCCTTATCCAAACCAGATATGGAAAGTCGGATCTTCCCACAGATGAATCGCCCGTAAACGATCATCCGTACCGAAAATTTTTTCAGGGCCCCGGACTATTGCTACCGGGATACCCACACCTTCTAAAAATTAAGATGTTGTGTCCCGACTAACGGAGATTTAGTCATGGATTATCAATCAGAAGTATTATTAAAAGAAAATAAGGATCGTTTTGTGATCCTTCCCATCAAATACCCAAAAATCTGGGAAATGTATAAGAAACAACAAGCATCCTTTTGGACCGCTGAAGAAATTGACTTAAGTAGTGATTTGGATGATTGGAATTCACTCACCGAAAAAGAACGTTTCTTTTTAAGCAATATTTTAGCATTCTTTGCTGCAAGTGATGGGATTGTGAATGAAAACTTGGCAGTTAACTTCATGAGAGAAGTGCAACTACCTGAGGTTAGGTGTTTTTATGGATTCCAAATCATGATGGAAAACATACATTCTGAAACCTATTCCCTTTTGATTGATACTTACATCAAAGACCCAAAAGAAAAAAATCGATTATTCCGTTCTATAGAAACTATTCCGGCAGTTCAAAAAAAATCAGAATGGGCCTTACGTTGGATTGGTGAAGGAAATTTTGCTGAGAGACTTCTAGCCTTTGCTGCAGTAGAAGGTATCTTTTTTAGTGGAAGTTTTTGTGCTATATTTTGGATGAAAAAACGGGGACTCCTTCCTGGTTTAAGTTTTTCCAATGAACTTATTAGTCGCGATGAAGCCTTACATTGTGAATTTGCATGTATTCTTTTTAAAATGATCCAAAACAAACCAAGTGCCGAACGAGTGTATGAAATTTTTACAGATGCAGTGAACATTGAAAAAGAATTTATCACCGAATCGTTGTCAGTTGATCTGATCGGTATGAATGCAAAACTTATGCAACAATATATAGAATTTGTGGCGGATCGTTGGCTCATTGAACTAGGTTTTGAGAAACTCTATTATTCCTCTAATCCATTTGATTTTATGGAAATGATATCCTTACAAGGGAAAACAAATTTCTTTGAAAAACGAGTGGGTGATTACCAAAAGGCTGGTGTTCTTAATTCTGATCAAAGTTTTACATTTTCTCTAAATGAAGATTTTTAAATTCTAAAAAGGTAATTATATGTTTGTACTCAAAAGAAATGGAAAACAAGAGTCGGTTAAGTTTGATAAAGTTACAGCTAGGATTGAAAAATTATCCTACGGCCTAAGTCGATTGGTAAGTCCTATCGATGTTGCCAAAAAAGTAATTGAAGGCATTTACGATGGAGTGAGCACTTCTGATTTAGACAATTTGGCTTCAGAAATTGCGGCATCGCTTACCACCAAACATCCTGACTACGCACTTCTCGCAAGTCGAATTGCGGTGAGTAATCTCCATAAAAATACTACAAAATCTTTTTCAGAAACAATCGAACGATTGTATTCCTATAACGATCCGAAAACAGGAAAATGGATGCCGCTAATTGCAGAAGATGTTTGGAAAGTCGTTCAAAAACATTCTGAACTATTGGATAGTTCCATTATTTATGATAGGGATTTTGGCTTTGATTATTTTGGATTTAGAACTTTAGAAAAATCTTATCTACTGAAACTCGATGGTAAAATTGTGGAACGCCCACAACATATGTACATGCGTGTGGCTATCGGAATTCACAAAGACAGAATTGAAGATGTGATTCAAACATACAATTTAATGAGCGAACGTTGGTTTACTCATGCAACTCCCACGCTTTTCAATGCTGGCACTCCCAAACCTCAAATGAGCAGTTGTTTTCTTTTAACCATGAAAGACGATAGCATTGATGGAATTTATGACACATTGAAACAAACTGCAAAAATATCCCAAAGTGCCGGTGGGATCGGACTTTCCATTCATAATATCCGCGCCACAGGTTCTTATATTGGTGGAACTAACGGAACCAGTAATGGAATCATTCCCATGTTACGTGTGTTTAATGATACTGCTCGTTATGTGGACCAAGGTGGGGGAAAACGGAAAGGGGCCTTTGCTATTTATTTGGAACCATGGCATGCAGATATATTTCCCTTTTTAGAATTAAAGAAAAACCATGGCAAAGAAGAGATGCGAGCTCGTGATTTATTTTATGCGCTTTGGATTTCTGACTTATTTATGAAACGAGTAGAAGAGGGTGGCGATTGGAGTTTGTTTTGTCCCCATGAAGCTCCTGGTCTCTCTGATGTGTATGGCGATGAATTTGTCAAACTTTATGAAAGGTATGAGAGTGAAGGTCGTGCCCGAACGAAAGTCAAAGCCCAAGAGCTGTGGTTTGCGATTGTAGAGTCTCAAATCGAAACCGGAACTCCCTATTTGTTATACAAAGATGCGGCCAATTCCAAAAGTAATCAAAAAAATTTAGGTACTATCAAAAGTAGTAACCTTTGTACGGAAATTTTAGAATTTACAAGCCCTGATGAAGTTGCTGTTTGCAATTTAGCATCTGTCGCCTTGCCAAAGTTTGTATCTGAGGGAAAATTTTTATTTGATACTTTGTATGAAATTGTTTATCAGATGACCGTAAATCTAAACCGCATCATCGATGAAAATTATTATCCAGTGCCCGAAGCCAAAAATTCCAATTTAAAACACCGACCTATTGGGATTGGTGTGCAGGGTCTTGCCGATGTTTTTATTTTATTACGAATGCCGTATGAAAGTGATGCCGCAAAAAAACTCAACATCGAGATTTTTGAAACCATCTATTTTGCAGCAATGACTGCAAGTAAAGATATAGCTAAAGAAGAAGGAACTTATCCAAGTTATTCGGGATCTCCTTTGTCGAAAGGAATTTTTCAATTTGATTTATGGAACGTAAAACCAACAGAACGTTGGGATTTTGAAAGTCTTAGGAAAGAAGTGATACAACATGGAGTAAGAAATTCACTCCTTGTGGCACCAATGCCCACAGCCTCCACCTCCCAAATTTTGGGAAACAATGAATGTTTTGAACCTTATACGTCCAATATCTATTCAAGACGAGTCCTTAGTGGAGAGTTTATCATTGTCAATAAACATTTGTTACATGATTTGATTGAACTTGGTCTCTGGAATTCTGATATGAAAAATCAGATTATTGCCTCTGGTGGCAGCATCCAATCTATAACCTCCATTCCGGATTCTATCAAAGAAATATACAAAACTGTTTGGGAAATGAAACAAAGATCACTCATTGATATGGCTCGTGATCGAGGTGCTTTTATTTGTCAGTCCCAGTCCTTAAACTTGTTTGTTGAAAATCCAACCGTTTCTAAATTATCGTCTATGCATTTTTATGCATGGAAACAGGGTTTAAAAACAGGTATGTATTATCTGAGAACCAAAGCTGCGACGCAAGCTATTCAATTCACCGTAGAAAAAACCAAAGACCAAATTTCCATTGGTAATGATTCGACCTCGTTAGGACCAGCTAATCCACAAAAGGCGGAATCAGAATTTGTGGGAGAATCTTGTTCCATGGAAGAAGGATGTCTCGTTTGCGGAAGTTAGTGGAATCTCATAAATTCATTCGGATCAAAAATGATGTAAGTTCTATGGCATAAGAGAAATCGCCAAAAAGGAAGCCATAATCACTAAGTGGATGAGTCCATGAAGTGATGTGGTTCTCCCCGATCCAAAAGTAAAACTTCCCGCAAGAAACGTTACCATTAAAAACACAATTCCCTTAGTGTCTAAACCGAGGGTTAAAGGTTTGTCAAATAACAATGAATAAATGCTTACGGCAGGTATTGTCAGTGCAATACTGGCTGCTCCCGATCCCAAAGCTAAGTTTAAACTAGTTTGTAGCTCATTGATTTTTGCCGCGTTCATAGCAGCTAATGTCTCTGGTGCAAGAACAAGAATCGCAATCACAATTCCTACAACTGCTTTTGGTGCACCTAATGCTGCAATGGTGCTTTCGATGGTAGGACTGAGGATTTTTGACAGTCCAACAACGGCAACGAGCGAAAATAAAAGAGAGATAAAACTAGTGATAGCTCTTTTTTTAGTAGGTTTGCTTATATTCGTATCAGTTGGAATTACCCCACCGTCTGTGGCTGAAAAAAAGTTTTTATGTGATTTGGTTTGCGACCAAACAAGAGATCCGTACAAAACTAGAGAGGCAAACGAAACAAAAATCAACTGACCTGCACTATAAGTTCCTTTGTTTGTGGACGTTGTATATAATGGCAAAATCAATGTGAGTGTGGAGAGTACGGCAAGTACTCCAAGTAAAGCCGTTGTTCCCACCAATTGAAATCCCAATTCCTTGTGTTTTAATCCACCTAACAAAATACAGATTCCAATGATTCCATTGGTGACGATCATTAAAGCTGCGAACACAGTGTCCCTAGCAATTTGGGGTGAGTCCGCTGTATCATTACTCATAAGACTTACAATAAGGGCCACTTCAATCACAGTAACTGAAATTGCTAGAATCAAAGTTCCCAATGAAGGTCCTACTCGTTCGGCAATTACCTCGGCACTATGCACTGCACTGGAAATTCCTACTGCTAAAAATACAACAGCGAATGCAATCAGTAGTCCTTCGCCTATCGGAGCGACTAATGCAAAGACCAAAACCAAAAAGGAAGTGATCGAAAGCCAATCATTTGATGTTAGTGTTTTTGTTTTTGCCATGGGAAAAATAATTTTGTAAAAAAATTCCTTCCCTTCTCAGACGATCAAAAATGCATTAAAGTTCAACCAAATCCACAGATTTGCCACCTTTGTCGAACTCTTGGGCGCCTCGAATTCCACCAAAACAAAGTATCAATTCCAAAAACGACCGGGCTTTCCGTTGCAATCTCCGCTTCGCTTCGATTTTCACTACAATCCCTGGCGCAGAAATCAAGTTAGGTCAAATTTTTTATATGTCTCTATTAGTTTTAGGAATGACAATCTAGCTAATCCGCTTTACTTATGTTTGTTGTTTGCTATGAAGATAATTTTTTTTATTCAATCTTATCATACTAGGATCGAAAAATACCTTAAAGTCTTTTGTTTGTTCATTTGTCTTTTTTCATTCAATGCATGTCTTCTCAATCCCATCGTTCATAATCTTCTTTTTCCAGAAAAAAATTCTTCTTCCAAATCTTTTTTTGAACTTTGGGCCTTACTTGCAAGTTCCAATACTATCGTGGAACTAAATCAAAGTTGGGCAGGAATTCGTAAAGGTGACAGTTTACAACTCGAAGCAAATTACTATTCGTACGGTGCAAAAGTAGATACCTCATTTCAATGGTCTAGTAGCAATAATTTAGTAGCCACTGTGGATGGCAATGGACTCGTACAGAGTATCGGAAATGGGAAAGTGAAAATCACTGCAACTGCTTACGATGGGATAACCAAAGCTAGTGCGGATATAACCGTATATACAGGTTATGTCTACACTACTTTGGATTTGAATCAATCTGTAGGATTTCTCACAATGAATCATTCAACTGGAATTCTAACACCTGTAGTAACTAATCTAACTGGCAGTGGTCCCACAGGCATTGGTGCTGAGCCCTCGGGGAAATTTTTATTCGTTGCGAACTTATACGACGGAACATTTTCACAATTTTTAATCAATCAAAGTACAGGTTTGCTTACTGCAAATGGTACGCCAACTGCACCTGCGGGAGCAGCCCCGCGAAATTTAGTCATTACTCCCGATGGAAGATTTTTGTATCTTGCTTCCGAAGGTACTATGGCAATTCGTGCCTATGGTATTAATAGCGATGGAACTCTTACTTTTTTAAACTCCTATTCAACTGTAATTGCACATAATCAGATTCAAATTTCAAGCAATGGGAATTTTATATTTTATATCAGTCAGAACTTAACGGAAATCGTTTCCTATCGAATCAACTATAATGATGGAAGTTTGTCAGTGTCTGGAGTGAGTCCAACGTTTACCAATGACAGTTCAGGTTCTGGTAATGTTGCGAATCATCCTAATGGAGCCTATATATATGTAGGTTCCTATCCATCTGTAACAGTTCTTAGTTTTGATGAAAATACTGGTCAAATGGGTATAGTGAATTCTGTTTTTCATGGTCTAAGCACCAATGCTACTGCAATCCATCCCAGTGGACTTTTTTTATATTTAGTACATATCAACGAAGGTTCGATTTCTTGTTATATGGTTGAACCAAAATCTGGAAACATTACCTTTTCCTCTATTTTGACTGGATTTAGCGGAAGTTTGCGGTACATGACCATCGATCCGTCTGGACGTTTTGCCTATGTTGCAAATAATGGTGGGCAATTGAGCCAGTTTAGTATCAATCAAATTACTGGAGAACTCACTTCAATAGGTACTGTTAATCCCGGCGGAGTCCAATGGAATCTAACATTTCTTTAACTTTCTGAACCGATGAAAGGCAATTGATTGAATGCCTTATTCCTTTTATGTTTTAGGAAGTTCCAATGCATCCATTCCAATCTTTAATTCCGAAAACCATTGGATGAACCTCTCCACATCTGGACCTTGAAAGACAGAACCGTGTTGTGGGCAAAGCATATCTGGTTTTAAATTCGAAATTCTTTCACACCAGGCAATTTTTGCCTGCTCTGAAGCCATCCATCGTTTGTGAAATTTTTCCATATAACGAATGTGTTTATCAAAATCTTTTACGATCAAATCGGTTTCATCTAAAGGAAGTAAGGCGGCACCAATATCACCACTGAACAAAATTTTTGCTTTCGGATCCCAAAGATTTAAGTTTCCTGCACTATGCAAAAAATGAGCGGGAATAGACCTCAGTTTGATGTTTTGGTGAATGATTTCCATTCCTTCATCAGGCATAGGAATGAAGGTATCTGCATTACCTCCAAAGTGTGGCAAAAAACCAGTCCAAAGCCAACTCACATAACAACGGATCGATGAATTAACTTCAAGCCACAAGGAGATGGAGGATACTATATCAGGATCTTGGTGGGAGGCAAAAATATTTTTAATTTGGGAAGCAGGGAATACTTCTACGAGTGCCGAAAATACTTCAGGGAAAATTTCGCTTCCGCCTGGGTCTGTGAGTAACCCCATTCCATCTGACTCAATCAAATATTCATTGGTATCAATAAGCCAATTGGGTTTGGCTGGATCTCTTGCAATCACTGACCATTTGTGGTCGTTGTCGGAATATATAGTTTGAATTTTTTTCATTGTTTACCAGAGTTTTGCCAAATAACGATAAGAAGATTCGATGATATTTAAGGCTCCATCAAAACTCTCTGCAACTGCTAAAAATAATTTTTGATTTTCTACGATGGTTGCCGATTCAATACGAGTTTGTAGAGATACAGTGCGTCCCTCCAAACATAACTTAGTCGAACTCTTTACAATGTTATGTATGGCATTGAATTCTTTTCTTAATTGTAAATCTAACATTTCCTTTTCTTCGTTACGGTAATGCAAACTTGACTCAATATTTTTATAATGACTAGGGTCGACTTTTCGTAGATTACAAGTTTCTACTGCTACTTGTAACAAATGATAGACTTTGGCAATTTTTTGCATTTCGCTTGCCATTTTAATGACAATATTGATTGCTCTAGTCAACTTTTCGTTTACTTCTTGAATCTTGTGATTAAAATGAATGATCTCAGCCGATACAACACCATAACTTGCAGCAAATGCTCCCGAGTTCGCAGAAAGAATCTGTGCATTCAGAGCCCGAATTTTTAAACTATAGAGTAAAACCTTTAGTTTTAAAATCTCTTCGTTGGTAAAAATGATCTTTCGAAAAAAATCTTTTGTATCTTCGTCAGCCATTGGGGAACCTAACAGGAAATTCAAATATCTAGAACTCAATCAGCAGATCATCTATAGGACGAATTGTCAAGAAGAGATACAGACTTCGCGATTAGGAAAAATAGTATAGAATGGATCTAAAAGTCTCGTTTTGCGGTTTCTAGAGAGTTTTTTTAGTGAGTTTGGGACCCACGTAATGAATTTATTTTCTCAGTAGATACAAATTACCATTTCCACTTTTATCTAATTCGTAAAATCTTTTCCATAGATTTGCCTTTTGCCAATTCATCTACAAGTTTGTCTAAATACCTGACTTGCCTAGTGATTGGATTTTCTATCTCTTCTACACGATAACCACAAATCATTCCTTTGATTAGAATTGCATTTTGATTTAATTGAGCATTCTCAAAGAAGGATTGGAAATTTACTTTCTTATCGATTAGTTCATTGATGGTCTTTTCATCATAAGAAGTTAACCATTCGATCACTTGGTTTAATTCTGTTTTGGTTCGACCCTTTTTTTCTATTTTTGAAACATACATTGGATAAACAGTGGCAAAGATCATTTTTGCCATCTTCTCATTGTGTTCTTTAGTTGGTTCCATAAATTGTAACTTACTTTTTGCCTAGTTCTTCTGCCAAGCCGATGAGTAGTCCTTCAGTTCCACGAATATAACAAAGTTTATACATGTTTTCATAATTGACCACTTCGCCAACAAGTTTGGCTCCATGTTGCTTGATAAGTCTAGAAACCAATTCGTCAATGTCTTCAACAGTGAACATAACGCGTAGATAACCAAGAGAGTTTACCGGAGCCGTCCTGTGATCGGCCACTGTCGGCGGGCTTAGAAATTGTGAAAGTTCAATTTTACTGTGGCCATCTGGGGTAACCATCATGGCAATCTCTACACACTGAGAAACAATTCCTGTTACGCGACCTGCCCATTCTCCTTCTATGGTGGCTCGCATCTCGAGCTTCAGTCCAATCTCCTCAAAGAAAGGAATGGTGTCATCAAGGGATTTTACTACAATACTGACATTGTCCATTCTGAGTAATTTGTTTTGTGCCATGATAACTTATCCTTTTGTGTTCAAATTAATAGTCTTTTGATAATACAATAAGAAAGATTCAATATCCAGCGAATTAATGAACCAATAACCAAATTGGAACAATGCTACTCAGATTACGGAGATGATGCAGCGATAGAAGAGCCATAAGAGAGGGCAGCAAAGACCCCGTTGCCATAGGTAACAGCATACCAATTGGCAGTATTAGGTAAATTTCGCGCTGTCCAATTGATTCCATCATTGGATGTAGCCACCTTTGAAGAGTTATAAGCAATCGTTACAAAGACATTGTTGCCAAAAGTAACCGAATACCAACTGGCAGTACTTGGCAAAGATCTAGTCGTCCAAGTGATGCCATCAGGAGAAGTAGCTGCGATATTGCTACCATCAGCAACAGCCACAAAGACTCCGTTACCATAAGTCACGGATTGCCAAGAAGAAGGACTTGGTAAAGTACGCAGTGTCCAGTTGATGCCATCAGGTGATGTTACCGCGACATTATTTCCATAAGAGACAGCAACGAAGAGGCCGTTACCAAAGGCAACAAACCACCAAGTATCAGCACTTGGTAAAGTTCGCAGAGTCCAATTAATTCCGTCTGGCGAAGTGGTCGCCCTTGTGCTGGAAATATCTATGGCAACAAAGAGACCATTTCCAAAGGTAACTGATTGCCAACCAGTCGTAGGGGAAGGTAAGGTTCGCAGAGTCCAGTTGATACCATCAGCCGATGTGGCCGCAATGGTGCTATTGCTACTAGCGACAGCAACAAAGAGGCCGTTTCCAAAAGTAACCGAAATCCACCAAGCTCCAACGGGCATAGTTCGCAGTGTCCAGTTGATTCCATCGGGAGAGGTAGCTGCACTTGTGCTTCCAACTCCATCCGCGACTGCTACGAAGACACCATTCCCATGGGCAACCGAAACCCAATTTCCCGTAGGAATCGTTCGGGCCGTCCAAATGCTTCCATCGGAAGCACGCTGAAAATTGACTAATGTCGAGTAATTGATTCCACAATGTGCAGATGAGTCACTTGCAATGAATTTTAAGAGTACAGTAGATATATTAGCTTTACTATATGGATCACATATATTTTCCCTTGGTGGTTGTTTGCAAGAAATAGCTGGAAATAAACACACGATAGCTAAAAATTGAATGATTAGAATTTTCCATTGTTGCTTCAATTGTATAGAAATGATAAGGAGGGAAAAAATCGTATTTGATATGACTTTCATCTTTCGGTGTCTTAATTTGATCTTAACAATGTGATAAACTCAATGGTAAATCTAGTCAATAAATTTTGTTTATCTGTGGCAATTGTTAGAGAAACGAATCATAAATTCAAATCCATAATTTAAATGATAAGGTAATTTAAAGAAAAAGTATGATGAAAAATATTCATTAAAGTAAATTGCTATTTTATTATTCTAATTAATCATATACTCACTATCTCCTTAATTTAAAAGATTTAATCTGCAATATCGCATAACTGGTAACATTGTAAAAAATATAGTGTCTTGAATCGAAAACCCTATCACTAGTTTACGATGAGCATTTGTTTAGAGGCAATAAATTGATAAGCTTTTTTTGAGATCAATGCTAATGGTGGATCGTTGGCATCAAATCTCGATTGACCGGTGATTGCTTTTTAGTATTCTTTCCAATGCATTTAAGAAAGATAAAATCGTATTCACAAATGAATTCTAGAAAGGTCTAAGGTATATGTCTTTTGCTTTTTTTCCTTCGCATCCCATAGTAGAAGCGACCTATACATCGTTGCCAAACTCATTATTCCAGTTTACAAAACCAACTCCCGTTTCTTCTCCGAAAGTATTGTTTTGGAACGAAGAGCTTGCAAGGGAATTTCAATTTGAGGATTGGACAAATGAGAAGGAAGCCACAGCTCATTTTTTTTCTGGGACATCATTACCTGATGGCATTCAACCGTTTGCACAAGCTTATGCCGGACATCAGTTTGGACACTTCACAGTATTAGGTGATGGACGTACGATTGTGATCGGAGAGTTTCAAAATCGAGCTGGGGAACGGTTTGACTTCCAATGGAAGGGCTCTGGAAAGACTCAGTATTCGAGAAATGGAGATGGAAGAGCCACACTCAGTGCAATGGTTCGAGAGTATATCATGAGTGAAGCGATGTTTGGTTTAAACATTCCGACAACTCGAAGTTTGGCTGTTGTAGCAACAGGGGAAGTAGTTTTCAGAGAAGAACCGCAAGGAGGAGCCGTATTGACGAGGGTGGCTTCCAGTCATATCCGAGTGGGAACATTTGAATTCGCATATCAGACTTTATCAAAGGAAGAATTAGACTCTCTATTTCAATACACTGCCAACCGGCATACACCCGATGTTTTGAAAACAGATAATCCAGCATTGGCGTTTTTGGAATTTGTGATGAAACGCCAGGTTTCCCTCATCACAAACTGGATGAGAGTTGGTTTTATCCATGGTGTGATGAATACCGACAATATGAGTATTTCTGGAGAAACCATCGACTATGGTCCATGTGCATTTATGAATGGATACTCCGCAAAACGAGTGTTTAGTTCCATAGATCGAATGGGAAGATACGCTTTTACCAACCAACTCGGTATCGGACACTGGAATCTTTCCTGTTTAGCCAATTCGCTTCTTCCGCTCATTGACCCTAATCAAGAGACTGCGATTGAATTGGCAAAATCAAAATTATCCGAATTGGAAAGTTGGCTCCATTCAAGTTACATCCAAATGCTTGGAGAAAAAATTGGATTTCCTCACCTAACAGAAAAGGATATGCCACTTCTGCAAAGTCTTTACCAGTGGATGCAAGATACAGAAGCCGATTATACCAATACTTTTTTGGTATTAGAAGGTGTGTATACACCTAAGGATTCTATTTATAATGAAAGTCGTTGGAAAGATTGGGTGCGGACTTGGCAGGAAGAAAAAAAGAAAAAGGGAATCAGAGAAGAAGAAGCTATCGCCCTAATGCAGAAAACGAATCCAAGCCTGATTCCCAGAAATCACCTGGTGGAATTAACATTGGCAAATGCGACCCAGGGACTCACAAGTATTGTGGAACAGTTTATTGCAAGAGGTAAGTTTCCATACAAACGAGAATTCGGTTATGATTATGCCGAAGAAGTGCCAAAAGGTGGTGATGGCAACTATCGAACATTTTGTGGAACATAATGGACATTTTGTTTTTGTAATGCGAAATGAAAGTGTCTCGAGAGGATAAACGGTGGCAAAAGTCCTTTTTGCCTTCTTCTCGTTGTGTTATTCACTTGGTTCGAAAAATTTATTTGATCTCTGCCTTTTTATAGTGAAGGGCGATAGAACCGGAAGGAAAAGATTCTGAGCCTAAAAAAACTAAAGGAAGAGTCTTTTTTAAACTGATTGTATCAAACAACCGAGGCCCACTTCCGGCTATCACCGGATGGTTCACGAAACGATACTCATCTATCAACTGTGCTTGAGAAAGTTGAGAGGCAAGGCTCAAACTTCCAATACAAATGTCCTTTCCTGGTTTTTGTTTTAAATCGTTCACTTCGTCCGCTAAAGATTTTTTAGCTAACCTTGTATTTGGATCTTCAACTTGTTTTACTGTATGGGAGAAAAGAATTTTTTCGAGAGAAGTAAACACTTGTGAAAACTCATTGCTGACTACTGACATCGACGGATCTCTTGCCACATCCGGCCAAAAAGGTACCATCAGTTGGTAGGTAGTCCGACCATAGAGAATTTGATCTGCATTCTTTAAAATGTTGGTAAAGTATTGGTGTAAGTCATCATCTGCTACCATACCCTCGTGGCCATAAAATCCATCTGTTGTTGCATTGATTGCAAAAATAACCTTTCTCATAAGCCTTTTTATAAGATGTTAGTATAGACGGGAAAGTAGATTTTGAGCGGATATTTTGTCACTTTGAGAAATTTTGAAGATTAATATCCATGCCTATATAGTTTTCGACTTAAATCAATCGAAAGGATCAGTTTTTTGATTGGTTTGGAACGAGATAACCTTTGTCAGTTGCAACAGAAAGACACTTATTTTTTAATTTGTTATTAGATAATTTTAGCATATTATGAATAAGAGTGTTGTTTGTTTTCCTTATGATGAATTGTGATACGATTGTAAAGGATTATACACCTAATAGCTATTACTTTTCTTCCAATGAAATTGATACGAGTTTTTATGTAGATGATAAAAAATTAAGTGAGACAATTTTAGAAGTACAAATACCTGAAGTCCCTAATAAAACTATAAAAATTCGTGTGGAAAAAACAGATTTTAAACCGGAAGAAGTAGAGTTACGTTATCAGTATAATCCAAATGTAAATATAAATTGGTTCTTATTGGTATTTTATCCGGTTGGTGTTCTTGTTGATTATTTTAACGATTCATTCTTTAGTTATAGTGCAGAAAAAGATTTTTTCATTCTACAAAAAACTCCAAATTTACCGAAAATGACATGAACAAATCCTATATTTCCTTTGAAGAAAAGAGAAAGAATTTGAAGCAGGCTAATGGCTATTTAGTTACCAATGGATCTACCAAAATTTTCTCTTTTGTTCGATTTGAAAAAAGTGGATATACCGAATTAGAAAATCGAATCGGATTTTTAACTCCAGGGAAATATAGAATTAGCGCATATTTCAGTTATACTATAACTGTTGGTAATTGCAATACCACTTACGAAGGAAAGGAAAACGAAACGATAGATTTCGAAATCTTTCCAAATGCATTGACTGTAATTTTTACAGATTTTGACCAAATCAAAGGCAAAACAGTTTTGCAATTATTTCAATCGAAAGTAAATCCAGATTTACACAAATTTTCTGCATCAATGTTGCAGAATTCTGGAAAACAAATCTGTCCTTCCTTTAATATAGCCGGTTTGAAAATTAATTAGTTTTTTCAATCATTACTGGAATTTCTTCAAAATTGGGATCCCCATTTTTCCGGACTCGAAAAATAAGTTGGTTCGGAAGTTTGTCTTTTGGATAAATGAAAGCAAAAATTCTAAACATTGAATATCCTGGTTCTAAAGTTTCATTTTTAAGATTCACTGCTTCCGTTTCATATCTATCATCTGTTGTAGTTTTCAAAGTTTCAATAAAATTTCCGCCCCAATAAACACGAATGATTTTATGTAATTCTTGTCCTTGTAAAGGTATTACAGGTTGTAATGAAACTTCTAATGGAAAATTGGAAGTATTTTTTATTTCCAATTCGACATTTACTACGTCAATAGAATTATCGTTTGGATAATAACCTCGCGTTTGAATTCTATATCCAGATGTTCTGTCGATATCTAATATTTTGAAAGAGACGAAGTCATTTTTTCCTGACAATTTCGCTTTTGCAGCTCTTTCTTCTAAAGTTGAGCAACCAACTAACAAAAACAATAAAATAAAGGTTAGTTTTTTCATCATTAAATTCTACAGTTGAATTAGTATATTTTAAAATACAACTAAAATTGATGATAGATTTGTAAAAGATTGTAACGAATGTTTAATGGTGAAACAGTGTTCATTTCCTCTGCGCCCCGGATAGTAGCGGAAATCCTTTGCGTAAGCAAAGATTGGAGCGGATAGCCGGAAATGAGCGCCCCAAAACAATTATACTAACAATTATTTTGCTATAAAATTAGGAATTGTTTATATGTTAGTCTATGATTTTTAAAGAACTTTGAGTATAGTGTCGATCTGTTCGTTTTGAATGTACCAGCGGATTGATTCTCCTTTTTTAAATATGATGGAAGGAGAAATTCCAAAGATATCGCGAAACACATTGGTAAAGTGTGCTTGGTCGTAAAAGCCTGCATTCAGTGCCGCATCGGCAAGGGTGGCACCTCTTTTCAGTGCGATCACTGCAGTTTTGATTCGAAACCACTTACGGAAAGCACGAATGGGCAGACCAACCACATTCTTAAATTCGTGTTGTAGCCAAGACTCAGACATTCCGATTTCATGGGCAAGTTCTTCTACATTTACGGTTTCTTCGGGACTATTGATGAGTCTTCGTAAAACATGAATTAAGCGATCGTCGTCTTGTATTTTTTTGGCAGATGTCAGTCGGTTAAAGGGAAAGGAGTGGCTTAGAATATTGGGATATTGTTCCGGGTTTGCTTTTTGAATTTCAAAACAAGTAACAATCAATTCTTGCGCCCAAATGGGATTTGAGGAAAGTCCATTGGGGCCTGCCTCCATTGTGAGAACTTCGCCGATTTCACTTCCGGGATCTGCAAATAAAATTCCGACCGATCCATTGAGAGCTGTCTCGTGACTCAACGTTCCATCAAAAACAAAACAACGAGAACTCATCCATTCTATGTTTCCTTTGACACGTTTTTTGATTTCCGTATCAAGGCCAACGATCGTTGCAGAGGTAACCGTAGAATGAATTGAAAGATACTGCAATTGTCCAACGAATAACACAGCACCTCGAAGAGCACAGATTACGTTAAAATCAACGTGGTTCTGCGATTGCATATTTGTATTTTGCTTGTGCCGTTCTTTTATTTTCTTCGTTAAAAAAATCGCAGACATATTCCAAAAGTTTTCCTTTCTTTTGAACGAGTCTTGCTTTTGCACGAACGGTTTCAGTTCTTACGGGTCGTAAGTATCGTATGGATGCATCCATCGTAAAGGTCCTTTCCTTTTCGTTTTCCACATGGAAGAAAGCCATGATCGAAGTGAGCGTATCACCGACACTAAAGAAACAACCTCCGTGCATAAATCCGTGTAGAGCTCTGTTGCTTTGAGAGTAGGGAATGTCGGCTTCGGAAATTTCCGCGGTGAGATTCAAAACTTTCATATTTGTTGCACCTGGATGGCACTGGTCGATCAGATTTTGAGCCTGCTCCACGAGAGAACAGTTTTCTTTTAAAGTAAAAAGATCCATCGGTACATTGTGATATAATAATTCTAAAACTGTCATCTTTTCCACCGTTTGTTTTTTTATAGGGAGAAGAGTAACATGTGACAACTTACAAGTCTTGGAAAAACCTGCAGAGGGTGGATTTTCTTTTTGAACCTTGTGAGCTTCTGATTTTCTGGTTGTATCTGTGTTGCTAAAGGAAGAGAATTAAATAGTGGCAAATTTTATTACAGAAATTGGTAGACAAGACAAAAATCCTTAAAGAATGATAATTTCTTTTCCTCCGGATTCCCGTCCCCGGAGGACAGGAAAATATAGAATATGTTAAAATGGGAATCGAATAGTAAAAGTTATGAGAATAAAAACAGGATTTTTTTGTTTCTGCCTTTTGTGTTTTCTTAACTGTAAACCAGCAGAGCTGTGTAATGCAGCTGATGTTTCCAATAAATGCGGAATCTTACAATTGACTAAGCAAAACCCAAATCAGGATAATTCGCTGCGCACTCCTCGCTGCACAACGTGTAAAATGTTCGTCACAGCCATTAGCTATAATGCGAATTTGGGAGGCATTGTTGGTGCAGATAACAAATGTACATCTGATTCAAACAAACCTGCTACAGGTATTTATAAAGCATTGATCGTGGATGATGTAAATCGCAGAGCCTGTACAAGTGTTAACTGCGCTACTGGTGGAGTTACGGAAAATATTGATTGGGTATTTTCACCTAATGCAAGCTATGTGCAAGCATCAAATACATCCAATGTTATTTTCATAACTGATGTAAATGGAGTATTAAACAATAATTTAACGAATTTAATTTCAGCCGCAACGGGAATTTGGACAGGGATCAAAAACAATCCTTCTTGGGATTGGCAGACCGATACAACACATACATGTTCGTCTTGGATGGATAGTGTCTCTGCAAACTGTGGAACCTATGGAGTTACCTCTTGGAATGATAGCCGCTCGATTGCGATTACCTCTGCCTACGGTAACGGAGGAACTCTAAATAATTTACTCTGCGTGGAGCAGTAGTTTTGGTGTGAAATGGGTTCTTTAAAGGAAACGTAAGGTTTTCCTGGGCTTCTTGTGAAACCAAACAACGCCCCCAAAAAATTGACTTCCATTGGCCTAATTCAAACTAAAGATTCTTTACCAAATTTATCAAATCCGATATATTTCTTTACGAATTTTGCGAAAAATACCGTCCTCTATATTGGAGATTTTACCTATGTCATCTGTTAATGGAAACTACTTAGAAAAAGGAAGTATGGTAGCGAACACGATTCGTATTTCTTTTGCGATTGTGATGTTATCGATCAATATTTTCTTTATGGTAGCGATTCCTACAACGGAAAAAACAATGAGCCTCATACTATCTTCTTTAGAATTTGTAGTATTATCGTATGGTGTTTATACTTTCTGGCTTTACCGAAAGAAAAAATTTTATTTAAAATTTGCTTACATTTCCATTTTACTCGATATCATCATCTACTCGAGTGTATTTGCCATCGTTGTCATTATGTCAAAAACTCCAGCAGAAAAAGTCTCAATCGCAACTCTTCCATTTGTAATGTTGGTACTACTTTTTGTTGTGATTTATTCAGGATTTTTATTATCACACCGACTAACTATGGCAGTTGGATACATTGCCATTTTTAGTTTACTTCTATACGTTTACTTAGGTGTAATCGGAGGTGCGGAAATCAAGTTCATTGCAACATCCGCAAGCGAATTTGGAATTCCTTTTATCGGAATCAATACAATTGCTTTGATTTGTGGTGTTCATATGATGAGTGCTGTTGTGAAATTTATGTCGAATTCTAGTAATGAAGCAACAAAATCCGCTGAAGAGGCGAGACAAAAATCAGAAGCAGCAAATCTTACAAAACAAAACATACAGTCAGAAGCAGAGACCTTAAACAAAAGTGTACAAGAAATGTTAACATTTATGGATTCTTTAAATTCTGAAATCCAAACACAAGTATCGAGTGTAGAAGAAATCAGTGCCTCGATGGAAGAACTTGCAGCATCTATGGACAGTGCTAGCGATTTTGTAAAATCACAGTTTACAAGAATAGATGGCTTAAACCAAGAAAGTTCGGTGATGGATAAAATTTTGTCCGAAGTTTATTCAGCAACAAGCAATTTGGCGCAAACCACGGATGAATCCAAACAGTATAGTTTTCAAGTCACCACCGCTATGGATTCAGTAAGTTCCAATTTTGAAGAAATCAAAGAAAGTTTTCAAAAAGTGGAAGAGGTGAACCAAATTTTAAGAGATATTGCTGATCGCACCAACTTGCTTGCGTTAAATGCTTCAATTGAAGCTGCAAGAGCAGGTGAACATGGAAGAGGGTTTGCTGTGGTAGCACAAGAAGTTGCAAAGCTTGCCGATAGCGCCCAAGAAAATGCCTCCTTAATTTCAAAAATCATTACACAAGCATCCAAACAGATTGTAAGTGGAAATACTGCGGCGACGGAAACAAAAGAAAAAATGGGAGTCCAGGACAAAAGTTTTGGAATTCTTGTTTCAAACCTATCGGATTTAAAGACCAAAGTCGAAAAACAAACATCCATTCATAAATCATTTTTGGATTCATTTCAGGAATTGTTCTCACTCTCTAAACAATTGGAAGTAGTGGCATCAGAACAAAAAATGGGAACACAAGAAATGTCGAGAGCACTGGTATCCATCGAACAATCCGCTTCTTCCCTTGCATCCAATACTTCCCACTTGCGTGAAAATGTGGATGGACTTTCAAAACAATCAGAACGATTGGCAAAACACATTTAAGATAAATACACAAAACACGAATGTTTTTCAATATGGAGATCAAAACATGAAAAAAATCTTTATGG
Source organism: Leptospira terpstrae serovar Hualin str. LT 11-33 = ATCC 700639 (assembly GCF_000332495.1). Taxonomy (NCBI): domain Bacteria; kingdom Pseudomonadati; phylum Spirochaetota; class Leptospiria; order Leptospirales; family Leptospiraceae; genus Leptospira; species Leptospira terpstrae. The sequence continues at coordinate 14,663 of NZ_AOGW02000006.1, read as the reverse complement.
CTTTAATTTTAACTACAGCTTTCGCACTAGTTACTTTTAATGTATATACTGCTGTGCCGGCAGATATGGCAAAAGAAGTTTACGTTCCTTTTGATCCAAACAAAAAGAAAGTAGGTGAAGAGTGTAAATCTTCCGACGAATGCCAAAAGCACCATGAGTGTACAAATAATGGTGAAAAAAATGTCTGCACGGCTCCTCCTCCACCGAAGTTACCACCAGGAGCTGTGACTTAACATTAGAAAAAAGTGGGAAACAACTGATCTATGAATTTAGTTTTGTCTAAAGTTTCCCGCTTCGATATTGGTTTTATCTTCGGAATCACCTTACTTGCTTGTACGATGTCGGGTCTTACCGTAATCTGGCCTTTACTTTTTATACCCATGTTAACCGTTCATAGTTGGCTTTTTGGGTATGAGCATTTATGGTCAACTTACACTAGGCTTTTGTTTCACACTGATGATCGCAAACGTTACGCAGCATTGATCTGGGTTGTACCACCAATTGTATTTTTCGTTCTTTTTTCTATCGGTAAAACTTGGGGGCTCAAAGGAATTTATCTTACTTATTTTATCGGACAGTTTTTCCATACCGTTCGACAGAGTTGGGGTATCACACAAGCTTACCGTCGTCAGGCGGGTGGTATGAGTTGGGATTCAGAACGATTGTCCGAATGGACGTTGTGGTCGATTCCTATCTGGGGATTTTTGCATCGCTGTGCGGAGAGACCGAATGAATTTTTGTTCCAAGAATTTTGGCTTCCTCCGGTGCCGAAGTTTTTTGTTCATTTAGTAGGTATTGCCACGATCACACTCTGGTTGTATTGGGCCTACACTCGATTCACTGCGTTTCGTCGAAAAGAACTGGCCTTCGGTCATAGTTTGTTTATGATTTCCCATTTTATTGTTTTTTATCTGGGTTATATTTGGATAGAGGAATTGTGTTCCGGTTGGTTACTTGTCAACGTTTGGCATAATGTTCAATACATTGCCTATGTTTGGTTTTATAACCAGAAACGATTTGTTTTTGGAATTGATACGAAGGCAAAAGTTTTGTCTTGGCTTTCGCAAAGGGGACTCAGAAATACCATTCTGTATTTTATTTTCACAATCGCACTTGCCTTACCAATGTATTACCTACTTCCCGAAATAGGATTTACCTTAGATGGATTCTTCCAAAACCAACTGGTTCCAATGGCCGTTGTTTTGGCCATGTCATTCACCTTTCATCATTACATTGTGGATGGAGTGATCTGGAAACATCGTCATCTTCCAAACATTCCTCACTTTACACCTTGAGAAATGGAAGCGCACTAAATAATATATTTTTCGTATAACAGTTATTAGTTTTATTTCCTCACCAAGTTAAACTTTTTAGTTTTGATTTGGGTTATAAGGTCCACTTGTTTTACCCCAACCCCATTCAATAGAACCTACAAAGTCAGCGCGAATTTCCGGATCGCTTTTTAAACCAACTTCATCAGCGCAAGCTCTGGTAGGGAAACGATTCCGGGGTGATTTATGGATTTGCACTGGTTAAAATTTAGTTTAAAATATTAAAAAATGATTTGAAATATTAAATATATCATTCATAAAGGTTGGTAGGAGTTCATTATGCCTTTAGGTGATCCAAAAAAAATCGATTCTAGTCTGAGTTGCCCATCCTGCCAAGAACCTCTCCGGCCCATGGTTCTCGGCTGCGATGGATGTGGGATTCGAGTCGAAGGACCATTCCAACTCAACGAGTTTGCGACCCTCTCTGCGGATGATCTTCACTTTCTGCGTATTTTTGTGCTCAGTGAAGGAAGAGTCCGTGATATGCAATCTTCGCTAGGACTCAGTTATCCGACGATTCGAGCTCGGTTGACTTTGTTAAAAAACAAACTTGTTGGGGACGACCTTACAACCAAATCCACGGATCGAGAAATCCAAAAAAGCAAAAAGACCGGTGGAGCTGATGAGGTTCTCGATCAACTTGCGAAAGGCAAAATTGATTTCGATGAGGCGATGCGGACAATACGCAAACTTCCAAAAAATAAACATTAAGGTGAATCGGATGAAAGAAGAAATTCAAAAAGTATTACAGATGGTGAAAGAAAATAAAATCTCTGAAGCACAAGGTGCAGACCTTATCTCGGAACTATCCCAAGTGAATCAAGAGACCGACGAACATAGAGCGAAACCATGGAGTTTTCGTTCTATTGGCGAACAATTTATTAAGTTTTCAAACGATGTAGAAGGGCTCTACGCGAGCGATTTAAAAGATAATAATATGTCCATGTCTCGTGTGCAGATTCCAAAAGGAGATCGTTTTCAGTTCAAAAATAATACGATCCGTATGTCGTCTATGGATCAGATGATTCTAGACGACTCTGATTTTATGAGAAATACAATCAGTAAAAGTAATCTTCAGGCATTCAAAGTCACACGTGGGTCAATTCAAAATTGTGAACTCTCTGCGAGTAACCTAGAACATTGGCAAATCGATGATGGACACTTTGATACAGTGGAAGTTCATAGCTCCCACCTAAAAAAAGTCGAAATCACTTCATCAAACGTTACTAACTCTCATTTTACCGCTGCTTCGGTAAAAGACCTAATGATACGTGATCGGTCAGATCTATCAGCATGTTCTTTTGAGGGTGCGCAGTTGAGTCATTTAGAAGTATCTACTTCTACACTTAAAGGGATGGAACTTCAAGCATCAAGGCTCCAACACATTCGATTTATGAACACTACAACAGATCAACTTGTTGCTCGGTTTATGCGGTTGGATCATACATCCTTTGAAAATTGTAGACTGAGTGATGTGCTTTTTACCGCAAGTGAAGGATGGAGAAAAGTAGGATTCGAACAAGTAAAGTTTGAAAATGTAAAACTAAACAAAGCCCTTTTTGGAGAATGTGATTGGAAACGAGTGACGATCAAAAATGTTGATCTTTCCGAAATCAGGGTGATGAATCAGAAGTTGACTGATGTTACGATCGATGGTAACGCAGAATTTTGTAAAGTATTTGGAATCGTATCCAACTCAGTTGCCGCAGTTTAAAAAAAAAGGGGAACCAAAGTTCCCCTTTTTTCACCTAACCATGTAACCGATGTTTATCGGATTCCTGGTTTGATGTATTTCAATTCATCCAAGTAACGTCCCGTTCCGAGTACCACACAAGTCAGTGGGTTTTCGGCACGGAATACCGGAACTCCGGTTTCTTTGGTGAGGTAGTGTTCGAGACCACGAAGGAGGCAACCACCACCTGTGAGAACGATTCCTCGTTCCACGATGTCAGCTGCCAGTTCTGGAGGAGTGCGCTCGAGTACGGATTTGATTCCGTCTAGGATTTCGTCTGTTGGTTCTTTGAGAGCTTTACGGATTTCGTTCGAGTCAAGTTCCAGGGTGCGCGGAAGACCAGAGATGGCATCACGGCCTTTCACTTCCATGGTGTCGACACGTTTGTCAGCAAAGGCATTTCCGATGGTAAGTTTGATGTCCTCGGCAGTTCTTTCTCCGACGACTAGGTTGTATTGGTTACGAAGGTATTTTACGATGGCTTCATCAAATTCGTCCCCACCTGTGCGGATGGACTCGGCGATCACCATACCTCCAAGAGAGATCACCGCGATTTCTGTGGTTCCCCCACCGATATCAACGATCATGTTCCCTGCTGGTTCATGGATGGGGATGTTCGCGCCAATGGCTGCGGCAAGAGCTTCTTCGATGAGGAAGATTTCGCGAGCACCCGCTTGTTCAGCGGACTCCCGGACGGCACGTCTTTCTACTTCGGTAATTCCGGAAGGAACTCCGATAACGATGCGTGGTTTTACAAAAGTAGTGCGGTTGTGAACTTTAGCGATGAAGTAACGAATCATCTTTTCTACAGTTTCGAAGTCGGCGATGACTCCGTCTTTCATGGGGCGGATGGCTACGATGTCCCCAGGAGTTCTTCCTAGCATTCGTTTGGCTTCTTGGCCAACGGCAAGGACTCGGCCAGTAGAGGCCTGGACTGCCACGACCGACGGTTCTGATAGGACGATCCCTTGTCCTTTCACATGCACGAGGGTGTTCGCGGTTCCCAAATCGATTCCCATATCGTTCGAGAAAAGTCCATAGAGGTTATCAAATATCATATCAGATCCTGGTGAAAGAAGTACGAAAGGGGGAATTTCAGGTGGGTTAACACCAAAATAATATAATTCTACCCGTTCCCCATAATTTTCGGCTGGTTTTTGCTTTCAACCGTAAAAATTTTCGGTACGCTAGTTAGATACAAAATGCTTCCTTTCTCACAAATTTTAAGAAAACCCAATCCTGCATTTCGCACGGAAAAGATACTCGCTGCCATTGATTTAGGCACAAATTCTTTCCATATCGTCGTCGTAAAACTAAGACCGGATGGTACACTTGAATATCTGACCAAAGAAAAGGAATCGGTAAGACTAGGTAGTGGTAGCAGTGATTATGCGGTCATTCAGGAAGATGCTATAGAGAGAGGGATCGCTTGTCTCAAGCGGTTTCAGTCCCTTGCTGACTCTTATAAGGCCGAAATCCGAGCCGTTGCCACAAGTGCCCTCAGAGAAGCTGAGAACCGCCAAGTATTTCTCGACCGAGCAGAGAAGGAGACGGGAATCCAAATCCAAGTCATCTCCGGAAATGAGGAAGCACGCCTCATTTATTTAGGGATTTTGCAAGGCCTACCTGTCTTTGACAAACGAATCCTTCTCATCGACATCGGGGGAGGGAGTACAGAACTCCTTATTGGAGAAAAGGGAGAGATTCTTTTTTCCACTAGTTTAAAACTCGGGGCCATTCGGTTAACAGAAAAGTATCTAAAGAAGGATCCATTGAATGCCACCGATATGCAAAAATGTCGGATTCATATTGAATCAGTGTTATCTGCTTTTTTACCACAAATTGAAACTTGGAAACCGTTTATGGTTGTGGGAAGTTCTGGAACTATATCCTCCGTTGCCTCGATTGTCCTAGAAAAAAAGATGGAAAAACGGGACAGATTGAACGGAACAGAAATTACGATCGATCAGTTTAAAGAAGCCCGCAAACAAGTGTTAGATGCTGATAGTCTTAAGAAAAGATTAAAAATCCCTGGCCTTGATGCCAAAAGGGGAGATATCATTGTGGGTGGAGTTTTAGTATTGGATGAGGTTTTACAAAGGATCAAAGCCCCTTCCATTACAGTAAGTGATTTTGCGCTTCGAGAGGGTATTGTCTATGATACGATTGAATCTTGGTACAGACATACGGATTCCTCCCTTCCTCCCTTGGATAATATTCGAGAAAAAGCCATCAAAACTGTTGCTAATCTATATCCAGCCGGAAAAAAACATGCAGAAGCTGTGGCAAAGATCACCTTGCAGATGTTTGATGATTTGAAAGATTTACACAAATTAGGAAATTTGGAACGCGATTATTTGGAGACAGCTTGTTATTTGCACCAAGTAGGCTTATGTATCTCTCACCACAACTACCATAAACATAGTTATTATATCATCAAAAACTCAGAAGCCATGGTCGGCTTTTCCAATGCAGAAATAGAAATCATTGCTCTCCTTGCCCGTTATCATAGGAAGGGTGGCCCTAAAGGAAAACATGAAGAGTTCAAAGCCTTACGAGTAGAAGACCAACTCCTAGTAAAGAAATTAGCTTCCTTTCTGCGCATTGGCGATGGACTTGACCGATCGGAAAAATCTATCATCGAAAGATTGGATGCAGTAGTTGAAAAAGGAAAAGTTGTCTGTAGATTGTATCATAAAAAAGGAGAAGATCCTAATTTAGAAATTTGGTCTGTGGCAGAAAAAAAAGATCTTTTTGAAGAAACCTATGGCGTATTCTTAGATTTTCAAACTTTTACATTATGAAATTTTTCAGAATTGCCTTTCTTCTCTTTCTTTATTTTCCCATCTCTCTTTGGGCATTGCCAGTGGATCTTACAAAAAACTGGAATGTCAAAAAAGGTTGGTGGGAATCGGAAGTTCCTACAGGCACTGGTTGGATTCCTTTAGAATCTCTTCCTCTTGTATCTATCAAATCACAGTTGGAATTTCCCGATGGGAAATTGCAACAAATCACAATGGTAAAACCATTTCTTTTATCAGAAATCGATTTTAAGGAAACGGAATCGGATTCTTTTGCCTTACACATTCCCTATCTTTCCAATGTGTACAAAGTGTACATAAATGGAGAGTTGGTTTCGAAAAGTGGGATTTTAGAAAAAGATCATATCACTGAAAGTGGGTACAAAAGAAATATCCTCATCAAACTGTCTCGGAATTTATTACGAGTTGGAAAAAATGAAATTCGAGTTCTTCTTGCGTCAGAACCAGGAGAAGAATTAAATTTTTATAAAGTATTTAATGATTACGTTACATCTATAGATCGTTATACGGTACTAGAAAAAGTTGAGGATGAATATGCAACCTTTATGTTGTTATTTTTATACTTTTTTGTTGGAATTTACCATGGTTTGTTTTATTGGAAACGACGAAATGAAACATACAATCTTTACTTTGCACTCTTCGCTGTATTTTTATCCGCTTATATGTATTTTAGATCCCAAGCCATTTACAGGTGGGAGGTGGACCCTTTTACCACAACAAAAATAGAATACTTTATCGTGTTTTTGACACCCACCTGGCTTTTGTTATTCGTTGATTCTTTTTTTCGTAAACGAATCAGTCCCATTACAAAAGGGTATTTTGGATTTAGCCTATTTTTGGCGGTTTTACAATTTTTTGTGAATCGGGCAAGTTCCGTGATTCTTTTGCGGGTTTGGCAAGGATCTGTTTTGGCATTTAGTGTAGTTTTGTTTTATATCACTGTACGTGCAGTGATGAAAAACAATAAAGACGCCAAGCGTTTGTTAATTGGAATATTCTTTTTGATGTTTACGGCCATTTGGGATATTTTGGGTGCTTCGGGCATGATCCCCATCCAAAATTTAAATTTATCTAGGTTTGGCTTTTTGTTTTTTGTGCTCGGGATTGCCGTTGTGTTGGCAAATCGGTTTTTGCGGGTGCATAAACAAGTAGAAGAATTGAATGCCAACTTAGAAAGAAAGGTAGTTCAAAGAACAAATGAATTGCAAGAAACTCTCACTAGGGTTCAGGAATTAAAAATCCAACAAGATGGAGATTATTTTTTAACTTCGTTACTCCTTGATCCACTAAACGATTCAAAAAAATCCCATTCCAAAATGATTGGGATCCAATCTTATACTAAACAAAAGAAGGAATTCGAGTTCAAAGGAAAAATTAAAGAAATTGGCGGAGACCTAATCATCTGTGATGACATTGTTTTGAATGGTAAAAAGTACTTCGTATTTATTAACGGAGATGCGATGGGGAAATCCATCCAAGGTGCCGGTGGTGCCCTTGTGTTAGGTGTTGTTTTTTTATCCTTTATTAAACGCACACAGCTTTTATTGGAAAGTCAATCTAAGTCTCCAGAACGATGGATGAAAGAATGTTTTTACGAACTCCAAACTATATTTGAATCCTTTGATGGATCCATGCTCGTTTCCGTTGTCCTGGGACTTGTGGAAGAAGAAACGGGAGTTTTGTATTATCTCAATGCTGAACATCCTTGGACTGTTTTGTATAGGGATGGTGTTGCTTCTTTTATTGAAGATGAGTTGGAACTTCGAAAGATTGGAACCAAAGGGATGGCGGGACAAGTTCGCATTCGAGTCTTTGTTTTGGAACAGGGGGATGTTCTTTTTATTGGTTCGGATGGTCGTGATGATTTGATTTTAGAAACGGGATCTGATGGATCACGTGTGATGAATGAAGATGAAACCAAATTTTTACAAGTGGTTGGCGAGTCGAAAGGAGAATTGGAACAAATTGTAATGAACCTGCAGTCTATAGGAAGTTTTTCTGATGACCTAACTTTGTTACGTTTGGAATGGATGGGTTCAGCCAAAAGAATGAGTTCTTCTTCACTTAATTCTGTCGGAACAGATCATTTTTTATATTCCGAACTCCAATCGGTCTTGGAATCAGGGAATGCTGAAGAAACCTATAAAACCATAGAACGAATGTTAACCAATGAAAATCTGGAAGATGATGTTCGAATCAATTTACTTCGAGAAAAGTCTCGCATTTCACTTTTATTGAAACGATTTGATTCCGCTGTAGAATCTTTAGAATCCATTTTCCCCTATTTTGTAACAGACAATGAAATTCTTTTACAATTGAGTTATGCATATAGAAAATCAAAAAATGTACGTAAGGCTGTAGAGATTGGAGAGAGGTTACGTGCGAGGGATCCGAAACATATCAGGAATTTAATCAATTTAGTAGAATGTTACAGACTTTTGAAAAACAAAGAACGGGCTCGTAAAATTCTGGAAAGACTCGGGACCACTTCCCCTGAAAATTCCCAATATTTAAAGCTCAAAGAAATTTTGGACAAAGAACTTTAGTTTGCAGAATATCATTAAGATTGGCGAATAGATCAGAATAAGGAAATAGAATGGATTTTAAGTTCTCTACATATCATGTTTTTGTAGTTGGTTTACTGGCTTTTTTACAATTCACCGTTGTCCTAGATTTTATGATACTTTCTCCGCTAGGAGTTTTGGTCATGAAAGAATTACAAATTTCAACACAACAGTTTGGGTTTGTCGTTTCGGCTTATGCATTCAGTGCTGGGATCTCCGGAATCATTGCCGCAGGTTTTGCCGATCGTTTTGATCGCAAAAAGATGTTACTATTTTTTTACATAGGTTTTGTGGTAGCTACCTTTCTCTGCGGAATCGCAACTAATTACATCTTTTTATTTGGGGCAAGAATCTTAACGGGAGTTTTCGCAGGGGTTCTTTCCTCTATATCCTTTGCCATTGTTGCCGACTTATTTCCTCTTCAAGTAAGAGGCCGGGTTATGGGTTTTATTATGACAGCCTTTGCTGCAAGTCAAGTTTTTGGACTACCCATTGGTATCTTTATCTCTAATTTATGGGGATGGCAGTCTCCTTTTTTAATGATAGCAGGGATCAGTGGAACTGTAGGGTTTCTGATTTTTTTCTTTTTAAAACCTCTCACAACTCATCTTGATAACAAAACAGAAAGACATGCTTTTATGCATCTTGTGAAAACACTCACAGAACCTAAATATTTTCCGGCGTATATTGCAACGACCTTACTGGCAACCGGTGGTTTTATGCTGATGCCATTTGGTTCAGCGTTTTCTGTTCACAATCTTGGGGTAAAATTAGAAGATTTACCTTTAGTTTATATGGTTACAGGAGTTGTATCTATGTTAGGTGGTCCACTTATGGGTAGATTGAGTGATTGGATAGGCAAATACAAGATGTTTGTCATTGCATCATTCCTTGCTGCAGTGATCATCATTTATTACACAAAAATGCAAGTCACACCTTTACCAATGGTTATTTTTATCAATTCCATTCTTTTTGTATTTGTTGCTGCACGAATGATTTCTGCCAATGCATTGACTTCGGCAGTTCCCGACTTACATGATCGAGGTGCCTTTATGGCGATTAGTTCTTCTGTCCAACAGATTTCCGGAGGTATTGCTGCCTCTGTAGCAGGACTCATTGTTGTACAAACTCCTAGCGGTTATATGGAAAGGTATGAGACATTAGGGTATGTAGTGGCAGGAGCGATTTTAATTACCGTGATCTTAATGTATAATGTGAATCAAATCGCTCTGAGTAAACATTCCAAATAAAGCACAGTATAGTTTTATTAAAACTTAAAATTCGATAATTACGGTGGAGATTGAAAACCCTCCACCGTTTTTTTTTTAACTTGTTTTACTTTTTCGCTAACTCGTTTGCTAAGTCAACTAACAGTCGCACTCCATATCCAGTAGGACCGTGGAATTGTGTTCCCGATTTTTTCTTTCTCCAAGCAGCACCGGCAATGTCAATATGAGCCCAATTGATGGATTCATCCACAAACTTGGAAAGAAAAATTCCTGCAGAAATGGTTCCTGCCCCTTTCCCCCCACCAGTGATGTTTTTCAAATCAGCAATGTCTGATTTCAAATCTTCGCCGTATTCTTCCCAAAGAGGAAGTTCCCAAACCCTGTCATCCGATGTTTCAGAAGCCTTAAAGAGTGCTTCGCGTAACGGATCTGAATTAGTAAGGACGGCCGCTGCTTCATGACCAAGGGCAATGATGACAGCCCCTGTGAGAGTTGCGAGATCCACCATGTAGTCTGGTTTGTAGTTTTTGGAAACATAGGATAAAACGTCCCCAAGTACAAGCCTTCCTTCGGCATCTGTGTTTTGTACTTCTACTGTAGTTCCATTATAAGCAGTATACACATCACCAGGTTTGATTGCTTTCCCATCTGGCATATTTTCTGCCACACCAATGGCCGCAACAATATGGATCGGAAGTTGAAGTGCAGCAATGGCACCAATCGCGTGTATGGTGGCTGCAGCCCCGCACATATCATACTTCATTTCATGCATTTCCCCAGGGGGTTTGAGTGAAATTCCGCCGGTATCAAAAGTTAAACCTTTTCCTACAATGGCAAATTTCTTTTTGGCTTTGGCTGGTTTGTATTCCAAAATAACCATTTTTCCTTGGAGTTCCGATCCGCGTGCTACAGCTAGGATCCCACCAAGACCTTCTTTTTTCAATTGCGGTTCGTTCCAAACCTTAATGGACAGTTTGTACTCTTTTGCAATTTCTTTAGAACGAGAAACAAAGTCATCAGGAGTGAAGTAGTTTGCAGGAAGGTGCGCTATATGGCGAGCACCATTGACGTGTTTTGCGACAATTTTACTTTTTGATAAACCAGATTCTGCTAAACTAACTACCGTTTTATCTTCAAATTTTAAATATACTGCTCCCACTTTCTTCTTTTCTTTTTTCTTTGTTTGTAAAACAGAGACCGGATAACTACCGATAAAAAGTGTATTGGCAATTTGGTATGCGATTCGGTCCGCAGAGAATTTTTTAGAAAGAGATTTTGAAATGATGATTTCAAGGCCCATTCCATCATAACTTAATATTTTTTCGCCGTATTTAAAAAACTGAGAGATGAACTTTCTGAAATTTAGTTTTTCCTTTTCACCTAATCCAAGATAGATGCTCTGTTCGGATTCGTCTCGAAATTCTTTTCCTAATTCTCCAGAAAAAACTTTTGTTTCTATTTGGACCGGGAATTTTTTCCCCAATTCTTCTTTCACATCCTCTTGGAAGATAGGAATGAGTTTGTAATAAGAGCCGGATTTTGGGGCACCGATTTGGATTTGTAGTGGAGAGATTTCTATTTTCATTTCCCTTGGATTTCCTGAATGTCTTTGATGATTTCTTCAACGTGTCCTTTTACCTTCACGCTGTCATAGATTTTTTTGATTTTGAGAGAACTGTCTAAAAGGAAGGTGGATCTGACGATTCCCATTCCCTTCCTTCCCATAAATACTTTTTCTCTCCAAACGCCATAGGCTTCACAAATTTCACCCGTTTCATCCGAGATTAAGTCAAAGTTGATTTCTTGTTTTTCGATGAACTTAGTATGAGATTTGGGATTGTCTTTGGAGATACCAATCACATTGAATCCAAATTTTTTGAGCCTAGCAAAATTATCTCGGAAGTCACAAGCTTCTGTTGTGCATCCTGGTGTCATGTCTCTGGGATAAAAATAAACAACGATCCCATTTTTTCCTGTTAGGTCTGCGAGTTTTACTTTTTCGCCATTTTGGTTGCTACTTGTAAAATTGGGGGCTTTTTTGCCTACTTCCAACATATATTTCTCTCCTGGTTATTGCATTCTTTTAGACAATTTTCAGTTGTCAATTTCGGAATTTGGTTCGATACTCTTTGTATGGACTCCAAGGAAAGAGCACAACTCATTCGCGAAGCAAATACCGCCTTCAACGCAGGCGATATTCGGAAAGCTCGTGAACTCTTTCTAAAAACCGATTACAAAGATGGTCTCATTCGTTTGGGTGACCATTTTATGTACGATAGGAAACTTCCTATGTTGGCCTTTGGATACTATAAAAAAGCAGGTAGACAGGACAAGGTGGACGAAATTTTCCAACGAATGGTCTATGCACTTTCTGTATGGCTTGGTCGTGACAAGTGGAAACAACCTGAATCTGCAAATCAAATGGATGCATCTCATAACAAATCATCCACTCCGCTCAATCCAGAAGACTTCGTTGTCCATCCCATCCTAAAAGCAAAGGCTTTAGAGATACTTTCTTCTAAACGATAGTCGTTCGAGATCGTCTAAGGAATAAACATGATCGATAGTTTTACCTTACAAGCTCTAGTCATCTCTACACTCATTCTATTTTCCATTTTATCGAGTAAACTATTCTTCCGTTTTGGATTTCCTATTCTTCTTATTTTCTTAACCTTTGGTATGTTAGCTGGTGCTGATGGTCCTGGAGGGATTGATTTTAGCGATTATAGTTTGGCTCAGTCCATAGGTATTTTTGCACTGATTTATATTTTATTTTTAGGTGGACTTGAAAGTGAGTGGGATAGTTTAAAAAACTTTCTAGCTGTAGGGATTCGCCTCTCTATCATTGGAACGGTCCTTACCGCACTCATTTTAGGTGTGGTCATTCATTATTTATTTCCTGTGCTTGGATTTATGGAATCCTTTTTACTCGGATCCATTGTCAGTGCCACAGATGCAGCTTCTGTTTTTAATATTTTTAAGACAGACTCTACGGACTTACCAGTTCATTTAAAAAAGATCATTGAATTTGAATCTGGATCTAATGATGCAGTGGGAGTTTTACTCACCACCATCTTTATGAATCTACTCAGTGCCGATGCTAGCTTTAGTGGATTCCAGTTCTTTCGATTTTTTGTAATGCAAGTCCTTGTAGGGATGATGATGGGGTACAGTTTGGGGATTCTCATTCTCTATTTGATGAACTCCGTCAAACTGGGGTATGACGGTCTATATTTAGTTTTTATCACCGCATCCGTTCCTTTCATTTATGCAGTGACTACTGTCTTTCAAGGCAATGGATTTTTAGCCGTTTACATTGCAGGCATCATTGTTGGAAGAAACAAATTCATTCATAAAAAATCCATCTTTCGTTTTCTCAATGGATATGTTTGGATTTTGCAAATTGGAATGTTCCTTTGTTTCGGGTTGTTGGTTTATCCCACACGAATGGCCAATATTTGGGTCCCGGGACTTTTGATTGGGGTATTACTAATCCTCTTTGCAAGACCATTGGCAGTTTTTATTTCCTTATTCCGTGTGAACTTACCTGTCAGAGAAAAGTTGTTCATTTCTTGGGTGGGACTTCGCGGTGCCTCCCCCATCATCCTTGCCACATTCCCGATTGCCCAAGGTCTTGTTTGGGGAGATTTACTTTTCCATATTGTATTCTTTGTAGTTCTTGTATCCTTACTCATCCAAGGATCTCTCATTCCCAAAGTGGCACAATGGTTAGGAATATTAAAAAAAGATCCTGATCGTAAAATTTATCATCCCACGGACTTTGATAACATCGAGTTCCCAGGTATGACCTTGCAAGAGTTAATTGTTCCCTATAACTCCAGTGTGGTGGACAAAGCATTGTTTGAAATTAAACTTCCTGAACAATCTCATATCCTACTCATTGCTCGGGGGGAACAGTTTTTGATTCCTTCAGGAAACACCCAAGTAAAAGGCGGGGATGTGGTTTGGGTTTTGGCTAAAGACGATGTAATGCCTATCATTGGTAGAACCTTTATGGCAATCGCATAAAGGTTGTGATTATAAAATATAATCTTAGAATCTATTAGTAGAATAAAACGAATGTTTTTTAGTTTTTAATCTTCAGATTCTTATTATCTTAACTTCAGATTTCTTAATTTCTAATTTTATTTTTTTACTTTGACCATCTTTTGATCTAATCGAAATCCGTAATACACAGGAAGGGCAATGAGAGTGATCATCAGTCCCCATCCTGCAGTGATTGGTTTTTCAATAAAGAGAATGGTCATAACGGCAATGTTTGCAAAAATATAAAGAAAAATAGGCAAAGGATACAAAGGGATTTTGTAATCGGATTTCATTCCCATCTTTTCAAATCGAAACGGTGTCGCCGCTGTAAGACAAGACAAAATGAGAATGGAACAAGTGATCATATAAAGTAGTGCTTCGATTTCTTTCACAAACAAAAAAAGAATCGCTACAAAGGCCTGAAAAAATATAGAAACATAGGGACTATGCCATTTGGGATGGATTTTGGAAAAAGAGGGTAGAAACACTCCATCTCTTGCCATAGCAAAGTATACCCGACTTCCCCCAATCAGGATGGGGTCTGTACTAGTTTCATCCCTTACAAATTGATCTCACAACATCCTTTACAAACAAGAATTTAATTCTTCGATTCAGAACACGATGTACACACCAGGAGTGTGTCATGGCTTGGAAGGAGACAAACGTGTTTGAAGAAAGAATGAAATTTGTTGTCGCTTGGAAACGTGGTGGGTGGTCTCTCACTGACCTTTGTCATGAATTCAATATCAGTAGAGTGACGGGGTATAAATATTTAAAGCAATACAAACTATATGGGATCGATGGGTTAAAAGACAAAAGCCGAAGACCGAAATACCATCCACACCAAACTCGAAAGAAAATCATTGAACTAATTTTACAAGAGAGAAAAGACCATCCCAGGTGGGGAGCAAGAAAACTCCTAGCATCACTCTGTGCGT